>JAJDBX010000065.1 GCA_029261135.1 Nitrospirota bacterium
GCTGAGCGATTGTCTCTTGAGATGTTTGTATTTCTTTTCGGATTCGAGCCGTTGTCTTGGCATTAGCATGGTATATATTGCCCATAGATCTACCTCCTGAAGTTTTTTATACAATACTCCAGAAGAATGAGGAACTAAACAGCTAAGCCTTAGTCTCTCCAACGGTCTGGAAAGATTGTTTTTAAATCAAATAATGGTTGTTTTGAGCCTGTGGATTGCTTTTGAAGCAATGACTTCCGCGTAAAAGAAACCATAAAATGGCTGAAAGCGCTTCAAGATGTGTCTTCATGTTTCAGTCAATGTTTTCCCTCTCTACTTACTCGGGGGTTCTGGAAATACGTTTCAGCAATATTTCTTTTTGCACCTCAATTTGTAGATTTCGACTTTCGTAGGTTTTTTCAATCAGGCCGTTTAAACTTTCCCAAAATTGCTGGCGATTTTGAGGATTAGAGGGGTTTGCATTCAAACCCAAAAAAATCGTGAATAGCATGGGGTAGTTCTGAGAGTTGATTTGATCGAGGTCTTCGGCAATTTTTACTAGTTTTTCAGCCTGTTTATGTGAAATATTCAACTGGGAGGCCAATTTTTCGGAATCCAAATTCAGATTGGATTCCGTCGTGGTTTCCCGGTCGTATACTTTCAAGATTTCGTCAATTTTAACAACATATGTAATCAATTCCGAGTCAACATTCGCCTTTTTAAGATCCGTGTAATAAACTCTTTCCTGGTTTACAAAACCCGAACAGGCCGGCAACAATAACAGAGACAGTATTAAACACACTTTCTTCATGGTCAACTCCATATGAAAATCCCTTCATCCTGGTTTATCAAATAGGATCCCGTCCAACTACAAAGTGAGTGGGGTCTTGCTGATGTCTCTACAGAGATCATTTTTAGATGCGTGAATCTATATTTCCACCATCCCGTGATTGTTCTTCTAAGAAGACCTC
This sequence comes from Nitrospirota bacterium, assembly GCA_029261135.1. Taxonomy (GTDB): domain Bacteria; phylum Nitrospirota; class Nitrospiria; order SBBL01; family JAADHI01; genus JAADHI01. Next base: position 951 of record JAJDBX010000065.1, read on the forward strand.
AATAAGAGGTACTATAGCATCACCACGCTGATTGAACCAGTGCAAGGATCGTTATGGGGGATGTTTGCCTCACTTTTTTAGTCCGCTTGTTTGGGGTTTCTTTTAGCTTTTTGTAACCATAAAAAATAACCTGAAAAAAGGGCTTCTGGATGAAGTCATGAAGTCTATTCACGATACAACTTGATTTTAGGAGAAAATCACTTTATTTTTTGTCATAGCTTTTCGACAGGCAGGGAGTATTTCAGTCACGATGGGTCAAAAGATAGTCCTCAAAGGGGTTTCATTTTCGCGAGACCGTGGGCCAATATTGGATAACATTAACCTGCAGATCGCTCGAGGAGAGATGATCGGGCTTATTGGGCCAAACGGGGCGGGGAAATCAACGCTCTTGAAACTCTTGGTCAAGATTTTGAAAGCGGACAGCGGAGAAATTCAATTTGAAGGTGAAGCCTTTTCCACCTGGGATCAGAAAGCATTGGCACAGAAAATAGCCTATCTTCCGCAAAATCCTACATTTGAAGCGGGTTTCACGGTTTTTGAAATTGTTTTAATGGGACGTTATGCGCGGCTCAGCCGCTTTCAAAGGATTTCAAGAAAGGATGAAGCCACCGCGGAAGCCGCAATGAAAAAGACAGAAACGCTCCCTTTTTCGGATCGCCTTTTTACCGCACTCTCGGGTGGAGAACAGCAGCGTGTGCTTCTGGCGCGCGCTTTGACACAAGAAGCGAGCGTGCTGCTTTTAGATGAGCCGACCGCAAGTCTTGACCTGTATCATCAGCTGAGCTTTTTCCAACTCCTGACATCCTTGGTCAAAGAAGGGAAAACGGTCTTGTTTGCGATTCATGATTTGAATCTTGCGGCCCGATTTTGCGAGCGGCTGATTTTACTCCACCAAGGGCAAGTCGTTGCGGATGGCTTTCCCCAAGCGGTACTGACCCCGATACACCTACAATCGGTCTATGGCATTTCCGCAGAAATCTCACACAACCCTACAATCAATCGTCTTTCTGTGCTGCCGCTTTCTATCGATGACAGCCTTTACTCGAACCCAAAAAGCAGCAGCCAGCATGCTTGACTTCTATCTAAAAGGCGGGCCACTCATGCACCCCATCCTCCTGTGCTCCGTTTTAATGCTCTCGATTGTGTTGGAACGGACGTGGTATTTCTGGCGACGACCTTCGAGGAATGTCCTACAAAAATTTAAGTTAATTGAAAAAGCGCTATTGGACGAAGCGCATAATAAAGCGAGAGAGATTGCGTCGTCACTTTCCGGGCCAACAGGAAGCATTATCCAGATCGGTCTTGAAAATCGGCAAGAAAAATATGAAATCACTGAAGAACGCATGGCCCTCGCCGGAGAGACTTTTGTGCGAGAAGCCTCAAAAGGACTTTCACTGCTGGCATTGATCCCCTCCATTTCAACCCTACTTGGACTACTCGGCACAGTCATCGGTCTGGTCTTGGCTTTTAGAAAAGTCGCATTGTTAGAGGGGAATGTTTCACCGGCTTTACTGGCATCGGGCATTTGGGTGGCCTTGATCACAACGGCTGCGGGACTCATTGTGGCCTTACCTTCATTAATTGCACATCATTTCCTTCAGAACAAAATTGCTCAACTCACTTTTGAGATAGAGTACTTTGGAAACCGTTTATTGCTCCACCTTAAAACAGCCCCGCCACACAAAAACCCTGAAATAGAAAAGTTAGCGATCAAAGCACAAGATGTCCCTTCTTTTCGGATGATTGTCCCAAAAGGAGAGTCTTGATGCTTAGACTCCAAGAAAAGGCCAGAGGATCATCGGAGGTGCCTTCCATTAACCTCATGCCGATGCTTGATGTTGTTTTTTTGATTTTGATCTTTTTTTTATTGACCTCGATTGTCACGACACAACCCGTTTTAAACTTGGATCTGCCAAAATCTGTACATGCAAGCCTCCCCAACAAAGGGAAGCATATTCAGATTGTGATTCAAAAATCTGGAGAGATAAAGGTCAATCAAGACCGAGTCACGTTGGATCAACTCGAATTCGCTTTAAGTCAAAGCTTGGGAGGGGATATCAAAAAGCAGCTTGTGATTTCAGCAGATAAAGATGCATCTTTTGGACATTTTGTGGGCGTCTTGGATATCGTAAAAAATCTGAACATCAGCAATTTAGAGATCTTAACAGATCGGAAAATAGACTCGAAATGAATGGAAAAATAATCGCTTTATCTCTTGCGATTACGGCACATCTCGCCCTTTTGTCCCTCCCGCTCCCTCAAGAGAAGCATCACCCCGAATCGAAGGAAACGTCGAAGCCGATTTCAATCAGACTAAATCATCCACCGTCCATACGAGAAAAAGCGATTGTCGTCCCCATTATCAAAAAACCAGCGCCAAAAATCCTTCGCTCCAAACCCATTCATAAAAAGAAAACCGTATTGTCTAACATTCAAAAGGTTCAAATAGACACTCCAAAGAAAATCAAACAAGCTAAGCCCAGTCAAGCGCCGATCAAAATTCAGAAAATACCTAATAAAAAAATTGTCCGCCCGAGGTCAATAGCTTCGGACAAACCCATCATAAACAAAACCGCAAAATCTGCAAAAGTGAAGATTCCCCAAATTTCAAATGAAGTGATTCAAAAAAGAATTCCGTCTGAAAATATTCAGATTCAAAAGATGGTCAAGCCGATTTATCCGCGCTTAGCACGTCGACAAAACCGAGAAGGAACCGTACAGCTCAAGGTCGAGGTTTTAAAAAATGGGCGAATCGCTGAGATTAAACTGTATCAATCTTCAGGCTCAAACGATATGGATGCGTCTGCAATTCAAGCCATCAAAAAATGGCAATTCAAGCCTGCCACACGCAATGGAATTCCCATTCGTCATGCAGCGGTTATTCCGCTCACCTTCACACTCGAATAAAGAACAGACGGACTTCCCCTTTTGAGAATATGCTAAACTTCGCGCATGCGGATATTTATCATCAATATTCTGATCGGCCTGATTGCCGCGATCATCGCTGACAGTAAAGGGCATTCTTTTTTAAGATGGTGGATTCAGGGAAGTTTATTAGGACCCTTTGCGCTGATTTATGTTTTTTTTATGGGAAAAAAAGTGACTCAAAGTTCAGGAGGGAAAAAGGAAAACCTCATCAGCTGTCCGCATTGCGACAAAATGATCCCCCCGGATGCGTCACGCTGTCCACTTTGCCATCAGAAAATCGATATTATCGATGTGTCCTAAGCATGTGAGGGGGTGGTCGGTCTTACTCCGTTTTTTTACTCAAAACACGTCCATAGTCATCTTCAAAACGGGTGATGTCATCTTCGCCCAAGTAGCTGCCACTTTGGACTTCGATTAACCTGAGAAAATCATTTGTTGCATTTTCAATACGGTGTTTCACCCCCATCGGCACAAATGTACTTTGGTTGGCTGGGATCGTATAAACACTCGTACCACAAGTCACGGTGGCGATGCCTTCAACGACTACCCAGTGTTCACTGCGATTTTCATGCATTTGAAGTGACAGTTTAGATTTAGGATTGACCACAAGTTTTTTGACCTTGTAGCCCGTTCCTTCTTCCAAAATAGTATAACTGCCCCAGGCACGGATAACCGTTCGATGTATCCGGTGGGCATCACCATTATGTTTTTTTAAGACCTCAACGAGCTTTTTTACATCCTGTGCGCTTTCTTTATTGCACACAAGGGTTGCATCATCTGTATCTGCCACAACAATGTTTTCAAGCCCGACCACACCGACCACGCGTTTTCCGGCATAGATAATACTATCTGTGCTGCCCACATTCACGACATTCCCTGTCATAATATTCCCACTGTTGTCGCGAGGAATCACTTCATCTAGGGCATTCCACGAACCCACATCTTCCCAGCCCATATCTGTTGAGATGACCGCCAAGTGTTCTGATTTTTCAAGTACCCCGTAATCAATTGAAATAGAAGGGAGTTGGGCATATGTTGTTTGAAGAATTTTCTCTTCTTTTTCTGTCCCGATCGTTTTTCCAATTTCCTTAAGTCCTTCAGAGAGCTCGGGAAGAAAACGGTCTATTTCATCCAAAATCGTGCGAACTTTCCAGACAAAAATACCGGTGTTCCAAAGGGTGTTTTCATCTTCTAAATACCGTACGGCCTTTGCACGATCCGGCTTCTCGATAAATTGTTCGACCTTTGAAGCGCCATGGGCAAGCGGCAATGATGGCCCCGCTTTGATGTAACCATAGGCCGTTTCTGGTCGTATTGGTTTTGCGCCTAAGGTCACCAAATATCCTTCTTGAGCAATTTTTTCGGCAATACAAAGTGACTTTAAAAATTCTGGTTCATCTTTAATAAAATGGTCAGAAGAAAGTACAACCATGCTTGCCTCTGGATCTTGCTTTTGAAGTTTCATCGCGGCAAAGCCAATGGCAGCAGCGGTATCTCTTCGCTCTGGCTCAGAAATATAATTCAGCTTGGAATGTGTTTCTAGGCTCAACTGGAATCGGATCTGTTCAAGCTGAGGTGGGGTGGTCACCACATAAATTTTTTCTGTTGGAATCAGCTCAGAAATACGTGACAGTGTCGCTTGAATTAAAGTGCGGTTTCCAAAGATTTTCAGAAGTTGTTTGGGGTATTCCTCTCGACTCAAAGGCCAAAACCGTGTCCCACTTCCTCCTGCTAGTATGACACCATACAATTGATAGTCCCTCCATGAACTGACTTTCCGTAGTGTATATTACCCTTTTTTTGTGAAATTTTCATTCTTTTCCGAGGTTAAATATCATGAGTCGTGATGAGGGTAGTCGGCAGAACTGATCTCTTGAAGCATGACTGGAAAATAAGAAAATAAAAGTCTGGTAGTCCCAACGGGGATCGAACCCGTGTTTTCGGCGTGAGAGGCCAACGTCCTAACCACTAGACGATGGGACCATGTTGAGATTTACGAAATAGAAAATCAATCGGTGATTGTGACCTCGTAACTAAGATGGTTTTCTGCGGAAAACTTCCAGCCGTAGCGTGCTTCAAATTCGATGATCACTTGACCAGCTTTCACCCCTACAAATTCAAAGATCCGCATGCCGGAATCTGTCACACGAATATTCCGCGTGCGTTCATATTCATCTCCTAATAATCGCAAAGCACTTGTATCATATGTCGGGACCCAGCGGCATCCCCCCTTTGTCCGATCTTCCCAAAAACGAATCTGGAATGGTTTTCCCACCTTCGCAGTCATTTTAATGGTTTCAGTTTTTTCTGCCGCCATCCTTGTACCCCTCTAAAAAAAGTAAAAATACTCTAGTTGAATGAAAAAAATTTGTCAACAATGCGAGGCAGAACTGAGGACCTGATATTGGCGATTGATCTTGAGATAAACCGTCAAGTCTCAACAAAGATAAGGCTCGAAACGATTTTTTGAATGAGGCGTACTTCGTGAAACAATAAGGAACTTCTTGTTGAAGTATTCCTTCCTTGGGGAAATAGTATTGAGACCACTTGAAAAGGCCGGCTGATTATTAAGTCGTTCCCCCCCCAATTGGAGTCAGTTGAAAACCTAAGGCTTCATGGTCTGGAATTTGTGGACGGGTTAAGGCAGGGGAACCTGTTCCTCCGCTACATCCTCCCCGTGTTCCCGAACTATTTTGAAATCTGCCTGCCGCCTCTTCCAGTCTGCCCGTCGGGTCTCCAAAATCTCCACAGCAGAGTAAAACCGGCTTGCCCTACATCCATCGGCATCAGTCCGCTAAAACTGGTGGTCCAAACGCCGATATCCTGTCGCACCAACACATTTCCCCTTGCTGAATCAATAAAGGGGATTTGTCTGAAATGAATGTCAATCTGGTTCAACCCGTCGGTCAATGGGGCCACCTTGGATTCAACCAAGTCAAAATGCATTTGAATCGGTTGTCGAAACCCGTTCAGCAATGTGGTACTCGAGAGACCGGCCGCAGGTAGGCTCAAGTCCTGCTTGAAAATCAAGTGATAGAAATGAGATCTGATCCTTCCAAAACTTAAAGAATAAGGAAATAAAAACGATATCTCCTCTTCCACGGTCACATTGTTCAAACTTGATGGTCGTTTGGTCTGTGATCAGTCGTCGAGAGGCGTCTTTTCTCGCCCGATGATCTCAGGGCTGCCGTGAACAGCTTAGATTGAAAGGATAAAAAAAGCGGAACGAAACCTGGTATGTGTTCTAAAGAGACTGACTCAGAACTTCCTAAGTCACTGAAAAAATGGTGGAGCTGAGGGGGATCGAACCCCTGACCCCAAGACTGCCAGCCTTGTGCTCTCCCAGCTGAGCTACAGCCCCATCGATTTTGTCTGGACGGGAGAATATCACCGAGACTATTTGATGTCAAGAAAAGCGCATTGTTGCCCTGACATGTTCATTCATGATTTTCGTTCTTTGACTCCTAGTCTTTGCTAATCTCTTTTCGAGCCGCTACTGACCTTTTTTGAGTCAGAGCTCTCCGATGTGTCTTTGCCTGAATTTTCGTCAAGGGTCATGAGGAAATTGACCAGTTTATTGAGTCCCCCGACCGTAAACTTTGTGCCGTAATGTGTGGGCATCCCGTCTCCGTCCCCATATCCGGGTACCACAAATGCGGCGGGATCGAGTATGGACTCTAAAACGTATTCTTTGGGTGTTTCGGCGCGTGCACGATTTAAGTCCACCGCCTTCAAATATTCCGGAGAGTTGATGCGTTTGATCGCCAAGGTTTTCATGGTTAACTCCGGCCCGCTGAGGCCAATGGATGCGATAGGAATGGTCGGGATTTTATGGCAAATAAAACACCCCATTTTTTCAATCATGACTTCGGGAGAATCCTCAAGCAGTGCCGTTTTTGTCAAATCTTCATTCCGAACAAATTTAGGGCGTTTGTCTGTACCGATCTGAAGCGTTTGATTGAAGTAGCGTTCCCAGTCATCTCTTGCGGTGACTTTGGAATAATCACCAGGGGTATCCATGGCTTGTAGGTAAGCGACCACGGCGACCATTTCATAATCATTGAGCATCATTGGCATTTCTGAGACAAAGGGCATGGTACTGATTTCATCATGGCTGCCTTCCTTCCCAAATCCTTCGACGACATAACAGCTTGGGCAATAGAGGGATTCAATCAGGTATTCTCCACCTGTTGAAGCTTTGGGTTTGAGCTGAGAATCGGGCTCGGGTTTGTCGGCATATTTTTTAGAAAACTGGATGAAACGGGCTTCTTGAATACGCTGATGTGAACGGGTTTCGATATTCCTTAAATCGGGACAGCGTGTTGAGATTTGCCCTTCAGTGAAAAGGTGGCAGAAAGCACATTGGCCTTTTCCAACCGGGAGCCTGCCTCCGGCGTTCAGTTGAGGATCATTGGTTCCGTAGATGATATTTTCACCTGCCGCGACCAGGGCTTCCGCCGTCACGAGTGTTTCGGGGTCTGGTTTGGGCGCTTCAACCTGTTTCGGTTTTTCTTGTTTCTCTTGGATGATGGCGGGAGAGGGTTTTTTATCGGGTATTTTGCTCTCTTTCTTAAAAAGCAACATTGCGACCACGAGAATACTCAGGAGAATGGCCGACCATTTCCAGAGGGTGGTCAATTTTTCAGTACGTGACTTCATCATGAAACATTGATCCTTTCAGAAACCTTATCGTTGATGTCTTGATAAAAAGACCATAGGAATAAACCGTATCTATAGGGGCTCTGTCAAGTCTTTGTGGCCGATTATATGCAATTGTTGATGGAGATGCTTGAATGTTTTGATGAATGGGAGGTGTGGTTGGGGGGTAGACACATCCGAAGAAGTCGCTACCCCCCAGAGGGTCTTACTCAGCGAAAAATTCTTTCAATCCACTATCGGTGGGTTTCATCGCTTTATCGCCTTCTTTCCAGTTGGCGGGGCAAACTTCACCGTGTTCTTCAGTAAACTGTAAAGCATCGACCATACGGAGGACTTCATCGATACTCCGCCCTAAGGGCAAGTTGTTGACGACTTGATGCTGTACAACACCGTTCTTATCGATTAAAAAGAGTCCACGATATGCAGCGCCTAATCCCTCAAACAAGACATCATAGTCACGGGAAATGGTTTTATTGAAATCCGAAACCAAAGGATAGCTAACGCCTTCAATCCCGCCCTGGGTCTTGGGGGTATTTAACCAGGCCAAATGTGAAAACCATGAATCTGTTGAAACCCCGATGACTTCAACATTTCGTTTTTTAAACTCTTCTAATTTTTCCTGAAAAGCATGGAGCTCAGTCGGGCAGACAAAGGTAAAATCGAGCGGGTAGAAAAAGAGAACAACATATTTGCCGCGTTGATCTGAAAGTTTAAATTCATCAATGACTTGACCCCCGGAAACTGCTTTTGCGGTAAAATCCGGTGCTTCTTGATTGACTAATACCATTTGGTTTTTTCCTCCCTGTTAATACATTTTTATGTTTAGATAATTTATCTGAATCCCCGAGTATAATTGGGCATTTCTATCTCAAAATCTATCTGATCATTCTTCCCCTTGTCAATTAAAATGATTCCCCCAAGGTCGGTATTGATCTTGGGGGAATCCCTTAAGTCTCCTGAAAGACAGGATCCGAAGTGATTTTTTGAATAAGGCGAAGGGTGAGGAGGATGATTGTGGCAAATTTCGTATTGTTAGGAGATTTGTCGGTTTCAAATCCCGCCAACTCAGGATTTGAAATGAAGGCATGTGGTGAAAAGAATCACGGCGGCGCTATTGAAGCCAGACTGTAGGCCATGGTAGTTTATCTCGATTTGAGGCAGAGATGAGATCAAAAGCAGTCCTTTACGTTTTTCTACCCTGTAAAAAAGTCTATCCCTTGGGTGTGACTTACCTTGCCCATTTTCTGCATAAGCTCCACCCCAAAGCGCCGCAGCATATTTTGGATCTTTCTTTGATCCCGCTCAAAAAGCGGCATGCCACATTGCTTGAAACCGTGAAAACCTTTAAGCCGGATCTGATTGCTTTTTCGTGGCGTGATATCCAAATGTTTGCGCCACATGAGGGGGATGGTTCACTTCAATATGCATTCGATTTTTATTATTCGAGAAACCCGATAAAAAAATCGATTGCGGCAGTCTACGGATTGAGGGCGCTTTTACTGTATTACAACAATCTTCGAGAACATTTTACTTATTTTAATTTGATTGCGAAAAAACATCCCGGTCTTCAGTTGGTTGTTGGTGGCGGGGCTTTTTCTGTTTTTTCAAAAGAGGTGATTCGTCGGCTTCCTGAAGGAGTGATTGGTATTATCGGAGAGGGTGAGGATGCGCTGCTCAATATTTATGAAGAAAAATCCATCATGCAGGATCGCTGTATCTACCTTAAGGGCGGTGAAATGATTACAGGCGTGCAGGCCACGCCTGTAAAACTGGAGTCTTCTGTCCAAGATCCAGCCTACATCGAATCCATCTTCCCGCAATATGCTGCATATAAAAGCGAAGCCATCGGGATTCAAACCAAAAGAGGTTGTCCTTATGATTGTCAATTTTGCCTCTACACCTATATTGAAGGAAAGCGGGTTTATACGCGTCCAGCAGAGAATGTTGTGGCCGAAATGAAGGCCTTTTATGATCGCTGGGGCGTACGACGTTTTTGGTTCGCAGATGCTCAATGGGTGCCCGGATCGAAATATTACCCGCACTGTACCGAGACACTTGAGCGGATTATCCAAAGCGGAATGAAGATTAAGTGGGGTGGCTATATTCGAACCAGTCTTATCACTAAAGATCTCGCAGGTTTGATGGTGAAATCGGGGCTGGGCGATACAGAAGTTGCCATTACTTCTGGCTCTCAAGCGGTTTTGGATGGCATGAAAATGGGTTTTCGTCTCGACAAGCTTTACGAGGGCTGCCGCTATTTAAAAGAGGCGGGGTATAAAGGGCGTGTTATTTTGAACTATTCACTTAATTCTCCCGGAGACACAGAAGCGACCTTACTTGAGAGCGTGGCCTCATACAAAAAAGTTGCCGCGATTATGGGGGAAGCCCAGGTCTACCCCGCACTCTTTTTCCTCGGGATACAGCCCAACACCGGGCTTTCTGAACGACTTATCGAAGAAGGTTATCTACCCAAGAATTATGATCCCTTGTCAATGAATCCCCTGATGATTAAGAAGCTGCTTTACAACCCAGAACCACTTGGGAAGATGATTACCAAAGCTTGTTTGGAGGCTTGGAAGGCGAATCCTCGGCCCGTCCGTGATCCGATGAAAAAAATGGAAGGGTCGGAGTATGCGGACGATTCCATCGCCAATATTTTTGAAGGACATACCGGCCGTGATACCTTGATGAATCTTGAGCATGCACTGGCTGAACGTGGATTTAAACATGCTGAAACATAAAGGGTCTTGCGGAAATTCTTTTAAAAAATGACAGCTCCGCATCTCTTGAACTGGTTCTAGACGTCCGTTATAATCGCTTTATTTTTGGAGGAAAGGTTCTCAATGGCAAAAGTTTCATTTTATCCCAGTGGTAAGGTCGGAGAAATTCCGGAGGGAACATCGGTTCTTGATGCGTCGGAGAAACTCGGTATTGAACTTCGGCATGATTGTGGTGGATTTGCGACATGCAGTACCTGTCGAATTATGGTGGTTGACGGGGTGAAGAACCTCACAGAGATTGATCTCGATGAGGAGAATATGCTTGAAGAGGCCGAATTGCCCAATCCTTTTCGGCTCTCTTGCCAAGCCTTGATTGAAGGGGATGTTGTCCTGCAAATCCCTGAGCCAGAAATGCAATGGAGTAAAGGGGCGCTTCGAGAACTTGACGCGCTTCCCTTGATGTCCCGTGCCTTGATTCGCGTGATTGTTGAAGCAAGGGCAAGGGCAGGAGGGGAAGAGGTCATTTTGCCTGATACGGCGATTCCGGCGGTTGAAAAAGCTAAAAGTGAACTTGATGAGATTGGTAATGATCCCGTGGTACTCGCAGCCCTCGTCAAGGAAGTCTGTGGTATTCCATAATATTGAATTGACACTTTTCTATACATACAATGAGAGTAGGGTTATGAGGAAATTAGAGAGAATAGATCAGAAGAAAAGCCAGAGACATTTTTTGCTGTGGGTTTTTATTGCTTTTGGGTTGTTCATTTTATTTTCTTTATCACCTATCGCAGCTCAGACAAAGCCACCCATCCCCCCCGATGTGCCGGAAGGGGTTGAGTTTTACGATAATGAAGGTCATGGCCATTTGCCTGCAAATTCTCGTTCATTCTATAAGACAGACCCACCCACCTCAGGGCCACATGACCCCAGTTGGTTGCCACCCAGTGTTTATGAAGCCAGTGAAACGCGCCCGGAACTTCTGGTGCATAACCTCGAACATGGCAATATTGTGATCTATTTTGATCAATCCGGTTTATCTGAATCTGATATTCAATGGCTCAAAGAAATGACCCGTGAATTCATCGGGCAATGGGACGGTGTGTTGATGGTGACGCGAGAGGATAAGGCACATCCCCTGATCATCACGGCCTGGCGTGCAATTTTTCGCTTGAAAGCGCTTGAAAAAGCCAAGGTTCTTAAGTTTATCGATACCTTTCGAGGCCGTGGCCCGGAGAATCCTGTCCGTTAAAATCTATTTTCGAAACACGACCTGTTTTTCTTCTTTAATTCATTAGAGCTTTCTAAAAAAAGCCCCCTCCAAAGGTGGGGCTGGAGGAGGCTTTTGTCTGCTTTCAAGGGTTCACATGTTGTTAAGGAGAATTAACCATGAACTATAGAAATAGTACCACTTTGCTTGATTATGTCAAGTCTTAGAGGTGGTCAAAATGTGGATGCAGTGTTTATTTATGTGGTGTTTTTTCTAAGGCGTTTTCTTGATGATCGAAGAGCAGATTTCTCTGGTTCGTGAACGACTTGCTGCAACGAAATCCCTGGTTGTTTTAACCGGAGCCGGGATTTCTGCTGAAAGTGGCGTGCCCACCTTTCGTGGGGATGAAGGATTATGGAAAACCTATCGTGCTGAAGAACTCGCCACGCCGCAAGCCTTTCAGCGCGACCCTCAACTTGTTTGGGAATGGTATCAATGGCGTCGAGGGCTGATTGCTGCGAAAGTACCGAACGCAGCCCATGAGGCATTGGTGGGGCTTGAGCAGACGATTATTCAGTTTCAGCTCATCACGCAAAATGTTGATGGACTCCATGCAAAAGCCGGCAGCCGAAACATGCTTGAAATGCATGGCAATATTTGGAAAATGCGCTGTACGCACTGTGGGGTTAAAACGGAAGATCATTCTCTGTCACTGCCGGCGCTCCCGAAATGTTCGGAGTGTGACTCTCTTTTGCGGCCTGATATTGTCTGGTTCGGAGAAGCGATTGATGGGAAGCACCTGGAGCAAAGTTTAAGCGCATGTCAAAATCACGAAGTGATGTTTGTGATTGGAACCTCTGGTGTTGTGCAACCTGCAGCCTCTTTTGCGTCTATTGCAAAGGAGGCTGGTGTCTTTGTTGTTGAGATCAATCCTGCCCCTTCCCTTTCGGGTCTGGCCGATGTGACGCTTTCGGGAAAAGCGGCTGAAGTCCTTCCTCAACTCGGTTTTTAGCGGGACACTTTGAAAGGGGTTTCTAAGGGGATTTTTCCGAAGCCGTGCCTGAGCTTGCAGGAGTCATCGCGCCTGATTTCATTGAAAATGTTTTTGTGGTTTTTCGGTGGCCAATTCGGAAGAGCACGGTTGCAATCATCCAAAAGACCACAACGTTAAAAAAGACCATCCCGATTGCATAGCTCAGTGATGGCGTGTCGGCCCAAGGGGTCACATCTTTTAATATCTCGGTGACATGCCAGTCAAGACGTACGGATGATCGGATGTAGCCCATTAAAACCATGGTTGTTGAGATGAAAACGGCCAGAAAAAAGAGGGCAAAGGCGCCTGATGTGGGTAGTTTTCCCCATTGGACGGGGCCAATGATTTTTGATTTCCTGAGCATGACGATATTGAGTAGCATGCCACCGCCCAATGCCCCGATGGCAGCCGCAAATTGTGGAAAGGCGAGCTCTACACGGGCACTAGCCGGAATGAAAAATCCATAAATCCCGATGAAAATGATAAAGGCTTCTGCCCCGCCAAATAAAAGCGCCATGGCGATATTTCCCCATTTTGCCCATGAAGCGGTGATTTCTTTATTGCAGCGATGAAAGATGATGTAGCACAGCCCAAAGCTTAAAATCATCGTGTTGATGGCCGTATTTTTTGCGGCCATGGTGCCGTAATAACCGACGATGGGGTGTTGTGTACCGCCCATCGCTTTAAATTCACCTTGGCTTGCCGGGATGGTGTGGGGTGTCGCCCAAATTAAAAAAGCGGCGGCGAGAATGATCATCGTATATTTGACCAGATGCCGATAGCGTTCTGAACCCTGCATGCGTGTGGTGCCCTGCCAAAGGTAGAAGGTGACCGTCATAAAAATTAATCCGATCAGCATGGCCTGCATAATGAATGGCCAGCTGAGTTGCCCTCCCATTAAAGTGACACCCATTCGATTACGATACATGAAAATTTCTTTTGCAAACCAGTAGCCTGCAAAGGGGAGAATAAAAAGGTTGACGATGGAAATCATGATCGCAACATGTCCCATCCAATCATAGTGGGCGCGTTTGGCCGGATCACGGGTGGTCAGCATCTGAAAAGCGGCATAAGCGGCGATGACGGCACCACTAAACATAATGCTTGCCAATATGCGATGGATATTGAGTGGATTCCAAAGCGGAGTATTGACTGCATTCCAGAGATTGCCGAGGTAGTGTCCCTCAGCGTCAATGCCGGCGGGAGACATCATAAAGGCCATCAAGGCATTTGCGAGATAGATAATGAGCAGGCCATTTAGGCAGGTTGCCCCCCCGAGGGCGAGATGACGCCATTTTGCTTTCCCTTTTTCCCATCGCTTCCACGTTTTTGTATACGCGTAAAGTAGGACATTTTCTAAAAAGAAGACAAAAACGTAAAAATAGAGCACGGGCCTGAAGATGGTCGACATGTATTGCGAAAATGCTTCATATAGAAAGAGGAATGCACCGAGCAGTGCGAAGCCAAAAATAATAGTGAGCGGGTAAAATGGCAGTGCGATCTCCATGAATTCATGGGCAAGACGATCCAGTTTTTCTGAGTTACTATTTTTTGCGCTTCGGCGAAAATAACAAAAAACCTCCATCATCCACGCGATCATTGGCACGCCGAGGATGAAGCTCCCCAAGAAAAAATGTTGTTGAATAAAAACCCAGAGAATTGAGCGGTTGTCGAGCTTGCCGCCGCGATCGTAGCTTTCGGGATAATTTAATTTAGGTGCTGGGGGGCCTGAAATTGTTCCCGGTGTTTTAAAGAAGATATCTTCAGAAAGGGTCTCTGCCGCAGTTTCAGAGGAAAGCTCTTTCCCAGATGAAAGGCTTACACTCAAAAAGATGAATAAAGACAAACAAGCCACAATGATGGATGTGGTGCGAAACAGACGGTGAACCATAACCTTACCCAGGTGATTTAAAGTGCGGATGATAGCGGGGGAGAGGCTTAACTGTCAAGCTTTCGTCAGGGATTGGCTTCGAGAGCATCCCTTGTGTTTTGATTCCCGTTCTCCCTTTATGCTAACTTGATTTTTTAAGAAATGAGGGGTGTAAAAAATCGTATGAACAAGATTTTTGTGCGGGTTTATACCGCATTTATTGTGGGTTTGACAGTGATTGGGATTGTGATGCTAATGGCCTCGAAACAGCCCGATAAAACAGAGGCCGTTCAAAAAAATCCGATCCATTCGGAGGAAGCGCCTAAAGATAATCCGATGATTGTGATTCCCGCCGGTGATTTTATGATGGGCTCAGACAATGGCGGGGTCGATGAACAGCCAAAGCGCATGGTTTTTCTGGATACCTATGCAATCCATCAATTTGAGGTGATGTACCATGAATATGGCGAATTTGTTGCAGCGACGGGGCACCGCGAGCCCTTGAACCGTTATGTGAAGGATATTCAGTTTTTTAATCACCCCAACCAACCTGCGATCTACGTCAGTTGGTTGGATGCCTATGAATATTGCAAATGGCGCGGTTTTCGACTGCCCAGCGAAGCAGAGTGGGAAAAGGCGGCCAGAGGAGCTGAGGGACTCGAATGGCCCTGGGTCGAAAAATTTGAACCGACATTTGCAAATTTTAAGGGAGAGGCGGATTTGGGTGTTTTTACAATGACCGTAGGTTCTTATGAAAAAGATAAAAGCCCTTATGGCATCTATGACATGTCGGGTAATATTCGGGAATGGGTGCAAGATTGGTATGATGATCAGTATTACGGTAACGCCCCTCAAAAGAACCCCCTGGGGCCAGAACGGGGTGAAATGAAGGTATTAAGGGGGTCCTCATGGCGAGACTCTCTTTATTCTGGCAGAACAACAGGAAGACTTAAAATGATTCCCGGATATCGTTATGAAGCCGTCGGGTTTCGTTGTGCGAGGACTGTAGTTGATATAGGTGAGGGCTTTTAATCAGGGCAATTCAAATAAGTTCAAGCCAATAAAGAAGGAAAAAAATGATCATTAGGCCATTAAAGATGAGGCCGACAATGATAAACAAATCAAAGAGCGGAGCGTTCTTATGAGAGTAATACGGGGCATCTTCGTGTTTTTCCGGCAATTTCATGCAGAAATCCTCCTTAATTTTTAAGGGGAATAAGTAATCATGTTTGCAGAGAGAAAGTCAAGTGTTTTGAGGTGAAGAATCTGAAGTTTATGGGCTTGACAATGGCTTTATTATGGGCTATATTTCCGACATTTCAGGCCACAAGTGAAGTATTTAATTAATTTGAGGGGGATGATAGTTATGTCAGAAGAAATTCCTAAGGCCAATATTGGGAAAAAGCTATTTTGGGTGTCAGTCGCATTTTTATGCTGGGTGAGCTGGTATACAATGCATGCACCAGCTGGATTTATTCATTAATCCGGTGAGTAAACTCTAAAGAGTATTAGGAAGTTTGTTTGTCGGATCAGCTTATTTTAATGAAATGAGCATAAAAAAGGGGTGAAGAAAATGTCAGATGGTAATACACAAGCAAAAGTTGGCTTCGGCCAAAAGTTGGTAATGGGGGTAATCTGTTTTGCCGGTGCCGCACTCTACTACTTGCTTTTCTTGAACTGGGTTCTTATGGGGCCAGCACAAAACCTCGACTACTTTTACGGATTTGGATAGAGATTGGCAATAAACCTTGGCTGCTTCCATAAAAATGGAACAGTTTTTTTTTGAAATTTCCTGAGGAGGATAACTTAATGCTAAATGTATTTGGAGAGTCAAAGAAGAAGATAGGGGCACTGATCCTGCTGGGTATGTTCAGTTTTCTTGCACTTCTTCCATTCGCTCCAGTTGCTACATCTCTTGCACTGGCAGAAGAGGAAGCGGCTGTAGTAGAAGGAGAAGAGTCAGACGAACCCAAAATGGGAAAAGACGTCTTCTATAAAGAGGAGGGTGAGTTCGGGCCAATTTCGGGTCCTCCGGCCCCTACAATGGTTTATCCCGATGATTACGGTACGTATGGCGACTTTCAAAGTCGAACAATTATCTGGATATCCAATCAACAGCATCTTTACTTTGGAAGTTTTGTATTAGCGGTTCCCATGTTTGTATGGGTGATGGAGTTGATCGGTATTATGATCACCCAAAAAGGAGACGCGAAGCTTGGTAAGAAATTTGATGATCTTGCGCATGAAATGATGAAGATTAGTTTGACCGCCTATTCTGTGACAGCCATTTTGGGCGGAATTTTGATCTTTTCTTTTCTTGCCTTGTATCCAGGATTTTTTAGATATTTGTCGGGGATTTTTAGGCCTGTCATGCATATTTACGCCTTGCTCTTTATCCTAGAGAGTGGCGTCTTGTACGTTTATTACTATGGATGGGATGCAATGAATGATCGCTGTGGAGACTGGAAGTGGGGCCATTTGGCGCTAGGCACAGTCTTGAATGCGGTCGGTATCGCGCTGATGGTCATGGCGAACACCTGGGTGAGTTTTATGATGTCACCCGCGGGTGTGGATGCGGAAGGCCATTTTCTCGGAGATATCTGGAAGGTCATGCACAACCCACTAATGGTTCCCGTTGTGGTTCATCGTATTCTGGGTAATGCGGCATTCGGCGGTGGTGTGGTGGCGGCTTACGCTTCCTTTAGATTTCTCTCCGCAAAAACGCCCGAAGAAAAAGGTCATTATGACTGGATGAGCTACATCGCCATGTTTATGGGGATTCTCGCGCTGATCCCGCTCCCCTTTGCGGGTTATTGGTTGATGAGAGAGATTTATGGATACCGTCAGCAGATGGGGATTACCTTGATGGGAGGATTGTTGGCCTGGGTGTTTATCATGCAGGCAACGATGATTGCAACCCTCTTCATTACAGTGAACTACTACCTCTTTCAGGCGATGGGAAGAATGCCGGGCTCTGAAAGGTATTACCCCGCCTTTAAATTTCTTCTGGCCATTCTGGTTGTCTCTACGATTTCTTGGTTGACACCGCATACCTTAGTGATGACGCCTGCCGAATTGAAAGCGATGGGGGGTGCGCAGCATCCAGTTGTTGGAAACTACGGGGTGATGTCGGCAAAAAATACAGCGATTAACTGTATGATTACAACAACCGTGGTCACCTTCATGATTTATCAGCGGTGCAACGTGAATCTTAAGGTGCCGTGGGCCTGGAAGGGAAATATATTTCTCGGTTTTCTGATCAGTATGGCGTATGTCAATATCCTGTTCTTAGGTGTCTATGGGTACTATATTCCTGCGAACGTCAGAATTGGACTTTCAGTGCCGCAGGTGGCATCGACATTGACCGTTCTTTTTGTCGGTGTAACGGTGAACCTGAAGATGCTCAAGGGCGCAGAGCCGGTTGGGGAAATCCAATGGGGAAAGATGTCTGTCCGGGGAGCCTATGCGCTTTTTATGTTGGCAGTCGCCTTTACATGGACAATGGCTGTGATGGGTTATCTTCGCTCGTCTGTTCGCCTCCATTGGCATGTGAATGAGATCCTTCGTGACAATTCCCCTTGGGCATTTACGAATCCGCTCGGTTACGCTGGAAATATTAACTCATTGAATGTTCTTCTGTTCTGGACAATGCTGCTCTTCGTTTTCTGGCTGAGTGCGCTTGCGACTGCTGGTAAGAAGAAGGTAGAAGCAGAGGAAGCTGCAACAGCAGGAACAGCTGTCCCAGCAGGAAGTCACTAACGGATAACTGTTGTTGAGATGGGGGCCGGAAAATCGGCCCCCATCAAATGAAAGAGGGGAATAGGAGAAATAAATGGCTAAGAAAAAAGGTGCAGGAATAATCGTATTTAAGGTTGCTCTTTGGTACATCACCATTTTGTCCATTTTTGCGGCATATACCAACTGGCTGCCTCAAATTCGGGGGGATGCTCCCGAGGCGGCTGAGGCGATTGATGTGAGTAATGTAACACCGGAAGATCTCCAGAGTATGGGAGAGCAAATTATTTTTGGATCACATGATCCACTGGGCATGTTGGCCAGAGGGGAAGGGCCCATCGGAAAAGGTCAGTGTCCGCTCTGTCACAGATTCTTCATGGAGCAAAAAGCGGATCGTTGCCCGAACCTGATTGCGCTTAAAACAGAACCGCAAAAATTACTCCAGGTTAGTGAAGAAGAGCGTTCGCATGAAAGAGTCAAAGAACCACGGTATGAAGAATTTAAAAAATTACATGCGAATGGTGAGAAAAACTCAGGGCACATCCCTCATGCTGAAACAGGTGGCCAGTATTTGATCGAATCAGAATATTGCCCCAACTGTTTTGTGGTGGAAGGCTTTGGCTTGAAGGGGACAAATGATACTGAAAGCCCCATGCCGATCATTGACAAACCCCCGATTTTGTTGGTCGATACAGAAATTGTCTCAGTGGTGAGCTTCCTTCAAATGCGGGATGATGCCAGTAAGTGGACTGCAAAGGATTCATGGGAAGAGTATTTTGGTAAAGACCTTGCTTCTGCAGCTGGAGATGAAGAACCCGTAGAAGAGAAGCCTGCAGGTCCGCCAGTTGCGCTCGGATCAGAAACCGCTGAAGAAATTGTGACAAAAATGACCTGTTATGCCTGTCACAAGATTCCAGGCATCTCTGTTGCGAAAACAGGCGCCATCGGGCCTTTATTGATTGAGGGATCCAGCGCGAAACGTCGCATTAAATCTCCGGAATATAAGGCGGCGATGAAAGCGGGGACGGCTCATGCGACGACGCCTCGTGAATACATCATCGAATCGATTATGGATCCCAGCGCATTTATTGTCCCGGGATTTGTAGATGACATGCTAAAGGATTTTAGGCATAAATTTACGGTTTCCGGTTTGGATGTCTTGGTGGATCATCTGATCGCGCAAGATGAAGCTGCGGCTATTGCAGATGGTCTGGATCGCCTTGCAAATGAAAAAGAAGGCCCCATTAAAAAACCTGAAGCAAAACTTGAAACCGGTGAAGCATTTGCCAAGAATAAGCCATTAGGTGAAGGTGTTCAGATCTCTCGTTCTATGAAAGATAGCTCAACCTTTATTGGCTTAAATTAAGAATTGAAATAAGGAGGCAGACTAATTATGAGTAAGTATATAAACAAGGCTGTGTTTGCCCAAGTCTTGGCGCTGATCTTGGTGATCTTGGCTGTTCCAATGATGGCTTGGGCAGGTGGCGGCGGCGGCCCCTTTTCGGCAGGAACATTTTCTGCTATCCAAGTCGGTCTCGTCTTATTTGCGGTTATTTCGGCTTGGCTGCTTAAAGGAAAAATGGGACTTCCCATGCCGAAGCTGATTCAAGCGCCACTTTTGTGGGTGATTTGTTATGTCGGTTTTCGTATCATTTTGACTCCGCCGATCCCATTTTCATTGCTGGCAATGTATATGGGGGTCTGTACGGTGGCGATCTTCTTGTATTGTTCACTGACAACACCTTCATGGGAAGAGTTTTCTCATCCCATTGCAGTGATGTTGCGAGAAGATCACGGCACAGCAAAGCTAAGCCGCTACGCAACATTTTTAATCGTGCCAGGCTTGATTGCATTTCAAACCTATAGCCAAATGCTCCCGTCATTTGGTGAGCCGATTGAGTTGAGGACGGTGCATCCGGCACCACCTGCAAGTATAAATCTTCATAAGAAGACCTATAATCTTCAAACGGCCGAAAATCCATTTCGTGTTGGTGAGGATGGGAATTACTTGAAGGTGGGTGACGAAGCCCAATATTTTGGAGGAAATGCATGGACAGGGGATGTCCCGAAATTCCTTCAACAAGTCCAACAAGGTGGTACTGTCTTTTTTGGTACAGCTGGTTGTTTTTTCTGTCATGGAGATAACCTTGATGGTAAAGGCCCCTTCTCTTTTGCCTTTAACCCGATTCCAGCAAACTTCGCTGATCCAGGAACCATTTCTCAGCTACAAGAAACCTTTGTATTCTGGCGAGTGGCAAAAGGTGGTCCGGATCTTTCCCGTGAAGCATTTCCTTGGGCATCCGCAATGCCTCCGTGGGAGAAACATTTAACCACAAA
Source organism: Nitrospirota bacterium (assembly GCA_029261135.1). Taxonomy (GTDB): domain Bacteria; phylum Nitrospirota; class Nitrospiria; order SBBL01; family JAADHI01; genus JAADHI01. The sequence goes on from JAJDBX010000065.1 coordinate 21,440, forward strand.
CGAAATCTGGAAGGTGATTATCTTCGAATACTGGCATACAGGGTTCTTTCCAAGAACATGGGGTTAATCATTCATCAGAATATGTTATCCCATAGTCTTGGAATGATACTTGAGAGGGGGAATGAAAAAAATGATAGATAAGATTGGACAAAAGAGGGCTGGAATTGGCCTCAAAGGCGCAATCTTTGGATTGGGCGCCGTCGTAACAGCTGCATTCGTCATCGGCACAGCTGGTCTCGCCAGCGCACAAGTCTTCAGTGTTGCACCTGCACCCAAAGAACCATCACCCGGGACATACAAGCCAGGGACGCTTGCAGGGAGTGTCGATGCGGGTAAGGGCGTATATTTTAGAAAGTGCGTCTGGTGTCACGGACCGGATGGTGCAGGAGACGGGCCTTCCGCAATTCGTTTGGCGACAAAACCCAGGAATTTTAACCAGGGAACCTTTAAAATTCGCCACACGGGGAGTGGTGAGTTGCCTACCGACGAAGATCTCTTCAACACGGTGACGCACGGACTTCCAGGATCAGTGATGCCTGCATGGGGTTCGATTCTTACTGAACAAGAACGAATCGACGTCGTCACTTTTATCAAAAAAGAGTTGGTCAAGGATCGGGAATTTGATGATCCTGATGAGGAAATCACCGTCATTAGTTATGGAACGCAAATTCCATCATCTCCTGAGAGTATTGAACAGGGCCGTGACATTTTTATGAACAAAGCTAAATGTGTTGAATGTCATGGTGTCGAAGGACGTGGAAACGGAAATTTGAGCCAAAGAGGAGACTGGGGTTTTCCAATTTTTCCGGCAAATCTTCAAAAGCCCTGGAATTTAAGGGGGAACCGTCGCGATCCCTACAACCCGAGAAATATTTTTCGTGAAGTTTCGACAGGCTTAAATGGAACGCCGATGCCTTCGTTTGCAGAAGAGCTTTCAGAAGAAGAGAGATGGCATGTGGCCAACTTCGTGATGTCTTTAACCACGGTGAAACGTCCTTTGGATCCTGAAACAAGCAAACCTGCGATTGGATTTGTCATTAAGTCTAGGTATGTTGAGGAAGGCGGGCTTCCGAGTGATGCGAGTGATGAAAAATGGGCGGTCGTCCCGCCTCAGTATGTCGGATTGGCCAGTCAGATTATTCAGCCGCCTCGACATTTTCTAAGGACCATTGACGATATTCGTGTCCGTTCTCTCTACAACGATGCAGAGGTTGTGATCCTTTTAGAGTGGGATGACCGGACTGAAAGTATGCGGGATGAGAGTGGAGAAGCCAAGTATGATTATAAAAGGCTTTCATCCATCGCATTTCCAGCCATTAACACGGATCAGTACACTCACGAAAACGATAACAAACGTGGTCCTTTAAAGGATGTGAATCCTGAGCCTGTGGGTGTTTACAATGATGGGATTGCCATTCAGTTTGCCCAGAAATGGCAAGAGCTCTCCTCGCCCCAAAAACCCTACTTTATTCACGGGGACAAAAAAAATGGTGTGGATATCTGGAAATGGCAATCTGATGGCACGATCGAAGAAATTGAAGGTCACGGGATGGGCACTTTAGAAACCCGTGCTGATACAAATGTCAAAGTTCCATTTGCAAAATGGAACAATGGACGGTGGCAGGTTATCATCAAAAGAGCAATGCTGACTGAAGATAAAGAAAAGTCTGCACAGCTTGAGTCCGGTCAAAACATTCCCATGACATTTTTCGCATGGGATGGTGATGCCGGTGAAGTTGACGGACGAATGGCGCTTTCAACATTTTACTACTTGATGATGGAGCCACCCATTCCGAATACAGTCTACATCGTTCCTCCGATTGTCTTTTTCGTATTGATTGGCTTACTCTTCTGGGCGAGAGCCGCAGCAATTCAATACAAAAAAGATCACGAAGGAGAAGAAGGCTAAGTCAGAACTTAAATCCTGACTAAAAAGGGTGGAATCCTGAAATAAAGGTTTCCACCCTTTTTTTTGTTTAATGTCAACAAATAAGAAATATTCACGTCAATACAAAGGTATATTTTTTACATTAAGCTTGGGTTAATATTATAGGTGTTGTTTAGGTAAGATATTGTATTATGTAGGAGGATTTTATGAATCAGCAAGATTTTTTATTTACATCTGAGTCTGTCACTGAAGGTCATCCAGATAAGATTGCGGATCAAATCTCCGATGCTGTTTTAGATGCGATTATTAAAGACGATCCCGATTGTCGTGTGGCCTGTGAAGCCTTTGTGACGACAGGCCTCGCCTTTGTCGCAGGAGAAATTACCACATCATGTTATGTCGAGATTTCCGATATTGTAAGAGAAACCATTAAAAATATCGGGTATACAAGAGCTAAATTTGGGTTCGATTTTGAAACCTGTGGTGTGATGACTTCTATTCACAATCAATCACCAGATATTGCCATGGGCGTTGACCCTGGAGGGGCCGGTGATCAAGGTTTGATGTTTGGTTATGCGACCAATGAAACCCCAGAATTAATGCCGATGCCCATTATGTTAGCGCATAAATTAACAAAACGGCTTGCAGTGGTACGTAAAGAGGGGATCCTGCCATATTTAAGGCCCGATGGAAAATCCCAAGTCACAATTGAATACCGAAATGGTAAACCCGTTAGAATTTCTACTGTTGTCATCTCAACGCAGCATAGTCCAAATACAACACTTGGAGAATTAAGAGAAGATATTATCGAGAAAGTGATCCTGCCTGTGCTTCCAAAAGAATTGCTTGATGAAGATAATATCATCTACCATATCAACCCGACGGGACGATTTGTGATGGGTGGCCCACAAGGAGATGCGGGATTAACAGGTCGAAAAATTATTGTAGATACTTATGGGGGTGTCGGGAGTCATGGTGGTGGTGCATTTTCCGGGAAAGATCCCTCAAAGGTGGATCGATCCGCATCATATATGGCTCGGCACATTGCAAAAAATCTCGTTGCGGCAGAATTAGCGGATCGCTGCGAAGTGCAATTGGCCTATGCCATTGGTGTTGCAGATCCGGTTTCAATTTTAATTGATGCAAAAGGAACGGCTAAAATTTCTCAAGAGAAATTGGTTAAACTGGTGAGGGAGTTTTTCCCCATGTCGCCCAGAGGCATTATCGATCATTTAAACCTTAAAAGGCCTATTTATCTTAAGACAGCCGCATACGGTCATTTTGGTCGGAATGAACCGGAATTTACTTGGGAAAATACCGATATGTCCGCTAGATTAAAAAATGCGGCTGAGAGATAGGTTTTTATCTTTTATCGTGAAATTTTTTATATATTATATTAGCTTCAAGTGAGGGGGAAGATGAGTCATTCAAGTATCGCAACTGAAGATTTTAAAGTAAAAGACATGTCACTCGCAGAATGGGGTCACAAAGAGATTGCCTTGGCTGAAGTCGAAATGCCAGGCTTGATGGCGCTTCAGAAAAAATATGGTAGTGAAAAACCCTTACAAGGGGTACGCATCATGGGGTCTTTGCACATGACCATTCAGACGGCGGTTTTGATTAAAACCTTGGTCGTCTTGGGTGCAGATGTGCGTTGGGCCAGTTGCAATATTTTTTCAACACAAGATCATGCGGCATCCGCGATTGCTGATTTAGGTGTTCCTGTTTTTGCTTGGAAAGGCGAGACCCTTAAAGAATATTGGTGGTGTACAAAACAAGCCTTAATCTTTCCGGGTGGGAAAGGCCCTCAACTCATTGTTGATGACGGCGGCGATGCCACGATGATGATTCATGTGGGCAGAGACGGGGAAGAAGATCCTTCCATACTAGATAAGCTTGTTGAAGCAGAGGATGAAAAAGAGTTATTCCTTTCTTTAAAAGAAACCCTTCAAGAAGATAAACAGCTTTGGCATAAAATTGCTGTCGAAATGAGGGGCGTTTCTGAAGAAACGACCACGGGGGTTCATCGTCTATATCACATGATGGAGCAGGGGAAATTACTTTTTCCTGCATTTAATGTGAATGACTCGGTTACAAAGTCTAAGTTTGATAACTTGTATGGATGTCGCGAATCCCTTGCGGATGGTATTAAACGCGCAACCGATATCATGATTGCCGGGAAGGTTGTGGTGGTGGCCGGATACGGTGATGTCGGTAAAGGCTGTGCCCATTCCATGAAAAGTTATGGTGCGCGTGTCATTATCACTGAAATTGATCCGATTTGTGCACTTCAAGCGACTATGGAAGGTTACGAAGTCAAGACAATGGAAGACGCCTTATCTGAGGGAAATATCTATGTCACGACGACAGGAAATTTTGATGTCATTACAGCAGATCACATGTCAAAAATGAAGGATAAGGCCATTGTTTGTAATATTGGCCATTTCGATAATGAAATCCAGGTTGCACAACTCAATAAATGGGCTGATATCAAAATAAGCAACATCAAACCCCAAGTGGACGAATATGTCTTCCCGGACGGGCATTCCATTATTCTTCTCGCAGAAGGACGATTGGTGAATTTAGGCTGTGCGACGGGTCATCCTTCTTTTGTCATGAGCAATTCCTTTACCAATCAGGTTCTGGCACAGATTGAACTTTGGAAAACGGAATATAAAACAGATGTCTATCGTTTACCGAAAGAACTGGATGAAGAAGTGGCGCGTCTCCATTTGGAGCATGTGGGTGCAAAATTAACAAAATTAACACCGAAACAAGCGGCTTATCTAGGTATTTCTGCAGAGGGGCCCTATAAGGCAGATCATTACCGATATTGATACACCCGTTTGTCGATTTTTAGGATATAAATGCCTTGGTTTAAAAAGGAAAGACACCTCCTGCCCGATCCCAGAAGCGTTAAGTTTCCTGAAGGGCTTTGGGTAAAATGCAACAACTGTCGTCAGATTATCTATCGCAAGGAGTTGGTGCGATCAGACAAGGTGTGTCCAAAATGTGATTATCACTTTCCGATCACCGTTAACGAACGCATTGCGATGGTTGCCGATGAGGGCAGCTTCACAGAATGGGATGCAGCCCTTGCGCCTGAAGATCCACTCAAATTTAAAGACACGATGCGTTACACTGAACGCTTGAAGAAAAACCGGGAAAAAACGGGCTATCCGGATGCGCTGGTGATGGGTGGGGCAAAAATCAACGCGCAAGCTGTTGCACTTGCGATTTTAAATTTTAGCTTTATGGCGGGGAGTATGGGTTCTGTTGTGGGTGAAAAGTTAACGCGAGGCATTGAGCGTGCAACAGAAGAGAAGATTCCATTAGTCCTTTTTTCTGCGTCCGGTGGCGCGCGTATGCAAGAAGGTGTGCTCTCTTTGATGCAGATGGCGAAAACATCTGCTGCCATTGCCCGGCTTCAAAAGGAGAAGGTGCTTTTTATTTCTGTCTTAACGGATCCCACCTTTGGCGGCGTGACCGCCAGTTTTGCGATGTTGGGCGATATTATTATTGCAGAGCCAAAGTCTTTAATTGGTTTTGCAGGCCCCCGCGTCATCCAACAAACGATTAAAGAGCAATTGCCTAAAGGATTTCAGCGGGCAGAGTTTTTATTAGATCATGGGATGATTGATATGATTGTTGAAAGAAAAACCATGAGGGAAACACTGATACAACTCCTCTCATTTTTTTAGAGTAGACGTTCTTTCTTCACGATATTGTAAACCTTCCACCGTTTATTTAGGATAAGCGGTAACTCGCACAAGATTTTTCTGTCTCCCACAAGCGAACTTCTGATATGGGTAGGTTCTGGGAAGTCGCATAATCATAGATCATTTTAGCGATGACCTCCGCCGTCGGGTTTTCATTTGTGACCAAGTAGGATTCGCCGAGTATTTTGAGAGAAGGAATGAGCGGATCTCCCTTACATAAGATCAATTTATGATCTAGGGTTTCATCAATCCAAGTTTGAACAATCTGCTTAATCTCTTCAAAATCCCGAACCATCCCCAGTGTATCGAGTGTTTCTGCATAAAGTACGATCTCGACTTTGCCATTGTGTCCGTGGAGGTGACGACACTTACCCGCATAGTTAAGGAGTCGGTGTCCATAGCAGAAATGTACTTCACGGGTCACAGTATACAATTTATCTATCCCTCTATTTATTGTGGATTGTCGGCGCAATAGCGTCGACTAGGTTTCGTTTAGCGGATCGTTTTGTAAAGCGTGACGACAATAGGGGCATGTGGCCCAATCGGGTTGAAGCAGTTTTCCGCAGGCATGGCATACGTAGGGAGAGGCTTCTGAACAATAGGGACAGATCAAAAAATCGATGCGTATCGCGTGATGGCATTTGGGGCAGGTACTTTTAAAGGCCTCATCTTTTTCGACGACACGGTTGACCTCTTCCAGGGTTGTGATTCCCATTTTGGCCTTTTCAAGGCCATCTTCTTCCATTGAAGTCATCCCGACGGTAACACTTGCGGCTCGTATTTCTGAATCTGTCGCATTCGCAGAAATCAACTCCCGTGTTTTAGGCGTGATTGGCATCACTTCAAAAGCGCCGATTCGCCCACTAAACCCCGTATGATCACATAATGAACAGCCTGTTTCAAAAATATCGAGATTTGAATCGTCGGCCTTAAAAAGCTCGAGACAGCGACTACAGCGTTTCCGAATCAGACGCTGTGCGATGACCCCGATAAGACAAGAAGAAACCAGGAAAGGTGGAATGCCGATATCGATTAAGCGGGTAATGGTGGATGGGGCGTCATTGGTATGGAGGGTTGATAAGACCAAATGGCCCGTCATCGCAGCACGGAAGGCAATCTCTGCTGTTTCTAAGTCTCTAATCTCTCCGATCAAAATAATGTTGGGATCCTGACGCAGAATCGCCCGGAGTGCTTTGGCAAAAGTCATGCCCACTTCATTGTTAATCTGGATTTGGTTGATGCCGTCTATTGTGTATTCGACAGGATCTTCCACGGTTGTCAGGTTGTTTGTGACCGATTTGAGTTCCTGAATCAGGGCGTAAAGTGTGGTCGTTTTCCCGCTTCCGGTGGGCCCGGTCACGAGGATCATCCCTTTTTGCTTGCGAATCATTTTTCGGACGATCTCAGCGTCTTTATCTCGGAGCCCCACCTGATCGATATCGATCAAGACCTTCGATTGGTCTAAAATCCGTAGAACGACTTTTTCTCCATGATTTGCGGGCAAAGTGGAAACACGAAGATCGACGGCTCTGCCCTCTGCCATCACACGTACCGCACCATCCTGAGGCAAACGTCGTTCAGAAATATCAAGCGTGGCGAGAATTTTGATGCGTGAAACCAATGGATTTTGTACCCATTTGGGTAGCCGCATCTCTTCTCTAAGGAGTCCATCAATCCGGTAGCGCACACGAAATTCGTTTTGGCCCGGCTCGATATGGATGTCACTAGCCCTCATCTTGATGGCTTTTCCGATAATAATGTTGGTGAGTTGAACCACAGGGCCGAGCAGGCTTTTTTCTTCGAGCGACCGGGTATCCATATGGAGTAGGTTGGATTCGGCCAAATCTGGAATGACTTGTAGGGAGCCCACTGTAAAATCTTTTGCAGAGGCTTGAACAATTTTATCCACGGATGAGGTGTCGAAGTGATAACTTTGCTCAATGGTTTCGAGGATATTTTTTTTTGTCGCAATGGCGGGAGAGATGGCGATCCCTGCGTAAAATCTCAGATCATTTAATGTTTCATAATTTAAGGGGTCGGCAATGGCCATTTTGAGTTCTTTTTCTTGGGCCTTAATGGGGACAGCAAGGTGTCGTCGAGCGAGCCACTCCGGGATCATCAAAAAAAGATCCGAATCAATGGTCATCGTATGTGGTGTGACGTAAGGAATGTTGTTAATGGCACCGATGGACTGGGCGATGAGATCTTCCGAAACAATCTTGAGTGAACTCAAGATTTCTCCGAGGCGTTTCCCGTTTTTTTTCTGTTCTTCGAGGGCCCAGGTAATTTGCCGATCGGAGAGGTGTCCTTTTTGGGCGAGAAACTCGCCGAGCCGTGGCGGCTTTCCAAGCTTTCTTTTAGATTGAGGAAGTGTTTTCAAAACCGAACCATGATTAAAAGAGCCATTCTAACTTTCCCTTAAAACGATGTCAATGAAGCTGAACCTAAGGGCCTCTGGATTTATTTCGGATCCCGTTCTTGGCTTTAGAAGTGGCTCCTTTTATTGTCTCTATGAAAAAGATGTGTTACGATGCACTCCATAATTAGGGCTGAAATGGCACGTCGATTTCAATATCTTAGTGTAGGTTTTTTGCTGTTTTTTGTTGCTCTTTTTGGGTGTGAGCAGCGCTTGAATGTCTTTTCGATCGGGTTTAGTTACCACAACCCTGATATCATTTATATCGGGACTTCCGGCGGAGGATTTTATAAAAGTATTGATGGCGGAAATTCGTTTAGCCCACAAAGTGAAGGATTGACGAATTTTAACATCATGGCAATTGCCGTAAATCCTGCCCTTTCTTCTCTAGTTTATGCCGGGACTTATGGGGACAGTGTTTATCGAAGTGTGAATAGTGCGGGAAGTTGGAATATCTCCAGTCATGGATTGGAAGATAATGTGGGTACTCAGGCGGTCAATGAAGTTATTTTCGATCCACAGAATCCGGAGCGGATGTTTATTGGCACCAATCACGGGGTGTATCTCACGAAAGATGGGGGCAGTGCCTGGGAATCCATGAACATGGGCCTGGGCAACCGCTTTGTGATCTCACTGAGCATTCATCCTCAAAACAGTGCGATTCTCTTCGCAGGCACAAATGAAGGTCTTTACATCACCACCAATGGGGCCAGGCAATGGGGTATTGCCTCAACAAAAACAATTACTTGGGCTGTGAACACGGTTCATATTGATTCAAGTCAACCAGATATTGTTTACGCGGGAACGAATCTAGGTATTTATAAATCAACAGATCGGGGTCTGAACTGGGAAGCGAGAAGTGAGGGACTTGAGACCCCGTTTGTTTCTGCCATTGCCAGTGATCGCTCTAATTCGAATCGCGTTTATGCGGGCAATAGAGACGGGGTTTACGGAACAGAAAATGGTGGAAAAACGTGGGCCTTGCTACCCAATTCTCCGACTTCTGTTTTATCCCTGGTCAGTCATCCTCACAAGGGAGAGACTTTTCTGGTGGGTGCCATGAAGGGTCTGTTTAAAGCGGAAAGCCATGGAACACAATGGACAAAATTAAAGGTCAAATAATTGTACAATAAGAGAGATTTCACAATGAAGTATCGAAGTATCGATTTCCTTTTTTTCCTCCTCCTCTTTTTCAGTTTCTTGATGGTCGCGTGTCCAAGGACGCCGGAGATGCCTGATCGCTCTGAAATTTCAACAGGGTGGGACGTGCAAAACGTCCCTGTGGATACATCGCTTGGGGGGCTTTTCTTTTTAGATGAAAAAATGGGCTGGGCCACGGGCAATAAAGGGGTCATTCTGCACACAAAAAATTCAGGGAAAGATTGGCTTGTTCAGGAAACCGGTACAAAGGTGTTGATTGTTTCAGCCTATTTTGTGAATGAAAATCTGGGTTGGGCTGTGGGGGATAAAGGATTGATTGCCCATACCACAGACGGGGGAAAGACTTGGGGTCCGCAGGCCAGTGGTCAGAAAAAAGATTTGACCCACGTTTATTTTATTGATGAGAAGCAGGGCTGGATTACGGGTGCGAAGGGGATTCTCCTCTCCACGGATGATGGCGGTGCGCATTGGTCTCGGGCTAAAGGAGATTCAAGAATGACGATGAACGCCGTCCTTTTTACGGATAAAGATCATGGATGGATTACGGCCCATAAAGGCAAATTACTTTTTACCGAAAATGGTGGGAAAAATTGGGCCATTCGAGAGACGGGAACCCAGAAAGACTTGCTCCGAATCTTTTTTGTGAACAAACAGACCGCATGGATTGTGGGGAATGGCGGACTTATTCTTAAAACCACCGATGGTGGGCAAACGTGGATACCCCAAACGAGTGGGGTCAGCTTACTTTTAACAGATGTTTCTTTTGCAAATGAAAAGACCGGATGGGTGGTTGGCGGGAGTGGCATGGTGTTACACACGAAGGATGGCGGTGAAACCTGGGTTCAGCAAACGACGGGCACCTTACAATTTTTGACCGCCGTCCATTTTGCGAACGAAAAAGTCGGCTGGGTCACCGGAACCAAACAGACGATCCTTTATACAGAAAAGGGCGGAGAAGCACCAGCGACCTCTGAAGCCAAGGCGGCAGAGAATTAAGTCCCTATCCCCTTTGTTTGGGAAGCCACAGATTGAATCGACCTTTTTTTAAAAAAATTCCAATCCAGACAGGGACAAACAAGCTGGCCCTTTACGGCAGTTACGATCAAAATATTAAAATGATCGAAGATGCTTTTTCGGTTGAGATTACTGCGCGAGGTGAGGAGATTCGCGTTTCTGGGGTGCGTGATCAGGTTGAACAGGCCGAAGGGGTTATTGTTCAACTGATGATAAGTGCTCGGGGGGAGCGACATTTTCCCGTCGAAGAGATTCATCGTGCGATTCAGGCCGTTATTTCGGAAGGAAATGGCGAAGATGAGGCGCTGATGCTTTTAGAATCGGAAAAAGATAAGATTGTTGTTTCCGGAAAAAGAAGATCCATTGTGCCAAAATCGGTGGCTCAGAAACGTTATATCAATCACGTCCAAGCCTATGATGTTGTGGTTGGGATTGGTCCGGCCGGTACAGGTAAAACCTATTTGGCGATGGCGATGGCGGTTTCTGCCTTCCTGAAAAAAGAGGTTGAGCGGATTATTCTCGTGCGCCCGGCGGTTGAGGCAGGAGAGAGCCTCGGTTTTTTGCCCGGTACCCTTGTTGAAAAGGTCAATCCCTACCTCCGCCCGCTTTACGATGCTTTATACGATATGATGGATATCGATCAGGTGACGCGGCTGTTGGAGCGGGGTGATATCGAGATCGCCCCTTTGGCGTTTATGCGGGGGCGTACCCTTAATGATGCCTTTGTCATATTAGATGAGGCGCAAAATACGACTTCGATGCAAATGAAGATGTTTTTAACCCGTATCGGTTATCGCTCTAAAGCCGTGGTGACGGGTGATATAACTCAAATTGATTTGCCTAAAGCGCAGCTTTCTGGGTTGGTCGAGATTCAAAAAATACTAGAGGATGTGCGCGGTGTTCAATTTACCTATTTCACAGCAAAAGATGTTGTGCGCCATCATCTTGTACAAGAGATCATCAAGGCCTATGAATCTTATCAAGTACAAAAGCGAGACGCTCCTCAGGCTTAAATGCCGTCTGATTTTTACATGCAAATCTCAATTTTAAACAAACAAAGGAAGTACCCGGTTGACGAAAAGCAGATTCATCATTGGATACGTCAGGTTTTGTTGATGCAAAAAATGAAACATGGGGAACTGAGCATTGTTTTTGTGAACAATCGTCGGATGAGAACTTATAATCGAGATTACCGAAAGATAGACCGGGCGACCGATGTCTTGGCCTTCCCGATGTTGGAAGGTATCGGAGGCGATCTCCATCCCGGTTTTTTGGGTGATATTATGATTTCGCTCGAAATGACGGAAAAAGAAGCGTATCTGTATCAAAAGGCGATGTCGGAACAATTGTTAATTCTCTTGGTTCACGGGATTCTGCATTTATTAGGCTACGATCATGAACGATCCGAATCGGAAGCGCATCGTATGAGTCGGCGGGAACAATTTCTTCTCAAGCGGATTGAGAGGTAATTTAAATGGCCGAAGGCTTTTGGAAAAAAACAGGCGCAGCACTTTCAAAAACACGGGCCTTTCTCTCTTCAGGACTTGAGACTCTTTTCTCTCGGAAAATTAATATCGACGGAGAAACTCTTGATGACCTTGAAGATTTGCTCATGAGTGCAGATCTGGGGGTAGATGTGACCCAGCGTTTGATCTCTGACCTTAAAACTTCCGTTGAACGTAAAGAAGTGGATGACCTTGAGACCTTAAAAGAGAAATTACGTGTCTCTCTTTTTGATATTATAAATAAGGTGTCACATGTTCAAGTTTCGTTGTCACGGCCTACAGTGAGCCTTTTTGTTGGAGTGAACGGTGTGGGCAAAACCACATCCATCGGTAAAATCGCATGGCAACAGAAATCTGAAGGGAAAAAAGTGCTGCTTGCCGCAGCCGATACCTTTCGGGCGGGAGCGGCCAATCAATTGTCGATTTGGGGGGAGCGTGTCGGGGTTGATGTGATTCGCCATAATGGGGAAGCTGACCCCTCAGCGGTGGCCTATGACGCCGTCAGCGCCGCCTTGGCGCGGAAGGTCGATCATTTGTTGATCGATACCGCAGGACGTCTTCAAACCAAGCACAATCTCATGGAAGAACTGAAAAAGATGCTCCGCGTGATTTCAAAGCAAATCCCAGAGGCGCCGCACCAAAAAATCCTTGTTCTTGATGCGACAACAGGCCAGAATGCACTCTCTCAGGCAGAGCACTTCCAAAAAGCGGTGGGTCTGACTGGGGTTTTACTGACAAAACTCGATGGTACTGGCAAAGGCGGTATTGTGATTCCCATTGTCGAATTACTTTCCATTCCGATAATGCAAGTGGGTGTCGGAGAAGGCTTGGAAGACTTGATCCCTTTTGATCCAGAAGCATTTATCTCGGGTCTTTTTGGATAAAATAGCCTATGTAATTAATGTAGAGAAAGATCCATCTAGGTTTCGAGATGAGGATAAAAGGGCTCTATTTTGATGGGCGTGCCTTAATGGAATGTAAAGCATATCTTCAGTAATTGATCCAATTGATGAATTGTCTTAGCCCTATTTTGAGGATTATGTTTGATCTTAGAACGATTTAATGATCCTTTGGGTAATGAAGTCGAAAGGGTATTTCTGAGAAATTAAAGCCATTGATTCGAGTGGGAGATTCGATTCAACATTAAATTGAAGAGAATGTGAGAATAATAGGATCAATTTCAGTGGAAATGTATATAGAAAAAATTTAAGAGGTCTTGATTTATTAGTATTGCAAAAATAAAACAATCTTGATTTTCTCTTACTTTTTTTTGAAAAAATGTTGACAGATCTCCTTATATTGGTTATAATTCCCAGTACTTAGAGTAGGAAAGTAGTTTTTTTTGTAAAAAGGTATTGTTTGGCAGTGCTAACGAGAACATCTTTTTAAGTAGGGGGGTGTGAATGTTTGTAGGGCTGGTTTTTTCTACACATAGTAAGCAAGTTACAGGAAATGGTAATTGCTTAGTTCTTTTGGCCCTCTGTACCGTGCTAGTACTCTTTTCATCGCCTGCTCAAGCCCAATTTGGTGGGGGTGGGGGCGGTGGCGGTGATATTTTAAGATCCCTTCCTTCAGATACTGTAACACCACTTGATTCGGATGCTCCGGCACCCTGGGGGACTGACCCTGACACTATGTCAGGGTTCATTATTGAAGAAAAGGTCGAAAGCCCTGGTTTTTTACAGGAAAAAGTGACTGATTCAGAGGGGAAAGTGTTTTTCTTTCAGCGTTTTTCAACATCGGATTTTACGATGGCGAGTTATGTGAAATTCGGTGATGGATTGACAAACGATCCTGAGGGCAATCTGATTTTTAATCAGGAAATATCAGATCCTGCGTTTGGATTGAACGAGAAAACGGTAATGGATAGTTTTAAGCAGCCAATTAGTATCCATTCTGATATTACGGAAAGAAACGTTTCGACAATAGCGGCTGGATTAAATCAAATGGACATGCATTTTAGGCAAGTCCCGTTTTTAGACACCGCCTCTGGAAAAGTTTTGGTTCGTCAGGATGTTGGTGTTTGGATGACGAGTTTTTCTGGCGTGGGTAACAATGACCTCACCCAGAGTGAAAACTTTACCTTGAGCTCCGGTGACCTTTGTCACACGATAGAAGCGTGTGCAGCAGACAGTGGTGGCGGCGGTTTCGGCTTTGGTGGCGGTGGCGGTGGCGGTGGTGTGAATTGGTGGAATGATCTTGAAGCGGTAAAGATCATTGATCCATCGAATAATCAGCTGCTCAACTTTAGCCGTTGTAATGATTTCGGTGATCCAACAGGGAGACTCTCTTTTAATAATAATCAAGGGTCTCGGGATGGATGCTCAGGCAGTGGCGGTGGTTCTTCAAGGCCCACTATTTTAGCGCACGATAGCGATAGCTTTCAGTTAACCCCGATAAATTGGGAACGATGGGGTGGCAATGGAAGCGATTCGTTTAGTAGCGGTCTGAATACTAATTTTCCTGATGGAGGCGGTGGCAGCGGTGGTGGTTTCGGTCGATAATTTGTAGTAATATAAAAAGTAATAAATAAAGGCAGTAAATAGAAAGAAGCAGAGAAAGAACATTATATGGAGCATCTTTATTAATGGAGGTAACTGGTATGATAAGAAGAAAAGGTGGATTGCTTATATTAATGCTTGGCATTTTTATAACAGCTGGTTTGGGAGTGGCTGGAGCACAAAATTTTGCAGACAACCCCTCTCCATTTCCCTTTGTTTCAGGGCCGGATGGAACGGGTGTCCAACTCAGTGGTGTCCTTGTAAGTGAAGAAGGCGCGTTGGGGACTGGTAGCTTTTTCCGACAAGAATTTGTCACACTTAATGTCGGTGCTGGAAACGAGCTGTTTATCCATGACATCATGGAAGACGGAGCCGTTGGAAGTGGAAATGAATTTTTACAGGAATCTTTTGTTGCGATGGGCAACCAGAGAAACCCGTTCACAAATCAAACAAATACCTCTATGCCAGCACCTACGGCTCCTGGTTTTACCCAGATTTCATTTAGGCAGACATTGGTTGCAGGCGGCCTGACGATGAACTCAAGTTTGGATCGTGGGGAAGAAATTCTTATTGACCAAACGCTGACCGGGATTCCTACTGGTACCCAAGAGCCGGGTACGGCTGCTTCCACGATTAGAATTGCCCAAAATGGTGGTCCGGGTGGAACTGGTTTGGGTGCCCTTCCAACTTGCGCGGGTGGTTCTGTTTTTTGTACCACAATTAATCAAACTGTGGACGTCCAGTCCGGTGGTGTGGGTAGTGTGAGCGTATTCAACCAAAATATGACCTTTACCACCGGTGGGTCACCTGTAATTACACAAATCCCGTAGGATAGGACATCAATGAGATTATCAAAATATTTAAGGAGGTATAATACGATGAAATCAATAATGAATGTCCTAGGAATTGTTTCCATAGGAATTATGTTGTCTGTTGGTTTGGGCGAAGCCCAAACCACCTCGTTTAATGACGGGACTTGTACCACCGCAAGCACTTGCGGTTTGGGCGGAACAAACCAACTCTTTGACATAAGCGGTAGTGATGTTTTTTTCCAAGAGTCGGTGACTATCGGTGGTCAGGTATTAAATCATATGATTATCCGGAGTGCGCCCGATAGTGGTGCAGGTTCTGTGTTCGAGCAAGAGACCTTCACCCCGGGTGGTGCAGTTACTGGGGCGACTACGACGACATCGACGAACGCTTTGACTTTTAGGCAGAATTTGTCGATGACGGGTGTGGATGTTTTGGTTCGCATGGACAACCTGAATATCATTGACAGAACGGGTACGGGTGTAGGTGGTACTGGTACTTTGGAAGATGCATCGCTTGTCGGTACGGCGCTCAACCTTAACCAGTCTATTGTTGATACAGCTCAAGGTTTGAATGTGAACACCATTACTTTGACCCCTGATGGGACAACAAATGGGTTTATTACATCAATCAATCAGACTGTTCTTGATCCTACGACTGCAGGATTTAGTTCAATAATCGATTTTGATACCGGTACAGCTGCAGTTGTGACACAGAGCTTCTAGTTTTGAATTGATGTTTTAATTAATTCTAAGTAATTCGGAGGGGGAGATATTTTTAATTCTCCCCCTCCGAATTACTTTTCTTTCTCTCCGCATTACCTCAAAATAATCTTATTTTTATCCATCATTTCATCTTCAGAGGCAATTTAGGATCCCTTTGTGTCTATTTTCCTCCTTACCCCTTTTTTCTGATAAAATAAATAGTCACAGGGAGGGATATGCGCTTTCAGCATTATTTAAAGGTAGTTGTTCTCTTTTGTTTCATTACCATTTCTTCTATTGGCAATGCGGCAGAAAATGATGCTTATCCTAATATTAGGTGGGGGGGGTATCTAAAAAATGAAACAGCCTACAGACTGAAAGAACCTGTTTCATTTACTAAAATTAAAAATATTCTCTTTCTTGAAACAAGGATAGACCTTCGCAATAACCTACGATTTTATGCCTCAGGATGGGGATGGTTGGATGGCGTCTATCTTTTTGCAGATTACGACACGGTGAATCCACCTAGTGATCCTAATTTACCTCTGGCCTTTATATCTCAAAGAGCTGAAGAGGATGACCGTGAATTTTATGAATATCGTGAAATTTATTTTGATCTATCCTTTCAAAATATGGATCTAAGAATTGGGAATCAAATCGTTGTATGGGAACAATTACTAGGTTTTCGTATTTTGGACGAATTGAATCCTCTTGATTTTAGAGAGTTTATCCTTCCTGATTTGATTGATTTTCGTATTCCATTGTGGACAGCCAAAGCAAACTATTATGCAGGTCCAAATCAAATTGAATTATTATGGATTTATGATATTCAGCCCCACCGTTCAGCACCTCCAGGCTCTCAATGGGAACTTTTTCAGACCTTACCGGGACAATCTGAACCCGGTCTAACAATTAAAAATTCTGAAGCAGGGTTTCGTTTTTCTCGTGTCTTACAAGGAATAGATCTTGCTTTTAGTTATTTTTATACTTGGGATGATTTCCCAACCCCATTTCGGGAATACACTGGTTTTCAGTTTATTATCCCTCCCCAAAAATGTCTTCCAAGAACCGTTGATTTTGATCAACCTGTGGTTGATCCAGATTGCGGTCCTGTATTTCATCCTCAATTCCATCGCCTGAATATTTTTGGTGTAGCCATGATGGCGAATTTAAAACGTGTGATATTAAAATGGGAGTCTTCTTATATTACCGGAAAGTATTTTGGTACTCGCCTCGCTGATTTAGATGGAGATAAGAAATTGGACTTCAATGGTGCAGCTAAGCGAGACCATGTGCGCTGGGGCATCGAGGCTGACACTCAGTATTGGGGTGCTGATTTTGTGATGGCCTTCTCTCAGTGGATTATCTTCAATCATGAGGAAGTTTTTTTTCAGAATGAGTATGATTCTTTTATTAGTTTTTTCACACAAAAAGATTTCATGTCTGGTTCTTTAAAGGGGCAATTTTTTATACTCTATATGTTAAATAGAGATGAGACCTTATTAAGACCCAAGGTTGGTTACCGAATGACAGACAACATTCATCTTGGGATTGGAGGAGATTTTTTTCTGGGCACAAAAGAAACTCTGGTTCCTGATTTGGCTGCGCCGGCCAATGACCGTCTTTTTCAATTTTTGGGAACTTTTGTTGGAAGAAATCGGGTTTTCTTTGAAATTAAATATAGTTTTTAATAAGCAAATAAACATAAAAATGGGTAAATTATTGGGTAGATAATTGAATGTAATGATAAAGACTCATAATAATTTTGAGGCATTTTGTATTAATAAATTCATTCATTTTTCAATTAATAAAGCCTTTTAATCTCTAATAATGGAGATATTAGGAAGATCATAATAATAGATGCCGATATTTTGAGGATAAATGCTGTAAGTCTCTGGGATTACATGTGTTTTTTTTTAAATTTAATGTGTCAAGATGTGTTTATGATATACTTATATGTCGGATCTATTTGTATTATAGTTATATTTTTTATATTAAATCATGAATTTCGAATTTGATCCCTCAACCCTAGTGTGCTTGACTTTTGTCCCGTTTTGGTCTTGACCTTGAACCTTTTGGTGCGAATCACCTTATTTAATTAGGAATCAAAGTGTCGTTTGTTTTTTTTATTTTTTTTTTAGCTTTGGCATGGCCTGGAGACGCATTTCCAGAAGTGAATGTCCATGTCTATACAGGCTTTAGTCAGGCTAAATTAAAAGCTTTGAATGCACAACAACTCCAGCAACGAACATTTATTCCCCCCCGAGTGGGTGGAAGCCCGAAAATCGATGGCGGGTCAATTCATGGGATTGGGATAGAGTGGCGTATTCGTCCTCGCTTTTCCCTCCTTTTAAAGACCTCTTTTTGGGAGGAAAAATCTACTGCGATTGAAGAGAGTGAAATGCTTTTTCAGGATTTTGGAATCGTTCCTTTTCAGGCCAATCGGGTCACCCGTGTTTCTTTTAACGAGTATGCCTTACATGGTCGCTATCATCTCATCGATAAGCCGAAGAAGCAGCGGTTTTATGTCGATATTGGTCTTTTCAGCCTAATAAAAGTGAATTACCGTGAAGATTATAACTATATTTTTAGAACAGAAAGTCAGGAGTTCTTAAGGAATACCCTTTCTCGAGCTGAGAGTGAAGGGGGGTACATGTTGGAGTGGGGGCTTGGCGGGGACCATTATCTGGCGAGTTGGTTTGCTGTGAATATTGATATACTTTATCGCATCGGCAAAACAAGACGACTGATCTATAAATCTTTTCGGCACACATTTTTAGAACGTGATGTTGTTGATGATGCTGTTGGGAATGATCGAACATTACCTCAACCAGGTGATCCCGTGGCATTTGTCGATCAAAATAATGTTAGGCATGCCTTGGAGATAGACTTAAGCGGATGGGAATTAACTGCAGGGATACGGTTCTTTTTTTGAAAACCGCAATGAATCAGAGTGCTAGCCAGCTTGTCATTATTATTCTGATCTTTGTTCGAATTGCCTCAGGAGAAAACCTTCCCTCTGAGTCGATTCAAACTTTGATTGCGGACGGCGTTCAGTTAATGGATGAAAATAAATGGCAAGATGCTGTTGATTATTTTGAAGGCTTGTTGCGGTCGCATCCAGATGAACCCGAGATTTATTTTCGACTTGGGATTAGCTATACGGGCATAAACGCGTTTGAAAATTCAATGGATGCATTTAGAAATACGATTCGACTTAATCCTCGTAAAATTGAAGCCTATCTTCGATTAGCAGGTCTTGTAGAAGGCTTTAAGCAGTTACCTGAAGCACTTCGGCTTTATGAAAAGGTTATTTCTCTTAATCCTTCTGGAAATCAGGTGGAGGTGAGTCGATTTAAAATTCAAATGCTCAAGGGAATTATTGAAGCTCAGGAAGGAAATTTTGTGGAAGCCTTACTTTTTTTTAAAGCGGCAGAAAAAATTGCACCTGTTCATCCGCCTGTCCATTATAATAAGGGACTTATTTATCTCAATCTAGGAGATGAACAATCAGCTGAGGAGGCTTTTAAAAAAGTAATCTCTTTAGATCCCAATTATCAAGATGCCTATATCAAGCTGGGTGTTCTTTTTGAAAAACAGGGGAAGATTGATGTGGCTTTGAGTCTGTTACTAAAAGCCTTCGAGCTTCAACCAGAAACGCTAGGTGCTCAGATCGCGAGAAGTAAGATCCCTGTACTTCGAGGGCGATTACTTGCCCGTCGTGGGCGTCTTGATGAAGCGCTTGAAATTTTTTTAGCTGCGCTTTCATTTTCATCAGAACAGTCCGCTTTGTACTACAATATTGGTCTCATCTTTCTGAATAAAAAGATGCCTAAGGAAACAGAAGAAGCTTTTTTAAAAGTTCTTTCTATAGATCCGATGCATCAGGATGCCTACCTCAACCTTGGGAACCTCTACGAAAGTCAGGGGCGTTTTGAAGATGCACTGAAGGTTTTTGTCCGCGCGGTACAAATTGATCCACGGACTATGGGAGGCTTCACTGCCAATAAAAAAATTCCATTGCTTCAGGGAAGTGCACTTGCCAAGAGTGGGCGATTTGAAGAAGCGCTAGCTGTTTTTCAGCAAGCCTTGACTTTTTCACGAGAGCAGGCGGCCATTTATTTTAATATGGCGCGAATCTACCTTCAAATCAATGACATCGACGCAGCAGAACAAGCCTTCCTTGAAACAGTCGAACATAACCCGAAACACCAGAGAGCCTATATTTTTTTAGGAGGGCTTTATGATCAACAAGGGAAATATAAAGAAGCTCTGAATGCCTATGAAGCGGCTTTTGTCGTTGATAAAACAAGCACACAAGGGAAAAATGCCTTAGTGAGTTCGTTCACCGTCAAAGGCAAACTGGCCATGGATTCCGAACAATATGAAAAGGCCCTGAAGTGGTTTGAGAAAGCGGCTGAATTTCAGCCAGAAAATCCGGTCAATTTTTTTAACCTCGGGGCCTATCATCAGCAATTAAATAACCTCGAATTCGCAGCCTTGGCTTTTGAAAAAGTGATTACTTTGGATCCAAAAGATAGCAATGCCTCTATGGCACTGATCAAGATTCGGGTTCATCAAACCATCGCGCGGGGTCGAAAAGAGAATTTCAAGGATGCAGGAAATATTTTACAGGCTTTACTTCAAATCGCCCCTCAACATAAAAAGCTTATCTTCCAATTGCTTTCTCAAAATATAGAAGCGGGAAGAGAGGGTTCGGTTTCAAAAGAAGTGTCGGCGATTGAGGACTATGAATGGCTTATTCCTTTGGTAGAGAAAGACCTTCAATCATTTTTTAAGGCCCGTTTTCATCTGCTTAAGGGTGTTGTTTTGGGCCGAGAAGGTGACATTGAGGGGGCAAAAGAGCAATTTGAGTTACTCATCCAAAACAACCCTCGAGAGCCAATGGGGTATTTTAACTTAGGTTTTGGTGCGCTTCGTCGAAAACAAGCGGAGGCTGCTCTTGTTTATTTTACAATTACGGTTCTCCTTGCACCCAAGGATCAAGCCAAGCGATTTCGATTGGCTTCTCTCCATGAAGAAATGGGCCTTCTTCAAAAAGCACGTGCGCTTTATGAGATCATTTTGGCAGATAAAACCGTAAAGGGCACTTTTCGGAAAGAGGTTGAGGAACGCCTTGTTCATCTTTTTACGACGGTGACACTCGGCTATGATGTGACGATAGACAATAATATTAACTTGAGCAAATCCCCTGCCGATGACGTCATTTCTGCTGTCTTTGGGCAATATCAGCACTGGGTTGATTTTGGGCATGGTCGTGTGGGCGGGCTTCGTTTTACGCCGCGAATATCGAGTTTTTTAGAAGAGCAAATCTCATTTATCAGTGCGCGAACCCAACTATTGTATGAATGGAGGGGATATCAGAAGAAAAAAACACTTGAGTATCAATATGCGATGAACTTCTTTGAGGGATCGGCATCGGGCCAGACTCATGAGTTGGGATTCAATGGCTTCTCAAGTATTGGAGAAACCACAAATTTTTTAGGAGATGTGAAGTTCATATTTTCCGATAATACGAGTAGCAACAATTTAGATGCCTATCAACCTTCGGTTTCCGGAACCGTCTTGTTCAATCAGTGGGCGGGGGGGCAACTTTCACTCGGCTCAAGCCTTTCCGCAAATTTAAGCGCAGAATCCAGTGGAGATAATTTGTCTTTCTATGCGGCTTCTCCATCCATTGGTTATAACCGCTCATTGTTTCCCGGTATTCGAATGAATACCTCTTATGATTACACATTTAAAGATTACATTAATCAAGAACAAGGGTTTTCTAAAAAAAGGATAACGCATAGCCATTCTGTTCGTTTAGGGATGACGTTTTTCTTGGAAAGAGGAATACAGTTTTTTATAAATGGGACTTGGGTCGTGAATGAATCCAACCTTCCTCCTGCCCCTCCCGCTGTGGTTCCGGTCAATATTAGAGATTCTCAGACGGAGGATGCGCTATCTACGGGTGGTGTCAGCGCGCCGGGCAGTTATAAAAAGCTTGTGGGATCGCTCGGGCTACGGATTACATTTTAACGGGTGGATATGTCAAAAAATCGATCTATAATAAAACCCTTGTCATGCAGGGAGGGGTTTCAAAAAATGCTGTTGTGCCCATTTTTACAACGGACAGCGCTTGTGATGGGCTTCACACTGCTTATGTCCTGCAGTGATGGTGTCCAAACCAATAAAACTATTGCGCTTGCATCCAAGGATGGAGGGACATCAGGCGGTGAGATTAATGGTACTTTAGAAGTGCAGGTTTTTGATGATACCGTCCGTTTCCCTATGCCTGGCGTTCATGTCGCTTTAGGCGGTAGCGGTACGCGGTTTGAAACAACCAACGGCCAAGGCATTGCCACCTTCAGAGATGTTTTCGGCCCGCAAGATATTCATGTGTATCACTGTCTGGGTTGTGACGATGATGTGGCTCTGCCACTTCGGTTTCGCGTCTCCTCATTTTATCAAGTAAATGCAAATCACATCTCCGTTTCTTTATTGAGCCAAGCACCTGCTGCTTCGGACGCCACCATTCAGGGAAAAGTGTCTGATGTCGAAAAAGATCAAACGACATTCTTAATGGCAATGGATCGTCTGGGCTCTTTCGAAACCTTTGGCCCGACGAAGTCCGTCACCTATCAGCAAATTGATTTTAATGACCAGGGTCTCACTTTTTTGTATTCCAAGGATATTGATGCTTGGGCAGAGGAGGTCGACAAATATAATAAAGCAAAAGATAGTGAGGCGGAAGACTTTACTCAAATTTTTGGTGAAACGGCGGTACTAGGAAAAGTCGGGCAAGCGGGAATTCGTATCTCCGCAAGATATTTTCGCGGAGACGATGCAGGGCAGGTGTATTACTTTGATGCAAACGGGAAGCTCGATCTGGATTTAGAGTCAACGTCCAAGGATGGACGCTTCCTTTTTCTTAAATTGACTCCGGGGAATGACCTAGTGGTCTCTGCAATCAACCGTGGTACGGGTGTCGGTTTACGGTATTTACATCTGCCCTTGGATGGGGCTATTGTTTTTTCCTTACCAATCCAGCCCCTTTTCAGCTTTGTCCGCTTGTCGGGGCGAGTTGTGGCTTATCGACATGATTACCGTGAGGAAGAGGAAAAAGGGGTGCTCAGCAACAATAACATTGGTGTTCCACGCGCATTTATAAATTTTTCAGGGGGACGCCCGAACGAAATTGTCCTTTCCAATGAAGGCGCTATTTCCGGAAATTACCAGATCGGAGGACGACTTCCCAATAGCCGCTATATCGTCATTATTACGGGAAGTAGTTCTTTTCGGGCAACGGATCAGGAAGTTTCTTTTTCGGATCGCTCAAAGTTGAATTATCCTTTGACCGTCGTTCCGTTAAGTCTTGTGACGAACATCATCAGGCAAGCCCAGATTCCGGACACGGCTCGGGCGGGAGAAGATGGGGTGATCCCCAACAGGTCGGGTCCTTTACCTGGGAATGGAGAGATGCTTGGCCGGGTATTGGAGAAAACGACACCGGCAGCCATAGATGCGAATGGGGACCCAAAGGTGCAAGCATTGTCAAATGCCTTCATTTCAGTGACAGATGAGATGGGAGTGAGCGTCGGAAAAGCCTATGCGATTGACAGCAACCATAACATCATCTGTAATTTTGAGGTGTCCACCTGTACAACGGATGCTTCCGGTGGGTTTATGGTCTTTGATTTGCCCACAACTCAGGGTTTGGATGTTTATACCATTCGTGCCAATGAAGTGAACGCGGATGGCACCTTAATAGATCGACAAACCATTGTGCTTTATTCAAACCGGGTGAGATTGGTGGATTTACTCAAACGGGGAGGGAGTTCGACGACGATTGCTAGCCCTCTTAATGTGACAGGGGCCGGGAACAAGGCCATCAAAGATGTCTCGCTCTCTCTAGTCGGTGGCACACTGGCCTGTGGAGTACTTTGTGTCACAGATGCCTCTGGGAATGTCGCGATTAATAACACAAGCCATCAAGAGGGAGACTATTGGATAAAGATGGAAAAAGGAAATGGCGGGGGAGATTTTGAGATTCCGATCCAAGCCTCGAAACGGCGCTTAGGCTTTACTGCCTTTCGTATTGGATCGAATGATGAAGATTACAATATTTCCCTTCGCTCGGGTCAAGGTCCGTTAGCTCCTGTAGGACGACTTAAATTTGAGGTTGGTTTTGAAGAGACGCCCAAATTTATTGAAAGCATAGGGAACCTTTCCTTGCCTTTTCCTTACACAGATGATGATATCGTCATGGTTTCCATCGGTGCGATTGTTCCTGCAGGTCGTGTTTTTATCGGCACAGATACTGGGATATTAACGGGCACAGGGTCATCACAATATCGTGTCCGTTCCACAGAGACAGAAGGGACACAATCTTATTTCGCAGCCGCATTAGTTGAGGATTCGGATGGAAACAACAGTTATATTTTGACGCAGGGGCTTCAGGAAATTCCTGAGACCTTGGACTTGGTTCTCCCGCCGCCCCCGACCCAAATTTTACCAGCGGATGAAAGTACCAATGTGGGTTTAACGCCGACATTGTCGTGGGTTCCGAATGCCGGACCCGTAGACCTTTATCTGGTTGATCTCTTGACAGAATCAGGCGATCGACTTTGGCGGGCATGGGTGCCGGGAAGCTTACAATCCATTACCCTCCCCACTTTTCCTGTGGAGGGTACGACGCTTCCTAATCCCATTGTCTCAGGAGAATCAGTGGTTTGGAAGGTTGATGCCATTCGCGCCAATAATTTTTCATTTCATGATTTCAATGTTCAGGAACTACACACAAAAATTGTGGATAGAGCCTTCTCGACCTCAGGGTTTACACCTTAGGAGCAGTAATATGGTTCGTTTAACAAAACGGAATATGATGGCCTTTATACAGAAAGCTGTCTTTATGCTTGTTCTATTTTCACTGTCTTTTTTGATGGGATGCATAGATGATGACCCTGATCCTTCAAGCCTTTTACTTTCGAACAACATTCCAGTGGCAGATGCCGGGCCGGATCAAAACATTCTTGAAAATGGTGTGACGGTACAGTTAGACGGGTCAAATAGCAGTGATCCGGAGGGTGATCCCATCAGCTATCAATGGATCATCCTGGAATCGCCTCGTGGCAGTTCAGCGCCGCTCAATGATAATACAACCGAATCTCCGAACTTTTTTGCCGATGTGGATGGGACATATCGCGTCGAGCTTGTGGTAATTGAAGTGCCCGAAATTGATACGACAGCGCAGGTAGATGTCCCCTTTTCGGATCAGGGGCAAAGAAGTGAACCGGATGAAGTGGTGATTACGGTCGGTGCGCCGGGGCCTTTTACAGAGAGTGGCAATAAGCTCATGTTGGATGGAAGCCATTTTGCCCGTTCAGCCATCTCAATGGCCTTTGGCGGGACGATGGATTTGACCGCAGAAGGATGGTTTAACCTGACCTCCCTCCCGACTACGGGAAACGAGGCCTTTCTTTTTGGAAAAAAAGGAGTTTTTGAAGTGGTAGTGACACCTGCTTTGGATGTTCAAGGCCGTCTCTATCCGGCTTCAGGCGCTACAAAAGTGCTCACTGCCGTGAGTAAAGTTGCGCTCACTGAGTGGCATCATATTGCCTTATTTCTTGATCGAAGTAGCAAGCAAACTTATATTGCTTTAGATGGCATTATTTCTACCCCGGAGGCTCCTCCCGGCGAGTTGGCGCAAAATGTGAATCGTTTTACCATGGGCAGTCCCGATGGTCTGAACCTTTGGGTGGGCATGGCGGATGAAGTTCGGGTGACACAAGATGTTCGTTATCGTGCATCCGCGACGGCGGCCGCCGCCAATTTTGATCCGCCCCTCGAACTTTTAATTCCAGACTCGCCTTTTATCGACGGGGCCAGAAACACGGTGCATGTGCTCTATCATTTTGATGCGGTCGCGGGTTCTTTCCGTTTTAGTGATTTCTCTCTAAGACTCAACGATCTTTTCTTAGTCGGCCTCACGGGGTTTCAGCCCTTTGGCAGAATGCTTACCGGCAGACAAAACCATACCGCAACGGGAAGCAGCCAGATTAGCTCTGAAAGAACCATTACTTGGCAAACGGATAATCCATCAAATTCTCAACTTGAATATGGGACTTCTACATCATTAGGGACGTTTTCAGCTCTCTTGGATAGCGCACCCAATGAGGTGACGAGTCACAGCATCACCATTGATCTTGCCACTGCCTTTCCAAGTCTTGTAATAGACAAAGACACAACCATCTATTATCGTGTGAGCAGCAAAAATTCAGCCAATCCAGTGACAATCTCACCCATAGCACCGGCAGTATTCTCCTTTAAGCCTGCAGATACTGTAGGTCCTGTGATTTCAACTCCTTCATCCGGGATTCCCACAAGTACGGGGACAACGATTACATGGACGACAGATGAGGGAGCTACATCGAAGATTGACTATGGCCGCTCAGGAAATTTCGGTAGTGTTTCAGAAAATCTGGCCAGTTTTACGACAAGCCACAGCCATGCGCTCACTGGACTTACTCAGTCGGCCATCTATTTTTACCGTGTTATTAATGTCGATACATCCGGAAATGCCTCGATATCCAGTATCGGCACTTTTACTACCGTCGCGGATGGTGACACAACACCACCAGTGATTACTGTTGATCCTGCATTAACCGCCACACATATTACAGACGTAAGCATTGGATGGACGACGGACGGAAACGCAACTGCCCAGGTCGAGTATGGGCTGGATACGACCTATGGTAGTTTTTCTACACTTGATAGCAGTCCCGATGCCACAGTTCAAGGTCGTTCCATTGAGGGGCTTTCCCCTGGTACGCTTTATAGCTACAGAGTGATCAGTGCAGATGACAAAGGCAATACCGTGACATCTGATAACTTTACTTTCACAACGCTTGCCGCGACCAGTGCCGCAGACTCGACTGCTCCGGTGATTACGATAGCTCCGCTTGCGACAGCAAGCAAGGCGACGACCTCTGAGATGACGATTACTTGGAAAACAGATGAGGCTGTAACATCCCGAGTGGAGTATAAGTTAAATTCGGATATAAGTTATACCTCCTCTCCCGTGAGCACGACCTTGACGACAAGTCAGAGTCACACGCTGTCTAATCTTGCCACTGGAACGCTTTATGATTACCGGGTCGTCAGTCTTGATGCCGTTGTCCCAACTCCTAATCAGGACCTTACCTCTGGGCTGACATTTACTACTCCGTCGACCCTCGCCGCACCGGTGATCTCAAGTGTTTCTGCTGTGAAAGATCAGCGGATTTGGATTTCGGGAGGGATTGATAACGGAGGAAACCCGATTGAGCAAAGTGAAACGATCAACCAAAATGGAGAGGTGAGCAGCGACGCATCGGTATCCGTGACGGTGATCGGTTCTGTGATTGGTGAAGCGGTGGGTGTGGGAGATGGCATCAATACCAATTTCTCTTTAGCCCTCCAGTTCAAAAATATTGAAGAAAGTTCACTGACTGTTTCGGGCGGGGGCGTGACGGCCACAGACAATGGCGCCGGAGTTTTGACCGGAACGGGTGTTGCCTCAGGATCGACGGTTGATTATGAGGCGGGCGTGGTGACCCTGATCTATGACAGCGCACCTGGCATCAACATATCCATTACGTCAAACTACGATTATGATAAGGGAAGCAGCGGCCTTTTTAATCACACGGCCACCCGATTGCCCGATGGGAGAGTGCTTATCGCGGGTGGGGAGAATTCCGACCGGGATCCGCTCAACAATGTCTTTGTCTTTACCCCCGATCCCAATCGGGCTGGGGAAGGCACGGTGGCATCCATTGTTCCGCTTAATGAAGCACGCCGTTTTCACACCTCAAGCCTCAGGGAAGATGGATCGGTCATCATTGCGCTTGGCGAGGATGAAACCAATACCGGTCTCCCATCGACATTGAATACCTTTGAGGTACTAGAAGAAGTTTCTGGCACATTCTTTCACATGACGCCGCCAACGAATCATACTATTCCTTCGAAACTTCACCGCGCGATTTACCCCAAGGAATGTGATGAGGACTCCAGTCAAATTGATCTGCTAATTGTTGGTGGATTTGATGCGGGAAATGTGCCAACTGTTGGGAGTCCGGCTATGCTTACTGCCAGGGTTCGGCATGCGATTACTTGCCTGTCCAATGGGACAATCCTCGTCACAGGGGGGATTAGTGATACGGGCTTCATTTTAAATACAGCAGAAGTGTATGACCCAAGTTCGGGGATTTATACTGCTCTGGGTGAAACAATGGATACGCCTCGTGCCGATCACACCGCCACACTTTTGCCGGATAACACGGTTTTGATTGCTGGTGGATTCAATCAATTCGGCCAAGCCTTGCTGAGCGCTGAAATTTATGATCTCAGTACGAATAAATTTACTCTGCTTGAGACGACCTCAATGAGTCAAGGCCGGTTCGGGCATCGTGCGCTGCTCTGGACGGATTTTATTACAGGGAATCGAGGGGTCTTGATTATTGGCGGGGCGGACAATGGGGGTG
Source organism: Nitrospirota bacterium (assembly GCA_029261135.1). GTDB lineage: Bacteria > Nitrospirota > Nitrospiria > SBBL01 > JAADHI01 > JAADHI01. The sequence goes on from JAJDBX010000065.1 coordinate 49,682, forward strand.
CCCCGATTGACCTGCTCGAAATTTACTTTCCTTAATCAAAATGTCTTTACATTAAACAATTCATTTTATCGTCGAAATTTGCATTAGCACATCATTTCATCATTGTGGTATGAATACGCTGATTGTTTCGAGATTTGAAAGACTTAGAGCATAAATTGGTGAAGCCCTCTTTTTTAGGACGCGATTTTTTAAGAAAAATCTATGCGAAGCTCCCCCGGCTCTTGCAGTTCATTTTCTGCTTTGTCAGTGGTCTCACCGTCGTATTTGTGTTGCTGCGGCTGGTGTTTTGGATGGCCTATGACGATGCCAATGCCCCGCTTTCACTCCCTGATTTAATGACTGCGATGTGGCTGGGTTTCCGTTTTGATCTGCGTATCGCCATTGCGACCATATTGCCGCTGTTTTTTTTAGGGTGGATCAAATGGCTGAGTCCCTTCCGCTCAAAGGTTTTTCAAGTGATTTGGCATGTCTATCTTACCCTTGTTTTTACGGCCACGGCCATGTTTTATATCGTCGATTTCGGCCATTACGCCTACCTGAATTCACGCCTGAACTTTACTGCAACACGATTTTTAGAGGATGCGGCGATTGCGGCCACGATGATCTGGCAAAGTTATCCGGTGTTGTGGATTTTAGCGGCCTATCTTGCCTCTGTTGCCCTATTTCTCTGGGCGATCAACACACTCCATCACAGGCTTGCGAAACGTCGCCCGCATGCACTTAATAAATGGCAGGGGGGGGTGCTGGGCCTTGTATCCTTTTTCATCGTGGCCCTGGGAATTCACAGTAAACTTTCACAATACCCTTTGCGATGGTCGGAAGCGGCTTTCAGTCCGCATCCCTTTGCGGCGCAGTTGACCTATAATCCTGTGCACTATTTTTTTGATACCTGGAAAAATGGCCGAATCACCTTTGACCTGAATGCGACGCGAAAAAACTATGAAGTGATTGCCGATTTTCTGGGGGTAAAAGAGAAAGATGCCGTGTCACTCAACTATCAGCGTGATATTCCCGCATCCGCAGGCATCGGGGGGAAACCCAACATCGTCCTGATTTTGGTCGAATCCTATGCCTCTCATAAAACCTCTTTATCGGGCAACCCGCTTGACCCGACCCCCTTTACGAAAAAGGTCGCAGATCTAGGGTACTATTTTAAAAATTTCTACACCCCTTCAACGGGAACGGCCCGTTCTGTTTTTACCACGATGACCAGCATGCCGGATGTGGAGCTGCATGGCACATCCAGCCGGAACCCGCTGATTGTAGATCAGCACAGCATTATGAATCAGTTTGAAGGCTACGAGAAATATTATTTTATTGGCGGCTCTGCATCCTGGGGCAATATACGGGGCATTTTGACGAAAAATGTAGAGAACCTTCATTTGTATGAAGAAGCGCATTACAGCGCATCCCGCAATGATGTTTGGGGCATATCCGATATCGACCTTTTTCGTGAAGCCCATGCGGTGCTGGAAAAAGAGAAAAAACCTTTTATTGCCATTATTCAAACATCGGGCAATCACCGGCCTTACACAATTCCAGATAAAGTCTACGGATTTGAGTTGTCGCACCCGGGAGATGATCAGGCTTTACGTTATGGATTTCATCATGAAGAAGAATTTAACGCCTATCGCCTCATGGATTACTCCATAGAACATTTTGCGGGTCTTGCAAAAGATGCAGGCTACGACCAGAATACGATCTTTGCCTTATGGGGCGATCACGGCATTGATGGTTTTGCGGGTGAGCATAGTAATAAAGGGGAGAGTTCATCCCATCTTGGGCTGGGCTCGCACCGTGTGCCCCTTGTGATCTGGTCTCCCGGTCTGATTAATTCACCCAAAGTTTTTGACACTGTGGTGTCGGAGGTAGATATCCTGCCCAGTTTTGCCAGTTTGATCGGGCAGTCGTATACGGCGACAACCATGGGGCGCGATATCTTTGATGACAGTTATGAGGGTAAGCGCTACGCATTTACGATGAATCATTCCAATCCGCCGCGGATTGGAATGATTGGAAAAGACTATTATTTCTACATGCTTTCAGATGGAACAAAGGCCGGTTTGTATGGTATTTATAGCGACCATCCGCTAGAAGATCTCAGTGCAGCGCATCCGGAATTGACCCAAGAATTAAAAACGCTGTCATTGGCATATTACAAAACGGTACAATACATGTTGCACCATAATAAACAAGGGCAGGTTAAACCCGGTACATCATAAGGCTTTCCCTCCTCTTCGATAAAAAATGAAAAAAATAAAAAAAGCAGCCAAAATATTTTTAATCTTCATTCTAGTCGCCGGCCTTCCCTATGTGTGGTGGGTTCATTTTAATTACCGTTTTGCTGCTGTTGTCGAAAACAAAGTCTATAAATCGGGCGCAATTCCGCCTGAAAAAATCGCCCGCTATATTAATAAACACAAGATAAAGACTGTGGTCGATTTAAGAGATCCCGGACGTCATGATGCCTTAAATCCTGGCAAACAAGCGGAGATCGATCAAGAACGTGAGGCGATCGAAAAGCTCCCGGGGGTCACACACATCAATATCCCATCGGGGCAAGTCCCCACAAAAGAGACCTTGACGCGTTTTTTTGAAGTGATGGATGATCGCACAGTGTATCCGGTACTCATCCATTGTTATCATGGCACGGGCAGGGCCATGATTTATGCTGCCCTTTATCGAATCGAATATGAAGGTTTTTCAAACGAGGATGCGAGAGCAAAGACGCGGGTTATTCTCTCCGGAAGCAGCTTCGATGAGGGAAGAGGCAAAGGCGATTTTTTAATCAACTACAAGCCAAGAAGTGACCACGAGAACAGCACCTTAAATCAGATAGATTCCAAAAATTCCCCAAATTTATTTCCTTTGAACGCGTTCGTCGTTCCGTCGTAAAGACAAGCACTTGAGATTGGTTTAGCTCAAATCAAGTCAGTCCTCTCAGTCTGATTCTTTCCGCAAGCGGTCAAAATAAGGATGATATTGTAAATATCCACAAATTGCCGATGGAGCATAACTCACTTTTAAATTTCCGGTTTAGTCATGTTCTGAAGATCAGTATATTCACATGAAAATTACGAAATATGATGACTATTAGACTTGACTATTTTCATTGGAACGCGTAAAACTTTCTTTCTCAATACCCGATTAGTATCGGTATTGATCGTTGGTATCTTTTATTTATTTTCTATGTTTATGGTGTTTATCCTAATGGTTGACCTTGTTGTAAACCAACTTGCATTTCAGCTGAACCAATTCTTAAAAAGCATTTTCGATTTAACGGAAGATATTGTTGTGGTCTCTAATATTTTGGAACAAGATGGAAATGTCTCACCGCAAGTGAATAATAAACTGGTGCTTTTTGTGGTAAATATTGAAAAAGACACGGCCCCGGGTCGTATCTCCACACAAAGTGGTATGGGTGCTCATCGCGCCGTTGTGAGTGCTCAGCCGGTGTTTTTAAATTTATACTTGATGGTTGCTGGACATTTTAATAAATATTCGGAGGCCTTGAAATTCGTATCGAATACGATCAGTTTTTTTCAGAGACGCCCCGTTTTTGATCATCAAAATACACCCGAGTTGGACGAACGAATCGAGAAGTTGGTGCTGGATATAGAAAACCTAGATATAAAAGATTTAAGTACCCTTTGGGGAGTTTTAAGCGGTAAATACCTTCCATCTATTTTGTATAAGGTTAGGATGGTGGCTTTTGACGCTGGAGATGTTTTGGCTCGGGTGCCAACCTTGCGAGAACCGCAGACCTCTACGAATCAATAGTTGTTTGGAGTTTTTTTGTGGGATCTTATCTGCCCTTGTTTATGCTTTCGGTTGAGCATGAGTTTTTTCCTGGAGATGTCTGTTCGGCGCTCGACTTTGTTCCTACACCTCAATCTGAGGTGCTTCTCAAAAAAGCAAGCTTGTTGACAAGAAGTACTTCAAATAGTGTCCACGTTTTTTACGATGCAGATCAAGCGGAATCCTTGGATCTTTACACTGGAAATCCAGAGGAACCCTTCGACCTTCAATACCGGGTCTTCTCGAAAGACCTATTTTTTAAAAATTACTCCGAAGCGGTTTCTTATAAAGAAAATGCCATTCTTTATTTTGACAGCGCGAATGCACAGCAGGATGAGGAGGGCTGTTACAGGCTGCATGCTGCAGATTCGGTCTCAGAATCGGATCTCTTACTGCTCGATTCGCCTTTGCTCAATGACATTCTCAGTAAAAAAGATCGACTGGTCTGTCCCTTATTTATTGTCAATATTGGTATCTCAAATAGTGGGGATCGTGCAAAAAAATATACCCTTAAGTTCAAGGCGCGGGAGACTATTTGGAAGTATTATCTGTTGGGAAATATGGCAAGAAAAGATTCCTATATTACAGATCTCAGTAATAAAACAGAATTTGAATTTACGGGCTCGGAATCATTGCTTGATAAAAAAGTCGCTCTCACGTTTAGATCTAAAACCCCGATTCCATTACGGGAAAGGTTGGATTGCCGGTTTCAGTTAAAGGAAAAAGGGCCCGGGAATGGAAAGATCCTGATCAAACGCTTGCCCGTTGCCGCTGCAACGCAGATCAGTAAAGAATCAATCAATGGAAAAGAATCTGTTATTTCGGAAATTTATGTCAACTGCTAACCCAAAGGAGAGGATGAAGACATGGCAACTATGAAAACTCCAGGTGTTTATATCGTCGAAAAAAGCGCCTTCCCAAATTCTGTGGTCGAGGTGGCCACAGCCGTCCCGGCTTTTGTCGGTTATACCCAAAAGGCAGACAATAAAGGAAAAACCCTGTTGAACAAACCTTGGCGGATCACGTCAATGGCGGAATTTTACGATTATTACGGGTATGGCCCCCAGTCCACTTTTAAGGTAGAGGAGATTGCAGCCGATGCATCACCCGATTTTGCTTTCGGCGGGACGGATTACGCCTTGACTCAAGATGCAGGGAAATATCTCCTTTTCTACAGCATGCAGCTTTTTTATCAGAATGGCGGCGGTCCTTGTTATATCGTCTCGGTCGGGAATTATGGAAATGAGGTTGAGCCGGACAAAATACAAAAAGGAATCAATTTATTGGTGAAAGAGCAGGAGCCGACGATGGTGGTTATGCCGGATGCCGTGCTTCTCAAACAGCCAGATTGTATCTCTGTGCAGCAAACCGCATTGGCCCATTGTGGTGGGAAAATGAGGAACCGTGTGGCGGTTCTTGATATTTGGGAAGGCTATAAAGACAGACAGGATCCATCTGGGGACTGTGTCGAAGTATTTAGAGGCGCATTGGGGATTAATTATCTCGATTATGCTTCGGCCTATTATCCCTGGGTCAATACCACCATTACCCAAGATAAAGATTTAAGCAGCGCGAACGTTTCTAATAAGGACGTGCTTATAAAGCTTTTGAGAACTGAACTCGGTATTCCGGAGACTGCACCGGCCCTTGAAGACAGCGATACGCCTGCAGATAAGTCGAAAAAGGCCAAAATTGCCCAACAGGTCGAAGCGGTTAATAATATCGTGAGCGATTGGGCTGGACTTGAACCGGAAGATATCGAATCCAACAAATTATTGTTGAATAAGTCTCTCATTGCATTGAGTCCGCTTTTTGGGAAAATTCTGGCGGAAATTAAGAGCAAGTTGAACCTGCTTCCACCGAGTGCGGCGATGGCCGGTATCTACACCATGGTCGATAATTCCAGGGGGGTGTGGAAAGCACCGGCCAATGTCAGCTTGGCTGCCGTGGTGTCGCCTGCCGTCAATATCACACATGACGAGCAGGAAGATTTGAATGTGACCACACAAGGAAAATCGATCAACGCCATCCGAACCTTCATTGGGGAGGGAACTTTGGTCTGGGGTGCGCGGACACTCGACGGCAACAGCCTCGATTGGCGATATGTGAATGTCCGCAGAACCATGATCATGTTAGAGGAATCGATCAAACTCGCGAGCAAAGCCTATGTCTTCGAAAAAAACGATGCTGGTACTTGGACCACGATGAAAAGTATGATCCGGAACTTTTTGAACGGTATTTGGAAACGTGGTGGTTTGGCAGGGGCAAGTCCTGATGATGCTTTTAGTGTGCATGTCGGTTTAGGGGAGACAATGACCCCTGAAGATATTTTGGAAGGGATATTGAGGATTACCGTACTGGTTGCGATTTCTCGGCCTGCTGAATTTATTGAGATCACCTTTCAGCAGCAGATGCAGAAGTCTTAGGACGACAGGACAGTATCTATTTTTTTGTAGGACAAAACGAATGGTGATTGTTCTGAGTTTTTAATAAAGAAAACTTACTGAATGGAGGTACATAATGGCAGATGATGGATCCGCGCAATCAACGACTGTCTGGCCCATGCCAAAATTTCATTTTCAGGTGAAATGGGATGCTGAGGTCATGTCGTTTCAAGAGGTGTCCGGCCTCGATGTTGAGGCCCAGCCGATTGAATACCGGCATGGGGATAGCCCCGAGTTCTCGACTATAAAAATGCCCGGCATTAAAAAGGTTGGGAACATCACAATGAAAAAAGGGATCTACAAGTCTGATAATAAGTTCTGGGATTGGTTCAACCAGATCAAGATGAATACAATCAAACGCTTACCTGTCACGATCAGCTTACTGGATGAAGCAGGTGCCCCGACCATGGTTTGGACACTTGCGAATGCCTGGCCCTCAAAGATCACCGGCACTGATATGAAATCTGACGGCAACGAAGTGGCGATCGAATCGATTGAAATTGTGCATGAAGGGCTTACCATCGCCAATGCCTGATCGGTGGAAGAATGAACAGTCAAGGTTCCGAGATGTTCTCAGGACTTTATTAAAGTAAAAGGAGGCGAAGGTGAGTCTACTATCCTTATTGAAATCGGATGATTATCCCTTGCCGGCTTTTTACTTTAAGGTTGTTTTTTCTGCAACTTTGGGCATGTCGGATACCTCTTTTCAGGAAGTCACCGGAATCGATTCGGAAATAGAAACGGAGACCATTGTCGAAGGAGGCGAGAATCGCTATGTGCACAAATTACCCAAATCGGTCAAGCATAGCAATATGGTTCTCAAACGGGGGATCGCAAAAATGACATCGCCTCTTGTACTTTGGTGTCGCTCTGTCTTTGAGGCCGGTTTTATCGCACCGATTGTCCCGATGCCGATTTCAGTCTTCTTGATGAATGAAAACAAGATCCCGGTCCGGGCATGGTCTTTTGCCAATGCCTATCCGGTGAAGTGGGAGGTGGAGCCTTTTCAATCCACCAAGAATGAAGTAGCGATTGAAAAAATTGAGCTCAGTTACAACTATTCCAATCGACTGATTTAAGAGCTATGGCGATCGAAATCAAACAGATGTTGATTAAATCCACTGTTCTTCGGGAGAGCGCTTCGGAGAATGGCTCTAATGACCTTGGCCGCCGTTTGGAACTGGATACTGAAACACTCAAGCAGGATATCCTTTCCGACTGTCGGATCTTGCTGACGCAGTTGCTCCGCGAGCAGAAAGAGAGATAGATGGCGGGTTTCAGTACCGGACTTAAAAAGAAGATGAGCATCGCGCCCTGTACGATGGATTCGTCGGGAAATATCAGTCTTGATGCCTCAAAAGACAAGTTCGAGGTCATGCTGAATCCTTCAGCCTATTCGCATGGGCTGTCCATTAATTATAACAAGAAAAAAACCTTAGGACAGGCGGGGAGCGAATCGAAGTTTAGTGCGGTCGAACCCGAGAAGGTGAGCTTCGATTTGGTGATTGACGGGACGGGTATCGTCAATCTTCCCATTCCAGGGATTGGTTCGCCCGATGTCAAAACCCAGGTTCAGCAGCTTCAAGAGATTGTCTATACCTATGACGGTTCAAAACATGAACCGAATCATGTCCGCTTGCTTTGGGGCAGCCTGATCTTTTTTGGTCGTATGGATTCCATGTCGCTTGATTACACCTTGTTTAAACCCAGCGGCGAACCTTTAAGAGCAAAGGTCAAACTTTCTTTTGTTGGCGCGATGAGCAAAGAGGAAGAGTCGCTCAAAGCAAACCGTTCTTCTCCTGATTTGACCCATGTGGTTCAGGTCAAGGCCGGTGATACCCTGCCGCTGCTCTGTTATCGTATCTATAAAAATAGCGCCTACTACCTTGATATTGCAAGAGTCAATCATCTCGTGAACTTTCGCAATCTCACCCCTGGCGCGAAACTCCACTTTCCTCCCCTGAGGTAAATTATGGCGGAATCTCCTGCGGCCACTGTTGGTAGTGTCGTCCGACTGACAATCTTCACTAATGGGAGTCAACTCAGCGATACGGCACGCCTCATTTCGGTTTCGGTCGATGTCGAAATAAACAAAGTCCCCTCTGCGAAAATTGTCTTATTGGACGGAGACATGCCAAACCAGGGTTTTCCTCTAAGTAATACGGACGATTTCAAGCCGGGCACCGAAATAAAAATCAATGCCGGTTATGACGAGGATGAAGAGACGATTTTTCAGGGGATTGTGATCAGGCATGGTATTTCTATTTCCGGAGATAATGAAGCACGTTTACTCATCGAATGCCGAGACAAGGCGGTCGCGATGACCATCGGCCGTAAGAATGCAAACTATGTCGATTCTAAAGACAGTGATATCATCTCCAAAATCATCGGAAACTACAGCGGTCTTTCATCGGATGTCGATGAAAGCGATACAAGCTATAAAGAACTGGTTCAGTATTACTGCAGCGATTGGGATTTTTTGCTTTCCCGCGCTGAAGTGAATGCTTTTTTGGTCACGGTGGATAATGGAAAGGTTTCGGTCAAAGCACCCGATACCGGGGCATCTCCCGTATTAAAAGTCAGTTATGGCGAAGATCTCCTCGAGTTCCAAGGTGATATCGATGCCAGAAGCCAGCTGAGTACGGTTGATGGTATTTCCTGGGATCTGAAAACACAGGCAGTCGTTGAAGAGACGGCAGGCCCGGAAACCCTAAATACACAAGGTGATCTCGATGCCACGATCTTGGCTGGCGTGGCGGGGCCGGATTCCTTTCGTCTCCAAACGGCCGCACCTTTAGAAAGTACTGGACTCAAAAGCTGGATCAAGGGGCAGCAAATCAAAGCAGGCTTGGCACGAATCCGAGGCCGTATGAAATTTCAAGGCAGCGCCAAGGCCGCAATCGGAACGCTCATTGAATTAAATGGCGTGGGAAACCGCTTCAACGGGAATGTTTTCGTGAGTGCCATCCACCACGATATTTCAAAGGGCAAGTGGGAGACCGAAGCGGTCTTCGGGATGTCGCCCCATTGGTTTTCAGAGCGGAGCGATTTAGTTGCGCCATCCGCTTCTGGATTGTTGCCGGGTGTTGGCGGATTACAGGTGGGTGTGGTTAAAAAGCTGGATGAAGATCCGGAAGGCGAGCAGAAGGTTCAGGTGTCGGTTCCCGTGTTACAGGCGGAAACAGAAGGGGTCTGGGCCAGACTGTCGCAGTTCTACGCCTCGGGTGGGATCGGGGCTTTTTTTATACCGGAAATTGGAGATGAAGTGGTGCTCGCATATATGAACAACGATCCCTCCCATCCCGTGATTCTGGGCAGTCTCTATAGCAGTAAACAAAAACCGCCCTATGAACTAACCGCGGACAACTACATCAAAGCCCTTGTGACCAAAAGCGAAATGAAGCTTGAGTTTGATGATGAAAATAAAGTCGTCACGATTATTACCCCAGGGGAGAATCAAATTGTAATCAGCGACAAGGATAAGTCCATCCTCATACAAGATCAAAATAGGAATAAAATTGAACTCAGCTCGGATGGGATTGTACTCGACAGCCCGAAAGATATTACCCTGACAGCCAAAGGGAAGATTACCCTGGATGCTGTGGGTGAAATCGGAATTACATCCAAAGCGGATGTTAAAGTGGAAGGGCTTAATGTGAGTCATACTGCGAATGTCGGTTTTACTGCAAAAGGAAACGCCACAGCTGAAATTTCCGCCTCCGGGCAGACCACTGTCAAAGGCGCGATGGTCATGATCAATTAGGAGAATGCGATGCCGCCAGCCTCAAGATTGACCGACATGCACGTTTGTCCTATGCAAACACCGGGTGTGCCGCCCATTCCCCATGTCGGCGGACCGATTGCGGGACCGGGAGTTGCGACAGTGTTGATCGGTAGTTTGCCCGCATCGGTGGTCGGTGACAGCGCAATCTGTGTGGGTCCGCCGGACACGGTTGCAAAAGGATCTGCCACTGTGATGATTGGCGGGAAGCCTGCAGTAAGAATGGGAGATAGCACGGCGCATGGCGGGAGTATTGTTCTCGGTCTTCCAACCGTGATGATCGGAGGATGAAAACATCCATGCAAAAGACCACACTTACAAATAGAAGCGGTGCGGCATCTCTGCCCCTGGCGCAGCTGAAAAGAAAGGGCGGTACGGCTTATTTAGGCGATTACCGCCCTGAGGCGATGAGCCAGCGTAAGCTTTCCAACATAATTCATCGTGGTGTTGCACTGCAACGCCAACGATCAAAAGGAGTCCCCACGGGTGATGAAATTGCCTATGTGAAGGGACACCCTAAAGGGATTGATGCATACGACGCAACCGAAACTGACGATACAATATGGGGGAAATCACATACCGCTTACACGCGTGATGTCGCAAAAGGAAAAAGCAAAGTGCAATTGTTGGAGACGCGTTTGAGCAAGTTGAAAGATGTCGATGAAAAAGCGGCGGAAGAGCTCAAGATTACCCAGTCTCGCACAAGTGCTGAGCAGAACTGGGGTGATTATTACGAGAGCAAGGTCGGAGACAAAATTGATGACAGCAGCAATGACTACGACAAAATGATCGGAATCAAAAGTAAGGGCTATGAGAAAAAAAGTAATGAAGCCGTGCGGGCAGAACCGGATGCGGATCCTGACTATAAAAACTACTTCAAAGTGGACACGGGCGAGGTTCATGCCGATGAAAACTGGGGAGAATATGATGATGCGGGAGAAAAAATTAAAAATAACAAAGTGATCTGGAGGCAATATCGTGCTGCCATTGAAAAAGAGACTGGGCAGAGTAGCCTTTCGGATCAGACTACTGAATTAAAAAAACTGCAATCGATTTCGCGCCATACCGTGATTAATAAACATACAAACCGCAATATTTTTATGTCTTTTGACGCAGGAAAGGCCGAGGGGAGCAAAACATGGGCACCGGGTACCGATGAATTTTCGGCCATCCTGCAATCGCCTAACGCACTGTCTTCTTTTTGGATATTGTACGAAGAAGCCGATGTTCTGGACAAAAAAATTAAAGACATAAAAAGTGAGGGGGACAGCGAGTTAAAAATCAATTTTGAAGATGCTTGAAGCAATGAAATAATCGAGACGATGGAAGAAAAGCGTGAGTAATAATACAGGATTTCTTGGCAAGGGTTGGAGTTTCCCCCCCGAATTTAACCGGCATGCCCGTTCGGTCAAGATGGTTTCTGAGGAAGAGGATATTCGCGAGAGCCTTAGAATCCTTATTCTGACGGCACCAGGTGAACGGATGATGCAGCAGGCCTATGGTTGTGGTCTCAAACAGATGGTTTTTGAGGAAATGAACGAAAGCACGGAAACCGAAATAAAAGATCTCATCCAACGGGCCGTGCTCTTCTATGAACCTCGGATCACGCTCAATAAAATCGAGATTGATATTGAAGCAATGGATCAGGGATTTCTGAGCATCGGACTCTACTACACGATTAGAACAACCAACAGTAGGAGTAATATGGTATTTCCATTTTATTATAAAGAAGGGACCGGCCTTCGATTATAATACGGTCAATTTTACCGGGAGTTTTTTAATGTGCTGAGGTCTTAATCCCGCTGCCTGCACGGTATTCTAAGCTGATGATTCGCTGGTACGCCTGTTTATCCCGCCATAAAATCAAAGCTTCCGACTGACTGTTCACGGTTTTCTTTGAGTTGACAGTCTCTTCATGGTTCAATTGACGCGAAGGCTTTATCGGTATATTTGGCATTAAAAGTGAAATGAGTATGAGAGACGGAACGAGTCAGAAAGATCGTATGGCGCCTGCATTGGAATCGGGATATGTTGGTGTTGATGAAATGCGTCTTGAAGATTTGTTATCGATGTCCGCTGATTTTTCCCGTCTGCTGACCTACTACAATTTAAAAAATGAACCCCAAGGGGATTGGGCAGCCTTCTTTGCCTCGGATGAAGCGGTTATTTTAGCCCTGATCCAGACCCTGGATCTTAAGAAAGCCGAATCGGACTTTTATGCATTTATGAAAGCGGCGCCTTGGGGAATGGGTAGAAAGAAATTTCTGTCTCAAGGGGAGGCCTGGAAAAAGATTCCCAATTACCGTCTTGCAAAAAAAATAGACGGATGGTACTGCGAAACAAAGCAGCCCGCGAGTGAGGCCGGCAGGACGCTGAACCAGCAGATCCGCGTAGATATAGAAAGTGAGCTCGGCACAGCGCGCAGAGGACTGAAAATATTTTTGGAACAGTATGGCGAAGTGGTTTCTCAAGGGTTTCAACAAGACTTTCAGGCCGATTGGTTTGATGGCAACGCTTCCCTTTCTGTCCCAAGTCCTTTGGATGCTTTTGGGACGATTGAGGGATTTTTAAAATCTAATTTTTATCTTTTTTACAATGCAGTTCTTTCTTTGAAAGATGCCTCAAATCGTCTCTTGACGCTTTCATTGAAAAGTAAGACACATTCACCCTCTATCGGCCTCTATATTGCGTTCCTTCAACTTTTTCAAAGGGCTCAACAAAAACTCAACCGCTTTCCGCAACGACATCTGGATTTCTACTATAACGCGATCTTGAAGGTTCAAGTCCGGCCGCGCGTCCCGGACAGTACCTATCTCATTTTTCATTCCACAATGGAGGGCAAGGCCGTATTTATTAAAGAAGGAACACCCTTTACAGCGGGATCTGATGCCTTGCATCAAGATATTATTTATACGGCAGACAACGATCTGGTGGTCGATCGCTCCGAAATTGTTTCCTTACGAACGCTTTATTTTGCGCGGAACCCTCTGAGCTCTCCTGAAAATAGTTTGGGATATCTCTCTGCCGCAAAAGAACACGAGATTCCACTCTTGGAGGGGAATGAGGAATCGAATGCCTTACCCGGAGAAAAGGACAGAAGATCGTGGCCGCTTTTCGGTGCACCGAAAAACGATGCGGAACAACGGCAATATCAAGATACCTCCTTTGGATTTGCTGTGGCCAGCCCGGTTCTTTTTCTTAAGGAAGGGGAACGGGAGATCGACCTTTCGATTAAAATGACATGTCCCTTGTCTGAAATCGATGACGCTTCAAATTGTGTACAAACACTCAACGATGTACTTGAAACCTTGCTCGGGAAGATGAAGCAGGATGCCGGTGATCTCAAGCCAGTGACGGAGGGAGAAAAGCAAGCCTTCTTTTTCAAAGTCTTTCGTCAGATCTTTCGGATTGATCTGACGACCGAAACGGGTTGGCTTGAAGTGGAGGACTATTTTCCCACCGGACATTTATTAGATAAAAGTTGCGAAAAGGATCTCTTAAAGATTCGTTTTTGTTTGTCTTCAGATGCCGATCCCATTGCCGCCTATGCACCGGAGCTCCACGGGGGCAGCTACGAAACAGATCTTCCTTTGCTTCGATTGGTCATCAACCCGAGTGCCTACCTCTTTCCCTATTCTTTTTTAATGCATTTTATTGTGACAGAAGTGAAGATTGAAGTGACGGTTAAAGAGGTGAGAGACCTCCTCCTCTATAATAATTTGGGCCGGCTGGATCCGAATACTCCCTTTAATCCCTTTGGCCCGCTCCCTGCTGTTGGTTCGTATTTTATGATCGGAAATTCGGAAATGGCGCGAAAGCAGCTTACTGGCTTCGAAGTCAATATCGAATGGGGGGATTTGCCTAGAGACCAAGAAGGTTTCGAGGCCTATTACGGGGCCTATCCCGAGACTTATGACAATGATGTTTTTAAGGTGGGAATGACCACATTGAGTCGTGGATACTGGCATCCGATTTCAGAAGATGCTCAACCCATTACCGCTCTATTCCAATCGGAGCGCTGCGGTCACAAAAAAGGGGGCACGCCCCTGATCGATAAAAATCGTCGTTTGTCTTGTGATACGATTGTGGCATTTTTTAAACCGATTCAAAGTAGTGCCCTAAGGAAGCCTTTTGCCTACACGCCGGAAGTCAAAGGCGGTTTTTTTAAGTTTACCCTCACTGAGCCTGAAATGGCTTTTGGACACAAGGCCTACCCGAGTTTATTGACGAAGGTCTTAACGAGCAACGCCAGACTGAAGCTTCCGAAGTTATTTAAATCCGTGCCGAATGCGCCTTATACCCCACTCGTGAACCGCATTTCGATCAACTACAAGGCGGAATCCAAGCTCAGTTTGAAGCGAAGTGGTGGTACGCAAAAAAACGCGTTCAATGAGAATTTTTTTCATATTCACCCCTTTGGGCATGAAAGCGTTTCATCTGAATCCTATCGCCATATCCATCTGCTCCCCCGCTACGCGTCAGAAGGATATCTTTTTATTGGATTATCGGATGCGCCGTCTTCCGATGTGCTGACTTTGTTTTTTCATATGCGGGAAGATGCCACCCCTGAGACGGGGACGATGCCTTCCCGATTCACTTGGTCCTACCTTGCAAGAAACCGCTGGTACAAACTCAATGCATCTCAAGTGATTTCAGATACAACCAGCGGATTTTTGACCTCTGGAATTGTGACTTTGAAAATCCCAAAAAACATCGAACAAGGCAATACGATTATGTCGGGAGATCTCTTTTGGCTGCGTCTTTCAGTGCCGGAGAATCCGGAATCGCTTTGCAGCGTTTATGCGATTCATACTCAGGCAGTCAAGGTTACCTGGCAATTTAGAGAAGGGGCCCCCACCCATCATGAAGAGAAACTACCGATGGGAACGATCAAGTCCTCGGTCAAATCGATTCCCGGCATAGGGGAAGTTAATCAAATTGTCGACTCATTTGACGGGAGGCCTTCGGAGAAGGCGAATCACATCAAAAAAAGAATCAGTGAACGTTTGAAACACAAAAATAGGGCGACAACACCCTGGGATTATGAGCATTTAATTTTAGAAGCATTCCCCGAAATATTTAAGGTGAAATGTTTTAATAACATGGTTTCGGCAGAAGAACCGGTAGATCGTATCCGTCCCGGACAGATTCTCATCGTCGTGATTCCACAACCTTTGAATCGCCTCTCAGAAATGCCATATCCCATGGTGAACGGTGCGGTGCTCAAAGAGATCCGCGACTTTGCAAAAAAAAGGGCTTCTCCGTTTGCAAGGATCAGCGTTCGAAATCCGGCCTACGAAAAAATTCAGGTACGCTGTACAGTCCAACTTAAAAAAGGCCAGCTCATCGGGCATTATATCGATCTGCTAAACCGGGAGATATCCGACTACCTTTCTCCCTGGAGTGAATCAGGATACCGTGTCGGTTTTGGTTGGTGTATTCGGCGTTATGAATTGGAAGCCTATATCCGAAACCGCCCCTATATTGAATATGTCACGAATTTTTCCATGCTTCATATTACGAAGATTGGGAAGGGGCATTACGATTTGTTTGACACGGTTGATGGACATGGCGGCATTGACAATGCCGAAGAAATTCGTCCTTTATTTCCTTGGAGTTTAGCCATGCCTTTCAAAAGACATTTTATTGAAACCATAGACAAGGTGGTGCCCATTACACCGGAAGTCACCGGCATTGAAGAGTTGGAAATCGGCAGTACATTTATCATTACTTGAAGGTAGGCCATGGCGAAAAAAAATAGAGAAACACTCAAAAATTATTTCAAAAACGGAAGCCTGCCCTCTCAAGATGAGTTCGGTGACCTCATCGATTCCAACCTCAATGTCATTGATGAGGGATTGGATAAATCGAGTGAAGAGGGTCTGAAGGTCTCTTCACTGAGTACTTCCGGAAAACTGATCAGTTTTTTTAAAAGTATCCCCATAAAAAATGCCTTGTGGTTTATCGGCATTGATTCTAAAACCGATAACTTGTTTATCGGAAATGAAAACAATAAACAGGCACTCTCGATATCCCAAGAAATAGTGGAAGAACCTCTTGAAGGAGCCGAAGACACTTGCATTCAGGAAAAAGCCAAGATCGGAATTAACATCAAAGCGCCTGAATGGGAACTGGATGTTGGCGGTGTCGTTCGCTCTGAGGGGAGAATCGGCGTGAATCAGAAAGAGATTCCGGCCGATGGCAAATGGCACAACATTACCGATCCCTTAAACGGCTGCCATGCTTTTGAGGTGATGGCCGGTGTCGGTGGTCGAAAGAAGGAAGGTAGGTATGCCTTACTCCATGCCTTTGCTTTAAATACCTACAATCCGAAGGGCTGTTTTTTTAATTTCTTAAATCTAAAAAAAAGGATCCGACCACATCAATCGTATTACCGTTCCATCAGTGACAAACTCAAACTACGCTGGGTCGGAGAAAGTTCTCACTATACTTTGCAACTTCGAACGAATAGCGATTTCGGTGAAGGGCTTTGGATCAAATATTATTTGACGAAGCTCTGGTTTGATGAAGACATGAGTGGATCCCGCTTGTAAACCAAGGGTAGGCGCAATACAAATCCGGAAATCGGCAGTCTATTGAAATTAAAATTATGATGAACAATATGGACATTGAGAGGAAGAAAGGGGTTGAGGATCCCGATAGCGCAAGTGCTTTGAAACGCGAAGGTCTCCAAGCACTGCAAGCCCTATCGGGAGAACACTGGACCGATTATAATCTACATGATCCGGGCGTGACGATTCTTGAACAGTTGTGTTATGCGCTGACGGATCTGATCTATCGCGCAAGCTTCGGACCGGCTGACATTCTCAGCGATTCATCCGGGTCGATCGATTTTAATAAACAGGCCTTATACCCTCCTGAGGAAATCTTCCCGAGCCAGGCCATTACGACCGATGACTATCGGAAGATTATTTTTGACCGTATCCCTGAAGTCGATAATGTATGGATTCGAAGCGAGGGGAAGCCTGCTGATTCCCCTCAAGGACAGTACATAATTTATGTCAAGTTAATCGAAGATTTGGAAACCCACGACAGAAAAATCAAGCATGCAGAAGTTGTGGAAAAGGTCAAAAATGTTTATGCGGCCAATCGGAATCTTTGTGAAGACCTGAAAGGGGTTTCTATTGTGCCACCTCGCTATTATTCGCTTCATGGGGCAATCGAAATCATCGATGCCAATGCCCTGCCAGAGGTCTTGGCGGCGCTTTATTTTATAAGCGCCAAAATTCTTAGCCCGGGCATCCCCTTTCATTCCTATGACAATGCCTTAAGAGCGAAAAATCTAGAAAGCCTTTTTACGGGACCCCTTACGGAACACGTTTATATCGAAGAAGACGCATTTGATGAAATACGCGCATCCATCACAATTGCGGATATGATCTCTGCAATTCTACAGATAGAAGGCGTCTATTTTGTAGACAGTCTTTGGTTTGAAGATGATCAAGGGAATAAGACAGACACCATCTCTTTCGATGCTTCTCTTGCATTTGTGCCTTGTCTTAAGATTCCCGAGCTTGAAGAGGAGGTGGGTGTTCAGCTGATTAAAAATGGACGAGCCTATCGTGTTTCGATCAAAGAAACCAGGACGGAATACATGCGGCGCTGTGCCGACGAACAGACATTGAGAAAAGCACAGCCGCATTTATCCGAAATGATTTCTAAACCCACAGGCGAAGCTCAAGGTTTCTCCGAATATTATTCAATTCAACACCACTTCCCTGCTATTTATGGCATCAACGCCTATGGGGTGCCGGAATCGGATCCAGAGGACAGAAAGGGACAGGCCAAACAGCTCAAGACTTACCTCCTGCCTTTTGAACAAATTATGGCCAATTTTCTTAAAAACCTAGAAGAGATCCCGACCCTTTTTTCCATTGACCCACAACTGAAACAGTCCTATTTTTCCCAAGTCTTAGACAATAAAAGTGTTCCTAATATTGAGGGCTTGTACCGAGGTCCTCTCGATCAGGTTACAAAGGTACTTGCACGTATTGTTAAACAATATGACAATTATTTCGATCGCAGAGATCGTGTGCTTGACTACTTGCTGGGTCTCTATGGTGAAACGTTCAAACAACATTCTTTACGTCACTTTAATGACTATGAAGATGCTGCCACCTTGGAACATCAGGAGATTCGGAACAAAATGAATTTGCTGAAGCACTTGGTGGAGATCAGCCGCAACCGTGCCGGAGCCTTTAATTACCGGGAAGTATCGTGGAACACCGAAAATACCGCCGCCTTGAAAAAGAAAGTCAGTCTTCTCCTTAATATTCGATATGCACACAATCGATCAGTGATCGATAATTTTATCGAAAAGGGTTTAGTCCTTTTGACGGATGATCGATACAAATCAGTTAAAGAAGGGACCGTCGCCTTGGAATATGTCGATTTAGGAGATATCCAAGACCGTATCGATCAGCAGTTCAGGCCGATCCCGCTGCGGGATATTACTAGCCCGGACGAGGGGGAACTTTTTGAGAAAATCGTATTTCTGAAGCATAACAGCATCAGTGGATCGATTCTGAGGAAGGGTATCCATCTTGATCGATATCGACTCGGACGCACTGGAGAAGGCGATCGTTTTCAACTTGTTTTTAAACCGGGTGAAGACGATCGTTGGGAATACTTGGGGTCTTTTTCCTCTGTTGACGAAACGGTCTCTGTGGCAAACGATCTGCGTTTGTTCTTGATTCAACTCAATATTGAAAGCGAGGGGCTTCACCTGCTGGAGCATCTTTTATTAAAATCGCTAGGGAAGGCGGAACACGATGGGGTGCCGGAAGATTTTTATCCTTTTAGAATGAGTGTGCTGCTTCCGGCATGGACCTCTCGGTTTTACGACAAGGCCTTCCGGCTTTTGCTCGAAGAAACCCTTCGCCTCAATGCCCCGGCACATATTTATCTCGAATTTTACTGGTTGGATTTTCATCGGATGGATGCCTTTGAAGTACTCTATAAAAAATGGATTGATCAAAAGTGGAAGGTACAAGAAACCGGAAGCGAAGAAGATATCGAAAGTCTGGACAGGGTCTCAAAGTCATTGATCGACTTTCTAATGAGTCAGGGAACCGAGTAGAACTGCACAAGCCATGACACAAGTATGAATGAAAAACACACCATAGAAGAAGCAGTTTTTGAACTTTCATTTTGCTCTGAATCTGAGGCTCTGGCACAAGAAGGGTCCTTAGGGACGCTGATGCAGGGCGGTCTTTTGCCCGTGGTCGATGAAGTCATCGCTGAGGTATCGCACACGCGGGAAGGACGGATCCATACCCTTCAGGTCGATTTGGGCGACATAGACTATATTGGCTTTCAGGAGGAAATGGCTTCGAGGCTACGCATACGATTAAAAGCTGCTTTGGAAGCCCATCTTCCCTTGCTAGAATCCACTTCTGGGGCTTCCGTGAACCATTCCGAAACACAAGCTGGGGTGAAATTCCAAGAATATTCTGAAAGGGCCGCCCTTGAAATATTTTTAAGCTACGGCCGCTTACCGGCTACTGCCCCATTTGAAAAAGGACAGGGCATTGAGGCTTGGGTTCAAAAGGTGATGCTTTCGGAGGGCTTGGAATTTACTGCGTTTTTGAAACGATCGAACAAAAGAGAAACCGTTGTCAGAAGATTGGTGTATCAGTGTTCAGATAACACCCTCCAAACAATTATTCGTTTAATCAGGTCATCCTATCTCCGTTTTCCCATCCGTCTTGTTGAAGGTTTTGAGAGAGTCTTACAGGGCAGTTCCTTTGTGAAACATCGCGGCCGGGAAGGTAAGTATGTGATCTGGGAGTCAATTTTTCATCAGCTTCTCGAATCTGTGGGAGATTTTGTCGATGCAGAGAGTCTGGTAAACCGCATTATTAATCAGAGGACGCAACTGCCAGAAGGCATAGCAGAAGGACAGCGTAAAAAATTGAGCGATCATCTGAAATCCATTCTTGAAGCTGTCCAAGAAAACAAGAGAGATCGACCTGGAGATCTGGAGGAGGAAGAAAAACCGCTGGATCAATTTTTTTTCGGTCAAAATGATCCAGGAGGATCGAGTTTTCCTGAGGGTTCGGTTCGAGAGAAAATAAATAGAATAGACGCCTCGGCACTGGAGGCAATGAGATCTCGTCTAAGCGAGGTTATAAAAAAGGGTGACCCGGAGGCCTTTAGAGAAATTTGGCAGGTTCTCTATCCTGATCATCGGCCCTTTTTAAAAGAGGTGCTCTTCGATATTGGGAAACTTGCGGTTATGAGGCAGGCCTTATCTCGGCATTTTCCAGAGTCCTTTCTGGAAAACATCGTCAATTTGCTCGAACCACACGCAGCCGGGTTTATTTATGAAATGATCGGCGAGGCAGGACTTTTTCAACAAGTCGCTCTTGCAGAAGCGATGACATCTGATGGGATGCAAACGCAATTGTGGGAAGGAAGTTTGACTTACCTGTTTGTCGGGTGTGGTGCGCGGTTTAGCAAAGGTGGCTTTCTCGCCAGTCTTATCCGGCAGATGGGTGCCCATTGGTCTCAGGGGTATTCTCAACTTTTCTTGTCTCTCAATAAAACACTCGAAAATAACGATGGTCCTTTTGTGGTCAAAAGCGAAATTTCTCAGTTACTCCGTGAAGCCTTGGAGGCATTACCGGATCCTAGGGCGAAGAACCCAGCGGCCATAGAATCGCAGTCTAAAGCGGAATCCATGATCCACGGCTATGATTTATTTGAAAGACTGAAGAAGTATTTATTTGCAAGTATTTTTCCGTATGAAAAAAGCAAGGGTAAAAACGAAAATGAGATCTTGGTCGTCATTGACACACTGAACCGCAGATATCCTGAGCAGCTTCTGAGACTTTACAGGGGACTTCAGTTCGGTGATCCCCCCTGGGAAAAAATTGAGTCGAGGCTTTCCTCCACCTTATTGTTGAAACTTGTTCAATCCTTCATCTCTCTCACACCTCAGGAGGCTGACGATCCTTCCGATTTATTACAAGCCATCTCAAAATATGCAGCTCAGGCAAAGGACAAGCAAGGTTATTATCGGGAGATCTTCGAATCTCTCATTCAAGATCGGGTCATCGATTTTGAATCCATAGGCGATCGTGCAAACACTTCGGTTTCACAGCCTGTCTCGGCTGAAGTCGAAGCGCATTTCTTGCCAAAAGGGGCGATGGATGCGCTTGCAAGTTTAAGAAGCCGAGTGACTCAGGCGATCGTCCAGGGGCAGCCGAAAAATATCGAAGCGGTCTGGTCTGTGCTCATGCAGGATCACCCACAGCTTCTGAGGGCTGTCTTATTTCAGCATGGCAAAACGGGCGCGATTCAAAAAAAACTATCACAACAATTTTCTGAGTTGATGCTGCGCGATATTGTCAGGGTGATCGACCCGACAGCCGCTCATTTCACCGATGAATTCTTGACTGCTCCGACATTTTTTCAGCAGAATCCTTTGCTCCACTCCACTGGAGTGGATGTGCTAAAGGAGCAACTGTGGGAGTGCACTCTGTCCTATCTGCTTGTGGATCGCGGGAGCCGCTTTAATAAAAAATCCTATCTAAGGAGCCTGATTAAAAAGATGGCGGCCCATCGGAATCTTGAGGATCAAGCACTTTTGTTTTCACTGAGGGAGGGGCTGGCAAAGATAGAAGGTCCCTACGCTCGGAACAGTGAGATGATGCAACTCTTGAATGAACTCTCTTCCTCAGAAAAAAGTCAAACAGTCAAAACAGAGGAAGAGACCGAAAATAGTAGTTTGATCTTGCCTGGTGATCTCTCTGAAAGGCTGAGGCAAGTCCTAGGTCGTACTCAAGATCCGGGGGAGGATATCAAAGGAATGCCGGGGATGGTGACAGATATCGAAGCACTTGCTCGCCACAGTCCCGATCAACTCATGAAGCTCTTTTTGGAATGTCAGTCAGATGTTCTCTTCGGGAGAAAATTGTCTTCTTTATTTCCCCCCGAAGTCCTCATTCGCTTAATTAAAATTATTCTTTCATTCAAGGCGAAAAAAGCGGGTGAGGGATGTGGCGATTTATCGGAAGCGATCTCAGCATATGCAAAACAGGTGAATGAAAAACACGGCTATTATCGCGACATCTTTGATTGCCTGATTCAAAATACCACGATCGATTTTGAAAAAATAATAAGCGAAGCAAATCAGAGACAGGGAGAGGTCTTTTCGATCAACAGCATGGAAGACCCCGTTTCAAAAGAAGTCGTCTCCACGGCCAATGATACGCCCTCTAATATCATGCAGCCGCCGCAATCGGCGCGGCATTCTCCCGTTGATGAACCTTCGGATTTACGAAAAGAGTCTGATGTTCTTTCGAGACTTGAAACCTTTCTACAAACGGGGGATTCTTCCCTTTCGAATATGAAGAACAGGTACCCGGAGATGATCGCGTCCCTCTTGGTTCAGAAGCCGAAGCGGATTTTAGATTTGTTACTTCGCGGCCTGCAGTACCCAGGGGCATCGGAGCGAATCGTCAATCTATTGCCCGAAATGCAGCTTGCACGGATATTGCGCCGACTAAGGCCGAATGACTTTTACCCTCTCTTACGGATTGCTGATGCCATATCAACCGCGAGTTGTATCCCTGAGTTCGGTATCGGTCCGATGCGGATCCCTCAATTAAAATGGCGGTTTATTTTTCAGTATCTATTTGAAGAAGGGAGACCTTTTCTTCCGGAGTCTTTTGTTCGCTTATTTACACGGTTTCTTGTGGGAGAAACGGCTGTTCAGAACGAAATAGATTTTCGCACACGCTTGAGCCAACAGCTTGCCTTCAACATTCTCCCCTCTACGAAAGAAGGGAATCTAGAGATCGTCTTTGTCTTATCCAAATTGACTGAGGAAGAGCCAATCCTCCTATCAAGCCCTCAAAAAGAGCTGTCGGTAGAAGATCTCGATCGCATACATGAACAAACCCCGATGCCAAAAGAAGACATCATTCTTTACAACGCCGGCATGGTATTGGCTGCGCCTTACCTGCAACGTCTCTTTGGTATGCTGAAATTGACCGAACAGTCGGCTTTTAAAGACCAGAAATCAGCCGAACGGGCCATTCATCTCCTTGAGTATTTAGTCAACGAATCCACCGATATGCCCGAATACCGGCTGGTTCTGAACAAGATCCTTTGCGGCGTGAAAACAGGGCGCCCCATCGAAAGAAGCATCATGGTTCAAGAGACTGAAAAGACGGCCATTGAAGGATTGCTTCAAGGGATGATTTCTAACTGGAAGCGACTGGGAAATACCTCGGTTCAGGGGTTCCGGGAATCTTTTTTACAGCGTGAAGGGCGACTTCAATTAAAGGAAGACGATTGGCATCTTTCGGTGCAGCCAAAGGCTTACGACATGTTATTGGATCAGATTCCGTGGTCTTTTTCGATTATCCGATTGCCATGGATGGAACGAACGGTGTACGTGAAGTGGCGTTAGACTTTGAAAGCAAGGCGAAGAGGTGTGCGTGATGGGTGACGTAGGTATCAGAAAAAGTACGGAACAAAAAGACGCTGCGGTAAAACAGCAGAAACAAGAAACGGTGACCTCACTTCAATCACCCGATTTTCAGCAAAGACGGCAAAAAGGAATGATTGAGAATAGTCCTGTCACGGCGGCCCAGCGAAAGGTGCAAGAAAGTTGTTTTGGCCTCGACGCTTTGCCACCCGTGCAGAAAAAAGAAAACAAAACAGGAATGCCGGATGTTTTGAAAGTGGGAATGGAAGAAAAACATGGCGCTGATTTTTCTGATGTCCGAATTCATGCCGCATCATCAAAAGCGCCGGAAGTGGGTGCCTTGGCCTATACGCAGGGGAGTGATATCCATTTTTCCTCCGGTCAGTTCAGCCCGGATACGGCGAAAGGTAAAAGTTTGCTTGGGCATGAGTTGACGCATGTGGTTCAGCAGCGTGAAGGCCGGGTGACGCCGACGACCGAGGTTGCAGGCATGGCGGTCAACGACAGTCCGCATCTGGAAAAAGAGGCGGATGATTTCGGGAAAAAGACATCTGATTTATAATTTTTTTACACGGTGAGTCCGTCGACGACGCATCGTCAATCGAAATAGGAGAGGTGATTTATGGGAAAGGGATATGAGCAAAAATCACAAGGAGATGCGTCCACCTCCAACAGTATGCAGCAAAAAAAAACAGCGGATGCCGAAAGATCTATAGACGATTTTCGTCCCGAAACGACAACCCAAAGAAAATTGCAGGAGATCATGCAAGGAGGGGTGCCCGATGCATCCCAGAGAAAAATCGCCCCTGGTTTTTCTGAGCCGGTTCAAGGAAAGGGGCCAGAAGATGAAGAAAAGCTGATGCAGGGAAAGTTTATCCTTCAGCGTGAGGCCACCGAAGAAGAGGAGCCGCTTTCAGCTTAGTCCATAAATGCGTGCAGGTAAAAAAAATACCCATAGCTTAGAAAAGGAACTGGCTTGGTTCGGCCGTGTTCTGGAAACGCGGATTAGTCTCTATTTTAATCAGGAGTCGCCCTTTCGTTCTATTCGCGAAATCGAACCGCCGAATTTCAGTCTGGATGATTCGGAATATGCTCAGATAGTGAAATCCTGTGCCTTGGATTTCGATGAAAGAATTGTCCTGATATTGACTCTGATTCCTCACCTTCGCCCACAAGTTCTGGATACCTTTTTTACGCACAATAAGAATTTTGATCGTGGTTTTACAGAGTTTGGCGGTTGGAAAGGGAAATCCCACGGTGGTTTCCTCCCGACTTGCGAGACGGCGTCGTTTATTCTGGCTGGAACGGATTTAGAAAAACGCTTTGAGCTGATATCTCTGTTTGAAAAAGAACATCCTTTTATAGAAAAAGGGATTCTGCATCTTGAACATCAGAGTGACGGTGAACCTTTTTTTAGCGGTTCGCTTAAAATTTCAACCGAATACCTCAACCGTTTTACCTCAGGTTTCTATCATAAACCCGATTACAGCATCCATTTTCCGGCCAAGCTCATCACGACAAAACTAAAATGGGATGATCTTGTTTTGGGCACGGAGGTTCTGGAAGAGATCGAAAATATAAAGACATGGTTGAAACATTCGCAAACCATCATGAATGAATGGGGCATGGGCAGAATGGTCAAGCCGGGCTACCGTGCACTTTTTTACGGTCCGCCTGGGACGGGAAAGACCCTTACCGCCACCTTACTCGGGACATCCGCAACGGTTGATGTCTACCGCATTGATCTTTCCATGGTGGTTTCTAAATATATTGGGGAAACGGAGAAAAACTTGGCGAATGTCTTTGATCAGGCAGAGAACAAAAACTGGATTCTTTTTTTTGATGAAGCGGATGCCCTATTTGGCAAGAGAACACAAACGACCAACAGCAACGACCGCTATGCCAATCAGGAGATCAGCTACCTTCTGCAACGGGTGGAAGATTTTCCGGGGGCAGTGATCCTAGCCAGTAATTTGAGTGCGAATATCGATGAGGCCTTTGCGCGTCGCTTTCAAAGCGCCATTTATTTTCCCATGCCCGATGCCGAGCAGCGACTTCAGATTTGGCGACAGACCTTAAACGGCCAATGTCCTTTGTCCGAGGATGTCAGAGTCACACAGTTGGCAGACGATTATGAGCTTTCTGCCGGCGCGATTATCAATGTTGCCCATTACGGGGCCATTCGCGCATTACAAAGGAGTGAAGGTCAGGTCACGCATCGTGATCTGATCAAAGGGGTGTCGAGAGAATTAATGAAGGAAGGCAAAACGGTTTAAGCGGCATGAAAAAAGCGTCCTTCCTTTTTGACAAAGACTTTTCATTAAATAAAGCCACCTGTTCAGGCGGACGAACATTCTTTTTTGTCCTTGTTTTTCTTTACTTCGCTTCTTCTGCTCACATCTCTATGGGAAAGGAATTGGGGGCGGGTTTGTCGTTGGCGAGAGAAGGTTCTCTGGTCGATGTCGCTGCAAAGGATGGCCGGAGAAAAGATGTTTTTCAGCGCCTTTCATCTTTGCAAAATCGATGGGATGATGCAAAGGTCAAAACAATACAGGAAAACCTAAAAATCTTGGGCTATGACTCAGTCGAAGTGACCGGATTGTTGACCTCCAAAACGCTTCTGGCGATGGAAGAATTTCGTGACGATTTCAAAATCACAATCAAAATTTTTTCTTCCGATCAGATGGTCGAGACATTAGAACAATATGCCGATTTACTTAAAAAACATCCCGATTGGAAGGCGACACTGTCAAGCGATGCCTTTAATAAATGGCAGAGTACTCATGCCTTAAAAGGAAGCCAGAAGCCCTCAGGTTTGAGCCCTCCTGAAAGTGCGTTGGAAATTTCTGCACGCTTAGATCTTTACAAAGAAGAAAATATAGAGCGCGATCAAGATGCCAGGTCTCAAGAGCTTCAAGCCGAAGGATTGCAAGTAAAGCATGAAGCTCTTGAAAAAAAGGGTTTGCCGAAAGCCCTCGTAAATAAATCGACGATTCAATCAGTCCCTTTGGAGGAAGCGCTTATAAAAAAAGAAGCGCTTCCCAATCAAGGTCTTCAAAAGAAACCCTCTGCAGTGATTCATATGGAGGAAAAACCCAATGCAGTCGTATCTCCCAAAGACGCCGCGGACAAGCCCGAAGTCACCTCTGAGCCTGTATCCCATGAAATAGAAGTATCGACAGAGCCTCTCCCTCTTGAAACGCTTCCTCCAGATTTAGCACAAGATGTTTCCGCTGTTGCGCCTATTTTAAGTATTCTTTCTCAAGTTAAAGGAAGCCCGCCTTTTTCTCCTGAGAAACAAATTCAATGGCAGGGTGGTTCCTGCGGTTGCGTCGCAGATTTCTCGGGTATTGTTTATGGTTTTTATCCGTATTGGTTCTCAAGCGAAGAACAGGAAGTCGATTTCAGCTTGTTATCGCGAATCGGCTATCATGCCTTGTCCTTTGATCAAAAAGGAAAAGTAAGGCCATTGCGGCATTGGAACCCGAAGACCGCTAGCTTTATTTCCGAGGCGCAAAAGCACCAAACTCAGGTCGACGTCGTGATCTACAAAAATGATTGGAAGGAGTGGCTTGAAATATCGGTAAAGGATCGTCTTTTCATCATCAATGAAACCACGACGAATATTGTGGCAGTTGTCGATCAAAAAATATCAGAGCCCGGAGCCTTGAATATAAAAACACTGGTTGCCTCCGAGAGTAGTACCAAAATGGGAGACGGTGTCACGCTCTTTTTTGATGACTACCCTGAGAACCCCAAAGCCGTCCAATTCTTCTTAGACTTTGTGAAAACCCTTCGAAAAAAACTTAAGGCGACTGGTGAGCACTATTATCTGAACCTCATGTTACCCGTAAAGGCGATCGGACAAGGTGTCTATACCTATCAAAATTTAGAAGAATTTATGAATAAAGAAGAGACCGACGCAGATGACGAGATCGACCTCTACCTCGTTATTCTTGAAGATGAGGAAGCGGATCGGGCAGGAATAGAAAAGGATAAGCCCTTGGCACCGAAGAAAGTTTTACGGGCGCAAATCGAAAAGGAATTCAGCGGAATAAAACGGCGCAACATGTTGCGGAAGATTGTGCCCGTTATTCGCCCTGTCGGCAACAAATCAGAACAGTATCAACAGTTTGAAGACGACCTGATTTATTTTGAGGATAACTTCGGGGGGGTTGGTTTTTGGCCACTTCCATTGGTCGGGGCAGCGGATACGGAAGCGGTGAATGCAAAAATAAAAACCGTTTTCAAAAAGGAGACGGGCTTGGGTTTTCTCGCAAAAAGTCTCCCGATCAATGATACGGATTATTGTAATTTCGTCTGCCCGAACCGATGGATTTTCCGCCTGGTTTACGATGCTTTATTTGGATTGTTCTTGCTTTATGCGCTCATTGCCACGCGAAGCGCGCTGTTCAGAAAGCTGTTTGAGAAATACCGTATTTATTTTATGGGGCTTGGGGGTTCTGCACTCTTGGTCTTTTACAGCGCCCTGATGTGTGACCCCTATTTGAGCGATAAAAAGGCCTGGGCGATCTTGGCACTTTTGTTGGGCAGTATTTTTTATTGGGTTTTGAAAACCTATTCTAAAATGAAGCAGGAAGCATATCCCTGAGCGAGAAAATCATGAATTTGATCGAAAAGGCGACGATCACCCATTATCATCGACACAGACTCTCGGAGTACGCGGAGGGGACGGTGAGGGCCTTGGGCTGGCGCGGTCTCGAAAGCCAAGTCCGACGTTTTGAAGTGTTGGCCGATCTGGGAGATTTTTCGGGGGCCTCGATTCTTGATGTCGGATGCGGCACCGGCGACCTTAAAGGTTTTTTGGATCAAAAATATCCAGACATGACTTATATCGGTATTGATCAGATGCCGGAATTTATCGCCTTGGCTCAAAAAAACTATGGCGATGCTACCCGGACTGAGTTCTATCAAAGGGATTTCAGTCGCATTGATTTTCCATCAGTAGATTTTGTCCTCGCTTCGGGTGCGCTTGGATACCGTTGTGCTGATCCTGATTTTTTCACAGACATGATTGAAAAGATGTTCAATGCGGCCAAGCAGGCTCTGGCTTTCAATATGTTGGATGCCTCATGCTTTCCCGCCCACCCCCTGTTGTGTGGGCACGATCCTGATCAAATCCTGAGATTTTGTAAGAGACTCTCCTCAAAGGTAGAGTGTGTCCGCGGTTATCTCCACGATGATTTTACGGTGTATATTTATGTCTCATAAAATGCTGTTCCCGAATAGGAATAATCAGTGCGAGCTTGGTCGATGAAAACCCATATGGGACAAAACGACCCGAAGCAGCGAAAAATGCGACCTCAAACCTTAGCTCAAAAAAAGAAGGCACGCTCAGACGGCGGTGATTTTGAAGATTGCCGTCCCGCCACTCAGGCACTTTCGGATCTCCAATCTGGTATTGAGCGAAGTCCGAGAATGACCATGCAACGGAAGCAAATCGAAGATGTATTCGGGTCTGAAATACAAGGCCTCAACGATGTGGATGTGGCACAAAAAGAAAGGGTCTCCCATCCCGAAACTAGATCTTCGACATGCCTTGTTCAGAGAGATCTTGGAGATCAAGCTTTGGTAGACTTTATCATTGGGCAGGGGAACCGGACCAAGCGGGTTTACGATTTATTGTGTGAACAGGTCGAGGTGGCGAAGAGTCAGGTGACAATGTTGACGTTTTATTCAGGGCCGCTTGAAAATGAAGGCAATGCCGAACTTGCCACGGCCAAGGAGCGTATTGCGGAAACCGCGCAAGCTGTTCGCGGCGGAATAAGGAATCTTCCCGAAGAAGCGAGTGAAGCCCGTGCAACTGTGCTTGGTTTGGCTCAGGTCTCGAGTCTTGCCACGCCGCAGGAGTTACTTGTCGAATGGTCGGAGGATGTTCTTGCCGCTGTGAAAATCGTTGCACTGTCTCAGGCCAAGGCGGCAGGGATTCTGGTAAAGATTAAAGATGACGCTGTAAAAATGGCGAATGTCGCGATGGCCGAAAACGAAATTCACATGATGCGTGGCTTACTCAAAATCGCCGACGAAAGTGCCGCCGCCTCAGAGGACGGGGACAGAATTGTGGCGGAACTCAAGGGCGAAGATGCGACCTCCTCTTCGCGCAAGGAAAAGGCTGGACTCGTCGCGACGGCGAGCGATGCGCTGAACAATGCAAGCACCGGAATCGGTTTTGGTGTGGTGGGTGTCTTGGATGCGGGAAATGTATTTAGCCTTTCGACAACGGCGGCCGCGGTGCTTGGCGTCATCGGTGGTGTTTTGGGGGTTTTCTTTGGTGCGATTGGAACCTTAGTCGGTCTAAAAATGAAAAATTGCATAGGAGCATCGGTTCCATGAAAACCAGGCAAAAACAAAAGATCACTTTCCCGTCTCAAGCTTCGGCTTTGGCGAATCGGCCCATTCAAAATAAATCGTCCGCGCAAAATCACCTCACGCCTACGATTCAGACAAAGCTGGCGTTTGATATCCATCATAGCCCGCGCCTTGCTACACAACGAAAACAACTCTCGCGGGTGTTCGGCATTCCTGCGACGGGCGATGGAAAAATCGCAGGTTCCGGACAAGCTCAGCTCTTGCCGGCGTTTCAAGGGAAAACAGTCTTGCCGAAACAATTGACCGCCCCGCCCTCCGATCCCGTCGCACAACGTCTCATCGCCTATAACACCTTGGGCACACCGCATACGGATTATGCCATTATGAAAGTCATCCAACAGCTTCGAAAAAAAGACCATGGCGGCTTGGTGCCCTTGACCGGAGCGACGGATTTTTCTGGAATGGGTGAGGGCGAAAAACTCTACATCGCCAGCCACGGTTCGGCGGACACGGGCGATTTGGCAGGGCTCAATACAGATACCCTCATCGGCTGGCTGAACCAGGGTGACCGGGGTGTGCCCGATCATTTCGGAGGGATTGTGATTTTGTCCTGCTACGGCGGTGAGGCGATTCAAGACGAAAGCCTGGCGGAGCGCGTCGCCAATGGACTGAACGTGGGCGGAAAACCCGTCGAAGGAGCGCGGGGTTTTGGTTTCGGAACACCCCTGCTGGCGGACTCAGGAAAAAGCAGCGTGTTGTCTCAGGCCCACCGGGTGTTTTATATGGCCGACGATATTGCAGCGATGAAGCTCGCCTGGGCTGCGATGAATCCCAATCATGCGGGTGGAATCCTTGCATCGCGCCTGGACTATGTGAACGAATATACCTCGATTCAAAACAACATCTTGAATATTCCGGGTGTGAACAATCCGGACCAAGCCAATGGCTGGATCGACTCCTACATTAAGAAATTCAAACAGCAAGCCAAAATGATCGAGGCCTCTTTGAGAGCACTCTTGGCCGACATCCCCGGAGCCGACGTTGCGGAAAAAATAGAACGCTTTGAAAACCCCAGCACTTCGCATAAAAAAGTGAAAAGTTGGAACAAGTTAATTCACAAACAATACGAACTTTTCAATGATTATTATCTATGGACGCCGGAGGATGATGCTTATGAATCCTTCGATAGTTAAAAGGCCGAAATAACGCCATTTTTGATTTGTCGAAATTCGATCTTAAATCATCAAGGTATGGTTTTCCGGAAGCGAGATACAAGAGGCATTTTCTTCCAGTATCAGTGATTTTCGGTGAGTTCTTATTTATGCAATGTTTTAAACGCTTATCCTCACTTTGGCTCAGGTCATCTCTGATACACAAGAGGGATGCCGAGTGATAAAAAAACAACTCAACCAGAATTTTCGCCTTGACAAAAGAAGTTTTATTAGGTATTTATCGCAAAACTTTCCAAATTTCAACACTTTTTAACATTTCTGTTATCCCGTTTTATTTTGTTTTTTTGATGAGGGAAATTCGCTCTTCCCAAAAAGAAGTCCTTTCATAGTTAAGAAGAACGATCACAACTTAGTCTATTTGAAGGTAGATAAACATGGGATGTCTAAAGCGATCCAGTCTTTTTTATTTTTTCATTCGGGGCGTTTGATGAGATCCCCTTTTGGCAGAGAGCAAGGTGATCCTTTTAAAGTCCCAAGGAGTCTGTTCTGTGGATTCTTCAATAGCATGATGGTCCTTCGCCCATCAAAGTATATCTTTATTCTGGCATTGATTATTTCTGGTCTCTTTGGTCTGCCTGCTCAATCTTTAGGGAGTGAGATGTGGGCGTGGGGCAATAATCCAGACGGACTTTATTGTACTGCTGCCCCCTCATCAAGCAGTAGCCCAGTTAATATTACTACCCTCGGGAGCAATGTGAAAGCATTGTCGTCACGTTCCACACACACCTTGGTGTTACGGCTTGATGGAACAGTTTGGGGATGTGGGAAGAATCTCTATGGTCAATTGGGGACTGGCACCACCACTGACAGTTCCATCCCCGTACAAGTCAATGGCCTGACTGCAGTGGATGCAGTCGTAGCGGGCGATGTTCACAGCTTGGCATTGAAGGCAGATGGGACGGTCTGGGCCTGGGGATACAATGGGCAAGGCCAATTGGGAGACGGAACAATTAGCGATAGGCTTACCCCTGTACAAGTTAGTGGCCTGACTGGAGTTGTTTCCGTGGCAGCGGGGGTACTGCACAGTCTGGCGTTAAAGGCAGACGGAACGGTTTGGGCTTGGGGATACAATGGGAAAGGCCAATTAGGCAATGGCAGCTCGACACAAAGCGCGACCCCTATACAAGTCAGTGGCCTGACTGGAGTTGTTACGATTAAAGCAGGAAAACGCCATAGTCTGGCGTTAAAGACGGATGGTACAGTCTGGGGCTGGGGAAATAATTGGTTTGGCCAGTTAGGTCAAGGAACCTGGGGCAACTCCTATCATCTGCCCGTACAGGTGAGTGGCCTGACTGGAGTTATTTCGGTGGCAGCGGGGGCAGCCCATAGTCTGGCGGTAAAGATGGACGGTTCGGTCTGGGCCTGGGGCGAAAATTTTTATGGTCGATTGGGAGATGGCACCACCACCAACAGACCTACCCCAGTGCAGGTCAGTCAGTCCACCGGCCTGACTGGAGTTGTTTCCGTGGCAGCGGGTGACCAGCACAGTCTGGCGATGCAGACAGATGGGACGGTCTGGGCTTGGGGCCACAATGGATATGGCCTATTGGGTGACGGCACCTGGACCAATCGTTACACACTCCCGTTCCAGTGAGGGGCCTACCAGGTGTGGTGGCGATAGAGGGATCAGGAAAAGCCAGCTTTGCTGTGACCAGCAGGGCGCCGGCGCGATTGAGTGCTGCCGACAGGCCAGGCGATAGCGGCGGTTCGATTAACCTCAACTGGATGCCATCCACAAGCATCGGCGTAACCGAGCAACGATTATACCGCTCACCCACCAGCGGCGGGCCGTATAGCCTTGTGACCACTTTTTTAAACAACACAAGCACTGCCTTTTTCGATGATAATGGTGGCTCTGGCTTCACCAACGGGACGACCTACCACTATGTCATCCGTACCTTTGATGGCACTTTTGAATCAGCAGACAGTAATGTGGCGAGCGCGGTTCCGTTAGACAATGGGATATCTGCAGGGAGTGAGGTATTGGCCTGGGGAAATAACCCCAGTGGATTTTATTGTATGGGTTCTCCCTCATCGGCCACAAACCCGATCAACATCACCAACCTTGGTGGTGATGTGAAAGCACTATCATCATACTCCGCATTCTTTTCACACACTCTGGTGGTACTGGGTGACGGGACAGTTTGGGCATGTGGAAGAAATTTCTCGGGTATGTTGGGTGACGGCTGGATGATTGACAGTGTCATCCCTGTTCAAGTGAATGGCTTGATTGGTGTGAAGACCGTCTCAGCGGGAACAAACTTTAGTCTTGCCCTGAAGACAGACGGTACGGTCTGGGCTTGGGGATTCAATGGAACTGGTCAATTGGGAGATAGCACCCAAACCGCAAGATATACCCCCGTACAAGTTACTGGCTTGAGTGATATTGTTGCGATCGCAACGGGAACACATAGTCTCGCCCTGAAAGCAGACGGTACGGTTTGGGCTTGGGGATACAATCCAGCGGGTCAATTGGGAGATGGGACCGTTGAAAGTAGGTACGCCCCCGTACAGGTCTCTGGCCTGCTTGGGGTTGTTTCGGTGGCAGCAGGGGAGTACCACAGTCTCGCCCTGAAAGCGGACGGGACGGTTTGGGCTTGGGGATACAATAATATGGGTCAATTAGGAGATGGAACCACGACCAATAGTTCTACCCCTATACAAATCACTGGTCTGACAGGGGTAAATGCCCTCGCAGGAGGAGCGCTCCACAGCCTGGCTCTGAAAACGGATGGCACAGTTTGGGCCTGGGGAAACAATGGAAGTGGCCGACTGGGAGATGGCACCACTGTACAGAGAAACACCCCGGTACAAGTCACTGGTCTAACAGGAGCTGTTGCAGTAGCCGCCGCAGGAGCCCACAGTTTGGCCCTGAAGACGGACGGCACCATTTCAGCTTGGGGGAACAATAGTTATGGTCAATTGGGGGATGGCACCACGACACAGAGAAACACCCCTATGCCAATAAGTGATCTCACAAGCGTAGTGACCATAATGGGAGCGGGTGATACCAGCTTTGTTGTGAAAGACACTGGCTCATCTCCACTTGTTGGCTTCACCTCGCCGAACAATCTTGCCTTCCTAAACACCCCGGTGCTGAGGGTGACAGGAACCGTGGAGAATTCGCTTGAGACCGTTACAGTCAATGGCGTGTCCGCCGTCGTGACTGCTGGGATATTTACGGCGGATATTCCTTTGATTGAAGGAAATAATACCATCTCTGCCATTGCCGTAAACACGGCAGGGGCCCATGAAACGGCGAGTATTCAAGTCACGCTCGATACGGTGCCGCCGAATATAAGCGGATCAGGCTTTCCTGTGCCCAATACAAATGCTTGGAACAATACCGATGTTATCGTCGTCTTCACCGCGACAGATGCCCTTTCGGGGGTCGTTTCGAGTACGGCGCCTGTCACGGTGACCACACAAGGTGCTGCACAAGCAATCGTCGGCACAGCCACGGATGCGGCGGGCAATATTGGAAGTATTCATTTTCCTGTCAATATCGATAAGACGCCCCCCATCGTTTCGACAACGGTTAGTCCACTGCCGAATGCTGCCGCTTGGAACAATACGGATGCCACCGTCACTTTTACTGCGATAGATTCTCTGTCCGGTGTGGCCGTTGTCACACCTCCTGAAGTTGTGATTGCGTAGAGCGTGCAGCTTATTACGGGAGAAGCGACGGATCTCGCGGGCAATACCGGAGGCACTTCCGCGATTGTCCAAGTGGATAAAACACCGCCTGCCGTGGCCTTGTTAAGTCCCTTGGCTGGATTTTCATTCGAGGATCCACTGATCAATGTCAGCGGAACAGCCAGCGATCTTCAGGGTTTGAACGCCGTCACCGTCAATGGCACGCCAGTCGATTTGGTTGCCGGTACTTTTGTGACCGACCTCAGTTTCCCCGAAGGGAACGCAAACGTGACCGTGACCGCCACGGACATTGCCGGGAACCTTGCAACGGCAGGTGCCACGGGCATCATCAACCTGCCGCCGATATTGGCACTGACGGCTCCCGTCGATCAAAGTACAAGCAATACACAACGACGACGATCTCAGGAACAATTGACGATCCCACTGCCCTTGTCGCGGTCAATGGTATCCCCGTCTCCATTACGGCCAATGCCTTTACGATTACGTTGCCTCTACATGAAGGGCCGAACTTATTTACAGCCGTGGCAAGCGATGCGGCCGGTCTGGTCGCCACGGACAGCCGCACGGTTCATCGAGATAATACGCGACCCGAGCTCACCATTCGCGCGCCGGAAGCGAACTTTGAAACCATTGAAAACCTTATTAACGTGACTGGTTTTGCTCAGGACTTGGGAGATGCCGCTGCGGGAAATCAAGTCACAGTTGTGGTTAACGGTCAGGCCGCTGTTGTCGGCGGAACCAGTTATCAAGCCACCAATATCCCCTTAACCTTAGGTCTCAATAATATCGTTGCGACTGCAACAGATGGCTTGGGCAATACAGAGACGGTCACCATACAAGTCACTCGGCAGGCGCCACAAGGCCCAATGATAAAACTGATCTCAGGCAATAACCAGAGCGCTATCGTCGGCACAACACTTCCCGCGCCGCTAATCGCCCGCGTGACAGACGGACTCGGACAAGCGATTGTCAACCAGACGGTGATCTTCAAGGTTGTCGAGAACAATGGCCTAATCAACGACATCGGTCTTTCTGAGGCCGTCATCACAGACGGCAATGGGCAAGCCCAAGCGAATTGGAGGCTCGGCACCCGAGCCGGCGAGGGCCGAAACCGCGTGGAGGCCACTGCGGTTTCCATTGAGGGGGTCGCTGCATTTGTGGCCACGGGTAGGGTGGGCGCCGGGTCTAAAATCAATTTGGATGCAGGCAACAGCCAATTGGGTGTTGCGGGCCAGCCCTTGCCGCATCCCCTGGTTGCTGTGGTGACAGACAGTGGACACAATCGTTTGGCGAATGTTCCGGTCACTTTTACAGTGCGTGAAGGAGCCGGACATTTTGATGGCGTTTCTTCAACAACGATCAATACTGACACGCAAGGACAGGCGAAGGCGACATTTACAATCGGCTTCCAAGAAGGCATCGAAAACAATGTGGTGGAGGTGGATTTTGCTGGAAATCCCGGCACTGGGGTGACCTTTGTGGCCTCCGGCCGCGTTGCCGGGAATCCGGCACTGACCCGTATCAGCGGGGTGGTGCTCGATAATGTGAATGATCCGATTGAAGGCGTGACCCTGACGATTGAGGGGACGGCACTATCCACAATCAGCGATGCTCAGGGGCGATTTACGATTACAGGCGTCCCCGTGCAACCCACCCGGCTTTTGGCCGACGGCAGTACTGCCCTGCGACCGGGCACTTGGCCGCGCCTTGAATACGACTTGATGCCCGTGCCGGGTGTGGATAATCCGATGACCATGCCGATCTTCCTCTTGCCTTTAGATCTTCCTCAGGGAGTGCTCATTACGGAAACGCAAGGCGGCACCATTACCCTTGAAGAAATTCCCGGTTTTGCTTTGGAAATTGAAGCGAATTCAGCCACCTTCCCGGATACCTCAAAAAGCGGCCTGATCTCTGTGACCCCTGTGCATGCGGATAAAATTCCCATGGTACCCAATTTTGGCCAGCAGCCGCGTCTCATCGTGACCATTCAACCCGCGGGCGTATTATTTGATCCCCCGGCCAAACTCACCCTCCCCAATGTCGAAGGGCTTTCGCCGGGTGAGATTACGGAGTTGTATTCCTTTGATCACGATGCAGGGCGCTTTGTGAGTATCGGGCCGGGAATCGTGAGCAGGGATGGCAGTGTCATTACTTCAGAATCGGGCATGGGGATTCTCAAAGGGGGTTGGCATTGTGGGGGCAATCCGCAGGAAACGGGGTGTTGTGCGAAGGCATGTGAGGGTGGGGATGCGTGTAATACTCCTGTCGGAAATACCTGTGGTGGTGAGTGTGTCACGACTTGTAACTCAAATTTTGAACAATGTGATGAGATTGTGGGTAAT
>JAJDBX010000066.1 GCA_029261135.1 Nitrospirota bacterium
TATTATTAGATTCAAGGATGTCTCATTTTTCAAAAAACATCTGTTTATGCGATGAGCTCTTAATCTCTGAAAATTATCGAACTCGCCTACAAAACCTGGATCATAGATTATTGAAAAAAATAAGAATTTCGTCACAAGGTAGGTGGCGGTAGCTTGTTCTGTCTCGATCTTATTTACTCTTTCTCGTTAGCTTCTAACGAGTGATCCGGTTTTTTTTCGT
This sequence comes from Nitrospirota bacterium, assembly GCA_029261135.1. Lineage (GTDB taxonomy): Bacteria > Nitrospirota > Nitrospiria > SBBL01 > JAADHI01 > JAADHI01. The sequence continues at coordinate 221 of JAJDBX010000066.1, forward strand.
ACAATCCAATCTTTGATGAACCCGCTTCAATTCGTTTTCTTATATAAAGTATCCTATTCAAAAAATAAAATTAAATGCCAGTTTCTTACAATTTTGTCGTATTTTCGAAGAAAAATGTCTCTTGCTCTCTTTATTTTGTCGCATATCAATTTTTAAATAAAATGCTCTATGTATTTGTTTTTTAACGTTAATCTTTTAATATTTCGATCTGGCACATGTTTTGCTATTGCATAATAGCATTAAATGATTCAGATCGCCTTAAAATTAAAGGATCTCAGTGTAATGCAGAATCTCATCGAATGTAATTTTTGCAAGGTTAATAAACAGCTGGATAAAAATGGGATTTTGGGAAGATTTACCCCATTGGTGATCACTCAAATCATGGAAAGTCTCGCACGTGTCCGTCATGGTTCCGTGGAAATTAAAGTGCAGAACAACAAAATTGTTCAGATTGACATATTGGAGAAACAACGACTGACCTAATATTAGGCAGAATAGCAAAAGGCGTCATTTCTAGGAAATAGCCAATATAGGCTGACCAGTCAACTGGAGGCCAGACGGTTTTAAACATCATCAAACCGTCTGGCCTCTTTTTTTATAACGATCATCTCAAAGGAGCGAAGCAATGGAGAACACAGGTTTTAATTTATTTTCATTTAAAGGAAAGATGCGGATTTTGCATCTTAGTTGGTTTGCATTTTTTCTGAGTTTTTATGTTTGGTTTAATCATGCGCCTTTAATGGCTTCCATACGAGAATCGCTGGATCTTACCGGGCAGCAGGTTAAAATGCTGATGATTTTGAATGTCGCATTGACGATCCCGGCCCGAATCATCATCGGCATGTTGGTGGACTCCTACGGCCCTCGGCGGCTGTATTCATTTTTGTTGTTTATCTCCAGTTTTCTCTGTTTCGGCTTTGCAGTTGCCGATGATTTCCAAACCATTGCGCTCATGCGCTTTCTCTTGGGTTTCGTCGGAGCGGGTTTTGTCATCGGAATTCGCATGGTCGGTGAATGGTTTCCCGCCAAGCAGGTCGGACTGGCCGAAGGCATTTACGGCGGCTGGGGTAACTTCGGCTCGGCGGCAGCTGCCATGACCTTGCCATTGGTGGCGCTGTACATCGGCGGTGAGAATGGATGGCGCTATTCTGTCGCCTTTACCGGCGTGCTTTCTCTGATCTATTCCGTGATTTATTATTTCTCCGTCTCAGATACGCCAAAAGGCTCGACCTATTTCAAACCAAAAAAAACAGGGGCGATGGAAGTGACAAGTCCGGGTGATTTTTATCTCTATCTCATTATGAATATTCCGATGTATGCCGCCCTCGCGGTCTTGGCCTGGAAACTTGGCCCATCTAATCTGAGTATCCTCGGCGCAGGGGTCACCTATTTGATTTATGCTGTCTTAGTGGGAGTCTACCTGTTTCAATCGGTGCGGATCTATCAAATCAACGGACATGTTTTTAAAGAAGAAGTCCCGAAAATTGAACGATATTCTTTTAAACAAGTGGCCATTCTAGATTTATCTTATCTTGTGACCTTTGGTTCTGAATTGGCCGTGGTCTCCATGCTGCCTCTCTTTTTTAAAGACACTTTCGGCATGTCTCAAGTCGTGGCTGGAATGCTGGCCTCGGGTTATGCCTTTATGAATCTTTTTGCACGTCCCGGCGGCGGGCTGATCAGTGACAAATTCGGGCGAAAGAAAGCGCTCATTGTATTGCTGGGAGGCCTATCTGTGGGCTATTTCATGATGGGTATGATCGATTCAAGCTGGCCGGTGTCCTTAGCCGTCCTCACTACCATGTTTTGCTCGTTTTTTGTGCAATCGGGCGAAGGTGCAGTTTTTGCGATGGTTCCTCTGGTCAAACGGCGGTTGACCGGACAGGTGGCCGGGATGGCGGGAGCCTATGGAAATGTCGGTGCAGTCAGTTTCCTCACCGTACTCTCGTTTGTTTCGCCACAGACTTTTTTCATCGTCATCGGTGTCTCAGCCATTGTCTCACTCGCTTCAGTGGTTTTCTTCTTAGAAGAGCCTGAAGGACAAATGGCGGAAGTGTTGCCCGACGGTACTGTTCAAATGATCGAGGTCGCTTAAAAAAATAAGTCAAGTCAACAAAAAATAGGCTGACCAGTCCACTGGAGGCCAGACGGCTTAGGTATTACCGCTCCGTCTGGCCTCTTTTTTTACAACCAATGAAAAGGAGAAAAGGCAAGGCATGAAAAAAAGATTGAACACATTTATTAAGTCTCATTTTATCAAAACACGGTGTCGTAGAAATCCAGCGCGATTACTTGCAGGAAAGCTATTGTTTGTTTCGCTACTGACTACATTGGTCGTATCACCCCCAGCTGTGGGGGCTACGAGTCTCTCGGAAGCCTTTTCAAA
>JAJDBX010000067.1 GCA_029261135.1 Nitrospirota bacterium
GGTTCGTGCTTTTTCCGCTCTTTTTGACCAGATCAACCGCTTCTCCTTTGAATGATGAACTGAACTTTCTGCGTGTTTTCATCCTTTACCTCCCTCAGCATATTATGCTAGATCGGTGTCCGTGAAAACAGGGGAAGGTCAAGATGCCACCTATTTGTTTGGAATCAAATGAAAACTGGGTAACTTCTACCTCGAAATTAGACTTTATAAATTCACACATATTTGGGTCTCGTATGCTAAAACTACCACCTTTCTCAAACATATATTCTAGGTCCGATACGCCATACCTTAATATAGTTGTGTTTACAAAATTTAATTCACTTTGTTCAAAATCCAAACGTCGTCCAAAATCGTCGAAATGTTGACCTGAAACAGTCCGATATTCTGGCACATTGACGTCATCTGTTAAGGCTGGGTTTGGAATAAAATACCCGTTCAGCTCCAATTTTAACCATTGCTGTAGCTTAGTGTTATTTATTGGGTAGGTAATTCTCATCACGACAGGAAGTACTTTACTAAGTGGCTCTGATTCAATTTTTTTTATTAAGTCATCAAACTGCACAGTAATCCCTCTTGTTGCCTAACAAGGTGTTATTAAACAACCAAAGCTTTCTGGATCAACTCAGAGGCTTCGGGGGACATTTCTAAGGCCAGTGCAGCCTCGTGACCCTGGGCACTCATCTTTTTCCAAGTCTTTTGGATGATGGGGATCATCTTTTCTTCATCTATTTTTTTTGAAAAATCAGCGAAGTAACTTTCGAGAAAGACCAGGCAGATGACATCTTCCATCAGCTGCATCTCAGGATCATCTTTGAGATGTTTCTTTAGAAGCAATGCTTCAACACGGGCAATCGTCTCCTCATCGTAGCCCACATCCCGCAGAATTTTAGCCGCTTGATCGGCATGAAATCGATTCAATACCGTCCGCCATTGAAGATAGCCCTTTCGATCCATGGGGTATTCCGAACGCGAGATTTTCCATCGTGCGATGTGCTGACTTCGCGCCGCGAGTTGCAGGGCTTCTGAGGCATCAGGATTGAGCCGATTGAGCCAAGTCGTCATCCGCTCTGCATAAAGCAGTTCTCTCGAGACGGCCTTACCTTCAAAGCTTTCATGATTGGGATCTTCCCGATTCACTTCATCAAATTGGAAAATCGCTTCTTTAAATTGATCGGATTGAATCATCTATTTTTATCCAGAGTGAAAGGCAAATGTGCTGAAAATACCATAAAAAAAGTTTTTTTAGAAGAACAGATTTCCCCAGCATTACGTATCGCTTCTTGACAGAAAATGTTGGTTTTTTGATGTAGGGGAAATTAGTCGTGACAAGACCCTTGTCCCATTTGTTACAATATCGCTTTCTTTAATATCGTCGAACAGAAGGAGTAGATGCGAAGAACATGGACGAACTGATCCTAACAAATGCGAATGAAATATTACAAACGCTTGCAAAAATTGAATTAAAGGGGAGCGGCTTCACGTCCGAGTGTCTTGTGGGCGAGGTGATGGATGCGGGCATTTCCAACCCCGATTTCTTGAAAGCATCAGGAAGCGATCCCGAGGCCTATTACGACGGCCAACCCAATGCCTGGTCTGACATTCAAGTCCGTGAAAGTAAAAAAGTGTTCATGGTTTACGGCGGCGTGGGAAAGACCCGTCGATCTCACATCGCGGATACCCCCTAAGGTTCATCTCTGCTGAAGCCCTCCATTCGCTTCGGAAGCTCGGCAGTCACACCGCGCAGTGGTTCTAGGTTTAGAAAAAATCTTAAGGTGGGCTTCGGAATCGTGTGTTTTTGATTATCCGATGAAGGGTTCTTCTTTTTCCAGTGAAAGAGGGGCCATTGTTTTTTTGCCTGACGAGACCTTTTTAACCCTTGTCATCAAAATAAAGAGTGCAGGTACCAGAAAAAGGGTAAAAAAAGTTGAAAGTGTCAGTCCCCCGACAACGACACTGCCAATGCCGCGATAGATTTCCGATCCCGGCCCCGTGAATAAAACAAGCGGCAGCATCCCGAAAACAGAGGTCAGGGTACTCATAAAAATGGGGCGCACCCGAACGCGCACGGACTGCTTCATGGCTTCGACAGGATCAAAACCATCGACGCGAATGTAATGCAAAGCCTGATGGACAATCAGGATGGCATTATTCACTACCGTCCCAATGAGTATGATAAAGCCAAGCATGGTCAACACATCCAAAGTTTGGTAGGTCACAAAAGTACTCACGAGCCAAAGCCCTAAGAAGCCCCCTCCCGCAGCCAAGGGCACACTGATCATGATCACGAAGGAATAAAAAAAGGACTCAAAAAGGGCGGCGATCAAAAGATAAGTGATCAATCCCGCAATAATGAGATTCCACTTCACGGCATCACGCGTCACCACTAAATCGTCCGCTGTGCCACTCAAACGCACACGATAGGGCAGATTGAGCGAACCATCCGCTTTCATGGGGGCCAGCACCTTCTCTTCAATCATCTCCATCGCCTCTTCCAAAGGAATTTCAATGGGCGGCACCACACGAACAGAAACCGTCCGTTCCCGTTCCAGATGGTTCACTTGCTGCGGCCCATTCGTCATGACGACGTCGGCCACCGCACCCAAGGTCACAATTTTTCCAGAGGGTGTCCGGATGGGAATTCGCTCCAAATCATGGCTCTGCCATTTGAAGCGCTCGTCTCCCGTGACCACCAGATCAAGACGCTCCCCCGCCTCAAAATATTCACTGGCCTTTGTCCCATCCAAGAGTGCGTCCACGATTTTCCCTAAGTCCTGCGCATTCATATCCACTTCAGCCATGCGAACACGATCCGGAAAAATTTGAATCTCCGGCGTGCCCAGGTCCAGGCTTGGAATCGGACGAATCTGCGCACCCGGCATCAAGCCCATGAGTTGGCCAAACGCGCGTCCACCCAAGCCCACCAGCTGATTCAAATCAGGGCCTGAAAAGGCCACATCGATACTCCGCCCTTCACCGATCCCTCTTGAAAAAAGGCCCGATTGCAGTACAATCGCGATCATCCCCGGAATTTTCCTCAGCGCACCCTGCATCACAGGGATCATCTCTCGGATCCGCTCAGGCTCGCGCACCCTTATCCCCATAAACACTTGGCTGCCTGAGGCGACGTAGAAAAAATTGCTCGCAGAGGGCCCTTCCGGGTCAGAGGCTAAGGGATTGTCAGGGTCTTTCTCCCAATAAGGACGAATGTCTTCTTCAATCATTTCGCCGATTTGTTTAATTTCATCCAAGTTGTAACCCGGAGGAGGCAGTAGTATACCCAAGACTAGATTCCGGTTGCCTTCGGGCAGATATTCCGCTTTTGGCATCAGAAACCAGGCGAGGCTAATTGAAAGTGCCGTCATGCCAACGACGACACAAAAAGAAAGCATGGGTCTTTTACAAATATGAAAAACCGTCTGGGCAATGCCATCGGCAAAACGGGTGGCCAAGGGAACGATCCCAAACAGACGATTTTCTTTTCCGGCGTCCTTCTTGCCGCCGAGAATCATGGCTGCGAAGGTCGGAATCACTGTCATCGCCACGATCAAACTCAGGCCCACACTGGCGCTAATCGCAATGGCAATATCTCGAAAAAGCTGCCCGATTTGCTCTTCAATAAAAAAGATGGGCAAGAAAACAGCAATCGTCGTGAGCGTGCTGGCAAAAACGGCACCCCAGACTTCGCCCATACCGTCAATGACCGCTTTGGAACGATCCTTCCCCATTTGTCGGTGGCGATAAATATTTTCTAAAACCACAATGGCCACATCCACAACCATGCCCACAGCAAACGCCATCCCCGCCAAGGAGACCACATTCAAGTTCCGTCCAAGCATCTGAAGAATAATGAAGGTACCAACAACAGAAATAGGAATCGCCGTGGCCACAATAATGGTGCTTGATGTGCTCCTCAAGAAAAAGATCAAAACAAAAACAGCCAACAATCCACCGACAATCAGGTTTTGTTGAACCAAGTCGAGTGAGCTGTTGATGTAATCCGTTTCGTCATACACTTGCGTGATATGAAGCCCGTTTTCTTTCAACAGGCCTGCATTGAGTTCTTCCATTGCGATGCGGAGTCCCGCCATGATATCCAGGGTGTTTGCCCCTGATTCCTGCAAGGCATTGACCGCAACCGCCGGATCGCCATTTTGCCGCACGGAACGCAGGGGTTTTTTGTAGCCCAGAGATACTTTTGCCACATCTTTGAGAAAGATCTTCTTCCCCCCGACCCGCTTGATTACGATGTTTCCGATATCTTCCGGCGAGCGATATTGTCCCAGTGTTCTCACCAAGTAGCGGCGTTTGCCTTCTTCAAAATCACCTGCACTGACATCGGCATTTTCTCGGGCCAAGGCGCGTGTTAAATCTAAAACCGTGACATCCCGGGCGGCGATGACATTGGGGTCAATAATCACCTGCATCTCACGTTCTTGTCCGCCAAAGACATTGCTGATGGCCACACCCAAAACCCGCTCAAATCGGGTTTTGATAAAATCTTCAGCAAAATCATGATAGGTATCAATGGGCTTCTCATTTCCAGGCAAAGGCTTTAATATAAACCAGGCAATCGCTGAAGAAGCGACATTGACGGTTCGTAGAATCGGCCGTTCCGCATCAACAGGAAAATTGGTAACCTGATTCAAACGATTTGAAACATTTAAAAGTGCGGTATCGAGATTGGTTTCGGTTTGAAATGTCAGGACGATTTCACTGCGGCTTTCGCGGCTTTCACTGGTCATTTCGACCAAACCGGAGATCGATTTAAGCTGTTCTTCTTGGCGCTCGGTGACCTCCCGTTCGATCTCCCGCGCACTTGCACCGCGCCAAAATGTTTCGACAGTGATTTCAGGTCTAACAACTTCCGGCGTGAGTTGGATTGGAATTTTGAAAAGAGAAATCAGACCGAACAGCATCACCAAGATGACACCCACAGCAACCGACACCGGTCGTTTGATCATCGTCTCAATAAAAGTCATTGATTCACTTTCAAATTATTCCTGAGCTTCTGAAGATTTTTTTGCGGCGGAATTTGAGGCATTTCCCGGTGCCTTGGAGCTGCCCGGAACAATATTCACTGCACTGCCGCTTCTCAGACGCTCGTTCCCGCGAATCACGACAAGGTCTCCCTCTTTGAGGGCGCCGCTCACTTCAATCAATCCGGGTTTCCCTCGACCAATCAACACATTTTTCTTCACTGCTTTCCCTGCTTTGACCACAAAGAGAAAGGCCGTTGATCCTTTTCGAATCACCGCATCTTTATCGACCATTAAGGCAGGTCGTTCCACACCTAAACCAAAAGCAACGCGTGCAAGCATTCCCTCGTTGATGAGCAAACCTTTATTTTCAACATGTACTTCAACAGGGAAAAGCCGCGTTTCACGATCCCCCGCCGGAATGAGAGCATGCACGATTCCAGAAAAACCTTCCCCGGGGATGGCATCAATTTGAATGCTTACCTTGCCACCCACCTTCACTTCGCGAATATATTTTTCAGGCATTTCGACCAAAATACGGACTTTTGAAAGATCAACCAATTGGACAATACCACCACCGATTTGTACCCACTCCCCTTCTTCCGTCAGCTCTTGGGTCACAATCCCCTCAAAGGGGGCCAAGACACGTTTTTTGCTCAAAGTATCTTTCGTTTGCAGCAGTTCCGCTTCATTGACAGCAAGCGTCTGTTCCAATTCATCTACCGTGAGTTTGGCATCCCGATAAACCCGTTCCGAAACAAGCCCCTCTTTGACCAATGCTTCTGAACGCTTCAGGTTATCTTTTGCTTTCTCTAATCGCGCCATCGCTGCATTCTGTTTTGATTTAGATTCCTTCAATTGAATCAAAAGGCCACTGGCCGCCAACTTTGCCAGCAAATCTCCCTTTTTGACTTTTGCGCCCCGACGCACCAATAACTGCTCAACCCGACCCGTCACCTCTGTGGCGACACGACTCGTTCTCCAAGATTCGACGGTTCCGATTTGTAGGATCTGATCTTGTAGGGTTTCAGTGGCGACGGGGGAAACGACAACATTCGACGGAGGGCGTCCTTGCGCTGAAAGTTGTTCAGCCTGAAAAAACAAGATGCTTAATAATGAAAATAAAAAACATACCTTCTTGAAGTCGATTTTATAAATTAATTGGAATACTCGCATTCGCCTCACACTTATTTTTTTCAAGTTAAATGGAAACAATTACAGTAGTTTGCCTCGCAACACCGTCACCGCTTCGCCGCTTAAGAATACACGATTTCCTTTCGGTCGAACAGTCATCATACCACCCCGTGCAGAAGCCTGATACGCATGCATTTCATTTTTACTGAGTTTATCCTGCCAAAATGGGCCGAGCGTGCAGTGTGCCGATCCAGTGACGGGATCTTCATCAATGCCAAATTTTGGTGCAAAAAACCGGGAGACAAAATCATACCCTTCTGTGCTTGCGTGACTTGTCACAATCACCCCGCGTGTTGGGACTGTTTTCAAAAGGGGAAAATCGGGCTTTATCTTCCGAAGAACTTCCTCCGTTTCTACTTCAATTAAAAAATCAAATGACGTTTTTCCGACAAAGAGAGGGTTTACACCTAAAGCCTGAATAAGATCCGAAGGGGTCTCCGAAACATGGATGGGCTCTGCGGGTAAATCTATTTCGATCCCGTTTTCACTTTTTGTGGCCGTCAGAAATCCACTTTTGGTCTTAAATTGAATCGGGGCATTTTCTTGATAAAGACCTTCTTCCCACAAAAGATGTGCGCTCGCCAATGTCGCATGTCCACAAAGATCCACCTCCGAAACCGGCGTAAACCAGCGCAATTCGCAGCACCCCTCTTTTTGGTAGAGAAAAGCCGTTTCAGAAAGATTCATCTCTGCCGCAACCTGCTGCATCCATACGGCTTCTTGTGGCGCAGGTAAAAAACAAATTGCAGCCGGGTTTCCTGAAAAAGGCTCATTTGTAAAAGCATCGACCTGAAAAAGGTTAAAAGACATTGCTGTTATGGCTTGTGATTTTTAAGACGTCACATTCTCATGATATTCGCCCCATTCATTCATCGCTTCCAACACAGGCTTCAGGCTTCTGCCGAGGGGTTTCAGCGAGTACTCCACTTTGGGGGGAATTTGAGGATATACTTCACGATGGATAATGCCATCACTTTCCAACTCACGCAGTTGCTGAGTTAACATTTTTTGCGTAATCCCACGGACGCACCGCTGTAATTCTCCAAACCGTTTTGTTTCCTTAAACAACTCTCGAAGAATCAGAACTTTCCAACGCCCCCCAATCACCTTCAATGTTATTTCAACGGGACAACTCATTTTAACAATGGTACCCATAAACCCTCTAGTATCTTAATGGGGTGTATCGCACAATTCAGTGCATACTTTACAAACGAACTAAATAGATGATAAGAACCTATCATATCAAACACGACAAAACAAGGTAGGACAATACCCCAAAAGGGTGTTAACCATTTCTCAACCCAAGATGGAGGAACGTGATGGGAATACAAAAACAACCTTATGTGATTGCAGAAGAACCCGGCGACAAATATTACTGTGCATGTGGAAAATCAGAAAACCAACCCTATTGTGACGGTTCTCACGAACGGCTAAATACAGGGAAGGAACCCATCAAGGTCACCATTGAAGAGAAAAAAAATGTCGCTTGGTGCGGCTGCAGACAGTCCAGCAACTTACCTTTCTGCGACGGCACACACAGCAAGCTATAAAATCCTTCTTTTGGGTGGGCCTTCTTTAGGATAAAGAGGTCCACCCTGATAGGTTTTGTCCCCTGAACTGATTTTTTGTTATTTCAGTTTTATCGTGGGTTTTGGCAGGCTAAGCACATAGGCGATGCTTCCCTTTACATATTGATACAATGCCTTACCCCCTTCTTCGACGCCTTCTGGAAACAGGACATACTCTTTCTTAATGGGGCCTTTTGGAAAATATCTCAATGGAACAGCCCTTTTATTTTTTAAGAGTTTCTCTTTTGTTTCTGGTGGAAGTTTTATCGCCAAACCGACAGGCGTTAAAGAGACGCAGATTCTCTCCTCCACATAAAGTGCCGCACCGCTAAAAAAGTGTTTGCACTTTAGATTATTTTTTTCAGGACAATCCAATGTCGCCTTTTCAATAAAGGCAGATAAAAGTTCCAAGTATTCCTTCGCCATTATTTTTTAGGAATCCCAGAGAAAATCCAAAAGGTTCTGCGTGAGGATTGAGTAAATATCGCGACGCTACCGTAAAACGAAAACGATCTGTCGGAGATCGAGTCAAGCCTGAGCCAATGGGAAATTTTAAAGGGTAAAAAATTTATCACTTTACTTTAGATCAACGGTGGTAAAGGTTGAGAAAAAATATCTTGATAGAGACTGGTCAATCCAACATGTCCCAAGTGTGGCACCGCTTGTTGATCACGTCTTTCTGTTTTAAAAATGGGTTTTATCTCTAAAAGAGACATGAGGGACTTCGCCAAAATCACCCGAGAAATAGCTTCTGCGGCTGGGATATGCCGAATGCCCATTTCATCACTTTGAAGCAAGAGCATGATGCGGTGGGATAAATCTTTTGCCCACACGGCAGAGCGAAACTCATCTTCAATAATAGTGATGGGCAGGTTTTGCTTGCTGCGGTAACGCAGCCAATCCATATGCCCTGTGCGGCCATCGGATGAAGGGCCGATGGCCAGTCCCGTTCGAATAACCAGGGATTTCGCCCGTTTGAGAACACATTGTTCGGCTTCAACCCGTGTTCTACCATAGGAAGTAATTGGGCAAGGTGCTGCACTTTCATTATATCGCCCATCTCCACCAAAGACATGGTCAGAGGAAAGATAAATCAAGCGTGTCCTTTCAGGTAGAAGTGAGATAAGCCGTTTAAGGTTTGAGACATTGACCGCATAAGCCCAATCGGGATTTTTTTCGCATTTTGTGACATCACAAACCGCATGAGCATAAATCAGTGCTTCTGGCTGATAGGTTTCAATCTGCATTTTGATCCAGCCTTTGTTTTCTAATTGCAGAGATGGCCAGTGTTTGATTAAAGGTGATTTATTGGCGGAGGGGACATAAGGGCGGATGTGGTTTGAAAACCGATTGGCGAGATTAAAGCCGGTAATAGATGTTGCACAAAACAACAAGATAGGTTTGTTCATCTTTTATTTTAAGAAAATGTTAAGTGCTCATTTCAGAGACCATGCGGTTTGTCACGTCAATGACCAAGAAAAAGAGATCCTGCGCTTCTTCAACATCATATATTTTGTCCGGATGCTGAGTCGGATTCCGAAAGGCCGAGCGAATGTGATCGAGATGCTTTACTGTGCTTCGGTCTGTTCTCGGATCCCGTGCTTTTTTCACTTCGTAGACCATCTCCCCCCAGGAAAGATCTTTTTTTCCAGGTTGGCAAATCGTTTGATAATATTGACGCAAGATCGATTCGATCCCGCGCATCAAATGAAATGCGGCTGCGGTTGAGCGTTCAAAGGTGATGCAACGTCCGGCCTCTTTGAAATCATATTGGGCGAGATTCGACAACTGATCAAAAATCTTGGGTGCAAAAAGTTCTTCCATGTGATTGAGTAGTTTTTCGGTATCCAATCGTTTTTCAGTGACGATGTAAGTATAAATCCCTTTTGCCTCTGCTGAAAAAGTGCCGCGAATTTCTTTGATGATTGTTTTAAGCTCATCGGCTTCGCTCTTTGAAAGTTCGGCGTGCTCCCCTTTTTTTGAAAGCGTTTCATGGAATGCTTTAAGTTTTTCAGAGGCGCGGCGTGTCACATGAAATTCCAATTCATCCAGCGTGGTCAGAAAACGTTCAATATTTTCCAAGACAAAACTTTTCCCATGGATCAAGCGTCCACGGGTGGCCTCTTGTAGATATCGGAAACCGGTTCCAATTTTGATGTAAGACCAAACGTTTTTCGGTTTCAAAACACCACCTCTATTTGGGATGCGGCAGTTTTCGCACGACTGACGGCTTCCGCTATCGAATCTGCCATCGCGAGCGCAACCCCCATTCGCCGCCGGCCATGGACTTCAGGTTTTCCAAAAAGATGGATCTGAGTGTTTTTGACCTGAAGGGCTTCATAAATCCCATCATAAACAATTTCTGAAGAGTCACCTTCACCGAGGATTACCGCCGAAGCGCTGGGGCCCCATTGCCCTATTTCACCAATGGGCAAACCCAAGATAGCGCGAGCATGCAAAGCAAACTCGGATAAATTTTGCGAGACAAGGGTCACCATCCCCGTATCATGCGGTCTGGGCGAAACTTCGCTAAAATAAACATCTTCCTCTTTTATAAAAAGCTCGACGCCGTAGATTCCCCGACCCGCAAGGTTTTCAACCACCCTTCGGGCAATTTCCTGTGCCTGTCGAAGGATCTTCGGGGTCATGGCTTGCGGCTGCCACGATTCGCGATAATCGCCATCTTCCTGCCGATGTCCCACGGGGGCGCAAAAATGGATCCCATCAACTGCCTTGACGGTAAGCAAAGTAATTTCATAATCAAAGGGAATAAACTGTTCCACGATCACCCGCCCCCCACCGGCCCGGCCGCCCTGTTGTGCAACTTCCCATGCTTTGGCGATCTCATCCAAAGTTCGCACAACACTCTGTCCTTTACCCGAAGAACTCATGACGGGTTTGACCACACAAGGCAAGCCAATTTCAGAAACAGCTCTGAGATAACTATCTTCAGTCTCCACAAAGCGATACGCCGAAGTGGTCAGTTTTAATTCTTCCGCAGCCAAACGACGGATGCCCTCTCGATCCATCGTCAAACGTGTCGCACGTGCGGTGGGCACAACATGAAAACCTTCGTTTTCAAGCGCGATCAGTTCATCGGTCGCAATCGCTTCAATCTCTGGCACTATGAAATGAGGCTGTTCTTTTTCGACGATGGCCCGAAGCACTTTTCCATCCAGCATGTTGATAACATGGCTTCGATGAGACACCTGCATCGCTGGCGCATTGGCATAACGATCGACCGCAATAACCTCCACCCCGAGACGTTGGAACTCAATTACAAGTTCTTTACCCAATTCTCCTGATCCCAAAAGCAACACGCGTGTGGCATTTATTTTTAAAGGGCTTCCAATTGCCATAGACCTATCCTTGCGTGACGTACTTCAAAATTTCGACCACCTGATCTGTCGTTTGTGACCAAGCCATGGCGGCGGCATCCACTTCTTTAAGGGGATGAATTATTTTTTCGTCATGTAAGGTAATATAAGGAATACCTAGAGCGGCACAGAACCCGGCATCAAATGCAGCGTTCCATTGTTTGTATTGATCCCCAAAACGGATGATGGCGAAATCACTTTTACCAATAAGTGTTTTTGTGCGAAGGCTGTTGACCTTTGCCGATTTGTGATCACGCCAAAAAGAATTGGTTTCCTGACCGAGCACATCCCCTACCGCATCACTCGCCTCATGATCCGTGACGGCAGAAATAAAGGTGATCGGCAAATCACAAGCTTCCGCCCCTTTTTTGATTCTTTCACGCCAGTCCGTATGAATTTCTCCCGATAAATAAACCACTGTGTCCATCATGGTTCTCCAATCAAATAAATCCCATCAGGCTCAATTTTAATCAGTCTTTTTTTGTAGAGTGCGCCAATGGCCTTTTTGTATGTTTTTTTACTGACATTAAATTGTTTTGCAATCAGCTCCGGGGGGCTTTTATCGGTCACTGAAATAAATCCCCCTTCGGATTTCAAGGCATTTAAAATGCTTTCTGTCATATCCCCGACTTTTTCATAACCGAGTTTTTGAAGGCAAAGATCTATTTTACGATCTGAACGTAGCTTCTTAATATAGCCCCTTGTCTTTTGCCCTTTTTTTAAGGGCTTAAAGACATCATCAAAATAGAGCACGCCCCAATGCGCACGATTAATCACTGATTTATAACCGATATCCGTCTCTTTGCAAATCATTAAATCTACGGCCTGTCCGACAGAGTATTGAATGGGTGTTTGATCTAAAAATCGATCCAGTTTTGAGGAGGCCGCAATGCGCTGATCCGCATCAACATAAACGCGAACCACATACCAAGCCCCGACTTTCATTTTGACTTGTTGCTCACGAAAGGGCACCAATAGATCTTTGGGCAAACCCCAATCAAGAAACGCGCCCACAGACTCATTGACTGAAACAACTTTTAAAAAAGCAAAATCATCCGAGACGGCATATGGCATATCTGTGGTGGCGATGAGCCGATCTTCTGAATCGTTACAGATGAACACTTTAAGGGAATCACCTGCTTCGGTATGATCCGGCACATAACGATCAGGCAACAAAATTTCACCGAGATCGCCCCCATCCAAATACAGACCGAAATCAACTTCTTTGGCGACCTTGAGCATATTCCATTGCCCGATCTCTACTTTCAAATTGATCCTTTTAAATAGTTTTTATTTGACGATGAGGCCAATGGACGGCGCAAACACCGACCAAGAGCGTTTATCGGCGAAGTGCGCGATTAGAGAATTGATCGTCTCGAAGCCCGATATTGACTTTCGTATCGCTCAATTCCACAAGCGTTTTTTGACCCGTGTGGGCATCCAGAACTTCAGAGTGCTTCCACACAAAGATCTCATCAATTTTTTCCCAAGTAATCCACTGGGTTTTGAGTAAATCCCCTTTTTCAGAAAAATACGCTACTTTTTGAAGTGTGTCATCCTTTTTAGAAAAATACATCACCGATTTTCCATAAGGACTCTCCGCTTGGGGGTGATTTTCAATCACAGAACAGGGCTCCCCTTTGACTTCCTCATCGGCAAGTTGGCTTTGTTGGTCTTTTTCAAAGCGACGCCGACGCACGTCATCAATCAAAAAATCTGATGCCATTTTTCCATCATGATGTTTATGATTGGGCAAAACCCGGCGCACTTGTCGAAGTTCAGGAAGGTAAATCCATTGGTCGACCTGAGATTCTTCAAGATATTCCCACACAAGAAATTTTGTCCCTTTATCTTCTATCGGCGCTTCGGTGATCAACAAGGTTTTACTGTTCAAGTCATCCAGCCCGTCGTAATTTTTCCAATATAACTGAAAAACCGTTTTACTCTCTTTGCCCTTCGCATCAACGATTCGAAAAGTCAGTTGAGAAGATTGGTCTTTCATGACATACATTTGCTTTTGAGCGTCCTTTAGAATCGACAAAGCAGAAGAGATTTGCGCCCAGGCAGGACATAAAAATGAGAAAATGCTAAAGAGAACAAACGAAGTAAACATGAAATTTCGAAACATTTTGTACCCTAACAAAACAAGAGAAATCCGTCAATGAGAGGTAGTCTTTCAAAGTACAGACATTTTTCAAGAGGGTATCATCCTTCTTTATTAGTGGTGAATTCGAATCTTCAAATTGTTAAAATTTCATTGGGGGACAATGATGACTTTCTAAACATTTTTGGATGAAGATTTTCTCCATTGCTTGGCAATTGACCTCTTCAGCACAGATCCGATATGCTGGATATTTTTAGGGTAGAGTCTTCATGAAAATACCATCCGACGTCCTTGAAGAGGTGAAACACCTCCGTCACAACATCGAAACACACAACTACAACTATTATGTCATTGACGCACCCACAATCTCAGATGCTGAGTATGACCTTTTATTCCAAAAACTCAGTCAGTTTGAAGAGCAATACCCAAACCTGATCACCCCAGACTCCCCGACGCAGCGGATCGGGGCACCCGCCTTAAGCACATTTAAAGAAGTGCAACATCGCACACCTATGCTTTCTCTCAATAATGCCTTCGATGAAAAAACCGTTTCAGAATTTGATCGGCGGATGAGAGAGGGACTTCAGGTTGAAATCGTCACCTATTCCGTAGAACCCAAGCTCGATGGTGCCGCGATGAGTCTAATCTATGAAAACGGCATATTTGTCCAGGCCGCGACCCGTGGAGACGGCACGACCGGAGAAGATGTCACCGAAAATATCCGAACCGTAAGAGCCATTCCTTTAAAACTAAGCAGGGAAAAGTTACCAAAACTAATCGAAGTTCGGGGTGAAATCCATATGCGAAAAGCCGATTTTATCCGCCTGAACCAACAACAAGAGGCAAAAGGGGAAAAAGTCTTCGTCAATCCAAGAAATGCCGCTGCCGGAAGTGTAAGACAGCTTGATTCCAAGGTGACCGCCCAACGCCCCCTCAGTTTTTTTGCCTATGCCGTCGGGAAACTGGAGGGCTTCCCTTCCCCTGAAACACACAAAGAAATGATGGATTTTCTGGTCGATTTAAGAATACCCGTTTGTCCTGTGCGCGATCGCGTTGAAGGACTGGAGGGATTACGCCATTATTTTGATCGTCTCAGTGCCCTCCGTACATCTCTCCCCTATGATATCGACGGCGTCGTTTATAAGGTCGATAACTTACAACAACAGAAAATATTGGGGTTCGTTTCCCGCGCCCCGAGATTTGCCCTGGCTCAAAAGTTTCCCGCTGAAGAGGCCTTGACCCTCGTCGAAGCGATCGATATCCAGGTCGGCCGCACCGGAGCACTCACGCCCGTGGCCCGGCTAAAACCTGTTTTTGTCGGGGGCGTCACCGTCACCAACGCAACACTTCACAATGAAGATGAAGTCCATCGCAAAGATGTCCGTGTTAGGGACACCGTTCGTGTGCGACGTGCCGGTGATGTGATTCCAGAAGTGGCCGGCGTGATGCGAAACCATCGTCCTGAGAATACGACCCCGTTTATCATGCCTCAGATTTGTCCCGTATGCGGGTCTCGTGCAGTAAGAGAAGAGGAAGCCTCTGCAACACGATGCACGGGAGGGCTCTACTGTGCTGCACAATTGAAAGGAGCTATTTTCCATTTTGCAAGTCGTCGTGCGATAAATATTGACGGACTTGGCGAAAAACTGATTGAACAATTGATCGATCAAGAGATCATCCGCTCCGTGGCCGACCTTTACGATTTGAATCTTTCCATCCTTATTAAATTAGAGCGTATGGCAGAAAAATCGGCTCAGAACACCCTTGATGCTATTAAAAAGAGTAAAACCACCACATTGGAGCGCTTTATCTATGCCCTGGGCATACGAAACGTGGGTGAAGCCACAGCAAAAGATCTCGCCGATACATTTTGTAACCTTGATCTCTTGATGAAAGCGGATGAAGAAACCCTGCAAAAAGTACCAGAAATTGGGCCTATTGTAGCTAAAAATGTCCTTGTATTTTTTGCAGAGCCTCACAACCGTCATATCATTAAACGGCTTCGTCTATCAGGACTTTCCTGGGAAGAAGGCGTTGAAAAAATATCCGAGGAGTTACCACTCACCGGTCTGACCTTTGTGCTCACGGGGACACTGAGCCGCATGACGCGGGAGGAGGCAAAAGAGCATATTACCGACTTGGGAGGGAGAGTAAGCGGGAGTGTTTCTAAAAAGACCACCTATGTCGTAGTAGGGGCAGATCCCGGCAGCAAACGGGACAAGGCAGAAACCCTCGGCGTGACAATATTGGACGAAAAGGCCTTCTTCAGACTCTTAAATCAGGAAAAATAGCTCTAAAACACCGCATATGTCATCTGAGAAATGACTTCTTAGTCTATCAAATACTTCTTATGATGACTTTCTCATTTCCCCCTAAATCCTTTAAATAAGGCAGTTTAATCAAAGGGAGTGACTTTTAAAATATGCTACAGTAATAGATGGGAAGGGATAAAGCCATTCGTTTATCCACCGTATTAATGAGTGAGGTTCTAGCATGAGCCTGAAAGGTCGACTGGAAGATCTGGATCTATCGGATATCTTCCAAATCCTAAGTTTAAGCAAACGATCTGGTGTCTTGACGATTATACGGCGAGATACGACAGGACGTCTCGTTTTCAAGGAAGGACTACTACTTTATGGAAGTTCTGACGGTGTAGACAAGTTTGGCTATACCCTTGTAAAAAAGAAAATGCTTTCACCCGATACATTGGAAGAGGCCTTGGAATCACAAAAAATAGATGAGACCCAGCTCCCTATCGGATCGGTACTCTTAAAAGTCGGTGCTATTTCAAAAAAAGACCTGCAATCCGCCCTAAAAGGTCATTTAACGGATGTGGTTCAAAATTTTCTGGACTGGGAAAGCGGTTCGTTCCATTTTAATGTAGAAGATGTGGAAAATACAGATCAGTTATTAGATCAAGGTCTTAGTTTGGATTACCTTCTCATGGAAGCCACACGCCTGAAGGATGAAGCGCAGCGCAAGAAAATTGGCAATCAAGCGCATCAAGAAAAGCCCCAAGAAGGACAAGATCCTGCTCAAGAGGATCAAGTGAACCAAGACCACCTCAATCTTGAAGATTTTTTAAATGAAACACTCATAACACAATTTATCATACCGGATAACGGGGGGAATACAGAGACAACATTTCCCGCCGAATTCATCGAAAATGGCGATAGCCCCGTAAAATCCTCCTCTAAAAAAGATCTCTCACTTTTATCTGCGATGATCGAAGAAGTCTCAGGCCCGACCACTACCAGTGAAAAGACATTGTTGGTGATCCGATATGCGGGTCAAATGATGAATCGGATTATCATCTTGTTGGTCAAGGAAACAGAAATTGTCGGTTCGGGGCAGTCAGGCATTACATGCAAAAACGGTTCTGCAGATGAAAAAATAAGAGAAATAAAAATATCGCTCTCGATTCCCTCTACTTTCAAAGAGGTCATAGAGATGAAAAGCAGTTATAAAGGCCCATTATCTGATCATGAATGTCATCAAAAATTTATAACACATCTGGAAGAAGAATGGCCGAGTGAGATTTTTATGATGCCTTTATTCGATGGGGAAAAAGTCATTGCCTTATTGTACGGAGATAATCTCCCAGATTCGACCCCGCTCGAAGATACAGATGGTTTGGAAGACTTTGTTAAAATAGCGGGTTTAGCGTTTGAAAACAATACAAACAATGCAGCCGTTTCAGAGAGTAATTAAAGTGTGGAGCAATAAAATAGTAATGTATTTCAACTATTATCGATGAACCATAAAATGAGTCTATTTTTAGAAGTCATCCATTATGATCTCAAATTCATCAGGTATATTAAAAATTGAGCAATCGATGCCTTACGCATTGCCAGGAGACTTGTTTGGAGATGTTTATTCAAGGATTAGGCGAAATATATTGCTTCGGTTTAGAGGGTAGTTAATGGATAAAAAGAAGATTCTGCTCGTCGATGACTCAGAAACCATATTATTATTTGAAACACTCATGCTAAAAAACGATTATGAAATCATAACAGCAAAAAACGGTCGTATAGGGCTAGAAACAGCCATAAAGGAAGTCCCTGATCTGATTGTAATGGATATCATGATGCCAGAAATGGATGGGATCGAAGCACTAAAAGCAATACGTAAAGCCCCACAAACAAAAAATATCCCCATAATTATGGCCACGACAAAGAATGAACAATCCAGAGTTGAACGTTGCTATGAGTATGGCTGTAGTGATTACATTACAAAACCAATCGACAAAATAGAATTAAAAACGAAAGTCGGAAAATTTATCGCAGTCCATTCTTGAATCCGAAATCACCTGAGAAAAGTGATGTTCTGCTCAAATTCTTTGAAGAGGGAAAACAGTTTTCGATGGATCTCCTCAAAGAAAATGAACGTCTTCGTTTGTCCTTAGCCTCCCAAAAATCTGAATCAGCGTCCTTAAAAAATGGAACAGGGGATCAACTCGTTCAGCTTGATAAGGAAAAAGAACATTATAAGGAAGAATTAGAGAAACTCCGTACGACCTTAGAAGAAGTCGAATTGGAAAACAATGAAATTGCAGAAAACTACGTCAAAGTAGAAGAACAGAATCAGAATATGGCCAGCCTTTATGTTGCCAGCTATAGACTACATTCAACGCTCGACTTTAAAAAAGTAATTGAAATTATAAAAGAAATTGTTATTAACCTGATCGGGTCAGAACATTTTGGTATTTTTTTAAAGGATGAAAGAAGCAATGCGCTCTGTCCAATTGCAAGTGAAGGTATTCCCATTCAAAAAATTGAGTCCATCAAAATTGGCGTCGGTCTTTCCAGAAAGGCCACTGAAACGGGAGACAGTTATGTATACCATGTGGGTAAAAAGAAGTCGGATGAAGCATTGGCCTGCATCCCGCTTATATAAAAAAAAGATCTCATCGGGATGGTTGTTATTTACGAACTGCTTCAACAAAAAGATGGCTTTGAAGTCGTTGACAAAGAACTTTTTTCGCTATTAGGGGATCATGCTGCCACAGCAATTTATAGTTCACAACTCCATACGCAGTCTGAGCGAAAACTCAATACCCTTCAAAATATGCTCGATATTTTAAAACTAGATATGTAAAATTCAGGGTTAGATCAGTCAAATGGAACTTAGCGGGGAAATCGAAGACCTTCCAGCCATCAACCTTCTTCAATACCTTTATTCCGGACGGAAATATGGGACACTCGTTCTGGATTCAATAGATGAGGAGCTCTATGTCTATTATCAAGGAGGAGAGATTATATGGACCGCCTCCCGAAATGGAAAGAGCATCGCGGACATATTTCTAGACCGTAAAAAGATCTCGATAGATATTTTTCAGGAAGCACAAAAGGTTCAAAATGACCAGAATAAAATAGAGCCACTTCCACAAATCCTCATCGACATGGCGATCATCACTTTAGACCAATTAAAAGATGAAATACACATACAGGTTAAGCAAAATATTACAGAACTTACCAAAAGAGAAAAAGGGGAGGTTTCTTTTAAGAACAATCAAATTCTCCCCTTAGACAACATTGACTTCAATATCGTGTCTCTTCTAAAACCCGATGATATGGACACACAAAACCTCCTTGGGAATATTATACAGAATTTAAATGGAGACAATAAGAATAAGGATGACAAGAACCCTAGCGAGCAAGAGACAGAACGGCCATTACCAACTCCGAAACACTGGGGACCACAGCTAGCGTAGATATAGAATACCTTTCGGGAGCTCCAGAAGAAGAGGGAGAGTACGCACACCAATCTCAAGGTGAGAAAACCAGTGCAATTATTTTACTCGTTGGAGATGGGATTTTAAAAAACTCCTCCGGGAAGGCATACAAAATGATAAACTCATGGTGATCACACCCAAAACCATTGAAGAGTGCTTGGGGAAAGAAAAAAAATGTATGGATCGGGGTATCCTCCCACTGTTTGTGACTGACGAACGTCTCCCCGAAACAAGAAAATTTGGCTCTGGAACAAGTGAAATGATTTTAGTAGAGAAAAAAAAGTCAAACTGGATTGCCCCAGTCGTTGGGTTGCTAGATCACAGTGATCCAGCAACCATTTGGAAACTCCATCAATCCGGCGCTCGGGCCGTATTGCCAGAACCAGCCAGAGAAGGAACAGAAAAAGTAGATTTCCTCGCAACAATTAAAGATTTGAGTTTTGTAATACAAAGCATTTCCCTCCAATTTGAGCATGAATTAGAACAGAATCTCACCCCGATACACCCTTAAAAAAAACAATAAAAGTTCGAGGATTTAGGTCATTATTGGATTGAATGCCTCTACAAAATTCTCGAAAGACTAAGTCTTTTCAAGAAAATTGATCCATTTTGTGCAAGCTTGGGAAAGAAATTCTGGCGTGATCTCACTTGAAAAAGATGTCTCTTGATCTGAGGGGAGGTTTTCTAAAATCTTCAGTGTATTATGGTAGGTTTTTCGTGCTAAATCGGGTCGTTTCATTTGTCGGTATACCTCACTCAAATAAAAACTCGCAAGTGTATTTTCCGAGTTGACATACAAGGTTTTCTGCAACATTTTAGATGCATTTTTAAAATCTCCAATTCTGTGGTGCAAGACACCCAGAAGATAATAAACGGCTTCGGCAAGACTATCCTTTTGAACCAAGTCATTCAATAGCAATATCGCATCTTCATATTTGCCTTGATTCGATAGAATCGTCGCGTATTCAATTTGAGCCTTAAGGTAATAGGGGCTGTTCTCTTCAATACCACTAAAGCATAATAAGGCATTTTCATAATCTTTCAATTTAGAAAGGTTGCATCCTTTTTTAAAAACAACGGCATGACTACCTCCTGCCTCGTCCTCCAGCGCGTCATTTTTGGAAAAACCTTTCTCTCCTCCTTTCCCATCAGAATGATCCACGCTAGATTTTTTACTGGAAATAGTCGAAGCCCTTTTTTTTATGGGTAAACAATGTTCATGTGTAGAAATATCAGTAGGATTTTCTTTTGTATAAACAAAGGTATTTTTAAAATCTAATGCTTTGAATTTATTTGAAATTTTCCAAAGGGTTTCAGAATGACCTAAAAAAAGGAATCCCCCTTGTTTTAACTTTCGATGAAACCCATCTGTAATTTTAATGGTAGTTTCTCTGTTAAAATATATGGTGACATTTTTACAAAATATGATATCCAGTTCCTGAGTACAAAACCGATCGTATGAATCAATCGCTAAATTATGGCTTTTGAATTGGACCATTTTCCTAATTGCTGAAGAAACTTCATAGTCTTCCCCTATTTTCTTAATATATTTTTCTTGATATTTCTTCGGCAACGAACGAATTTGTTTTTTGTGATAAACACCACGTTCAGCCATTTCTAATGCAGGGCGGCTGATATCTGTTGCGAAAAGGGTGATATTCCGTGACTCAAAGTCTGGCAAGAGTTCGCAAAGTAACATCGCGATCGAATAAATTTCTTCTCCTGTAGAACAACCTGCTGACCAAATTCGGAGTGGCTGAATACCAATTGAGCGGTTTTTTACAATTTCCGGGAGTACAAATTTCTTCAAGGCATCAAACTGAGGTTTATTTCTAAAAAATGAAGTTTCTTGTATGGTCAGTGCATCAATGAGATCCTGAATCTCCTGAACCGCTTTTGGGTCCCACTTAAGAAAACGATAGTATTCTTGGTAAGAAGCGAATCCATTCTGCTTTATTCTTTCATTAAGCCCAATTTCGACTTGATGCTTTCGTGCTTCCGCATAATATAAACCTGTTTTTTCTAAGAAGAACCTTCGAAAAAGGGCAAAATCAGCATGGGATAAACTGCTATTTTCGTGGGCTTGAGGCGGCATCTATCGGTTACTTTTACAAAGATTCATTTGTCTGGATCGTCATTTCTTTTATTAAATCTCTTAGCGGATTTGCCTAAGCCATAGGCTTTAGGGCTTTAACATGATTGGAAGAAAACACTTCATCGAGATTGAGCAAAAAAACAATCTGATCATTCCACTGAACAATTCCCGAAATATAGCGTTGAGGCACCTGAGCACTCACAATTGCCGGGGTAGATTGCACCACATCTTTGGAAAATTTTTGGACGCCAAATACCTCATCGATGATGAGGCCGACAATCATTTTACTCGCACGAACAATCATAATTCTTGCCTTTTCATCCCGTTCAAGTTCCAGCAACCCAAATCGTTTTTTAGGATCCATGACTGCGACAACATGGCCTCGGATATTAATCACCCCTTCAATGTAGTCAGGGGCTTGAGGCATGGGAGAAATATCAGCAAAAGGGATGATTTCTCGAGCGACATGCACATTAACAGCAAAAGACTTCTTATGGAGATTAAAAACCACCATAGACAAATTTCCATGCTTATCCATTTTCTGATTCTCTAACATTTTTTACCATTATTCAGGAAACGAATAACTTCTTTTGAAATTGAATCCTGAGAGAGTATTTTATCTATCACCTCTGTTTCTATTGCCACTTTTGGCATACCGAATATGGCTGAAGTGGCTCTGTCTTGTGCAATCGTTTTTCCACCATTGGCTTTGACCGCCGATATTCCCATGGCACCATCCTTCCCCATTCCACTCAAGATGACCCCGATACAGTCCTTACCGTAATGTTTAGCGGCCGATTCCAAGAGAGAATCACCACAAGGTTTTAATCCATTGCGAGAAGCCTCATTACCCAAATGGAGGGTATGATCCTGAGACACTCTCATGTGAAAATTTGCCGGTGCAATATATACAATACCCGCATGAATGGGTTCACCTTGTTCGGCCACCTTCACACGAAGTAAGCATGTCCCTTGAAGCCATTGGACAAAATTTCCAACAAACCCGCTTGCCAAGTGGATCACGACCACGATCCCACAAGGGAAGGATTTTGGAAGTGTACTTAAAATACAAGAAAGGGCTTTTGGCCCTCCTGTCGAACCCACAATCGCGACAATACGTTCCGGATATTCCTCCACACGGATAAGGGGAGAACTATCATTGATTTCTTCCGTTATTTTTTTTGGCAGCAAGGACAATGGATGCGTAATCACCTTTACGCGAGAAAGGAATTTAATTTTCTTTAAAAGTTCCCCTGCCCTCCCCGTTCTATTTTTCGAGACCAACCCATCTTTACTCAGTACATCGAGCGCCCCGTAAGATATGGCTTTAAATACCTTATCCGATTGATTAAAAACAATACTGCTTAAAATGAGGATGGGTGTAGGCTGCGTTCCCATAATCTGCTTTGTCACTTCCAAACCATCTATAAGTGGTAAGTTGACATCCATGGTAATCAGATCTGGTTTTAACTTTTTCGTGAGCTTAAGGGCTTCCTGACCATTCTCAGCAATACCGACAACAGCAATCTCATGATCCGAATCAAGAATTCGCTTAATCGCTAAAGAGGTTGTCGGTGAATCCTCGACCACTAAAACGCGAATAATCCCCTTATTTTTGGCGTTCATCCTTCTATCTCCACAGCGCTAAAGATATCGCCGTATTACTTAAAATCAAACAATAAGCCGACTAATCGTTGTTAGCAGATTACTCTGATCAAAACCCCCTTTTGTTATGTATGCCTGTGCACCCGCTTCAATGCCTCTACGTTTTTCTTCCTCGCTTCCGCGCGCAGTGACAAAAACTAAGGGGATATCCTTATATGACTCGTTCTCCCGAATAAAACGGCACATTTCCAAACCGTTCATTCTGGGCATTTCGACATCACTGATAATCAGGTCGAAATTTTGCAGTGATATTTTTTCAATTCCATCGAGGCCATCCACAGCGGTTTCTACCTCGTAACCTTCCCCTTCAAGGATCGGGCGCATGAGTTCTCGCGTGGTCATTGAATCCTCGACCACCAATAATTTTTGCTTTCTCTTTTCAGTCTCTTCATCTTCTTCAATAAAGGAGGAGCGAATTGTCCCCATCTTTGACGAAACAACGAGATC
Organism: Nitrospirota bacterium; assembly: GCA_029261135.1. GTDB lineage: Bacteria > Nitrospirota > Nitrospiria > SBBL01 > JAADHI01 > JAADHI01. Next base: position 23,161 of record JAJDBX010000067.1, read on the forward strand.
TACGGGATCTAAGATAATGATAATTTCTCCTGTCCTCAGCATCGTTGCACCACTAACATTTTTGAGTTTTCCTAAATGAGATCCTAAATTTTTAATATAAATTTCCTCTTTTCCAAGCAATCGATCGACTAAAAATCCAACACGTCCATAAAGAGAACTAATAATCACGATTGTGGCATCAGACTTATTTGAAATGGAGGACATGGGAATACCAATCGTATCATCAAGGCGGACAATCGGAACAATGTGATCCCGAAGTTGAAAGGCTTTTTTATTCTCAACCGATTGAATGTTCTGAAGGGACACTCTGGCAATCTCTTCAACTGCCGACAGAGGAATACCGAAAGTGCGCCCGCCTGCTTTCAATAAAAGTGCATGAATAATGGCGATGGTGAGTGGTAGTTCTAAATGAAGCATCGTGCCAATGCCTTTTTGCGTTGAGATCACAACCTGACCTTTCAGGCTTTCAATTTGACTTCTCACCACATCCATCCCCACGCCTCGACCCGAGACATCTGTGATAAAACGGCTTGTCGAAAACCCACTCATGAACACATAGTTCACGATGTCTTTCTCGTCCATTTTTTCCAATTCTTCGGCTGTTGCCATTTTCTTTTGTAGGACAATGGATCTAATCCGTTCAAGATCAAGTCCTCGTCCATCATCTTGAACTTCGATCACAACATGCTCCCCTTTGTGAAAAGCAGACAATCGAATTGTTCCCTGCTCTGGTTTTCCCTGCTCAGTTCGCTCCTCTGGCGTTTCAAGACCGTGATCGATTGAATTTCTGAGTATATGCATCAAAGGTTCTTTGATGCCTTCAAGCACCTTCTTATCGAGTTCCGTTTCTTCCCCCTCAATTATAAGCTCAATTTCCTTGCCTTGTTTTCTGGCGATATCACGAACCAATCGGGGAATTCCCGAAAAAATGGTCGAACAAGGCAGCATGCGAATCTCTCTAATATGCCGCTGAAGCTGATCAATAATCGGATCAAGATGTAGGGATTCCCCTAGGATCTCCTCAGAAATTGTGTCAACTTCCTCTTTAACTTTTCCAACATCGTGAGCACTTTGATAAAGGAGTTCTTTCAGATCAGAAGGAATCGAAATATTTTTCTGACTTTTGATCTGTTCACTCAAAAAACTCAGATGTCTATCCATTTCTTTGACCATATCACCCACTTTTCGAAAAGAACGAATCTTTTCGGTTGACTTGATTTTGTTGATGACCAGTGCCCCACCCAGGTTAAGGATACTGTCAATTCGGCTCAAGGGAACTCGTACAAATTCTTCAAGAATAGAAGCAGGCTTACTACTGCTGATCGGCTTTTCTTTTTCGACGGATGGTTCGTCTTTTCTTTCCTTTTTTACTTTTACTTTTACTTTTACTTTTTTAGTATTTTTGGGTTTCTCTCGTTTTTCTTTCTTGTCTTGTTTTACTTGCTTTACTTCCAGTTCTTGTTTCTTCTCATTTTCATCACCATCAGACTTGGCTTGGGCGGGTTCTATTGTGGGCTCTTGTGCTCCATCCTGACTCGGGAAATTCTCATTTTTCCCTCCCCCAGCCGCGATCTCCTCCATCAAGTTCTTAATAATATCAAGGCCGGAGAATAAATTGTCTGCAACAGAGGCATCAAACACCAGACTCTTATCCCGAATACCCGAAAGTATATCCTCAATTTCATGAGATGCGTCTCTAATTTCGGTAAAACCAACTGTACCAGACGCGCCTTTTAGACTATGGGCCTCACGAAATAGAGTATCGATAATCGATAGGTCCTTCGGCTTTTTTTCAAGCGTAAGAACCCCTTCCGTTAGATTTTCGATATGTTCTTGGGCTTCGGCAATAAAGACGCCGATGATTTCGGATAGATCAAAAGGAAGGCTCATTCATCTCTCTTTCGATGGGTCATTTACATATCGGGATCGAAACTGACATCGCCTTTTTCCATCTTAAAACCGCTGATATCTGCTTTGAGCTGCTGAGATAAGTTCGTTAACTTATTCGCGCTGGCAGCAGTTTGACCTGTCGTGGACGCAAAAGAAGTCGTCACTCTATCGATATCACTCATCGCTTCAACCACCTGC
>JAJDBX010000068.1 GCA_029261135.1 Nitrospirota bacterium
CATTGGAGGCACCATCATGGTGACCCAATCTTTAATGGAAATATCGGGAATCGGTTTCGACCAGTCAGAGGTCTTCTTGGTAATGTTCCATTTCTTGTCAAACCAGTCCATGGTCTTGCCGACCAGTTTGTCTGATGTGACTGCAGGGTTTATCCGCCCCTTACGATCAGGAAGCTCCTGCAAAGGCACCATCGCATCGGTACTCACAAAAGGATAGTCGCCAGACTGGATGGTATTGTACACCCGCCAGTAACCCCACATGCCAGCCACATAGTGATGGGCGACATGGCAGTGGAAGAGAAAGTCTCCCGCCAACTGCTGGCAAAGGCCGGAACCGCACTCGGTCTGAAGATCAAGCACTTCAGAGGGCCCGATCACTTCAACGTCCACACGATCCGAAACAGTCCGGATCACGGGAAACTTCACCGGATTGTCCCAGGCGGCCGTCAGGAGTTCTTCACCTTTACCATCTGCTTTGGGTTGACGCAGCCAACGGATGGTTCCGCCATGAGGATGGTGGGAGTGAAAAACCTCTCCACCGCCGTGGATCAAACGGAACTTCGCCGGATCACCCATGTAGGAACGCGGAATCGTCGTGGGCACATCCCCGAAAGTATAGGAGCTGTAGGCCATCGATTCATCTTCCATGTGGAAATATTTTTCCTGCATGGCGAGATTATTAATACCGAAGGGTTCACTCCGGAAATTCATCGCACGTGCAGAAGGACGGTAGGCATCCGTATTCGGATCACGCTGCGGGATCATTTCGCCATCCCGGTTCAAGGGACGGAAAGATTCATCTCCCACTTCATGATAAACCAGCGCAAATTCCCTGAAATCCTTCGAAATAGGGTCAATGTCATCGTCATAGGCAATCATCATCTGCCAACCGCTCTGGGCAGGTTTACCTGTGACAGGGTTAAGGTAGGTTGAACCCATGGGCTCAACAATAAACGCACCAATTAATCCAAGGCTACCAGGTTCACGTCCGGCATGACTATGAAAGGCATGCGCGCCTTCCTGCTCGTCCGGCTGAATATACCATTCAAAGACTTGAGATTTACCCGGCAGGACATTCGCATCCGGGTTGACTGAAGTGGCCGGTTGGCCGGTTGCCTGAATGATCTGACTGGAACCGTGGATATGCAGACCCGTATCTTCCTCTTCAACTTCGTTGCGGAATGTAATTACCATGCAATCACCCTGGTTGCCTCGAATCACCAATGGGGTAATTAAATCGGTCTGCAAGCCTAAGGAAACTGCTCCCGGGTCAAATCCAGGTTTCGTTCTCGCTTCTGCATTTAAACGTTCTTCTTCCCGAATTGCGGGAATATCCTTGGTGATGGCATACATATATCCCGGATGAAAATCCAGCCACTGATTCAGTGTGACTTCCACATTGATCGCGCTAATGTCGAGTGCCTTCACTGGCGCAGTGCTTGGGCAACGTGCACCCGCACTCACAGATTCACCTGCACCCGTCGGGCCGAGAAACCAACTCCGATCCATTTGCTGCATCGTGCTCAAATTACTGAATGGGCCCGTATTCCCGGTTTTTTCGGCATGGCCTTGTATTTCTTCCATCAAGGAACTCATCGCCTTATCTACCTGCGCAGCACGGCCTGTATCTCCCTCTTTCGTCTCTTCTCTCTTTATTTGGGACTTTAATTTTGCTTTCCAGTCCGACATGGCCACCATCTCCGCTTTCGATTCTTTTAAATCCTCCGAATGCGAATGACCATCTCCACTGCCTAAAGCCCAACCCTGTGCAGAGAAAGTCAGTAAGAGCGCCAATAGCCCTCTTAACATGTATCTTCCTGATCTCTCCATTGTACCTCCCTCATTTTTCCTGGTGACTAAGTTAGTGGTTACTCAAGTTAACTGTTATTTTTTATACAGGTGTTTCTTTCCTACTGTTGGTACACCTCACCACTCTCACCGAACGCCGCTCTCCCTTCATTGCTTATGAGGATCATGACCAACGGGCACCCGATTCTGAACTGAGATACCAATGTAATTAGCAAGCAACATGCCAGAAGGAATAAAACAAAAAACATCATGTAATTAATAAGTTAGAAACTGGGACAACAAAGTGACGACAAAAAGAAAGAAAGTGAGTGTCCACATCTCTAGACACTTAGACAGGACAGATAGACACTTTTACAGAAGACAGATCTATTGAAAGAATACGGAAGTGATATCAAAACAAAGACGGAAATGAGAATGCCTCTTTATTCAGTAAAAAATAGAAAGAAGGCCTCCGTGTTCTGTTAGGGATACTCCGATGATATATAAAGAATCAGGTTTTTGAATTAGGAGGAAGCCGATCCAATTTCAGATAAAAATTTCTATCTATCGTCAATATCTAAAGAAGCAACATCCCTTATTCGGTTTTTCCCGGCCAAGTTATCATTCCGCCACGGTCGCCTTTACGGTGAATGCCTTAGACCCGCGTTGAGAGGTGAGTGAGATCATTTCTCCGGCTTGATGGGTTTTAGTACATCGGAAAAATCACGGAGGTCGGGAAGCCTGTGTTTTTCAACTTGAATGATAATATCCCCCGCCTTAAGTCCCGCCTTTTCAGCGGGAGAGCCGGGTGAGACATCATCAATCCGGACGCCCTTTCCTTCGCAGGTAAAGTCGGGTAAGGTTCCCAGCCCAAGCCTGCGCGGAGAAGACACAGGGGGGCGATTGTTTACTATCCGATTCTCAAGGGTCACCGTCATGGGATCCGGTCGCGATGAGCGATATTCAATCGCCTCCTTCATGACTTGTGCGATTTTGAGCATCCCGACTGAGTCTATCTTGTCCATCGTATCTCTGGGTCGATGAAAATCATGATGGGCTCCGCTAAAGAGCTGTATGACAGGCACGTACGCCGCATGAAAACGCACTTGATCACTGGGGTTGAAATCTGTCTGCACCATCTGTATCAGTATCCCTGTCAAGAAACTGACCCCTCTTAAAGATATGGGGCCACTCTGTGGCGGAGCTGCTCCCGAATATCTTTATTTTATTGTTTCCTAAACGACCCACGGGAGCCATATTGAGCATGCCAATAATTTTTTCCACTGGAAACGGGGCTTGCATATTTTTTATTAACCTGGCGATAAAATACATATAAATTATAGTGTTGATCAAATTTATGAAGCAATTGATCAAAGGTTCCAGTAGAAAGATCTTTCTGATCTTAGATAATTTGCGAATACATCACGACAAGCTTGTGAAAAAATGGCTGGAGAAGCACCTTGAAGAAATCGAACTACACTATCTTCCGTCAAATTCTCCGGAGTTAAATCTGGACGAGTATTTTAACTGTGATTTGAAAGCAGGCGTCCATTCAAAACCTCCTTCAAGAACCCAAGCGCATCTGATCGAAAAGATAAAATCACACATGATGAAATTACAAAAATTACCAGCTAGAGTCCGCAGCTATTTTGAACATAGAAAAATTGCCTATGCCGCATAGACTTTGTTTTTAATTTCCGGGTTAATAGTGACAATTTATATTAAGAATTGCTATAAGTGCCTATGACTATAATACGTAGAAAAGACGGAAATCCCCCCTCCAGATCGGTTGATGCTCCTCTACCGATCCAAGAAAAAAACAAGATTCAATGGGTTTCCTGCCATTCCAGTGAGACCGAATGAACAATTCTGTCTCACTGGAACTATACCCGATTTTAATGAAGATTTAATTTTCTCCGAAAAAATACCCCCCCCTGAATTTGATTCGCTCAAAGAGCCAACTTTAGGGCTTTGTAAATGTTGTTGAGCTTACTGTGTTTAACGCTTATGAAATTTTTTGGAATTTTAGTGAATGGGGCTCATCACCTTAAATGAGAGTCATTACACAGAACAACAATAAAAAAACCTACCCGCAGTCACCCTCGTCACCCAGCATTTTTTCAATGGCGTGGGGAAGCACAGGAAGCAACATCTCAAAGTTTTCCCGCACGGCGCGAGGACTCCCAGGCAAATTGACAATCAAGGTTTTTCCCCGAACACCTGCAACCGCCCGAGAAATAATTGCACGCGGATTAATTTTGTATCCTTCTATCCGCATAATTTCACCGATGCCCGGGATCACGTAATCAAGTATCGTTTCTGTCACACTGGGGGTCACATCCCGAGGAGAAATCCCTGTGCCGCCCGTGGTCAAAACAAGATTGGCCTTAAATCCATCCGAAAATGCAATCAGCTGTTCTCGAATCTTTTCCTTTTCATCCGGGACAATGCGATAGACCACAACCTTTCCCTGAATCGTTTCGACCAAATCATGCAACAGGCGGCCACTTTCATCTTCTCGCGTGCCTGCCGAACCTTTATCGCTGATGGTTAAGATACCCACAGAAATCATGTCTGTTCTGCCTTTCAGATAAAATCTGATTTAAAAAAGCTTCGCTTGTCCATCAGTCATTTCTTGTTTTAAACCAAAATGGGTATAAGCCAAATTCGTCACAACACGTCCACGCGGTGTTCTAGCGAGATACCCTTCTTGAATGAGAAAAGGCTCATAAACATCTTCGATCGCGTCCCTTTCTTCACCGACAGCCGTGGCCAAGGTTTCAACCCCGACAGGGCCTCCCCTAAATTTTTCAATAATCAACAGAAGCAACTTTCGGTCGATTAAATCAAAACCCGCCGCATCAATTTCCATTTGGACAAGAGCTTCTTGCGTGACGGTAAGATTAACTTGGCCATCGGATTTCACTTCTGCAAAATCTCTCACCCGCCTTAAAACCCGATTGGCAATACGGGGGGTTCCCCGTGTTCGACGGGCAATCTCCAAAGCCGCGTCAGGGGTAATGGGCAGCCCCAGAATGTTGGCCGATCGAAGCACAATCTCTTGAAGTTCTTCGGGTCGATAAAACTCAAGCCGGTTGATCACCCCGAATCGGTCTCGAAGCGGTGAGGTTAAAAGGCCCGCACGGGTGGTCGCAGCGACTAAAGTAAATCGAGGAAGATTTAATTTTAAAGACCGAGCGGAAGGCCCCTGGCCGATGATGATATCGACTTGGTAATCTTCCATCGCCGGATAAAGAATTTCTTCTACGGTCGGATGCAGTCGATGGATCTCATCAATAAAAAACACATCTCCTTCGCTGAGATTGCTTAAAATCGCCACCAAGTCTCCGGGCCGCTCAATTGCCGGGCCGGAGGTGCCTTTGATATTGACCCCCATTTCCTTTGCAATAATATTGGCAAGAGTTGTTTTTCCAAGACCGGGGGGGCCATAAAAAATGGCATGATCCAGGACATCGCCCCGCTTCCTCGCCGCGTCAATATAGATTTTTAAATTTTCTTTAATCTTGGTCTGACCCACATATTCGTCAAGCGTCGCAGGACGTAAACTGGTGTCGGCACGACGCTCTTCATCATTCGATTCAGAAGAAATCATGCGTTCGTTTATTTCCATTCTGCTTGCTCCATCTTAATGTGAAGGGTGTGTCTTTGATTCAAATCAAACAAAAACTGGAAGGATTCAGCTTGCCTTAAAAAGTAACTGATTGCCTGTTTCAAAGTCTAGTAATTTTATGGCCTGTCGCTTAAGATATAAAACTTGAATCCTATGAAGGAAATGAATGAAGAGTAATACACTCACACATCATCCATGGCAATTCTGGATTGACCGGGGCGGGACCTTCACGGATCTGATCGCACGCAAACCCGATGGCGGCCTCATCGGTCATAAACTGCTTTCTGAAAATCCGGATCACTACGAAGATGCCGCCATTCAGGGCATACGCGATCTCATGCAGATTGAGTCCGATAAACCCATCCCTTCGGGAAATATCGAGGTCGTCCGAATGGGAACAACCGTGGCCACCAACGCCCTACTCGAACGCAAAGGTGCGCGTGTGCTGCTTGCCGTCACACGCGGATTTCGGGATGCGCTTCGCATCGGCGATCAAAGTCGTCCCCATATTTTTGCGAGGCAAATTATCTTACCGGAGATGCTTTACGAAAGGGTCATCGAGATCGATGAACGCATCAGCGCCGAAGGCGAGGTTCTCAGAACCATCGATCTTGAAAGCCTGAAACTCGAACTACAAAAAGCTTTTGATTTAGGGATCAGAGCCATCGCCATCCTCTGTCTCCATGGTTATCGCTATCCCCAACACGAAAAAGCGGTGGCAACCCTCGCGCATCAAATCGGGTTCACACAAATTTCAAGCAGTCATGACACCACAGCCCTCATCAAGTTAATCGGGCGCGGGGACATCACCGTGGTCGATGCCTATCTCTCCCCCGTTTTGAGACGTTATGTCGATCAAATTTCGGCAGCACTGGGCGGAACCCAAATATTGTTTATGCAGTCGAATGGCGGACTCGTCGATTCCAGCCACTTTCGCGGTAAAAATGCCACCCTCTCCGGCCCGGCAGGGGGCATCGTCGGCGCCGTTGAAACCAGCATGAATGCCGGATTTGAAAAAATCGTCACTTTCGATATGGGTGGCACCTCGACCGATGTTGCCCATTGGGCGGGCCAATACGAACGGACTTTTGACAGCAAAGTCGCGGGGGTTCGCATACGCACCCCGATGATGGATATCCACACCGTCGCGGCAGGCGGCGGCTCGATCTGTCATTTTGACGGACAGCGCTATCGAGTGGGAACCGACTCTGCGGGTGCCGACCCCGGCCCAGCCGCATACCGCCGCGGAGGACCGCTCACCATCACGGACTGTCATCTGATGCTGGGTCGGCTTCAGCCTCAATTTTTCCCCAACATTTTCGGGCCAAGACAAAACCAAAGCTTGGATTCGGAAATCGTTAAAAACAAATTTGCCCAACTCGCAGAGACCATTAAAACTGCGACGGGTGATGAGAGGACACCCGAAGCCGTCGCGGAAGGCTTTCTCTTGATCGCCGTTGAAAATATGGCAAATGCCATCAAAAAAATCTCTGTGCGGCAGGGCCATGATGTCACACAATACACCCTCGCCGCTTTTGGTGGTGCAGGCGGACAACATGCCTGCCGTGTAGCCGACAGACTCGGTATTCAAAAAAATTTCATTCACCATTGGGCCGGTCTGCTCTCGGCCTACGGAATCGGGCAGGCCCAACAAAGAATCCTTCAAGAAAGATCCATTGAAGAAAAGCTGGATCAAACCCTCATCCCGAAACTCAAAAAACTACTCGATCAATTATCAGAAGCAGGAAGAGCCAACTTGAAAAAAGAGGGTGTGCCAAGCCAATGTATTGAAATTTTGCAAAAAGTGGATCTCAAAATTGAAGGCAGCGATACCTCACTTCAGGTCAACTTTGATACTGAGGCAACAATGATCTCCACATTCGAAGCCCTTTATCTGCAACGTTTTGGATTTAATTGCCCTTCACTTATCTTTGTTGTAGAAAGCATTCAGGTCGAAGTGATCGGCACCTCTGACGAGGAGCGCCAAGAGGGCGGCGACTTTGCTCATTCACAAAACAAACGCGCGGAACCCTTAAGCCATGTCCAAACCTGGATCAATGAAAAACTGACCGATACCCCAGTTTTTGATCTACAAAAAATGGAGGCAAATCATCGAATTATCGGCCCGGCCATCCTGATTGAGCCTTTCAGTACCATCATTGTCGAGCCGGGATGGGCGGCGGGGATCAATGAAGGAAAAGATCTATACTTGTCACGGGTGACCCCACTTCAAAAAACCACCACCATCGGAACAGCTTGTAACCCGGTGATGCTTGAGATCTTCAACAGTCTCTTTATGGCCATCGCCGAACAAATGGGTGTCACACTTCAATTGACGGCCTCGTCCGTCAATATCAAAGAACGACTCGATTTTTCATGCGCCGTCTTCGACCCATCAGGTAACCTTGTCGCCAATGCGCCCCACATCCCAGTGCATCTCGGATCCATGAGCGAATCCGTTCGGGCGGTTATACGAAAGAACAACGAGACTATTCGTCCCGGCGATGTATTCCTTACAAATGACCCCTACAACGGCGGCACCCATTTGCCTGATATCACGGTCATCACCCCGGTCTTTATCAAAGAACAAATTGTCTTTTATCCGTGGACATCATGCCGACATCGGCGGCCCCAGCCCCGGCTCAATGCCTGCAAACAGTACCTCCTTAAGTGAAGAAGGGATTCTCTTGAATAACCTCAGGCTCGTCTCTGAAGGCCATTTTAATGAATCTGAGATTCGGGACAGACTCAGCGCAGGAGCGTACCCTGCTCGCAATGCGGATCAAAACATCGCTGACTTGCGCGCACAGGCCGCCGCCAATCAACAGGGGGTGACTGCCCTGTATCAAATCTGTCAGCATTATGGGATAGACACGGTACAGGCCTATATGCAGCACGTTCAGGATCATGCAGAAGAAGCGGTTCGACAGGTCATCGACCTGCTCAAAGACGGCGCATTCACGACCACCTTTGACGACGGAAGCACAATCCAAGTCCGCATTCAAATCGACAAACAAAAGCGGCAAGCGACCCTCGACTTTTCGGGAAGCAGCGAGCAGAGAAAGAACAATTTTAACGCACCGAAAGCCGTCACCCAATCCGCCATTCTCTACGTTTTTAGGACACTGATCAATGACGACATTCCCTTAAACGAAGGCTGCCTCAGACCCATTCAAATCATCATTCCGGAAGGTTCGATGCTCGCACCACTCTACCCCGCCGCGGTCGCCGCCGGAAACGTGGAAACTTCACAGGTGATCACTGACACCCTCTTCGCTGCGCTCGGGCTAATGGCCTCATCTCAGGGCACGATGAACAACCTTTGCTTCGGTAACGGGACATATCAATATTACGAAACCCTCTGCGGCGGATCCGGCGCAGGGTCCGATTTTCATGGGACATCGGCCGTACACACCCATATGACCAACAGCCGGCTCACCGATCCGGAAGTGCTGGAATCTCGCTTCCCAGTCCAGGTCAACTGTTTTGAAATCCGCCGCCACAGCGGCGGATTAGGCCGCTTTCAGGGCGGAAATGGGGTTCATCGTGAAATTCTATTTTTAGAACACATGTCTGTCTCGATATTGGCAAACCGGCGGATCAAGGCACCTTTCGCGCTCGCAGGCGGGGGCTCAGGCGCTGTCGGAAAAAACTGGCTTCAAAAAAAAGACGGCACCCGCATCCCTCTATCAGGCAGAGGAGAATTCCAAGTGGATCCCGGTGACTGCTTTGTGATCGAAACACCAGGAGGTGGCGGTTTCGGAAAAATCACTTGATTTCTGAGAAAAAAGAGGCTGAAGTGAGACCTGAAATCCAATCCCGACACATTTTAAAAGAGGACAAGCCCATAGGAATACCAACAAAAATAACCGTAGAGGCCATCAATCCGATAAGTTTTGAAGTCACTGTCCAGTGTGCCAAAACCACAAAACACACCGTGACCCTTTCAGAGGACTACTATAAAAAGATGACAAACGAGAAGATAACAGCAGAAAGGCTGATCGAACGCTCCTTCAAATTCCTGCTTGAACGGGAAAACAATACATCCATTCTTTCAAGTTTCGACCTTCCTTTAATCAAACACTATTTCCCGGAATACGAAAAAACCATCCTGCGTATATTGTGATTCCTCAAGTCAAAATAGATTTGAAAAATTGAAGGAAGTGCGGATTAAGACCGCTTATTCGGGCCTGGGGAAAATCGTATTGAGTCCACTTGAAAAAGGTTGCTGGTTATTCCAGCGCTCCCACACGATGGGAGTCAGCTGAAAACCTAAGGCTCCATGGTCTGGAATTTGTGGACGGGTCAAAGCAGGGGAACCTGTTCCTCCGCTACATCCTCCTCGTGTTCCCGAACTATTTTGAAATCTGCCTGCCGCCCCTTCCAGTCTGCCCGTCGGGTCTCCAAAATCTCCACAGCGACTAAAAGAGGTAATCTGCCCATTGGCAGGATCAATAATCTTAACCATTTCCATATCCCCCCAGAAATCGACGGTGCCTTCCGGATGAACCAGTGCAAATGGACTATTGGCGGGAATAGAAAGTACCGTTTCATGAGACAGATCACTTTCCCCTAGAGTAAAACCGGCTTGCCCTACATCCATCGACATCAGTCCGCTAAAACTGGTGGTCCAAACGCCGATATCCTGTCGCACCAACACATTTCCCCTTGCTGAATCAATAAAGGGGATTTGTCTGAAATGAATGTCAATCTGGTTCAACCCGCCGGTCAATGGGGCCACCTTGGATTCAACCAAGTCAAAGTGCATTTGAATCGGTTGTCGAAACCCGTTCAGCAATGTGGTACTCGAGAGACCGACCGCAGGTAGGCTCAAAACCTGCTTGAAAATCAAGTTCCCTTCCAAATTGTTTGACAATCTGTTCCCGGAGATCACATAACTTTCAAGCGATATTTCTGAGGTATCTATTTTCTGATGAAAAAAAACATCGCCCGTATCAAGGGTCACACGTTGTTGAAGGAATCCAACCCCCTCAATCACGGCGTCCACTTGCACCCCTGTCAAGGTATCGGGATTCACCCCCCATGGTGCAGGAGCATCTGAAGGGAGAGGACCATTAGAGGATGCGGGAATCTGGGCGTAAAGACTTGAAAGCCCTATTAAATTGATACTTAAAAAAAAGAATAAATAGACGAAAAGATTTTTTTGCAAGAAATTGGGAAAAACCATTAGTACTGTGCCAATTTTGTATCATAAAAAAGACTGACAATATTGCTCATCTGGGCTTCTAACATTTTATGATAATAAGTTCAAGCCAGAAAGCGCCTCAAGCCAGAAAAAAAGAGCTTATCTTAAGGCCATTTTGATTGCCATCTTAGGAGATTCTTTAATACTCATCTTGATTCTGCCCCGGTCATTCCCAAACAACAATAAAACAGTACTGTATTTTTTCTCGGTGATTTCAATCTGAAACCCGTCTTCTACGGCATGATCGTTGAGTAGTTCTAATTTAGAAGGAGGGAGGCCCAACTGCTTTTCAAGCCCGAGTTGATCAGGCCGAGACTGCCCACGGTTTTATTGGTCTTCGCAACATCCAAAGGCGTGTAAGTAAACTCCGGAATCGAAATAAAAAGGAAAAGCGGAGGATCTTGGTTCAAAAAATAATCGAAGGAAATGTTCAGCCTTCGTCAGAAGAAAACCACATCGTGCTTTGCATCGCCTCATTCCATTCACACAGAAGGCTTGACGGATTCTATTTTGAAGTTTTCGTGGAATACTGTTTTAAGAAAGCAGTGGCTTGATCACTCGGCAAGGGTTTACTATAGAGAAATCCCTGAATATGAGGACAGCCCTGTTCTACAATCATCGCTTGTTGGGATTCGGTTTCGACCCCTTCTGCAATCACGGATAAGTGGAGTGTTTTTGCCATGGCAATAATGGCGGCCACAATCGCCACACTGTCGGGGCTGCTTGTCATATCTTGAATAAAGGATCGGTCGATCTTGATGCGGTCAATCGGGAATTTCTTTAAATAAGCCAATGAAGAATACCCTGTACCAAAATCGTCAATGGCAAATTGAATCCCCATCGCTTTGAGTTCATTTAATATATCAATTGTGACTTCCGTTTTTTGCATAATGACATTTTCTGTGATTTCAAGTTCGAGCCATCGTGCCTCCAAGCCAGACTGAGAGAGCGCATCTTTCACAGATTGAACCAGGTTATATTCATTAAATTGTCGCGCGGAAAGGTTAATTGCAATATGTCCGGGTGAGAGACCGGCATCCTGCCAAGCCTTATTTTGAGCGCAGGCCATATTTAATAACCATGTTCCTATGGGGAGAATCAGTCCCGTGTCTTCCGCAATCGGGATGAACTTTGAAGGCGCGACCAGCCCGAGCCCTGGATGATTCCATCGCATCAGTGCTTCCATCCCGGTTATTTTCCCGGTCTGAGAATCTATTTGGGGTTGATAATAAAGCATCAATTCATCTTGTGCTAAGGCATTGTGAAGATGGTTTTCGAGGGTGAGTTTTTCAAGAGCGCTTGCATTCATCGAACTTTTGTAAAATTGGTAGTTGTTTTTCCCAAGTGATTTTGCGTGATACATCGCTGCATCTGCATTTTTAATGCATAGTATCTCCATCAGTACCATCCGTGGGACAGATTGCTATGCCAATACTGGCTCTCACAAAGACTTCTCTCCCACCAAGTAAAATTGGGGTATTAAATCCCTCCAGAATGCGTTCTGCGACTTTTTCAGCGCCTTTTGCTTCGTCAATTTCAGTGAGTAGTATCATAAACTCATCTTCACCGAAACGGGCGACCGCTTCTTTTTCATCCCCCTTGACGTTCCGAGAAACCGCGTCACTTAATCGAACGGATCGGATTAAAAGCTCAGAAATACCTTGCAATAATTCATCTCCGACAGCTTGTCCAAAGGTCGCGTTCACACGCTTAAAATTATCAACATCAATAAAAAGTACCGCAGCCATTCTCTTGTAGCGATTACATTGTTCAAGGGCATACTTCAGGTTGTCTCGAAACAACACACGGTTGGGCAGTTTAGTCAGGTTATCGTAAAAAGCCATCTTCCTAATTTGAGCTTCAGCGGTTTTTTGTTCGATGGCATAACGGATGGCACGTTCCAGCATTGCAGTATTAAACTCGCCTTTAACTAAATAGTCAGAGGCACCCGCTTCCATGGCCTCCAAATCTGTTTCTTGGCTGTCCTGATCTGTCAATAATATAAATGGCATGGTGCAGCCTGAATCGATCGCTTGACGCATCAAAGAAATGCCTGTCATCTTCCCGAGACGATAGTCAAGCAATATAATGTCGTATTCCTTGCTTTCGATCACATTGAATGCTTCATCACATCTTGAGACCCATTCAATGATGTAGGTTTTTCCCTTAACATCGGATAGAAGATCACGTGTCACAATAAAGTCATCTTCATCATCTTCAACCAGCAATAATTTTATAGGGTCATTATTCATCTGTCTCGACACTTTTTATGAAGGGAGTTTAACAATATTAAACCAGTAGCGATCCTGCACTTTCATCACTTCAACCAATCCATCAAAGGCGACCGGCTTCGATATAAATGAATTCACCCCTAAATCATAAGTCCGATGAATGTCTTCCTCTGCTTGTGATGTGGTCAGCACGACAACCGGAATATCCATTAGATCCGCATCCGCCTTAATTTCTTTGAGCACTTCACGCCCATCCATTTGGGGCATATTGAGATCCAGTAAAATCAAACAGGGGCGGGGTGCATTCGTCCCTTCTGCATATTTTCCCTGATGACCTAAAAATTCAATAGCTCCACCCCATCTTCGACAAAATACAGATCACTGACCAGCTTCGCATCTTCCAAAGCATCTCTTGCCATAAGGCGATCGTCTTCGTCGTCATCCGCCATCAATATAGAAACAATTTGTCCTGTTTTCTCCATTGGTCACCACCGCTCCTATTTGTTCTAAGCGGAGTGAAACAATAAATGACGCCCCTTCTCCAGGGGCACTCTTTGCGGTAATATTCCCAGAGTGACGGTCTGCAATCTTTTTGCAGATCGAAAGCCCGATGCCCGTTCCTTCATATTCACTCTTACCATGTAACCCTTCGAAAACACCGAAAATACGGTCAATATATTTCTTTTCGAAACCAATGCCATTGTCTTCTACGGTAATCTGGCATACCTTACGATCCGTTGTGCCTGATTCTATTCTGTGATCAGGGGAAATTTCGCAAAAAACATTTATAATCGGCGATTCTCCAGGACGGCTAAATTTCAGGTCATTTCCAATCAAATTTTGGAGTAATTGTCGCACCTGTAATGGATCAGTAGTGAAGATCGGCATCTCACCGATCTTCACTTGTGCCTTTGTTTGATCGATCCGTATTTCCAGGTCAGATAAAACTTCGTGAACCACTTTGGCAATATCCACTACTTCAAAAGGAGAGGAGACCCTTAATCAAGTCCTCCATTCGAACGGCGGCATTGCGCATTCTATCGAGATAGTCACCCCCTTGTTCACCTAGAACATCCCCCCACTTGTTTTTCAGCCGATCCCCGAAAGCCATCACCTTGCGTACAGGTTCTTGCAGGTCATCTGACGCAACATGGGAAAATTCAACGAGTTCTTTATTACTTTCGGAAAGTCGCTCCGTAAAAGCTTTCAAGTCAAACTCTGCTTTCTTGAGTTCAGAAATATCCTGTGCCACACAAACAATCCCTTCAAGCATTCCATTGCCATCATGCATCACAGATCCTGAGAAAAATACCGGAATAAACTCCCTTTTTTTGTTAAGGATATCTTTTCTCTGAAAAGGTTTGATGTTACATATTTCCTCATCTTCCAAACCTTCCAAGTGGCTACCCCCCCTTGAATCAGGATATCTGTCGGTTTTCCAATTAACTCGTCTTCACTGTAGACCAGTAAATCACAGGTGGCTTTATTCGCCATTTTCATTTCACCATCGGGAGAGAGAACGATCAACATGTTCAGCATGTATGTTGTGAATCAACACATGGGAAACTTTTTTGTCTTCATCATAAACAGGGCAATAAACATTAACGAGCGGTTCCCCGAACTCATTCCGAATCCGCTCCTGATAAGTACAGGACTGTCCCCCCAAGGACTTCAAAAAGAGCGGGTCTTGTGAAAATTCTCGCATTTCTTCGGAACCATAAACCGCATGACGTGCCACCCTGGCCATCTCCCGGCCATTCTGACCAACGAGAGAAGATTCGCGATAGATAATGTTTGAATTTAAAAAGACTTGCAGGGTTTGCCGTGAATCTCCTTTGTATAAATGGATAAGAGAAGAGAGATTCATGCTCAGGTCTTTGACCCGCTGTTCATGGAAACTGAGAAAAGAATCGATTAATGAGATCGCTTGACGTGTTCTCACCTTTCGAATCGTGGTATTGCTGTCTTGAATAAAAGATGCCTTGATTTGATCGCTTAAGAGACCCGACAGAACAAGAGACACAGCCACCAAAGAAACCATTAAAATCAACAATCGGGTACGGATTTTCATGGACAATCTCTTATTTCAATGTCTCGCGCTTCACCTCAATAACCGCTTTCTTCTCTTGGATAACAAGAAATCTGGAGGGAACGAAGGTCTCCCTTTAAGAGGATGAGATTCATTCTGGGATCGAATACATCGATACCAGGATGGGAAATTATGAGTCTGCTCGAAGCCATAGACTACCCCTTATATTCAATAAAACTTACCATTTATTCCTATCTCGTCAAGTTTCACCCTAACTCAGTACTGATCGTTTAACACGAATCTTTTTTGGATAAAATGGGGTTTATTTTTGAATTCTTGAAGGAAGGGATTCTATTACTATCGGAGTTCGGAAAGCGGAATATAGATTCTTATAATATAAAGAAGATCAAGATCCACAATTTCAACAAGACATCGGTTTTTTTGAGCAATGATTTCAACAGATGCGATCTGACCTGCCGTGATATTTTCTATCATATTTTTTACTTTGATCGCCGTGCTTTCCTCCATGAACAGGTGTAAGCCCATCGGTGGCGGGCTGCCGCTCGCTTCTGCTTTTTCACGGAGCGCTTAAAAAAATTCAAGCGCAAAACCATGGCAGTTGCTCTCTGTGGAAACGGCAAACCCAGCATCACGCAAGGCTTGTTTGCATTGATCAGGTGTCGCCAATCCGCATCACATCGTAAAGTCCAAAAGAGGCGCCTGAGTGTAACACGCGATATTTTTCGCTAAAGAGCTGGGCTTTATTTTCAATATTCATGCTCGCGTGCATCGCGAAAGCACCATCGAATGTCTCACCTTTAAAAGGCATGGAAAGTGCGTCCCCGTGATGAAGGGTGATCTGCTGATCCAGCCCCACCCAAGCACAGAGCGTCTTTCCTGTTTCAATGTTCTGATACCGCTTTACCCTCTGACATCATTAATTTTCTTTGTTATTGGATGCAATGATTTCCATCAACAGCCGGACCAGATCAATTCCACCCGAATGCCACTGGGTTCATAGCAGATCATATGCTTTGCCGGCCCCTCCCTGAGGCATTCAGGCGAGAACTCTATTTTCACTTCATGCTTCACCAGCTTGTCATAAATATGATTTAGATCAGATTCACTTTCAAGCTCAAATGCAACATGATGCAAGCCAATATTACGAAAGCGATCAAAAGCTGTTGGGGGTTCTTCTTTATTTTTCCAAAGCGTCACCATGACACGACCGTCACTGACAAATATCGCCGGGGACGCATTATCCCTTCTCACCTCTTTCCATCCAAGCAGCGAAGTAAAAAAAGATGCGCTTTCCTCGAGCTTCGATACGGTAAGGCCGATATGATGCGTACCTTTAGTGACTGCCTCAGTCATGATTTTCCTTGAATAGAACGCAAAATCTCACTAGTTTCCAAAAGGGAGCTGCAGTGAAACGAAATCCAGATTTTGGAAATCAAATGAAGCGTATCATTAATACTCTATTAATTTCTTTACCAAGTCCTCATCTCTCCCCCGAACCAAAGATATTTTTTGTGGTTTTTTGTTAGGCATAAAATTAAATCCTGTTTGTTCGAAAGGAAATCCCCAAGACTCATCTATATTTCCTTTAAACTTTCTATCCAGTTTATACATTGTCATCTTCCCAAGAGGGTCATCGTCCCGGGATTGACCGGTATTATATATAGTCATGAAATCTCGAAAATCCTCACGATGCAAACAAAACCCTTCCAAAACTCCCATTACAGTTACATTACCTTTAGGATAATTTTCAATTTTTTCCTCAGTATTTATGGTCTCACCGATTAAATGGCCTCGAACGGCTTGAAGGTCATGATAGCTCTAGCCGTCCATAATAATTTCGTTGCCCTTTGTGATGTGATCATAGGGAATTGGAGTTGGTTTATGTTGTGGATGAAAAGATTTTAGCTCAATTAAATATTTATTATTTTTCTGCACCAAAAGATCACAATTCTTGCTATCTTTATTTATCCCCTGAGGCTCATATACTATTTGTGATTCAGGCCAAATATTTTGAATATAATTTATCACTTTTAATTCAAAAATATGATTTTCAAGGAGACGATATGTAACCTTTTCTCTTTCTACAGCCACGCTGTAGTGACTCAAGTTTCTTAAAGCACTTGAAAATATTCTTAACATCCTGACAATTATCACGTAGCCTAAAAATTTCTTCGATGGAATCGCGAGGAAAATTCGAAATTTTTCTGGCAATTTCGTTCATATAGATATCCATATCTTGACCCAACATATATTTACAGCCCAATTACAGTATTTTTTTACGCCTATATTTTTTAGATAATCCCTTTCACCTTAAAAATCAAATAATGATAGGAAAAGAAGATTCATTGGGTTCTGGTCAATACGGCGAAGATAACAAACCCGAATTTGCTTCCCATCCCTAACCATCAACCTTCGGCATTTCACGCATCTGTTTTTTCTTTTGAATCCGCTTTTTTTTCTCAAGCTCTCGTTCACGAACCGCACGCGATTTCTTTGTGGGAACACGCCGTTTCGCCACAGCATTCAGTTTTTTTAAACGTGTCATCAAGCGCTCAAAGGCTTTGTCTTTATTCCGCAACTGCGAACGAGACTCCGTCGCCGTCACCGTCACCCCTGAAGGCTTGTGCACAATGCGGATACCCGAATCCGTCACATTGCGATGCTGTCCCCCCGGCCCGCTCGCACGAAAAGTATGAATGATGACCTCATTTTTGAGATCTTCCAAAGTGATGGAATAACGTGGACGTGCTTGATCCCCTCCGCTGGATTGCACGGCTTTTTGGGGGGGTGAAGATTTGGATTGATATTCTTCTGATTCAGTCATTACAATTTTTCAAGGAAGCTCTGTTTAAAGATCATAACAAAACAAAGCACTTCTTTCATCTCTCCCTCAAAGGGTGATAAAATCCATCGATATCATTGATTTTCGTTCAATAAAAAGGAGTTCCGCTTATTTCTGAAAAACGAAGTGGATTTAATTCAAACCTTTCTCAGGTTCAAAAAGTCCTCGTCATCATTCTTTTTCTCAACATTGCGACGGCAGCGGCAAAGACAATGTGGGGCTATTTCAGCAACTCGATCAGTATGCAAGCGGATGGCATACACTCCTTTCTGGATGCATCATCCAACGTGACCGGCCTCGTGGGGGTTTGGTTTGCCTCACATCCCCCGGATGATGAACACCCTTACGGCCATCGAAAATTTGAAACCTTTGCAGCTTTTTGCATCTCCGTTTTTCTATTCATCGGATGTTTTAAAGTCTTAGAATCAAGTTATCTCCGGCTTCAAGACGGCACTCCGGTTGAAGTCACCCCCATCAGTTTTGCCATCATGCTCCTGACCTTGGTCATTAATATTTTTATCACCCGTTATGAAAAAAAAGAAGGCGCCCGCCTACGCAGCGAGGTCTTGATCGCAGATGCACAGCATACCAAAAGCGATATTTTTGTCTCACTCTCCGTAATTGGCAGCCTGATCGCCAGCCGACTCGGCTACCCCATACTGGATCCCTTAATTGCATTGGGCATCGCCTTCGTTATCGGAAAAGTGGGTTGGGACATTTTATCTGAAAGCTCAAAAGTACTGACCGACTCTTCCAGAATTGATGCCGAAGAAATTTACACCTTGCTCATGCAAGTGCAAGGGGTCGAAACCTGCCACGCCATTCGAACACGCGGCAGCATGAGTTATGTCCATGTGGATCTTCATGTTCACGTGAACCCACAAAAGTCGATAGAAGCAGCGCACGAGCTAGCGCACGAGGTGGAAGAGGTCATTATGAATCAATTCCCTGAAGTGGCCGAGGTCATTGTGCATCTCGAACCCCATCTCCCCAATCTCAAAAACGATTAAAACAGGAGAAAGACTTAAAATGAAACCGATTATCGCCATCACCATGGGAGACCCTTGCGGCATTGGCCCCGAAGTCATTGTTAAAGCCCTGCGCAACAAAGCATTATACGAGGGGAGCAATCCATTGGTCATTGGCGATTTCAATCAAATCTTTACAGCCGCATCACAGTTCGCCCCAACATTAAAGGTGGAAGCAGTTCAAAAGGTTTCTGAATGCGCATTTCAGTTTGGCTTACTTGAAGTTTTAGACATTTCCTCAGGGGATCAACACAAAAAATTCACCCCATTTCGCTATGGCGAACTGAATGCCGATGCCGCAAGATCCGCCTTCAAATCCATCGAAGTCGCAGCCAAACTGGCACTTTCCCACGAAATCGACGGTATCGCCACAGCCCCAATAAATAAGGAAGGCATGAAAGGCATTGGATTTGGATTTCCCGGACATACCGAATTTTTTGCGAAAGCGGCCAACGAGAATAATTTTGGCATGATGATGGTCGGCGGCGGACTCCTTATTATGCTCGCATCCATTCACCTGCCTTTAAGGGATGCCATTGCTCAACTCAATTCGGAAGATCTTTTCCTGAGCATCCAACTGACAGATGCCGCATTGAAGTGCGATTTTGGATTGAAACACCCGCACATCGCCGTCGCAGGCCTTAACCCGCACGCCGGTGAACGCGGGATACTGGGGGCGGAAGAAAAATCGGCGGTCGCGCCTGCCATTGAAAGAGCAAAAAAAGAAGGCCTCAATGTCAGCGGCCCCTATCCCGCAGACACCCTTTTTTACAAACTACAGCAGGGGCGATTTGATGCCGCTTTGGCGCTTTATCACGACCAAGCCCTCATTCCCATCAAATTACTGGCCTTTGGCGGTGCGGTAAACATCACGATAGGTCTCCCTTTTATTCGAACCTCGGTCGATCACGGCACCGCATTTGATATCGCTGGAAGAGGCATTGCCGACTCGGGCAGTATGGAAGCGGCCGTGTTTTTGGCCTCAGAGATGGCGGCGCACCGTCATCCGAAATTTTCCGTCAGTCGCAGCGAAGAATAAGAAATGCCAGAAAGACAAGCGTCCAAAATCAAACCCAAACAAATCAGAGCAAAAAAAAGATGGGGCCAAAATTTTTTAATCGACGCCAACATCACACGAAAAATACTTGACTGTGCAACGATTCAGCCGGGAGAACATGTGGTCGAAATCGGCCCTGGAAAAGGCGTTTTGACCCAAGCGCTGCTTGAGCGTAAGGCACAAGTCACAGCGATAGAAATAGACAAAGACCTGGTGAACATCATCCGATCAGATATTGATGCATCTGAAAATACCGCCCTTTACAAAAATCTGACACTGATTCAAGCCGATGCGCTGCGTTATCCCTTTCAAGAGATTCAAGCACCCTACAAAGTTGTCGCGAACCTGCCCTACTATATTTCTACCCCGCTTCTGTTTCGTCTGTTGGAAGAAAAAACAAAGATTACGCAAATGGTACTCATGCTGCAAAAAGAAGTGGCAGAAAGAATCGCCGCTTCGGTCGGCAGTAAATCCTATGGGGCACTCTCCATCATTCTCCAATTCTTCACAGAGGTTCAATTGGTCTTTACGGTATCACCCAACTGCTTTCAGCCCAAACCGAAAGTGTCTTCTGCCCTTATCTCGATCACCCCCTTAAAAACGCCACGTATTCACGTTAAGGATGAAGTCTTATTTTTAAAAGTCGTCAAAGGGGCTTTTTCGTATCGGAGAAAGCGACTCAGCAACGCACTGGCTTGTGCTGGATTTTCCGAAGCAAAGATAAATGCGGCCCTTCTAAAAAGTAATTGTGATGGGACACGCCGGGGCGAAACATTGACAATATCCGAATTTGCGATACTATCAGATGCCTTGTTTTATCTAGGCTCGGATTGATAAGAGTCCCTTCCTTATGGTAGATTTGCATGGATTTGGTATGGAATTAAAATCAAAAAATATGGTCTCGATGGGTGTTGAAAAACACTATCTGGACGAGGTCATCGGAACCGGCCTGATCCTCTTCGCTCTCCTCATTGCGGTGAGCCTCTTTACCTACAGTGTCACAGACCCTTCTTTTTCGACGATCACTTCCGATACAAATGTTCAAAACGCGATTGGGAAGATCGGTGCGATTTTTTCAGACCTCATCGTTCAAACCCTGGGGATTTCATCTTACCTCCTGCCCCTCTTTATAATGATCCTTGGGATTAAACAGATTCGCATTAAACCCGCGGCGCGTAACAACAAGGCACTCATCGGCGGCTTTGTCCTCATCGCACTTTCACTCGCCGCTTTGAGAGGGTTTACTTGGGTCGATGCGACTAAAAACCCCATACTTGCATCGGAACCCTATAATAATGGAGGGATGATTGGCACTCTGATCGCCACATTTTTTCTCACCTATTTTGCAAAAGCGGGGGCATACATCATCTTCTCTTCACTTCTGCTCATTGGAACGATGATTGCTTTTCCAGTGTCACCCATCAAAATGTTCAAACAATCCGTAAAGGGATTGAAAACCTTCAAAACATGGCGTGACCAAAAGCGGGCTGAAGACAACAAGAAACCCGCGCTGCAACAAAAAATCAAGTTCCCCTCATTTGAATCTGAACCGGACGACGAGGAAACCGTACTCGCCACACCAGAAATCGCATCACCACCACCGCGCATTTCGACAAAACCAGAGCAGGAAGTTTTTGATTTTAATCACGAAGATGATATCGGCGATTACAAATTGCCGCCGCTATCGCTTCTTTCCGATCCGCCACTCATGACAGGGGGCATGACCCAAAAAGAATTAATCACCCAAAGCCAAATTCTTCAAAAGAAATTGAGAGATTTCGGTGTGGAAGGACGCGTGACCCAAGTTCATCCCGGCCCGGTCATTACGATGTTTGAGTTTGAACCCGCAGCGGGCGTCAAACTGAATAAAATTACCAATCTCTCCGATGATCTCGCCCTTGGCATGCGTGCCCTTTCCGTACGCATCGTGGCACCCCTTCCGGGAAAACCGACTGTCGGCATTGAGATTCCAAATCGAAAACGCGAAGCGGTCTTCCTGAAAGAAATTCTTTCATCTCCTTCTTACAATCGATTGAGCTCCAGCCTTCGATTGGCCTTGGGGAAAGATATTTTCGGAACCCCTGTTTCGACAGACCTGGCCAAAATGCCACATCTCCTCATCGCCGGGGCCACCGGATCTGGAAAGAGTGTTGGACTCAACGGGATGGTGCTTTCCCTGCTTTTTTCATCAACACCGGCTGAAGTCAAAATGTTGATGATTGATCCAAAAATGTTGGAGTTTTCACTTTATGATGGGATACCCCATCTCATCGCACCCGTCATCACGCAGCCCAAGGCCGCTGCCGCTGCGCTCAAGAAAATGGTGGCCGAAATGCAGCGCCGTTACGAACTGCTTGCAGAAAAAGGGGTGAGAAATATCGAATCCTACAACAAACTGGCCGCACAGTCGGATGACATCAACCTACTGCCATACATCGTCGTCTTTATCGATGAGCTGGCCGATTTGATGATGGTTGCGGCGAAACAGGTTGAAGATTCCATTGCACGACTGGCTCAGATGGCACGGGCCGCAGGGATTCATCTCGTTCTCGCCACGCAACGACCATCGGTGGATGTGCTGACGGGTTTGATCAAAGCCAACTTCCCCGCGCGGATGGCCTTTAATGTTTCATCCAAAACCGACTCCAGAACGATCCTTGATGCCAACGGTGCAGAAAAACTCCTCGGAAAAGGAGACATGCTTTACCTCTCTGCAGGGACAGGAAAAATAGACCGCGTTCATGGCGCTTACATCGCAGAAGAAGAAGTCAAAAAGGTCGTCTCATTTATTAAAGAACAAGGACAGGCCCATTACGAGGCCATTTTTTCAGAAGGAGAGTCCACCCAAAAGGAATACTCGGGCGATGAGGACCGTGACGAACGTTATGAAGATGCACGCGAATTGGTCATTTCGACCCGTCAGGCTTCAGCTTCTTTTCTTCAACGGCGCATGCGCGTGGGTTATCCCCGTGCAGCCCGCATGATTGAAATGATGGAAGAAGATGGTCTTGTCGGCCCGGCCATTGGGAGTAAACCCAGAGAAATTCTTATCCGCCAAGAAGAAGGAGACCAGGCTTAATGAAGACCCGCCCATGCTCACTCAAGAAATCCGCAGCGCTCAATATACTATTCTGGCTCATTGCATTTTCACTCAACTTCCCCGCTATCTCAAGCATTGCAAGCCCTGAAAAACCCAAGACCACGCTTAAAAAAGTGCTCACAGAGATATCGAACACCTATGAACAGATCGCCGATTTACAGGCAGACTTTGTACAAACGGTCGAAATCTATGATTTCAATACCCCCTACGTTTCAACAGGGAAACTCTCCTTAAAAAAGGGGAAAATGCTTTGGGATTATGAAGAACCGGGCAAACAACTCATCTACGTGAACGGTCTCGGTTTTCAATTTTATGTGCCTGATCACAAACAGGTTATCCGAAGCAGAATTGGGGGACAATCGGATGCCCATCTGCCCCTGAAACTGCTTTCTGGTTTAGGGCAGTTGGATCAAGACTTTGAAGTCTCATTTGAAATTGAGGCCCCCAAACCCGGAGGGGCCGTTCATTTAAAACTCCTTCCCAAAAAAGCAATGGGATTGACTCATATTGTCATCACCTTCATTCCTTCGTCTCAGATTAAAGGTTTGGTCATTGACCAAGTCATCCTGCATGAAAAAAATGGGAACATCTCGACATCCACCTTCAATGCTGTTCAAATCAATAAAGGATTGGAAGACAGCCTTTTTGAATTTACACCGCCCGAAGGCATCGCCGTCATAGAAGCGCCTTAATAGGGTTGGAAATTTACTATCAGTTTGACAGAAGAAATTTGATCTGCTAGAAACCCCTTCTCATTCCATGCCGATCTTGCAAGGATGGGCGATTAGCTCAGTGGTAGAGCGCTTCCTTCACACGGAAGAGGTCGCAGGTTCGATACCCGCATCGCCCACCAATCTTTTCAATGACTTACGAAGTACGCAACTCTTGGACATCAAGTGATTGTGATAAATTTGTGATAGTTTTTTCCTTTCTATCCAGTATTATCACCCCATCCCGCAGACTTTCGGGGTTATGATGTGCATACCGTTGAGTCATTGCCGAAGTCTTATGTCCTAGAAGTTTCTGTACTTTGTATATCTCCACTCCTGTTTGTATCAACCGTGTCGCAAAGGTGTGGCGAAGGTCATGAAAATGAAAATCATCAATTCCGGCCTTCTTAATCGCCAAGTTAAAAGAACGCCGCAAATTATCCTTATTGATCGGCGTACAAACCTTACTATGAAAAACAAGGTCTGTAATTATTGACCGTACCTTTATTTTGTGCCGAAGAAGATCAAATGTGGTCTGGTTGATAGGAATTGTTCTCTTTTCTCCATTTTTTGAATGGAACACGGTGACGGTTTTACGGAATAAATCTACTCCCTTCCAGGTGAGAGAAAGAATCTCTCCTCTCCGCATTCCGGTATGAAGGGCAAAGAGAATAATATCTTTTAGCCAATCAAGAGAAAAACTTAAAAGAAGTGTTTCTTCCTCATCGGTCATCCATCGATCCCTTTTATTGTTTTCCTTCTCCATTGAGACTTTACTCACAGGGTTATCCCGACACCATCCCCATTCTTTAATTGAACGGTTAAACGCTGCTTTCATAACACTTAATTCTCGATTTATCGTAGAAGGTGCAACCCCGTTTTTGTACCGTTTTGCTTTATACTGCACAATGAGGTTTGGCGTAATCTCTGCCAGTGCGTAGCCACTGAAAAATGAAGAAAGGTTTTTCTTGAAATAAACAAAAGATTCTCGGCTTGGCTTTTTTGACATATGTTCCGTCATGTACCGTTCCATCATTTCGTCAAAGGTTCGATTTTTTTCTTGAAGAACATCAAAAAACTTTCCCTCAATGATCCGAACCTTTACCATCGCAAGGACGTTTTGTGCCAGTTTTTTGTTTGCTGTCTCGGTTGATCTTCTGATTTGTTTTCCTTGATGTGTTAATGACATCCACCAGACATTGTTTCGTTTATACAGCCCCATTTTTTATCCTTTCGTTAGGCTGATTCAGGTCTGGTTTCCCCGCGAGAGTGACTATAAACCTCTCGCTTTACACTGGCAATCATGGAATCAATATCAACCTTGCCTTCTTTGATGTTTATCGCGCTTGTTTCTGTCTTTTTCTGAAAGGCATCCAACCAGGAATTGATTTCGTCCATACGAAATCTAATCACGCCATGTATTTTTATGGATGGAATTTTGTTTCTCGAACTCCAAGCGTAGAGCGTCGAGACTTTTATTTGAAGATAGCCCGATAAGGTTTTGATATCGACATAAGGGCTTGTGTTTGTC
Source organism: Nitrospirota bacterium (assembly GCA_029261135.1). Classification (GTDB taxonomy): domain Bacteria; phylum Nitrospirota; class Nitrospiria; order SBBL01; family JAADHI01; genus JAADHI01. The sequence continues at coordinate 25,175 of JAJDBX010000068.1, forward strand.
ACGCTGCTTTCCCCGATAGTCTTCTAAGGCAAAGCGCTTTAGATAACCGTTGCCTCAAATCAGATTCCCTAAGCCCCCTAGACCGATAGTAAGATAGAATATCATCGTAAAATTCCAGTCGTTTAAGCTGTTTCATGACTTGGGTTATTTTCCAATTCGCCCTGGCACCGACAGTGATGATATTCCCGATAATTTGTGCATAATTCCGCCCTACTCCTTCGCTGTCTTCTTTTTTTTTTCGGACAACGACGATATTTTGTGCCGGATTGTAAAAGTCTGCATCTGTCCTGATAAGCTGCCAAAATGGATCTATATACTGTCTACTCATCTGCAATCGGTTACTGGTTAAGGCGTATTTCCAGATATCGCCCAAAAATTTGACCACCTGAGAAAAATTTTCAATGGTGATGCCTTGTCCGATTCCGATTTCACGGACAATATTATGATGCACTCTAGCCTCTACCCTCCACACAGGTTTTTCTTTGTCAAATATGCCGCTTTTGTGCTTTGACCAGCGATCATGCCAGAAATCAACTTTGTCGGTTTTAATAATTTCATCATCTTTACGATAAAGGGCCATCTGTAGGGCACTGGATTTGCCAAATAAGAAGCCTTGGTTTTTGCCGTATTCTACTGTGATTTCGTTGATGGTTTTAAATTCAACGCTTGAAATGGTGTTAATGTCTTGAATCGATCGGCTTCGCGTTCTGAAATTTTCTCTAAAGTCGTTTTTGGGTTCCCATCCCTGCACATCACAGGCAAGATGTACGGCCACGCCGGAGGCTTTGCCCTTCTTTTCTCCATAGATCCAATCTGAGATCATGTCGAGATAGTCTTGAATCTCATTGGTTTCATGCTGAAGAATGAATTTTGGCGATAATTCGATTTTGAGGTGTGCGCCCGTTTCTTTGATTTCGGCGTAATAACTGCCAATGAGCATGATAATACCCAGGTCATTATTTTGTATGCGATAACGGAAGCCTGAATTTTTGCCCATCCTGCCAAATGACCAGTTTTGACCGAAGATCTCTACGATTTCAGATTTTTGACTGTGGTTCATTTCGAGCCATTCAAATAACCCTGATTTCATGGTTCCACGATAGAGTTGACGAATGGTATCTACACCCGAATGGATGATATCGACGCTATTTAGATCAAATGCCCCCGCCGTTGAAAAAAATAACCTTCCCTCTTTATCTGGGTTCGTATGTTTTTCTAAACTCTCTAAACTGTATCGGTCATGATCCTTGTTTGATGCCATTTTTTTGTCTCCTTGTTATCGGTTTAAGGTTTTTTCTCTTGTGTAAAACAAACTTTCGGAAAAGATTTAAAGCTATTTGCTTACTTTTTTTTTACATAGCGGGAGTTTATCACGCTATTGTGGGGTATCTAGTGACGTGTTACAGGGACGTCCCTCTTTCGGGCCTCCTCGCGAATATTTCCCGCTCCGCAGGAAATGCACGCGAGGAGCGGCCCCTTTTTGATTCCATTTTCGATGATTCCAGCACTCATATTTTAATTCCCGCTCACTTCGCTTGAATGGCTGACGTTATCCGCGACTTTGCCGAATGGATCTATGGGCCAATTTCTAACGAGATAAACTTTTTCTTCTTTTTCGACTCTCACCATTGTTTTACCGAGCATTTTTAATTTCCAACCCATGAGTTTTAATTCTTCGCTGGTGAATGTATCTTTTATGTGAAAGGTATTATCAAGAATGTCGATGTAAACTCTTGAATAGCCCAGGCCAAGGCTGACCACGCCTTTCAATCTGGCTCTATATTTCTGAACCAATTCATCAAAGATATCTAAAGGCGGTGGTGGCGGTGGCTCTGCCTTGACGGGGGCTTGATTAGATCCGCCTGGGGACATTGCTCCGCTGACTCCGCTTTGCATTCCTTGTTGACGCATGACCCCTTGAACATTCGTGGGTATTCTTGCCTGACTCACAATTTTTGGCTTTTCTCCCATACCAAAAAAGCTATAAAGATGCTTAGCGGAGAAGAACAGAATAATTATGAATAAAGGTATCCCGTATTTCATAATAGGGTTGTTCCAAATGACCGCCCGTTTATCTTTGTAGGTTTTTGTGTTTTCGGCTCCGGCTTCGTAGCTTGCGTATAAGCCGAAGTATTTCTTTTGGTAGTTCTTTGTACCGGATGATATTTTTTGGAACTTCTCCCCTGCCTGTGCACGATAGACAACCCATTTATAGCTGTTGTCTCGACCTACGGCGGTGAGTTTGGTGTAGACGGTTTTTTGTTCGACACGCCGCCGCCAGATGGTATGACAATCGCGGATATCTTGACCCATGCAAACGATATCAAGACCTAAGTGACGGTGTTCTGTGACAAATTTTGAGATTTCTTCTTTTGGTTTTTCTCTTGTGGAAGGCCAGAAGTTTTGAAGCTCATCAATGACAACGAGGGAATCTTTTTCAACAAGTTTGTAGATTTCCTTAACTTGTTCTCTTTCGATTTGGACTAAATAGCGTTGAATGATTTCAAGGGGCATTAAGGTAACTTCTGAAAACTTTTCGTAATTTAGACCCTCGATGTAGGCAAAGACTTTACGCCCTTTCATAAGCGCAGGGATGATGTGTTCCACACAGGTTTCGTATGACTTCCCTGCTCCTGGTAGACCTTCATGGAAAATAATCATTTACCATTGCCCCAATGTGAAGAGTTTTCGAGAAAGCCGAAACAAGGCCCCCGCGCCTAAAATGCCCAGGGCTTGGGGTACGCCTGTATTAACCAGAAAATAAATAATTGAGGGATCTATGCTCGCGGTTAGGCTACTGAGACCTGAAGACAATTGACTTGGAACGGGGATAAATCCAATGACACCCGCCAGGGCTTCAAGAAAGGATCGGACTAAAAAAACGGCTTGATCCCCCGACCAGACAATAAATGTATCCCAAAGGCATTGAATATAATTGATGACATCTGTAACCCAATCAAACATGATTTTCCCCCTACATCAGCGATAAACGAAATGAAGCCCAGGCCGCCACAAGTAGTATTGTGCCTTTCATGACGGGGTAAATCACTTGTTGCATGACAGGCGAACATTGAACGTTTATATCCACGGCTCCAATATCCAAAACGCTAGGCAGTGACCAGGTGGGACAAACCCCGCCGATTGAAGACATGGACAAATCTAAAGTGCTTCCAATTGGTGTTTCTGAAAGTGTGCCCTTGATATCTTGCAAAACCTTTGAAAAGGTATCGCTTCGAGGCATGTAGCCGTTGCAGGTCGGCTCTTGAAGAACTGGGAATATCGGGTCGGGTTCTAAAAAGGCATTCAGTTCTTTAATAACTGGGACTTCGACCGTAAATATACGGTGGCTCGGATCTGTTGGATGTGTCGCCCAATTCACGCCGCTTTCTATTCCCGTTTGTGTGGGTGTCCCTCCTGGTAATTCAAAGACCATGAATACACGGCAACCCCGAATTTGTCCGTCATTCCTAGACGCAACATGTCTTGTCAAATATGTTTTCATAAATACTACCTGCCCCGAATTATTCCCTAAATAGTTACCCCCGAATAGACTTGATGGATTTGTAGGCATGACATACACGGGATTAAAACTAAAACTTTGATACTCATTCCATGTTAGTTCTTCACCCGATGAATAAACGGGCATAAGCCAGCCTTTCGGGTCTGTGTTCATCTCCTGCCAAATTTGAAATAACCCAGGTTGAGCCAATAACGCCCACTCATTACAAACGCTCTGCGCTGTTTGTGTCGGTGTCTCTTCTCGCGTGATGCCATAACCGACTAAATTTGATTTTCCTTCTAGACGTAGCAAGTTTTCTGCATCGTACATCAGCTTGGCTTTTCCGACTTCGCCAACTCGATACATAATCGGAACCTGTCCCGCTTGTAGCGGTACGGGTGCTGCATTACCCAATGGGGCCAGATATCCAGGGATATCAATGTCAAATGGGGCTGGATCAAGACCGTTTAGATGTTGATCTCCATCCGCATCAAATATCGACCAGTCTTCACCCGGCGGACAGGCGGCATCTTCAAAGCGGTTTGGATCGCCGATCATTAAACCGCCCACGGTAAATTGATCCTCATATCGATGTTTTGCCCTCGCAAATGGTGAAAATAATTTTATATATTGTGCCTCTGTTACGCCCAGGGCGACACAATCCACACAAGCTGAATATGGCACCGCATAACTTAAACCTCGAATAGGCCAGTTCATGGGATATTGATCCGCTGGTGCCCCAATCCCTGTAAAGCTCCAATAATGACCTTCTGCACATTGACCCACATATGACGCTTGAATATCTGATGTTGCTGATGCTTGATCGACGCTTATAAAAATAATGATTGGAATTAAAAACAGTGACCACCGCATTAGATAAAGGCCCACTTGTACGCCCCGAAGGTTGCGGCCAGCAGTAAGACCCCTTTGACGATTCCCATGACATTTAAAAAGGGGATCGAGCATTGAAAATCGATGTCTACGTTTTGAACTGTTGCCCCGCCGACGTTGAATAAACTCATGGGAATAGACCAGGTGGGACAAGTCGCTATGCCAGGCGACCAATTAAAAAAACCTGATATGCCCGACATTAAAGGGGAGGCGTTCAGGCTTGTTTTGATATCGGTAAATACTTTTACAAAGGTATCACCGGAAGGAGTGTATAAAGCGCATGAACCGACAATAGGGGCTGTTGTTGGCGGTGCGTTTGGATCGGGCGGAGGTGTTGCATTCGGGTCTGTTTGGATCGTGTTATCAAAGGGCGCGAAGTCTATCCCGTTTAATGTTCCGTCTGCATCTGTATCATAGGCTGTCCAATCCCCACCCACGGGACAGGCCGCAATAGTAAATATCGAATTACTCCAATGACTTTGAGTCTGATAATTATTGTGTGGGGCAGCCATCAAGGTATTGAACTGTGCCGAAGTAACGCCCAGACCTGCACAATCGGTACAATCAGCAAAAACAGAAACCAGACTAAACAATCTCTGTGGGCCTGATCCTTCAAGTGCAAAATATGTCACGTTTGGTAAACATGTTCCCACCGTGACGATATTTGCGGCCTGTGATTGTGCGGGAGTCGCAAGAAAAGCAAATAAGAAAACGGTGATTATCAATAATTTCTTCATAGAGTTATTCCAATAAAGAGTATTTCTAGATAAAGAGACATTTTAAAGATAAGATCAATCAATGGCTTGACCGATAACCCAGAACAACCATGTAAGCGGTAAGAACCCCTTGAAGAAAGAACAAGGCAATCCAAATCATTTGGTTTTCCTTTCGATTATAAATATTGAAACAATGGCGTATAGGGCGAAAAAATGACCAATAGCAATAAATGAAGCCGTGATGATGTAAGCGAGTAAGTGCGAATCTAGATCAACCATAGAAAACCCCTTTGAAAAAATGGCCGGAACAGGTTGCCCCATTCCGGCCAGAAATTACCGAAACCAGCCGATGACTTTATTGAATCCCCACTTGGCGACACCAGGCAGGATTTTCACCGCCGCAATCGCGGTCAATGCGGTGACAATCGTGCTTGCATCAATCGCAGCTGTGATCGCCGTGAAGTTTAAAGGCGCGGGTGCGGTCTGGGCCATGGCGACCCCTCCCGCGCCAAGGACTGCGGATACTGTTACCATCGCGGCAATAGCTTTTTGTTTCATTCGATTCATTATGCTTTTTCTCCTTTTTTTGATTGTCTTTTGTCTTAAATTCCGGTTGACGACTATCGCTTACCGAAACCAGCCGATGACTTTGTTAAATCCCCACTTGGCCACGCCAGGGAGAATCTTTACCGCCGCAATCGCGGTCAATGCGGTGACAATGGTGCTGGCATCAACCGCCGCCGTAACTGCGGTGAAGTTAAAAGCGGGTGGCGGTGGTGGCGGTGTTACTGTCTGCGCCATTGCTACACCCGCGCTTGCGAATACCGTTACCATCACGGCAAGGGCTTTTTGAAACACTTTTTTAGGCATTTCCTTTTCTACCTCCTTCATTCAATCATTGATAAAATTAACGACAACCCCGAGCGCCCACGCGACGAGGTACATCGTTAAGGGCAGGCTAAAGCCTACCGCCCACATCTCCGCAAGGTCGGTGCTGACTGGCATTGCGAAGATATCCGTCAATGTTGGTTGCGCCGTGTAGGTGGCGGCATCCAACAAAACCCAACCTGGACAAGTCTCTATAGGGTCTGATGTGACGGTCAAAACCCCTAATATGTTGACGACACAGGTCGGCATTTTTAATTTTTCTTTTTTGAAGTTTCGAGGGCTTCTAAGCCTAAGACGGCTAGACCGACTTTCCCACCGGTTGCGGTCTTCATTTTGACGCGCATGGTGAAATCACCAGGAAGCTTTTGAAAGCGAATCTCATCAATGAGATTAAAGGGGCAACTCACTTTCATGACTTCGTGGCCGACATAATCATTTTCAGCTTCATCAACGGGCTGAGAAATAAACATGGTGCCGATTTTGTTTCCGTCGATATCAAATCGACGCGCTCCAATAACTGTTGCTTGCATGACGTTTTCCATTTGCCTGTTCTCCTTTTGTTCCCGTTTGTTTTTTTCAAGTCACGCCAACGGGTTTAAAGCGTGGCTTTTAAAGTCAAAACCAGGTGGCGCAAAGACACGCCCCCAGATCAGGAAAAAAGCAAATCTCTTGAAAACGAGCTTTGATTGTTTCATGATCTTCATTTTTCTAATCTTTAAAATTTTCTAATCCTTAAAATAATGACGTTTGAATCGAGGCAATTTCTTTGACCTCATCAATTCTTATAAATTCCCATTCCCTCTTTCCGTACATTTTCGTATCTGACATCATTCCTATTGCCGACTTGATTGCCTCTTGTTCGTCGGATGCTTGAACAATTACCGATTCATACGCATGAACATATTTTCTAGGCGATAAGGAAGAAGTCACGATTTCATGTTTCTCTTTTGTCCCTAAAAATATTTTGAATTCCTTCATTTAATGACCTCTTGTATGAGAAGAAATTGTTGGAATAGCTGGGATTCTTGTCATCCTGGCCTACTTTATTTTTTCTATAATTTTTCGCTCTAAAAAAGACGAATAATCAATAAATTGATGTATCGGACTGTTGATTTCAGGATCTTCTTTAGATATCTCTAGGTATTGTCTGGTTAAAAAAATGCCTAATAGATAGAAAATTGTCGGAATTAATGATTTCAAGCTTTCGTCGATTGAACTTGAATCAATTGAAATTGGTAACAATACAACTAGGGTAAGCAAAAGAAGTCGAATTATTTTTCTGTCGTTTTTCTTGTCGATATATTGCAAACAAGGTAGAAGTACTTGGAATAGACAGTTCAATAGAAAATATAAAAAGCCTAAAAGAAATATGGTTAAAAATATCGCGGCAACAAGGTCAAAAACATAGAGCACTTGTCCTTCTAGACCAAATGGGTTGAATGTCTTTATTCCTAGTAGGTCGCGCATAAATTCGCACCTCTCCCCAGTTTATTCATCCTCTAAACATTCTTCATGAAAGACTGCGATATTAATCATCCGGCAGCGCCCCACTTTTTTTGTGGGTATTAATCCTTTTTTAATCCATCCATCGACTACGCCAACATCAACGCCCGACAACTCCGAAAACCTCACCTTGTGCATGACGGGGACAGAGATCTGAATTTTTACTTCTGGGGAATTTTCCATCTTGTATTGTCCTCTTTTGTCCTTTTATGCTACTTTAACGACGGGTTTTGATCATGATTCGTGCCGCTTTGGTCGACTTATTTTTAACTTAATGATGGGTAATCAGTATGTACGTTAATTAATATACTGATTAATAAGTACAATGTCAACGCTCACAGGAAAAAAAATCAGACAGATTCGAGAAAACCTTCAACTAGGCCGACAAGAATTTTGCAATCGCACCGGAATAGCAAAAGGGACACTGGTACACATAGAGACTGGGGAGCATGAACCCAACCTAAAATCTGTAAAAGCAGTCACAAACACCTGGCCTGAGTACACATTATGGTTAATGAATGACCAGGTAATACCCGAAGCCGGACAAATTAGCCCGGAAATCGAAGAGGAAAGGATAAACCTAAAACAAGGGAAGGTTGGTTGATCGCCAGCCGTGTTTTTGCACGGTGGTATGTTTCAACTGACCACGAGATTAAATGATTGTTTTAATTTCTAACGGAAGGGCGGGCGTTTAATTCTCAGATTAAACTAGAGGGCCTCCGCGCCCCTTTTTTTCATTCAGGGGTGATAAATTATGGTGTCTTTTGTTGCTCTGTCTGTTCTACTTATCGCTATTATCTTCCTAGTTCTCAAAAAAAATAAAAACCATCCTCCCGAAAAAGGGATCATTTGAACCTATATAAAAAAACCTTTCCGATCCCGAACAAATTCTCTATTTCAATGAGATGTTTTAAGGAATACGGAGAGAAAATGGGAAGATAGGGTTATCGAATGAAGGTCAAAGAACTTATCAACCTCATTAAAGCAGATGGATGGGTTCAAGTGAGAATGCGAGGAAGTCATCGGCAGTTTAAGCACCCGAGCAAGCCAGGGGCGGTAACGGTCTCAGGCAAACAAAATGTAGACGTCCCACCTGGGACACTGAACAGTGTATTAAAACAGGCTGGTCTAAAATAGTGAGGTATAAATAATGAAATATACAGTAATTATTGAAAAGGGTGGTTCTAGTTATGGTGCTTTTGTCCCAGACCTGCCTGGGTGTATTGCAGCGGGTGAGACAAAAAACGAGGTGCTTGAGTTAATAACAGAGGCAATTGAGTTTCATATTGAGGGGCTTAGAGAAGATGGTGACACAATTCCAAATCCCCGCTGCGAATTTACGCAAGTGGAAGTCAGAGCAGCATAACCCGTATATGGCCTCGGGTTGTCAATGGGCAAAAGGGTTCGCTAACAAAAATCCTTGATTTTCGTTTTTTTGATGCGGTGACATCATGGTGTTGAATTTGCCGCTGACTTCATTTCACAACTGGTTTTGCAGTCCGTTGTCCTGCACCAAACACGTATCGATATTCTCTAGCGCCCGGTGAAACAATCAGCTTTCACCGGGCACGACAACCCCATATTCGGGATGATATAGAAACATTTCTGTGCCCTCGTCACGGCCTATTCATGTCTCGGGCTGTCAGCCAAAGTGGGCTGACTCCAGTTAGTCTCGGGCCGGTTGAGGGGCAGAACAAATCCAAACCCATCTCTTACCGCATTATGTTAAAGGGGAGCGGAAGGCATCGCCAATCCCGTCCGCAGGCTGCCGGTGCATATCCCACTGCCGTTCTTTGCGTTTTTTAACTCAGGATCACTTGATCCTTCAATCTCTCGGCACCTTTCGGGCTTTTTCCCTGATGGCTCCAGTTAGACCTCAAGCAGATCCCTTCCCTCCCAAGTTACGGATTGAAAAAGGTCATCTCATTAAAAGGGCAACCCCGTCTGAGCATGAAATAGACCGCCCGCCCAATCTTTGCCGAAAGAATCGAGAGTGCCTTTCCTTTTCCGTGTTTTTTCTCCAGTTTTGCCAAAAACGCTTGTCTTTGCTTGTTGCCTTTTAAAAACAGAACCGCCGCCTCAGAAAAGGCCCACTTCAAATAGGCGTTTCCAATCTTTTTACCACAGCTTCCGTATTTTTTCCCGGCGGATTCTTTCATGCATTTGACCAATCGGGCATAAGACAGAAAATCCTGCACCCGCTTAAACCGGCGGATCTCGTGAATTTCATAAAGCATCGTCATGGCCAGGATCGGACCGATGCCGGGTACAGATTTCAAGAGGGTGAAGGAAATCAGATCGTAGGCAGAGGCCTGCTTAGAGAGACTCCGCTCCAATTTTCCCAGTAACACATCGTAATGGTCAATCAGCGCCACATCGGTGGCAATGCTCAGCTGAACGCTCGGATCTTCGAACCGTTCCGACAGAGGGATGTCCAGTTTTTCTCTGTCGCTTATGCGGGCGATGCGCTGCCCGATTGGAGGCAGGTTGTACTGCGAATTGGTGTTTTGGATGTGGGCGATCAGCTCCGCCCGCTTTCGCATGAAATGCATGCGTCGCCGAAACAAATCTCGCGTGGCCCGCATCTTTTCTGGATAGACATAAGCCATCGGAATCATTCCGCCACGAAGCAGGGCCGCGATCTTTTTCGAATCGATCTTATCGTTCTTCGCCTTGCCCCCGTGAATGGCCTTCATATAAAGGGCATGTCCCAATACGAATTTGACCTTTTCTTTGGCACACAGATCGGCGATCCAATAC
>JAJDBX010000069.1 GCA_029261135.1 Nitrospirota bacterium
GATGAGGGAATTTAATGCCAAAATATAGTGTTTTAAGAGGTCCAGAGGCGTTTTTGCCTCCTGCAGCAGCGTGTGAAGGGGTGGTTCTTCCTGATCCGGGGCAGGGGCTTATTTCTGGCGAGATTTTTCAGGAAGATCATGTGATGGAAGAAGCTGCGAGGAAATTTCTTTCAGCAAAAGTGCCCACAATTTTTCCGGGTCCACTTGTTTTATGGAATTGGAACGAGACTTCTGCAAAAAAAGCGGCGGCGATCAAAGGTCTCTATGAAGCCATAAAAGCACATAATCCTGGTGCGCTTCTCATTCCGATGCCCGATTATCGCCCAAAATATCCGAAAATTAATCCTGAGATTGAAATTAATCCGAATCACCCTAATTTAACGATATGGCACAATAAAATCGATACATGCATGTTTGTGGGGGTGCATTGCCATATGGCAAATCTTTCCTTGAAAATTATTCGTGGCGGAACAGATTGTTATACGATAGCGATGTGTGCTCAGGCCGGTCATGAAGACGCGATGATCACCTTTCGTGATGCAACTCCGGAAAAAATATCTAAGTTGACAGAGGCGGTCGAGCGGCTAAAAACCTCTGGAGATTTTTAAGTATAAATAATGATTTGATTGGTTTTAAAACATTTTATTGAGGAGGGAAGAACATGGAATCGAATTCTCAGATTGGCACCTATAATAAGAAGGGTCAGAAAATTGTTGATCCTGATTATCTTTTTTATGAAGCGCCACGAGAACATTTTTTTATGACTGGAAGTGAAGTTGTTCGTGAAGCGATTCGCCGAGCAAGTGTGGATGTTTCGATTTCTTATCCGATTACCCCTCAAAGTGAAGCGGCAGCTATGGTCGGAGATTTGTGGGTAGAAGGATATGTTGGGGAATATTTCCGTGGTGAAAATGAATTTGCGGTGATGGGTGAATGCGCCGGTGCCTCATTTGGTGGTGCCCGTGTTTTTACGACGACTTCTGGGCCGGGAACGCTTCGCGCCTATGAGAATTTTCCGATGTGGGTGGGATCCAGGCTTCCCATCATGCTCAACATGATGGTGAGAGGGGTCAATTCCCCTTTGAGTATCCAGCCCGATACTTTGGAAATTGGTTTGATTATCGATACGGGTATGTTGATTTGGCATGCAGAGTCGGCTCAAGATTTTTTTGACTATCTCCTGAAAGGCTTTATTGTTGCGGAGCAACCGGATGTGCATCTTCCCATCGCAGTTTGTATTGATGGTTTTTTTGTGAGCCATACAAAAGACGATGTTTTGATCCCTTCTGCAGATTTGGCGCTTCCGACTTATAATCCTTATAAAAATCCAATGCCTGTTATGGATATGGAAGTTCCTCCTGTTCGCATGATGCGAGATCCTTTCGTGATGAAAAGTAACTATATCAGTTATGCAACCCAAGCAAGTTGGCAGCAGGAAACTCGCGCGGCCTGTGAACGATCACGAAAACATACTATTCGGCTTTTGGGCGGTTTGATTGAAGAAGAAAACACGGATGAAGAGATTTTGATCGTTTCCTCGGGGACTGCGGTTGCCCAAGGCCGGGAAGCGGCCCGACTTTTGGCTGAAGAGGGGATTAAAATCGGGATCGTTAAGATTAAGACCATTCGCCCTTTCCCTTATGAAGAAGTCCGGCAGGCCACAAAAAATGCCAAGATCATCTTTGTCCCTGAATTTAATGTGGCTGGCTGGATGGCCCGTGAGATTAAAGCTGCGATTCCAGACAATCAGCGTGTGGTTGAAGGACCTCATGTCGCAGGTGGTATGACAATGCCTCCTGAGGTGATTGTCGAAGAGATTAAAAGAGTACTCGCCCAAAGAAAGGAGACAACCACCCATGTCTAAGGAAAAAATCAAAATAAACACAGAGTTTTACGATATAATGCCCGTAGAATATCAAGAATTGGTTGAAGAAGGGACTTATGGTAAAGAAGGACGTGGATGGAAGGATGTCGGGGAATCTAAAGAATTAATCGAAGAACATTCCCTCTGTGCGGGTTGCCCGGAGTCGATAGCCTTTCGATATGTGCTGGCTTGTCTTCCTAACCCTGAAGACACGATTATGGTGGGGTCAACAGGCTGCACCAGCCTCGTTTTTCCACATGTCGCAGTGCATAATATTCATTCCCTCTTTGGGAATCAGAATGCCGTGGCTTCTGGTCTAAAACGTGCCCTTTCCTATCGCTTTCCCGACAAAGTGAAAGACGTTGTTGTTCTTGCCGGAGATGGCGCGACTGTAGATATCGGGCTTGATATGACGCTCCAATCTTGGTTCCGTCAAGAGAAATTTACGACCATTTGCTTTGACAACGAACTCTATGCCAATACAGGCGGACAATCGAGTGGTCTGATGCAAAAGGGTTTTGTCGCCAAGATGGCGCCCGCAGGGAAAAAATTTGAAAAAGTAAATCTCCCTGAAATTGCCAAGGTTTCAGGTTGTCATTATGTCGCTAAAATGACGGTGAGTAAACCTAACCGGGTTGAGAAGGCGATTCGACAAGCCATCTTGATTGCTAGGGAGATCGGGCCAACGTATATTCAACTATATACGCCTTGTATCCTTGAAATTGGTAAACAAATGATGGAAGGCCTCCAAGAGATGAGAGATTCAGAGGGTCCGAATAAGCGCTTTGAGTTTGAGGAATATATTTCTGAAGAGGCAAAGGCTTATCTCAAGACGGTTGCTCCGAAAAAGAAGAAACGAAAAGAAATTAGTGCCTGAATGAAATAGAAATTAGGAAATTCTCACTCAATTTTATCGATTTAAGGAGTTATAAATGAGGAAGCGTGTTAATTTGAGAATGTCAGGCCTGGGAGGCCAAGGTGTTGTGACCTCTGCACATGTCTTGGCGACAGCAGCCTCGAAAGAAGGGAAGTTTGCCATTTCAAACCCCTTTTTTGGCGCGGAAAAAAGAATGGCTCCGGCGGAGAGTTATGTTCGTATGGGCGATGAAAAGATTTTTGACCGGGGAGAGTTGGTTTATCCTGATGTAATTATGGTGTTCCACCCTCAGGTGATTACGATGGGAAAATGTTATACGATGCCCTTTTATGAGGGAATTAAGTCGGGTGGGCTTTTGATCATCAACTCTGATGAACCACTCCCGCTCGGGAAAGATGACATTGAATTCCTCGAGAAACAGAATATCCCAATTTTTTATGTTAAAGCGACCACATTGGCTGTTGAGATCGCAGGAACAGAACTTGCCACGAATATGGGTATGTTGGGAGCCTTGATGGGGGCCACTAAAATTGTGGGCATGGAGGCGATGGAAGCTGCAATCATAGATCGGTTTGGGAAAAAATATGTTGCATCGGGCGGTACGGCAACACTTGATGAAGCGATTAAGAAAAAATTCGCTAAAAAAGAGCAGTTATTAAAGAAAAATATGGAGACGATTAATCGTGTCTACGAAATAGGGGCTGAGTGGGCCGAATCGATTAAATCGCCGATGTTGGTTTAAAATCCAGAGGAGAATCTTGAATGTATGCAGTGGCTGAAGTAGTTGATGAAGCATGTGTCGCTAAAAAAGGATGTCGTCTATGTATTATGTATTGCCCTGAGGCAAACACCATTCTTTTTAATAAAGAAAATCAAGTTGCAGAGGTTGTTGAACAGCGCTGTAAAGGATGTGAACTCTGTGTTGTTGTCTGCAGTTCTGCAAAACACAATGCGATACGTTTAGTTCATCGTTAAGAAAAAGATGGTATTTAAGGGTCTTATCGTCCCATCACTTTTGAATGAGTGGTGGGATTTTTTTTTCTTATCATACAGAAAGACAAAGGAGAGATATTATGGCAGAAGAACCCATTAAACAATCATTAGGCGAAGTACTTCAATCCATGGATCGATTAAATGGTGTTTTCGAGTCAAGCCTAGTAAAGCTTCGCCAAGAGGGTGTCGATGAATCAGATATCAGAAGATTAGAGCAAGGGGTATTGGCCATGAAAGATGCAGGTCGCCTTTATGTAACCTGGGCCGATCACTTTATTGAGCGATTAAATCAGAACGAAATATTGGATGAGATGATCGATTAGTGCTCTTGCCGTTTTCCTCAAATGATTTGCGCAACTAGGGTTCTGGTGGTATAAATAAAAAGTCTAGGTATTCCTTACTTGAGAGCGCAATAAGCCATGCTAAATCCAGGTCTCGTATTGTATGAAGAAGATTCAAAACTCATTGATAAAGAGTTGCAAAAGCTTAATCAGCTTTCCAGATCGAAGGTTTCTTTCCTAGTCGATAAAGATGGCCAGTTGATCTCTTGCGTTGGGGAAACGAATGGAATCGATACGACCTCACTTGCCTCTCTCACTGCCGGAAATATTGCTGCAACAGGTGGAATGGCAAAACTCTTGGGTGAAAAAGAGTTTTCCATTTTATTTCATGAAGGGGAAAAGGACAATATCCATATCTCATTGGTCGGACAGCGTGCCATTCTCGTTGTTATTTTTGATGAACGTTCTTCGTTAGGCTTGATTCGTTTGAGGGTCAAAAGGAGTGTTTCGGCCCTAACTGAGGTTTTCGATCGGGTGACTAAAAAAATGGATAAAATAAATTCTGAAGAAGATGGCGATTCTCCATTAACTGAAATTACTGAAGACGATATTGAAAACTTGTTTAGCTAGGCCGTGGGTCTATTTCACTCACGGAGTGTTCCCTTCCATCTAAAAGTAGTGATGCATCAATTGACTTCTCATGGGGTGTAAATAGTGTCTTTTATAAATTATTCTTCGCGCGAAATTAGTTGTAAAATCGTTTACTACGGACCAGGTCTTTGTGGTAAAACCACAAATCTACAGCATATCTATAAAAAAATCAGTCCGGACAGCAAAGGCAAAATGATCTCTTTGGCAACTGAAACAGAAAGGACTCTCTTTTTTGATTTTCTCCCGCTTGCCTTGGGCAGTGTCAAAGGTTTTAAGGTTCGTTTTCATCTTTATACCGTCCCTGGTCAAATTTTTTACGACGCCAGCCGAAAATTAATTCTTCGGGGAGTGGATGGTGTCATTTTTGTGGCAGACTCTCAAGTGGAACGCATGGAGGCCAATTTGGAGAGTGTGGATAACTTGGTCAAAAACTTAAAAGAACATGATTTTAATTTAGAAGATCTTCCCTACGTCATTCAATATAATAAGCGGGATCTCGGAAATGTGGTGCCACTCAAAGAAATGGAAGAAGCATTGAATCCTCGTAAAGTCCCCTATTTTGAAGCGGTTGCACCCAAGGGAGAAGGTGTTTTTGAAACACTGAAAGATGTGGCCAAAATGGTCATTATGGAGCTGAAGAAAAAGTCTTAATTCTTATCCCGCCATTTTTCGACCGCCTCGTATGGATTTTTCCCACGAATCATAACTTGTCGAATCAGGTTTCTTGAAAAGGGAAATTTATTTCTTGGTGCATTTAGTTTTTCATTGAGAAGCCATTGAAGTTCTTCTCGAACAAAGTGCTCTTGTTTTATCCGAAGATGCGTTTTTTTCATGAATCTTTTTTTGAGTTGCGAGACAAGTTTTGGAAGGCCTGTTCCCTTTTCTGCTGAAATTTGAATCACAGGACGACTTGAATCCAGTTCCTGCAGCTCTTCAGCGAGTTGAGCACCTTCAAGCTGATCCCCTTTATTTACGGCGACAACATCTCCTATTTCCATGAGTCCTGATTTCATGGTCTGAACCGAATCACCCATACCCGGAGAAAGTACCAGTAAGACAAGCTCCGCGAGTTTGGCAATCCGAACCTCGTCTTGTCCAACCCCAATCGTCTCTATCAATACAATGTCTTTCCCCATCGCATCAAGGATATGAATTGCATCAAAAAGAGCCGGGCTAAGACCTCCCCAGCTGCCCCGGGTTGATAAGCTCCGAATAAAGATGGCTTTATCGAGGAAATGTTGATGCATGCGTAAGCGGTCTCCCAAAATTGCCCCACCAGAAAGTGGACTGCTTGGGTCGATTGCCAAAATTCCGACAGATTTTTTCTTCTTACGGAAGGCTGTAATTAAACGGTTAATCAGCGTGCTTTTCCCGACTCCGGCAGGCCCTGTTACCCCGATTAGGTTTGCGTGTCCTGTGTGAGGATAGAGGGACTTTAAAATAGGTAATGCGATTGGGTCTCGTCGTTCTGCCTGCGTCAAGAGTTGTGAACTGAGGCGGATATCTCCTTTTAGAATTTTTTTTACAATATCTGATGTGTTATTGAAGGAGCGTTTTTGCAATTATTTTTCTCTGTATTTCAGAGGTGCCTTCCCCGATTTCACACAGTTTGGCATCGCGAAAAAAACGTTCAACTTCTGTTTCTTTCATAAACCCCAACCCGCCGTGAATCTGGATGGCTTGGTTTGTCACACGGCTTGCAAGTTCTGAAGCGAAGAGTTTCGCCTCTGAAGCAGCCCTTAGATAAGGTTTTTTATTGTCTTTAAGCCATGCCGCTTCATAAAGTAGGAGGCGTGCCGCTTCGATTTCAGTGGCCATCTCTGACAACTTTGCCTGAATGGCTTGAAAACGACTCAGGGTTTTTCCAAATTGTGTTCTTGTTTTAGCATATAGGATGGATCGCTCCATGGCCCCTCGTGCAAGGCCGAGTGCCATCGCGCCAATACCAATTCGGCCACCGGCTAAGATATCAAGCGCATTTTCGTATCCTTGATTGAGTTTCCCGATAAGATGCTCTTTGGGAAGATGCAGGTTTTCAAAATGTAATGCCGCCGTATCAGAAGAACGCACCCCAAGCTTTTTTTCAACTTTACCAATAATGAGGCCCGGCGTTTCTCGTTCGACGACGAAGGCTGAAATCCCTTTTCTTCCTTTTTCTGGATCTGTTTTGGCCATAATCACATAAATTCCCGCAGTCGAACCTTGCGTGATAAATAGTTTTCCGCCATTAATGACCCATTCATCCCCGGAAAGCACTGCTATTGTCTCCATCGCAGCCGCGTCTGAGCCGGAGGCAGGTTCGGTCAATCCCCATGCGCCGAGCTTTTCCCCTTTTGCGAGCGGAACGACGTATTTTTTCCGTTGTGCATCATTTCCAAACTGATAGAGGTGCGAAGTACAGAGGGAGTTATGAGAGGCCACTATCAGAGCAACGGCCCCATCAACACATGCGATCTCTTCAAGGATGATGGCCAATGCCATGGCATCGAGATCTGCGCCACCATCGGTCTCTGGGATCGTGATACCCATCAAATGCAGCGCAGCCATTTTGGTAACGATTTCATGTGGAAAAGTACAGGTTTCATCTCGCATGAGGGCATTCGGCGCGATCTCTTTTGATGCAAATTCCCGAATGGTTTTCTGAAGCGAGCTTTGTTCTTCTGTGAGATGAAAGTTGATTTTTTATCTCTATCTTAAGTTATTGATCAGTGATGTTCTGGCACAAAATAGACATCAGTGGCTAAAAATTTACTGTTGCGTAAAAATTGGGCCTTCACCGTCATCCCGATTTGAACCAAATCTGGCTCAGCCCCGATCAGGCGCGAAAGAAAAAGGGTATCTGCACCTTTAAATTCTACAAGGATTAAAGTAAATGGCGTCTCTTTCAGAAAAGCTTGTCCACCAAAATGGCAGGTTGTAAAGGTGTGAACTTTTCCGGATAAAGGCAATTCAAACCATTCTGTTGTTGCGCCACATGACATACAGTGTCCGCGAGGGGTTGAAAAAACTGTCGTGCATTCTGTACAAGCGCTTCCGAAGAGCTTCCCTTTTGAAAGGCCCGTAAAAAATGGCGAATCTTGCGCATAAGAGTGGATATAATCAACTTCGTAATGCCACTTCATGATAATGGGATCGGTGTTGTAAAGGATGGTTCCTGTTTCTGTTTCCGGTAGACGAATTTTTTTCTGAGGCATTGTGCCCTCCATAAATAAAATAGGGAGATGCTTTATCCCAGCATACCATAAGGTCTTTTTAATGTCTCGAGACAGTACGGCCTTTAATCTACTTTCGTCTAAAATCGGGGTTAAATGACCTGCTTTTAGATGAAATCTGTTGAATATCAGTATTTTAAGGTATCTTTGTATAAAAAACTAAAGTTTTATCTCTTATCTGCCGATAGAAACCTTAGTACTTCTTTATTGAAAGGTGGCGAATGGAGATTAATGCTTTTCAGATCCATAATATTCTTAGAACATATGAACACTTGATCAAATTAAAACCTGCCCAAGAAATAAAGGAAGGGGAGTCAGAAGAAGTCGGCGACACGTCTGATTTGGTCACTTTATCACCTGAGTCGATGGAGAAATTTCATAACCAAACACAAATTGAGCAAGAAGATACTGCCCAGCCAGAAGAATAAAAATACATTGTCTTCTCATAAAATAAAACACTTAGATCATCATTGTTTAGAGATTCTTGTGGTAGATGATGAGCCTGGGACAAGAGAGTTGCTACAAAGCGCGTTGCAAGAGGAAGGCTATCTTGTGACCTCTGCCAAAAGTGGAGAAGAGGCTTGTCAAAAATTTGACAAAAAACATTTTGAATTAGTGATTACTGATTTAAAAATGCCAGGCCTCAATGGAATCGACCTCTTAAAAAAAGTAAAAGAACATTCCCCTGAATCACTTGTGATTCTCATTACAGGCTATTCATCACTGCGTTCTGCAATCAATGCCATTCGAGAAGGGGCTTATGATTATCTGACCAAGCCTTTTCAGTTGGATGAACTTTATATCGTGGTGAAAAATGCAGTAGAACATATAAAACTCATTAAAGAAAACAACAAGTTACTAGAAGATTTGAAAAAAATATGTGAAGATCGAGGACTTCAAGTGGATGCTCCAATAAAAAGAGATGGTTCCAGTCCTGACAGTTTGGAGTTGATTCAAAATTTAAGACGGCAGCTTCTGAAAGTGTATACCCAAGCGGGTCAGGTTTTTCCTCCTCAATAATAGACCTTCTCATTGTTTATGTTTTTTGATCGTGCCTTCCCTGAAATACTTCTCAAATTATTCTTTACGGCATATCAGTTGCACTGACTACGTCACAAAGAGATGTATTATTTTTTTATTTGGGATTGGTGACTTATAAGATCATAAAAAATACTCGTATTTTAAAAAGAAACCGAATGACCAAGCGGGGTATTGATATGCGACAAAAAGAGGTGAGCCGATTACGGGGTGTTGATCTTGTATTTTTGAGCTCGAATCCGGAAGAACATACAGGTTTAATTTCTTATCTCGAGGATCGTGAGGATAGAATTCAGATATTTCGGACACTTAAAATAACAGGAAATCCTGATGTAATTTTAATTGATGCAACTTTTTCATATTTCAGTATTTTCAAATTTCTAAAAGAGCTTCAACTTCAACAATCGACAGCATGTATTCTGCTTGTGGGGCCTGAGCTGAGTGCCAATAAAATGAGTGCCCTTCTTCGAAGCGGGGTATTTGATTATTTGAAAATACCCTTCCCTCTGAACCGTTTAGAGAAGTCTATCCGAAAAGGGTTGAAGAACCGAGAAAATTTACTGAAGGTATTAGCCCTATCAGAGAAATTAGAAGTCACAAATCATTCTCTTTCAAGAGAACGTGATCAGCTTCAAAAATGGAATAATGATTTAAGTGAACTCTATGCACTCAACCAGAAATTGAGTGAATCTTTGAATATAGATGAGGTGATCCAGACCTCAATCACAAATATAAAAAAGGTGGTCCCGCATGACATTTCATGTCTTTTCTTGAAAGGCTGGAAAGATACTCGTGTGGATGCAGATCGAAAGAAGTGGGGTGGGGTGATCGACCAGCTTCGAGAAGAAACGCGTCGGGATGGTCTTGAATTTATACAAAAAGAAAGCTTCTTTGCTCAGGCCGCTGTGTGTAAGGATGGCTCAGAAATTTTGGTGTCACTAACGGTAGGTGCCGCGAAGGTCGGGTTGCTGCGCCTTATTCGGATGCGGTCCCCATCAAAAAATAATAACTTAAAGAAAATACGGAGAAATTGGAAGAAATCAAAAGAATCTTTTACAGAATACCAATCAAAAATCCTATCAATGATTTCGGCCCCTTTGGCCATTGCGATTCGAAATGCAGAAATGTACAAACAGGTAGAGGAACTGGTTGTAAAAGATGCCCTAACCGATGTCTTAAATCGACGTGCCTATTCGGGTATTTTAGAAAGAGAATTTCGCAGGGCGAATCGTTACGACAGTCCTTTGGCACTGATTGTCATCGATATTGATCATTTCAAAAAAGTGAATGATTCCCACGGACATTGTGCAGGGGATCAAGTGCTTCGAGAAATGGCGACCATCTTTAAAGGAAGTTTAAGAGATGTGGATGTGCTGATCCGTTATGGTGGAGAAGAGTTTGTTGTTATTCTTCCGGGAACCAACTTAAAGGAAGGGTTAATTGTTTCGAGTCGAATAAAGGATCGCGTCGAAAAAAATATCTTTTATAAAGACGTCGCTCCCTTGCATTTGACGGTGAGTATTGGTGTTGCCAACTATCCATCACGATCGATTCAAACACCTGCGCAACTCTTTGATCAGGCCGATCAAGCACTCTATATTGCCAAGAATAATGGTCGAAACCGAATCATGATCTTAAAACCTTTAAATGAATCTGATAGAGATAAAGTCCTTGCTTTTGATGGGAGTGGGATTTTATAGGGACATGAAACAGAGAATGTATCTGCCCTTTCTTGAAAAAGGATCACTAAAATGAGTGAAGAGCGTCGAAATTTTATACGAGTCAGTTCTGACTGTATGATCGCATTTAGAAAAAAAACAAGTCATTCAGATAATGAGAATAAATTGTCGGCAAACCGATTTCATGCAATTGCCTCGACTGAGATCTCAGATATTGCATCTCGCTTACATTTGATAGGAGATCAGAGAGATGAAATGATCGTTGAATTACTCCTCTGGATTGATTGGAAAGTGAACTATTTAATGAAAGCCCTCATTGAAGATAAAGAGGGTCTTGAATTTCCACATGAAGCGGTTCTCCTTGATTTAAGTGCATCTGGAATGAAGTTTACGACGCATGAGCAGGTGGAGGTGGGGACAGATTTACAATTGCGATTTTTTCTACCTGTACTTCCTTTTAATGAGATGATTCTTTGTGGGGCAGTGACTCGATCGAAACAACAAGAAACAAAAATTGGTCTGCTTGCCCGTTATGAAATTGGAATTGAATTCTCAAGTGATATCAGTGAATCCGATCAAGAATGTATTTTCCGCTATGTTCTTAAGAGGGAACGCCAGATGCTCCAAGCGAACCGGGATGAAGTCCCTAATGTGAATAAACGAAGCGCTTCTCGCTGAACTTCATATCTATCGTTGTCATTCCCAGTTTAATGATTACGATTTTTCATATTTTAAAACTCACAACGCTTTGCGATTATTAGAAAAATGATATTTTCAAACTATCTTATATATATTATTTTGAGGGATAGGGGAATACCTGCATTACGTTATCATGAGATTTCTGAATAAGACGAATTTCTCAGTGTAGAGATATATGCTTTATTCAGTATAAGTAGCATGTCTGATTAGTGATAGTACAAAGACAGTCTGAAAAAAATTGATATGAAGGCCTGAGAAGATTATGAAAACAAAGGATAAAATAGCAGAGAGCAATAAACGTAAACCTGATGAAGATGTTGATTTTTATGAAGAAGAACACTCCCTTAAGGCACCAGGAATACAGGTTGTTGGTTTTCGGATTGGCAAAGAATGGTATGCGGCAGACATTGGCAGAATTATTGAGGTGATCACTGCGACACAACTGGCAGAACTTCCATCTTCCCCTTCTCATATTGCGGGGATTACGAATCTCAGGGGAGACATTGTTTCGGTGACAGATCCAAAAAAACTTTTTGGTTTGGAAAATACACCGAAAAGTAATAAATCTAGAATATTGGTTGTTTCTTGCGGAAACATTGAATCAGGTCTGCTCGTAGATGAGGTTTCTCAAGTGCTGGATGTGGAGCATCATCAGATTGATCCACCTTTAACGACTTTAGACGCCGAAAAAGCCCAATATCTGAAGGGTGAGTTTATGCGCTTAAATCAATTGGTCACCATTTTAGATATAGAAAGTATTCTTACGAAAACTATAATGAAAAGTGATGAAATCGCGTAAAAAATTACGTAGATTTTAATCTAAAGGGGAAAAATGAATACGGTTAATCGTGTTTTACTCGTTATTTTGGGATTAGTGGGGGAGATGTCATTTCAAGGGCTTGCACTTGCTCAGCAAGATTTTAATCGGACACCCGCATATGAGGTCTTTGGGGAACCTGGTTCAGAATTTTTTATTCACGCTTATATGGACTTAACGTTCTGGGATTATGAAAAAGATCATAAACTGCCCTTGCAATTTCACGGGGCCCAAGATGGTAGCGCTCAATTTAGTAACTATTTTACAGCACTCTTTATTGGAAGAGAAATTTCAGATACACTCTCAATGCTATCACAAATCCACTTTCACCTTAATCCTATCCCAGGTCAGGTTGGCCCGACGGTCGTGATTCCTCAGGCAAAAATCACCTGGGAGCCCACTAAGACAGAAAAAGTCCGTATCCACTTTGGAAGGTTTTATTCACCGTTTGGCAACACAAATGATGATGTACAAACACCGCTCAACCGTTTCGTTTCACAACCTTACACTGGGTACACTGCGATTCCATTTCATTGGTTTGATACAGGAATACAACTCGACTTTTCAATGGGATTTACAGACGGTGTTGGTGTAAATATTACTGTCGCACTCACAAATGGCCCCCAGCGGATTGTCCCTGATATTCCGCCAAATTTTCAAGAATTAGATGATCGGGTCATCTTCCCAAATTCATCCCCGGGTGGTGCCTTGCTTAAATCTTCTTTTACGGATTATGGAGGCAACGTCATAATGCGTTTAGGTGTTTTTCCAGGCCTCACGGGATTTGATTTCGGTGTCAGTTATGCTTCAGGGACTTTACGTGAAGACCCATTGCTCATTGCTGATGATGATGGTCCTGGGCTTCCAGCTAACAGTCGTACCATGACCGGTCAGTACGCCGCAGATTGGAATACAGTCGGCATCGATGTTCAATATTATTTCGGACGATTTTCATTTAGAGGAGATTGGAATCGTTCTACGGAGGAGCTCATAGGCGCCAATTCTTTAGGCGCCAACCCAACAGACAGAGAAATAGAACGATCTGCCTGGCGTGCCCAGATGGCCTACCATTTATTTAGAAATATAAAAGGGGTTTTTGAGGATATTTGGTTGACCTTTCGGGCCGATACAAGAGATCCAGATCGTGATTTACGTAACAATGCTGATCTACGAAGATACACCATAGGTGTGAATCTTGCTCCTCACGAGCAAGTCATGTTTAAGTTGAATTATGAGAGGGTAGATGAGGTTGATGGTGCTGAACTTGATAACAATGGAGCACTTTTTCAAGTCGTTGCAAATTTTTAATGATTGGAAATATGATTCTTTCGATGAAAATCACCCTTCTATATACAATGCTCTTGAGTCTAAGTCTGCCAAGAGGGGTTCAGGCAGAGAGTGTTGTGATTATTGTGAATGAGAAAAGTGATATTAGTCTGGGTGATCTCAATAAGATTTATCGAGGTCGAATGGCGAAATGGGGATCTGGAAACGGGATTATTGTCGCAAACCGTGATGCGCTTTCAATGGTTCGGAAAGGTTTTTACCTCAAAGTCTTGAAATCAAAACCGACCCAAAATTTTTTTCTGCACAGGTCACCCATCCCTTTTCGTCCCATTATCCAAAAATCGGCACTTGGCACGATAAAATTTGTCGCCAGTTATAAAAATTCAATTGGATATATCTATTTTAGTGAGCTGAGGGGTGACGAATTGGGGATCAAAATCCTCAAGGTGGATGGTCTTACCCACTAAAGAAAGTCTTCAGAGTGGAAAATATAAAATGCGGGATTATTAGGACGTAAGTCGTGTGGTATTCATAGTGAGAAAATATACCCTTTTATTTGTTTTACTTTTTAGTTTGCTTTTTCCGGCGAACGGGTATGCAGGAGAGATTTTAATTATCGTCAATAAAAATAGTCCTTTAGAAGATATTAGTTTTACCCAATTGAGTAAAATTTATCGGGGCAAAAACTTGGAATGGGATAGAGGAGAAAGGATTGTCGTGGTGAATCGGGATGTGAGATCCGATGTTCGGAGAGCTTTTTATAAAAAAGTATTGAAATCAAGACCGACACAGAAATTTTTTCTGAGTCGATCTCCCATCCCTTTTCGCACGATTGTCCAGAAGTCGATCCTTGGTGTGACAAGGTTTGTTGCAAGTGAAAAGAATGCAATCGGGTATGTCTATTTTAGCGAACTTACAGGTGATGAAAGGGGGATTAAAATCCTCAAGGTTGATGGGGTCATCCCGAATAAAGCGAGTATTGAAAACGGAATGTATAAGCTATCAATAATTGATAGCAATCTTTATTGGGAATAAGGAAAGGGAGACAATTAAATGCAAGCCTTTTTTCAGATTGTACTGAAGCATGAGAATAAAAGGGTTTAGCCTGAGGATATCATCATGAAATTACGCCTAACGATCCAGTCGAAATTACTACTGCTATCTGTCGGACTCATATCGGTTACATTGGCGATAGTGGGTCTTCTCTCTTTTAACAGCGCAAAATCGGCACTTCAAGAAAAAATCGGCCAAGGGCAGCAAGATATTGCAAGGGTCACCATAGAGCAAATTGACCGATTTTTGCATGACCGAGCCAACGATATTCAAGCGTGGGCAAACTTAGAGGTGTTGCAAGATGTCCGAACAGATGATGCCGATGGTAGAATCAGTGGGGTCGTCACGCAATTGAAGGAGCGTTATGTTAGCTTCAACCAGATCTCTGTTCTCAACACCCTAGGAGAAATGACTGCTTCGACGGATTTCAGTCTGATTGGGAACCAGTATTCATCTGAAAACTGGTTTGAGACACCTCTTTCGGGAGAATCGATTGTTGGAGATTTTGAAGAGGGTATATTAAGTAAAACACCGACCATGATTTTTGCATCGCCGATAAGAGCGATACAAGGTGCTGTTGGAGACGAAACTCGAACAACCATTATTGGGGTTATTGTTGCGACGCTCAATTCACACAAAATAAACGAATTGACTGAAACGATCATAGTGGGTGGCCGGCTACAAGATAAAGATGGGTTTGTGTTGTTGCTCAACCAGGAAGGCAGCATTATTTCAGGGCCGGATTGGGTTAAGAGCCAAAATTATAATCTTCTCGACGCATATGCGTCGGTCTCGAAAATGGAGGGAGGGTATTTAATCGAGGAAGCCTTTGGTCGGGAGTTCCTCATTGGTTATGCTCCTTCGAACGGCTATGCTGGCTACAAAAGGAAGGGTTGGGGGGCTTATATTTTTCAGGATGTTGATCTGGCTTTTCTTACCGTTCAAAAATTAAAATGGCATATTTTTATTATTGGTTTAGTTTTATTTGGGATATTCGGATGTATTTCTTTTCTTATCGCAAAGGGTATAGCAAGTTCTGTTCAAAAATTCTCAGAGGCGACAGAGAAGATCGCGAAAGGAGATTTAACACAAGAAGTTCCGGTGCAATCAAATGATGAGCTGGGTCAGCTTGCCTCATCTTTTAACATTATGATGGGGAGTTTTCGGAATTTAATGAAAGGCATTCGTGATGCCGGGCTTCAGATTAATCTATCGGCCTCTGAAATTGACCAGGGTGCCATGCAGCAAGCTTCAGGTGCGGCAGAGCAATCTACAACGGTGACAGAGATTTCGGTCACGGTAGAAGAG
>JAJDBX010000070.1 GCA_029261135.1 Nitrospirota bacterium
CTAAAAAGGAATGGTTCAAATGCCACGTCAACTTATCACAGTCTTGATCCTCCTCATCCTTCAATTCAGCAATACCACCCAAGCCACCGATCTCCTCCAACGGGACTACCAGGGCTTCACTCTCTGGCTGGACTGCGAAACCCATCACGGGGCAGTCGCCTTTTTCTACGAAATCAAAAAAGATACCGGCAACATCGACCGAAGCGGTTTCGACTTTGAAAAAGATCCAAGCGTCCCCGCATCCTGCCAGGCAAAAAGTACCCGATCCTACCGGACAAAAACCGTTCCACCCGATACAGGCACATGGGATCGCGGTCATCTCGTGCCCGCAAACCACATGGACAACAACCGGACTGCCTTTCAAGACACCTTTTATCTCACCAATATTTTGCCCCAGGCCTCAACATTCAATCAATCCGCCGGGGCATGGTTTCAGACCGAAATCATCACCGAATGCTACAGAGACATCACGCCCCTGAAAATCTGGGGTGGCGTCATTTGGGGCACCGATATCGACAACGATTACTTCACCGAGACCCACAAGATCCAAACCCCGGACACCTGGTGGAAACTCATTTATCGAGCAGACAAAAACACCTACATCGCCTGGCTCTTCCCGAACGACAAATCCACCAAAGCCACAAAGATCGATGATTATTTGGTCTCGATCAAAGCCCTCGCATCAAAAGTGGATTTTCTCCCGACGATGGAAGAAATCCAAACCGCAGAACAATCGAAAACAAGCTGGAGGGTGAAGAGGTTGGGGAAAACCTTGAATTGCGAAGGCAGATCGACATCTATAGGGTAACTTGATTCAAGCCCTTGAAAAAAGGGTCCGCACTCCCTACCCTAAAACCATGACCCCTCTCGGAGGCTGAACGCCGCACTGGAGTAAAATACGTGCAATCAGTGGGCTGTGTCTTTTTGACAATTTTTCTGATGCCCACTTCCCGCCTTTCCTAAAACATGAACCCCCCTCAAAAAAAACCGGGAGGTTCATCCAAAGCCCTTACCGCCTGAAAAAATAAAATAGACAGGTCTTGCGTTTGTGTATGACTGGATCGAAAGAGGAAGGCATTCCAGATGCTTAGACCCGCTTCCACCCTTTTTCAAGCCACCTTTTCTCCTCTCGCGAGATTTAATGAATTTTATGTTTTTGTTTCTAATACTGCGGTACTCGAACTAGTATTTCGCTATGACTTTTGGCGGAATCTACTGTGAGTGGCTCATGCACTCAATGGCCAGCACTTTCCAGAACGTTTCGTCCTCACCGTATAGACACCACATACGCCTCGGAACGAAACAAGCGGTAAAGCCTATTTTCACTGTTTAAATAACCCTTTCCACAGGTCTGATGTTAAAGAAATACCATACTGAACAGACTCTCCCTGCGAAAAATCGGTACCGCCTATTCCTTTCTTCTGATAGAGACTATATCCGACGAGTATTGTAAACCCGTCTGCC
The DNA here is from genome assembly GCA_029261135.1 of Nitrospirota bacterium. Lineage (GTDB taxonomy): Bacteria > Nitrospirota > Nitrospiria > SBBL01 > JAADHI01 > JAADHI01. Next base: position 1,465 of record JAJDBX010000070.1, read on the forward strand.
ACATCAAACCCTAAGCCAGCTGAATAGACAGGCCCTTTCGTTTCAATAGCATCATTCGCACCAGCAACCGTTCCCACGCCAAAGAAAAAAGATGCCCTTCTGGTTAGATCCATTCGTCCAGGCATAAACCTTCTGTAAGCAGGGTACGCATGAAGCACGACTGAGGTTGAGAGCCCGTCTAACTTATTGACTTGCGCAGCCATCAGACCAAAACGCAGCCTGTCACTCTTCCATCCCGTATAGTTAATGGTCTTGTATGCCCTATTGATTCGTTCCATCGTTTTTAAGGTGGGTTCTCCATTTTTTGAAATACGAATAGCATTATTAATGGCATCTTTTGCATTGTTTAATTTCCCTTTTAAGTCATTTTTTTGTTCCACTTCATTCTGCAGCGCAGCCTGGAGATCTGGCGTCTGTCTTTGTTCACTTTTTGACCCAATCTCAGCAAGGGCATCCATAACTTGTTGTGTTGAAGCCAGCAATTTAGCTTTAGAATCTTTAAGTATTGCTTCTGATGGTTTAACCAAGCCAAAGCCAGAAATCGCACTATCAAGTGCTAATCTTGCCTCCTCTAATGCCGGAGTTAAATCGATTGACTCCTTCTTTGTTTTTAGGTTGTTCACAAACTGATTTTTGATTAAACTCTCGATTGCTCCCCTTGCCTTATAAAGGCCCTGCTCCGTTTCATTTGAGTCATAAGTGTCATTAATATTCAGGACCTTTTCGACAGCCGCGAGCTTACATAAGGATGGCGGATCCTGTCTTTCATACCAAGACCCAATTGTTTTTCCATCGGCATCCTGTAGTGCACTTCCCAAAAAAATGTAACTATGTAAAAAACTTACGGGCATTTTCTCATAACCAAGCAGCTCCCGAATGCACTCGGGTGTTTTTTCAATCTTGTGTTTCCCGTATCCAAGAACAGAGTCGTAAAGGAAGTCGATGTCATTGCCTGGCCTTAACATTTTTAGAAATTCGCTACCCTCCAATTTGGCTACCCGTTCAACAAGATCTTCAACCTTGTTATTGGTAGCTTCCTCTTGAGCATGAGTTTGGACAGGGAATAAACACAATCCAATTAGACACAAACAGACTATTTTCATTGCCAGAACTTTTCGCATATCGAGGCTTCCTCCTAATATTGATAAATTAAGATGGGTATTTTCTCTTCCGATCAATCTCTGATCTAAGGGGAGAATCGCATTGATTTTTTTTGGCCATTGAGTTTCTATAAAATTCGCTTGCTGACGTGAAATTTTTCAGTAACATTTTTTCATCAAGTTTGATCTGAGCGTTTCATATTCCCTCTCCTGTTCAAAAACCCTCCCCCTTGATCCAAAGTCAGGATTCTCATTCTCCGTGTTCATGACCAAGCATGCTAAATGTTTCCCGGATTTCCGTTTCACTCTCAATAACAGACCAAGCCGTTAGATTTGACAATAGCTTTGTCTTTTCAAAACTCATCTTTATGATTGCGCCTTGGAGGGTCCCGTTCTCGCTTACCGCGTCTTCGAAAAATGTTCTGTAGTGCGGGAACCGTTTGAACGGACCAGAACGATACAAAATGTCGTTCTTTACTTTTCCGGATAACTTTTGAGCAGTGTCAATTTCATCAAGCCATCTTCTTGGTAAGCTTAGGTATAAAAAGCAAATATTCGGTGTGTAGCTATCGGAGGTTTCATTTGATCCCCGAATCCCATACCGCTCATTGGGTAAGATTTTAAGATTCTTGTGACAAGAGAGGAGGGGTTCGCCATTTTTACTTTGAGTATCAAAATTCGCAAAGAGCTTTTCGAGAATGCCCTGTTTAAAAACAACGTTATGAGGGTAATGTTTAAATATTTTTCGATATGTCGTGTGTTTGTTTGCTAAATCAAAATAGCTGACGACATTGTCATCAATGGTTCTCATGCTGGTAATCTGATGATAAGAATAAGGCGTAAACTCATTGATAAACACCAGAATATTTTTGACTCTCCGACCCAATAGCGGCATCAGGCCATAATTATCCATGTGGCCGCCGTCCCCATGAGGCTTTTCCTGGGTGCCGTTAATTTCACCCTGATTTGTCCAATAATAATGTTCTGGCCACCCAAAATTATTCGCTAAAACTTTTAGGTAAAATGGCGCTTTTCGAAAAGTTTCCTGAGGAGCTGCGCCTGTGGTCGCAATCATATTTTCGAGAGAAAATATATTCATTGCTTTACTAATTTCGACCTCAACTTGATGGGGGTTACTTTCGTTTTTATTGTGAAGTAGATTCACCGGTTTTTTAGAATCATAGCCAAATGATTCAATGTACATTCCCCCCACAGTTGCTTTAACGCGGCCCTTTTCCCAATTTGGAACATGTTTCCTCTTCCAGCCTCTTTTATAGTCTTTTGAGTATTTAAACTCATGCCGCTTACGAACGCTTGTATACAGCGGAGTCATCTCAAGATGATAGAATTTATCTTTATTTTCTTTGTCAAGCATAAGGGTTCCGCTAGCCACTAAAAAAGGACGCGGTCGCGTGACTAAATTAAAATCCGGACATTTTAGATCTTTCTTACGATAGGCATCTGGACAGTGCATCCAGGCAAAGAATTTTCTCTTTGTTGGACGGCCAAAGAATCTTTGTGGCCCTAGGCCGTATGGATCAAGGAAGATTTGTGAAAGGACATCTGAAAAAATTTCATCCCCAACTAAGTTAAACCCCGACCAAAGTGCTTTGCCAATTACCCTTCCGTTACAAAAAATACTCTCTGTCAGAGGCATAAAATCCGGAATGGTCTTTTTTTCAGGGTCGATACACAAGTCGTTAAATTTTTGATATTCAGATTGCCATACCGGAGGTTCATAGTTTTCGGAACATTTTCGTAAATAACTCTTAAAAAGATCGCAATTTCGAAGTTTCTTCGGCGGAATATAACTTCCACCCAGAAAAACTGCTTCATCTTTATCCTGCGGCAAATAAACATAAGGGATAACGGCCCATGCTCCGCCTGATATCACCGAAAAATAGTCTATTTTCTCCATTAAACCCGTTTCCTTCAGACCAATGAGTTGACCAATAGATGCCGGGGCAGAGCGAGTTCCACCACCCGAAAATGCAACCCCAAAGTTTGTCCCAGGCGCATAGCCTTTGCTTTTATAATCCTCATCATGCAGCTCAGGGAAATACGGAGATTTCGCATCTGATGTGTCCCAGATTTTCGGATGTAAGGTGGTTGAGCAGCCGAGTAACAAGGAAATTATCAAAAGAAAGAGTGTCCTTGGAATGAAGCGAGTTAATGTCATTAACTCCTCTTAATCAAAGGGCGAGAGTCAATAGAAATGGATAAAAATTGTGATTTGGAATGAGAAATACGCAAGAATTATTTTTCATACCGAGTTTTTAGCAATTAGTTTCGGGATAGTCAATCCCCTCAAATGAGGGGTATCTCCAAAAGGGATCTCACTCTCCGCCTTTAAAAACCACATGAACCCCCCTCAAAAAAACCGGGAGGTTCATCCAAAACCCTTACCGCCTGAAAAAATAAAATAGACAGGTCTTGCGTTTGTGTATGACTGGATCGAAAGAGGAAGGCATTCCAGATGATTAGACCCGCTTCCACCTTTTTTCAGGCCACCTTGCTGATCGCCTCTCATGACGATTCCATGACTATGATGTTTTTGGAAAAATATACTGCGGTACTTCGAACCCTCATTCCGCTAAGACTTGATTCGGAGTTCTGTGTTCCTCGTGAGATTTCTTGGAAATGAACTACCCCGCAGCAAGCGACGAGGTATCAAAACCAAAACGGAATTATCTTTAAACGCCCCTAGGGGCGGGGTATTAAACCCAGGCTACGCAATAATATATCATCAAAAGGGAACCCTTTTGACA
>JAJDBX010000008.1 GCA_029261135.1 Nitrospirota bacterium
GGTTCGTGCTTTTTCCGCTCTTTTTGACCAGATCAACCACTTCTTCTTTGAATGATGAACTGAATTTTCTGCGTGTTTTCATCCTTTACCTCCCTCAGCATTTTATGCTAAATCGGTGTCCCTGAAAACAGGGGAAGGTCATTTGCTTTGAATTCCGGTAAATGATTTCGTCTTTTTCGTCTCATGTTTATCTCCTGTGGTTGTATAATTTACCTCAGGAATTTCACTTAAGCCACTGTCTCATTTCCGGGATCCACTTCTCTTTACACAAGCTTCTTCTGTTCCAAAACGAACCTGCCACTTTAAAAACGCGGGTTCTTCTCTTTGTATCCCACCTCCTAATCTCAATTTTCAGCGATTATCTCACTTATGCTGGGAATTGTTAAGAGGCAAGAAAGTTAATTAAAATTCCAGGTTAAATTATTGACAAACCAATAAGCTGTAAGTACTATCTTGATTTATTTCAGTATAAATAAATAATCTACACTGGAAACTATAGGAAATCAGAGAGGCTACTCATTCATAAATGATCATGATTTCTGGGTTAAAAGTGTAATAGCAGAAGGGGATAAGATGAAATCACAAATATCTTGCATAGAAATACAGGAAAATATGAGTACAAGTCCGCGCCAAAATAGTACTACACGGCGACGTGGCATACCGATTGGTTTCGTCAGCTTCAATTTGTCCGTATTGATGTTTCTGTTTCTGATCGTTTCCGGGTCGGCGTGGGGTCAGACGGTTCCGGGGTTTCTTGAAGGCACCCTGGTCGACCTGGACACCGTCAACCGCACCGCCAGGATAAATGGCGTTCTGATGCACATCCCCGTAGGAGTTCCCATCTCCTCGCCGACCGTGGATCTCAACGCGCTGGCGCTAACACAGGGAGTCGATCCGCTGACCCTGGTGGGAAGCGTCACACTCCCGGGCCGGATTACTCCGGGATTCCTTGGTGGATCCTGCCTCTGCTCGACCGAGGTTGATCCCCTGACAGGGATCGTAACGGCCACCGATATGGTACTTGAACCGGCGGAGAACGTGGTACTGGCGACGATAACTACGCATAATTGCGTCACGACTTCATGCGACCCCGATGACAACCTTGCTAACGAACTGAGGATCGGGGGTACTCTACTGAACCATAACGCCGACCTGCGTCTGGTTAGTCATCCCGCCACAAACCGGGGCTTCGAGGTCAATCTCACGCTCGGGAACCTGGTCGGTCTAGGGGCAAGTGCCGAGGGCTATTTGGGAATCGCGGACCATCTCCACTACTATGATCTCGAACTTATGGACGGCGCCCTGATGAATTCAGGCGTGACCGAAGTAAGTGTTATACGGGGTCGGTGCGTTGGTGGTGATGACTCGGCCAAGTGGGACGTACTTGGGGCCACCCACGACCCGAACACCGGCACAGTGACCTTACGACACGGCGATAACGGGAACGTACTGGGCACCGCTACGGTAGTCGAGGAAACCACTGTATTCGGAGCCTACCTTTTCAGCGCAGAGGTTACGGGAACCTGTTCCGATACCGTCATCGCAGATTTCGATACCGCCACGGGCACTGGCGACGTACGCGTCCGGGGTGGTCTGGCCCTGCCGCCTGTACTTGTGACAACAGAGTTACTCGCACGGCCTGCTGGAAATCTTGAACCGTCGACAGCCGACGACGTTCTCACGACTGATGTCAATGTCGCATTAACATTCGGAGGCTCGTTTCTCCTGGCCAACGACACCGATCCTGAGGGTGACCCTCTCACTATCATTTCCGTGGCTTCCTCAAGCACTGCGGGCGGGACTATTGATGACAACCTGGATGGCACCTTCACCTATGCGCCAGCCCTTGGTTTTGATGGCGCTGACACATTCACCTACACAATGGCGGACGGGTATATTCCGGCAGTTACCGGGAGTGTAAATCTCACCGTCGAAACGCCTCTGATAGATACCATTGTTATGCAAAAGGCCCTTTTCGATGCTGATAAGAATGAGTGGCGGGTCCGTGGGACGTCTTCTGTCGTTGGACCCGGAAATACGGTCACCGTGTACTTGGGTTCGGTGGTTGGCGGCACTGTGATTGGCACCGCGGAAGTGGATACGCTGGGAGATTGGATTTTCAGCGAGCAGAATTCGCTGACCTCACCCGGACTTGAGACCATGGTCAGCGTAGCTTCAACCGGGGGGGGCATTGTCGAAGGCTACCCTATCGCCTTTAAGTAGAAAAGACAGATAATCACTTATTGGAGCAAGGCGCAATTCCCCCGGGAGCACTCGCTTCCGGGGGAATTGCGCCTACAAGGGCTAAGGATTAGCCTGTAGGGAAGCTACCACTAAAAAGTCAAATTATTCTTATTTTATGCTCAACGATATCCGAAATCCCCTTCAGTTAATCAGCACACGAGTTAGAGAGGCTCCAAGGCCGTCAACTTAACAATAGATCGACAAGAGGTCAAAGAAAAAGGGTTATTGTCCTTTCCTCATGATCAACGCCCGTGCCCCTCACCACCTGATCAGTCAGGCATTGTTATTCCAGGATATGATTTGTATTTAGCTCAGTTTTATAGCCAGTTTGGTCTGGCTTGAAAATATTTTCTTTGGAAAGTATGGCCGGAATCATGAATTCCTTTAACCTCCTCTTGAGCGTCGTTTATCTTAGACCCCTAAATGAAATATCAGGAGATTTTCCCTAATATTTTTGTGTCAAAACTCTTTGAAGGCCATGAGAAGATTCCTTTGAGACCGAATCACTCATTCTGTCTCAAGACATGCAAGGCTCTCTAGATTATTTGGAAAATATAAAACAGCTACTTACGGTAGATGTCTTATGTTTAGGCACGTTACAAATAAGACGATCTGTTAGCTGTTGTTAGCTTAATCCCCAGCATATCGGTTCACTCTGCCAAACCATTTGTGACCATCCCCATTAATCGCGATGGCAAAAATGTAATCCCCCAATAAACTATCCGTCCGGGTAAATGTTTTGAAATTAAGCCCACCGTAGCGACTCAGACCCTTATTGGTCCCAATCCACATGATGCCTTTTGGGTCGATTTCGATGGCATTGATAATATTGCCGGGCAGACCATCTTTTGTAGTGTCGTTTTTAAACGTTTTTCCGTCAAAGCGAGAAAGCCCAGCACCCCAAGTGCCAAACCACTTGAACACTTGTTAATCAATCGCCGATGAAATGACATAGTTTGGATTGGTCTCTTGGTTTTCTCTGCCGCTTTGAAGGTGATGATCCTCATCGTCCGAATAGTCTTCGTCTTTTTGGGGCAGATTTTAGCGGTTCTCGAATGGATGCCCCAAGTCCGTCTTTGTGCGTCCATTCCTGCAAAGACCTCCCGTCAAAACGCTTGACACCGCCTTCCGTTCCAAACCAAAGGACACCGGAAGGCCCACGTTCCACCGTATAAACCCACAGATCACCCAAACCCGGATTCGGGGCATATTGAATCCAATCCGGCCTTTTTGGCATTAAACACTTGCGGGATCTCTTTTTCCCGGTCAAAATGGATCAAGCCGTTTGAGGTACCGATCCAAATATCATCCCCTTTTGCGGCCAAACCCCTGATGACCACTTCCCCGATGGATCAACCGGTTCATCGGGAATCGAAAGATCCACCCAGAGGTGGCGGTGTTTGGGCTGCTGTAGGTATTTTGAACAAAATAAGAACAAAGAAAAGTACGATAAAAAACCGCGCCAGTAATTTCAATCTTCTCCCCATTTTAACTTTTAACGCAGGACTTGGTAATAGCTTCGATTGGAGGAAAGGCTTCATCCGAAGCCGTTTTTTCACCGCCGTAATTTTTTCAGCATCGTCATAGATCAAAGGGAAGGTTTCCTGCCCGTCAATTCCGATTCCGAGGTGAATCAGTCTTGAAAGCCGCCTTCACTCTTGCACCAACACTTTCGGGCTAAAGGGCTTCGTCACGTAATCATCGGCACCCGACTCAAGACCACGCACGATATCCTGCTCTGTGCCCTTTGCGGTGACCATCATAATTGGAATCGTCGCAGTCTTCTCTTTGGATTTCAAGAG
>JAJDBX010000071.1 GCA_029261135.1 Nitrospirota bacterium
ATTCGCTAAAGCAGTTGCCCGTGAAATAAAAAATCAGGCTGTGGGGTAGCCGCTATTTCATACCCACTATTTTCAAGCCCCTGTTGCCTGTCAGGCTCATATTTCCCGTTGCGGCCTTTTCTATCTGATCACTCCACCACCTCATTACAGGTTTTCTCCGTTCGAGGTAGTTCGCGCGATTGTAGGCATTGCGAACCTCATTATTCCCAATATGAGCAAGAGCGGCTTCAATCACATCACCATCAAAACCCTCTTCATTTAAGATAGTGCTGGCTAGTGACCGCATACCATGGGCGACCAGCTTTTTATCAAAACCCATCCGTTTTAGGGCGGTATTAGCCGTTGCTGGATTGGTGTGCTTTTTGGGATCACGATCTGAAGGGAACACAAACTGGCGTCGCCCACTGATTGGCTTCATGAGTGCCAGCAGCGCCAAACATTGGCTGGATAGTGGAATAATATGCTCTTTTTTTCGCTTCATGCGTTCTGCTGGGATATGCCAGATAGCCGTTTCCAGGTTGATTTCATCCCAGCGGGTACCAGCGGCTTCACTGGATCTCACCATGGTGTGAAGCTGCCACTCTATCAGGCAGCGGGTGGTGTATTTGATGCTGGCTGTGGTTAGAGTTCGGAGTAGAAGAGGCAGCTCTTCAGATTTGAGTGTGGGTAGGTGTTGTTTTGCAGGCTTTTGGAACGCTTGTCTGATTCCGGTGAGTGGGTTGCTCACGATGATGCCGGTATTAACGGCGTAGACCATGATTTCATTAAGACGTTGGCAAAGGCGCTTGATTGTCTCAAGGCTCCCTTTGGCAGCAACGGGTCTGAGAGTGTCAATAGCTTTTATCGCGGTGATTTTTTGAATCGGCACTTTTCCAAGATTGGGGAAGATGTGCAATTCAAGAGAACGCCAAGTATCCATTGCATGGTCTGCTGAGATATCAGCTTTCTTAACTTCCAGCCATTGGGCGGCTATATATTCCAGTGTATTGTTGAAGGCCTTCTCACTGATACGGCTTTGCTCATCCCTGTATTCCTGTGGGTCAATATTCTTTGCCAGTAGTTCCTTGGCTTCAGTGCGCTTTTTTCGGGCATCAGCAAGCGATACGGCAGGATAATGTCCAAGGCTTAACGATGTTCGTTTTTTAGTGTAGGGGCGATAGTAGTTAAATATCCACAGTTTGGAGCCATTGGGTTTTACCCGCAGAGCTAAGCCCTTGCCATCAACTAAGTTAAATTCCTTATCTTTGGGTTTAGCTTGCTGAACTTCAGTGTGTGTGAGTGGTTTGGTTATTCTAGCCATTTTAGTAACACCGCATTTGGTAACATTGGCTTGATGTTACTATAGGTGTTACTAAAAAAACAAGATGTCACTAAACACTATAGGAAGTTATAGGCACTAAAAAACCCGCTAAACCTTTGTTTTTACGGCCTAGCGGGTTTTTTTAGGTTCTTGTTGAACCTTGTTTTGGTGGAGGCGGCGGGATTCGAACCCGCGTCCGAAAATATTTAGCCAAAGACCCCTACATGCTTAGTCTTTGATTTAGATCTCGCATTGGACGCCACCCAAAGACAGGTTGCATCTTCTGCCAGCCCCAAGAGTCTCACTCTCTCCCCTGAGACAAAAAGAGAAAGCCAGCCTGCTATCTGTCATCTTCCCCCCGCGCAGGCGCCGGAAGGTCAATGTCGCCGCGTATTAGGCAGCGAGGGCTAATGGTTGTTCATTAGCAATTAATAGTTTTCCATTTGTTTAACGAGCCCAATGGAACCTCGACATGCGCTCTATGGCCTCCCATCCCCGTCGATTCCGGTCGCCCCCATATTCATGCAATCCAAGAAATTCATCGAGTTATATTTTGAAACTATCTACATTATAGAATGTCTGAGGTTTAGGATCAATCACTGCAGATAAAAGTTGAAAAAATGGTGCGCCCAGAGAGATTCGAACTCCCGACCCCTTGATTCGTAGTCAAGTACTCTATCCAACTGAGCTATGGGCGCAACATATTTTTATGAGGGGATGACGTCCTTGAGGGTGATCGCAAATTGCGCATGTTCAAAGGCATGCATGCCTGGAAAAAGAGAAAATAGCCATCCGGTGAATAGTTTTTGCCCTTTTTCAGAGATCGTCACATGAACAGCAGGGTTTTTCAGTTCATTGCTGACCGAGGTGAAGATCGTACCTTGAATCAAAAGGTCGGGTAAAAAAGTCCCGGCCTTCACTTTGATTTGAGAGTTGGGCACCGACCATTCATCGCCCAGGCTCACCGTGTGTTCGGTGATTTCATGGCTGATCTTGTCTTCCAACATAAACACGACCCCTTTCCACTTCCCTTTCACCATGTCCGGAACGATAACCTTTGCACCGGTTAAATCAGGAATATCATCATGTGCGCCGCCGCGCAAGGGGGGCGGGGTGGGCTCAGCGACCTGTTCGATTCCTAATGGAAGGGATGGAGCAATGGGGCCAGTGCTTTCGTCTGCTGACATGCTTGTTTCTGTTTTGCTACAAGCCACAATCAATATCAAACTGACTGCAAGGATAAAATGCGGTAACTGTTTCATAAGTCTCCCTAATGACAACAAAAATATCTGGCGGAGAGACAGGGATTCGAACCCTGGGTAGAGGTCAACCCCCTACGACGGTTTAGCAAACCGTTGCCTTCGACCGCTCGGCCATCTCTCCTGAGTGTTTAAAAATGATTTATTTTGATCTACCCGATCATTAAAGAGTGCTTTATATCACAATGCATCAATTGGAATCTAGAGATAGACCTTTTATAAGATGTGGAGAATTCGGATCTACTTTAATCATTCAAAACCGAAGATGGAAGAACATTTCAGCTTTGAGTCCGTTCCGTCATATCCTGCGGTTCTTCTTCCGGGCCTTCTTTGCAGCTTTATTCTTCTTCTTTTTTTTTGCTTTTGCAGCGGTGCTTGTTTTTTCTCTAATCGGAGTTTCTGGCTCAGCGTCTCCCTGTTCTCCGTAACCACCGGAAGCAGGATCTTGATTAGAAAATTTTGAGAGGATGCTTTCATCTTTATCTTTATCGGCCATATGAACTCCACCTGAGTTGAGTGCGATCCCATTTTAAGAAAAGGGTCTTTGAATGTTTGGCTGAGTGTACTGTTTATCAAGACTGAAGATCAACAAGTGAACCCTTGAAAAGGGTTCACCCTACGTTTGATTCTTCCTGATTACAAGGTAAGGTTCAATTTTTCCGAGAGCATTTCGATTCAATCAAAGTCGATCTGGTTTCTTGCTTCTCTATGTTCCATATTTCTGTTCTTTTTTTCTTTGGTGACCCGTCGAGAAACTTTCTGGGAAGTTTCTAAAGACTCAAACCTTTTAATTGGAAGGATTGCCGTAGGAAATTTCTCTTGTGTGGGTTCTGGTGATTCTGTGGCCATAACGATGTAAACGATGCCTTCTGGTGATTCTGTAGTAACAACGATGTAAGCGATGCCTTCTGTCGTATCTAAGAGAAATGTCTTTTGTTCTCCATTTAACAGACTAGAGAACATTCGATAGCGTCCCCGAAGTTTATCGCCCGAAGTGTCTTCTCTATTTTTCTTATTTTCTTTTCGAAAATTTGCTTCAAGTTGTTCTTTTATTTCCCGTATCCCTTTCCCTTCTGATCGTTCCTCTGCGGATGGTTTTGATAACTTATTGAATGGGCTTTCTTTCGCATGTACGACGGCGATAAAAATGAGAGGAAATACAAGTGATGTTAGTATGAAACTGCTCCGGTTCATTTTTTTATTCCTCCTCTATTTCCAGTCATGACTTCTGCGTACTTTTTCTGAATCCCATCCGAGAACGCTATCTTATAGCACCGTTCTATTTCCCATGACTATTAAAAGTTTGAGAATCTAAAGAACATACCGTCTCTATTGATCGCTTACATGATTGCTATGCGAGTCTCAGGTATTCCCTGCTTAAAAAGATCCCTAGAATATGGGGAGGATTCTACCGCTTATAAGGGATGAAGGTCAAGATAATAGCTGTTATTATGGACTTTTTACTATAATTGAAATGCTGTATTGAGATGATTTTTTAACTGGCGGAGAGGCAGGGATTCGAACCCTGGGAACCTTTCGGTTCAACGGTTTTCAAGACCGCCGCTTTCGACCGCTCAGCCACCTCTCCATTTTGTTTTTACAGATTGAATGACGT
>JAJDBX010000072.1 GCA_029261135.1 Nitrospirota bacterium
TAATTTTGGTTTTATCGCCTCACCGAATGGATATGATGTTTACTTTCACCAAAACAGTATCAGGAATGGCTCCTTTAATGAAATGACGATCGGAACTGAAGTCCGTTATCTGGAAGAAGAAGGAGAGAAAGGGCCACAAGCCAGTACAGTCATTCTCATTTAAAGAAGCTCTGATTAAATCCTCACCGGAATAAGATCAGTTTCCTGCTGTGCCTTTTGCATGAGATTCTATTTTAACTTACAAGGGATCAGGAGAAGTTTATATTGACATATTAAGTAATGAAGGGATACGATTCTACCTCGCCTACATTGTGACAATATAAAAGGAGAGTGCACATGAAAATCAGAAAGTATATTGGAATAAGTTTCGCCATCTTTGCCGCATTGTCCCTGACGCTCATGACAGCCGACCTCGGACATGCCGGAGGAGCAAAACCTTTGCCGACAGCTTCTGGATCACCTGGCGAAGATCATAATGCCACAGGCATGAAAAACTACGCAGATGGAAACTTTAAAGGCGCTGCAAACCATTTCCAAGGTGCCATTGATTCTGACAGTATGTCTGCAGAAGCCCATTTTAACATGGCTCTCGCCTTGGATAAACTGGGAAACCATCGCGGCGCGACAGCGATGTTTGATAAAGCCTTGAAGCTTGGCGCTAAAATCCCGGCAATCGCAGATTCCGGCATCCTAAAAAAACACCTTGGGATGTAGCCTTCAGCTAAAAACCTTATATCTATAAAATAGCCATTAAAAAAGGCCAGCTTCCTTTTCAGTTAAAAAAGGAAGCTGGCCTTTTTGTTTAGAAGCTGTGGAATAAAAAATCGCCCAGATCGTAAACTTAACAACAGCGCTTTGTCACTTCTTTCACGATATCATCGAGCGGAACCAGGATCTTTTCCCCGGTCTTCCGTTCTTTGAGTTCGGCAAGGCCGTCTTCAAGGTTCCGTTGACCGATAATGACCTGTATCGGAATCCCGAGTAAATCGGCATCGTTAAATTTCACACCCGTTCGTTCTTTTCGATCTTCAAAAAGAACCTCAATATTTTTTCTTTTGAGTGTTTCAAATATCGTCGTGGCCGCAATCATAACCACTTCACTTTTCTCCTGGATCGGAATAATTTCAACATCAAAAGGCGCAATCTGCTGGGGCCAAACAATACCTCTTTCGTCATGATTTTGTTCGACAGCCGCCGCCATGATACGTGAGACCCCAATGCCATAGCAGCCCATGACAAAATGCTGGGATTTCCCATTTCGATCCAAAAAAGTCGCATCCATTTTTTCGCTGTATTTTGTGCCAAGCATAAAGACATGACCCACTTCGATACCTCGGTCGATTTTTATGCTTGCTTCACACCTTGGGCAAGGATCTCCGTGAACGGCATTTCGAAGATCTGCATAACGGGAAACAGAAAAGTCCCGCCCCGGAACCGCATGAAGATAGTGAGTATCTTCTTTATTGGCCTCAACCACATACTCTGCTTTACTTTGAACCGAAAAATCGCCGATAATTTCAAGCCCTGTTAATCCAACGGGGCCAGAGAATCCCGAAGGACCGTTTGTCACACGTTTCACCGTGTCATGATCCGCCAATGCCAGTGCCTCGGCTCCCAGCAATTTTTTTAATTTAACCTCATTGATCTCGTGATCACCGCAAACCAGGACAGCGACCGGTTTTTCATCCGCCACAAAAAGAAGGGTTTTAAGCAATTGATTCGCTGAGACATCCAAAAACCTACTGACCGCTTCTACCGACTTTTGTTCCGGGGTCGAAACAGCCTCCATCTTTGGCGCCGATTCAGATGAAGGGAGATCTCCTGCAGTCAGTTCCGCCCGCTCAATATTTGCGGCATATTCACATTTTTCGCATGAGGCAATCTCATCTTCCCCGGTCTGTGCAAGCACCATAAATTCGTGAGACGAGGAACCGCCGATCAATCCGCTATCCGCTTCAACCGCCCGGAAACGAAGCCCAACACGTTGGAAAATCTTATGATAGGCCTCATACATGGCTTGATACGTCTTCTTTGCACCTTCAAGATCAGCATCAAAACTATAGGCATCTTTCATCAAAAATTCCCGACCCCGCATCAAACCAAAGCGGGGCCGAATTTCATCTCGAAATTTTGTTTGAATCTGATAGAAATTAATCGGTAGCGTTTTGTACGATTTGACTTCGCGTCGAACAAGATCGGTAATCACTTCTTCATGGGTCGGACCAAGGCAGAAATTTCGATCATGCCGATCTGTAAGACGCATCAATTCCTTCCCATATTTATCCCATCGTCCAGTCTCCTCCCAAAGCTCGGCAGGCTGCAGTGCGGGGAGTAGAATTTCTTGTGCACCCGCTTTATTCATTTCCTCTCGAACAATATTTTCAACTTTTGAGAGGACACGAAGACCCAAGGGAAGAAGAGAATAAATGCCAGAAGCGACTTTACGTATCAAGCCCGCTCGTAACATCAACTTATGGCTGATCGTTTCTGCGTCAGCAGGATCATCGCGAAGCGTTGGGATCAGCAGTTTCGAGTAATACATCTTAAGCTTTTCTCCGTCAAAATAAGAAAGGTCAGTCTACAGGAGTTATCGGCAAAATCAAAACCCCTTTTCTTTCAAAGCCCCTGGAAGGAGAATCGACCTTCTATTTTTCCTGCATCGGCATATTTGGGTAAATAACTTCCAGATGTTAGAATTGCATCAGATGAATAGGAGTACAATGTGAGTCAAATTTTATTTCATCTTGCATTTCCCGTACACAACCTGGACGCGGCAAAACAATTTTATGTCGATGGACTGGGGTGTCGCTTGGGGCGAATGTCTTCTAATGCGATCACTTTAGGTCTCCGTGGGCATCAAATTATAGCGCATCTTACGCATGAGTCCATCTCTCCTCAAAAAGGCATCTACCCGCGACATTTCGGTTTGATATTCAAATCGAAACGTACTTGGCAAGGACTCGTCAACCGGTCCACAAAAAAGGGCCTCCATTTTTACCAACAGCCCCGATGCCGCTTCCTGGGGACCCGATTAGAGCACCTCACCTTTTTTTTAGAAGATCCTTCAAGAAACCTGCTTGAGTTCAAACACTATCGTCATGAATCCGCAATCTTCGGCGAGTCATCAAGTGACCAAGTCGGGGATCAGAACGTGGATTCGTCATCAAACCCGCAATAGGCCTTGCTCCCTCAAACTTGCGTGTCGATTTTCGAGTTTGAGGGAGCAAAAACTTTTTTAGGATATCGCTGACAGTGCGGCCTCAAAATTGGGATCTTGTGTGATTTCAAGGACTTGTTCCACGTAGGACACCTTGCCTGATTTATCCACAATCACAATGGCTCTGGAAAGCAGTCCTGCAAGTGGACCGGTTGTAATCAACACACCATAGTCTTTACCAAAATCAGGGGAGCGGAAGGTCGAAAGCGGGATCACATCTTTCAAACCTTCGGCTTCACAGAATCGTCCGTGTGCAAAAGGTAAATCTGCAGAAATACACAAAACAACCGTGTCGGACAGATTTCCGAGTTCCTGATTAAACCGGCGGACAGAGCTCGCACACACACCGGTATCGATGCTGGGAAAAATATTGAGGATGACCGTCTTACCTGCGTGATCTTGCAGGCTGACTTCCGATAAATCATTTTTCACAAGCTTTAAAGCCGGTGCATCTAAACCGACATGCGGTAGATCACCAATTGTTTCAATCGGATTTCCCTTCAGTGTAATTTTAGCCATCATTTTCTCCTTATCTGAGTTATGGACTCAATCCTGGAACATTTTTTTTCTCGAAGTTCTGATTTGTCCTCGAATTTCACCCGGGATATGTATATCTGAGTGGATATTCACATAGGACAAGCCCTTCTCAAGCGCGTGAACAAATTTTTCAAATTCTCCTGGGGCGATCCCTTGACCACCCGGGCCAAGAACATCCGCCGCAGTGAAGGAACCTTCAAAGCTGCCTTCTGTCGCGCCACAAAGCGGCACAGAAATAGAGGGAGGCGGCGGAAATATTGGACTTGCGGGATCCCCACAAAACCAGACCATAATCCCTCCATTGGTAAAGTGTTGACCAAAATGAATATGCGCCATAAAGACATTGCCTTCCATCCCTTCATAACTCAGCGCATAAGTGACCTCAGTCCCTTCAGGATTGATCTTGGCTTTGAAATGTCCATGGCCAGATGAGACAAGAGCCGGGACTTCATTGAAGCCAGAGGCTTTGGCCCGGAGCTTCGTTGGCCTTGCATCACTTGAATAGACTGTTGTGACCTGTAGAAAAATCAACATACTTCCTAAAATAAAACCCGTCGTCCAAAATCGTTTCATTTTAATCTCCTTATATGAATGGTCAAAATCAATCGATTAAAAGCGCCCTGATTTTTTGAAACATGCATTTAGACTCATCATTCACAAATCAGGCAATAATTACACTAAGGGAGCCATATTTTTAGATCAAGACTATTTGATCAATTTGATGCACTTGAATTAAGAAAAGAACGTATTTATAGAAGAGCATAAAAAATTACCATCGTGCTTTTTTATCAGCTTTCAGTATTTGCTTTCATTAGTGGGATGTGAAAAAATCGCCACCGTTCAAAAGAATGAATAAGATCGGAAGCATATTTGATTTCGCTCAGCCTTCTTTATGCAGGGATCAGGATTGAACACAAGAAATATGATCAAAAAACTGACGCTTATCACGTTTTTTATTTTAAGCGTTCCCTTAAATGCTTCGGCAGAAAAGACACCAAATGATTGGGCCAATCACCTTATCAATGCTTACGAAAGAAAAGCGTCTATTCCTGTCTTATCCGATCAGTTGCCTCAACTTGACCGTAATAGGGCCTGGCGCATTGGGAAAAATGATACCGGGAAAACCAGGGAACTACATCGCGGACTTTGGTCATTTGGGACAAGTGTCTTTTGTCATTCAATAAACGGTTAAACGTATATCTGGATTGCCGATGAGTCGATTTTCTGCACTCTACGTTGAAGATCAGTGCCGAGATTTTCCCCGTGTACAAAAAATCATCAAAGCCTGTTCCGGCATTCCTGTGATTTCATGTGAGCGCTACGGCGAAGTCTTTAATCTAAAAGCCCAAAACTTTCGCCTGCAAAAAAGACAACCAGGGCTTATTTTAGCCAAAAAGCATCAAACCTTTGTCTTGGCTGCACCGCCGGGTTACGGCTTTGGCAATCAGAACAGTTACTACTTTTCACATCTCCTGAACTGTCCCTATGACTGTCGGTATTGTTTTTTACAAGGGATGTACCGCTCCGCCCACTATGTGCTTTTTGTGAATTACGAAGATTTTGAAAATGAAATCGAAAAGACCATTCAAAGCTGCGAAGGCGAAGCCTGTTATTTTTATTCAGGCTACGATAGCGATAGTCTGGCTTTTGAACAATATAGCCAGTTTGTCTCTTATTTTCTGCCTGTGTTCCAACGCCACCCCCAAGCGGTTTTGGAACTCAGAACCAAGAGCGCCCAAATTCGAAACCTGCTCAAGAATGATCCCATCCAAAATATTGTCACCGCAATGAGCTTTTCTCCTGAAGCCGTCACCCAAAAATTAGAACACCGCATTCCCTCATTATCAAAACGCATTGAGGCGGCGAAAAAACTCCAACAGAAAGGGTGGCCAATTGCTTTGCGCTTCGAACCTTTAATCTATCATGTGAACTACAAACAAGATTATCAGCGTTTGTTCCAACGCGTTTTTAGTGAATTAGATGTCGATCAATTGCACTCTGTGAGTATGGGATTGTTTCGCATGCCTCAGACTTTTTTTAAAAATATTGTTAAACTCTACCCCGATGAAAGGCTATTTGCGAGTCATTACACAACGGAGAATGGCATCACCTCTTACCCCGAAGATATTGAGGCCGAGATGATCAGTACCTGTGAAAACAGCATTTTGGAATATATACCCAAACACATTTATTACCAGTGTAAACTCGATTGTGACGATTCAAAATGAAACGCACCCTTGTCGTCACAGGCGCATCTTCCGGGATAGGCCTTGAAACCACGAAGAAACTACTGAAGAACAACTACCGTATCATTGGGATCGCCAGAGACTTTAGCCGACAGCCCATCGACTCTGATAATTTTATCCCCATTACACTCGATTTGGCCGATATATCTCCATTACCTCAAGCTCTCACACAAATCAATCGAGACCATCCAGAAATTTCAGGCATTATCGCCTGTGCCGGAAAAGGACGCTTTGGAAGCCTCGAAACATTTTCGTATGAACAGATGAAATACCTGATCGACCTTAATTTCATCAGCAACACCTATCTCACAAAATCGCTACTCCCCACTTTCAAAAAGAAGGATCACACGGATATCATTTTTATCGGATCAGAAGCTGCATTGGCAGGGGGGAAATGGGGGGCCATTTATTCCGCAACAAAGTTTGCCCTCCGGGGCTTTGCTCAGTCTTTAAGACAGGAGTGTGCAAAATCCGGTGTTCGAATTACACTGATCAATCCCGGCATGGTTCGCACCCCGTTTTTTGATGACCTCGAATTTAATCACGGCGCTGAAGAGGAAAACTACATTGAAGCCAGCGACATTGCACAAACCATTTTAAACACCCTCGAAATGCGTCCCGGCACCGTCATTGACGAAATTAATCTCAGCCCGCTCAAAAAAGTCATTACACATCAATCAAAAGCCAAAGATAATCACTCACCCCACTAAACATATTTAAGTATAAATGGATCAAGACACATCGATCTGTTTCTCATCACAAAATGCTGAGGACTGTGAATGGCCAAAACTGGAAGTGACCATCGAAATCCCACGCGGAATTTTTCTAAAACGCGGATCCCCCGAGCATATCGATTTTATCTCTCCCTTTCCTTGCCCCTTTAATTACGGCTCCGTACATGTTTACTCGGGGCTTGAAGGCGATTTATTAGATGCCGTCGTGCTCGGCCCCTAAAAAAAGTCATCGGGAAGGAGCCCATCGTCCCTTTTTAGAATACGGAATACATCGTCAAGACGCTAAAGATTGGCTCTCAATTCTTTGGCGACCAGGATTCTTCTAGAAAGCGTGAATTTTCTTCCTAGGCAAACAGCCCCACCTTTCTTCCCACGATACGGAATAAAAGTGATGGATGTACACAGTGACCCCCAACACCGACAGGTTTGGACCTTCTACAAATAAAATAAAAACGCCTCCCTCAAAAAATTCTTAACTTTTTCTCTTCTTGTGGGCCTATATCTGTAAAAGAGACAAACAATAACCATAAACAAGGAGAAAAAAAAATGAGCATTGAACGTGCACTTCGGCTCATTGCCGGATCAGTTGTGTTACTCAGTTTAGCGCTGGCGAAACATTACAGCCCTTCCTGGCTTTTATTCACTGTTTTTGTCGGCCTCAATCTATTTCAATCGGGTTTTACCAACTGGTGTCCGATGATGTGGTTTCTTAAAAAGCTTGGACTAAACGACTCACCTAAGTCCACAATAAAAAATGAGTCTGAAATTTCAGGATATAGCGTCGGATAAGCGATAAGGGCACTCATGAAACGCATTGTCGATCATCCTAAAATCGTTACGGCATTGATGGCACTGACCACCCTGTCTTTCATTTTGGTGGCGGTGCTGCCGAGCATCTGGCCGGAGCTTTTCCCGATGCTTCATCCCATTCATGTCGATACCGATCCGGAGAACATGCTGCCAAAGGATGAGGCGACGCGGGTTTTTCATAACGAGATGAAAGAGAAGATGTCCCTGAACGACATGATCGTGCTTGGCATCGTCAATGAGACACATCCAGAGGGGGTTTTCAACACAGCATCGCTAGAGAAAGTATTTGAACTCACCGAATACGCAAAAACGCTTCGCTGGCCCGACCCCGAAGATCCGAACAAACAGCTCGGGGTTATTGAGGTGGATCTCTTGGCCCCTTCCACGGTGGACAATATGGAGCAGGGCGGTCTGGGTTCCGTCACCTTTGAATGGCTGATGCAGCGCCCGCCCGCGACCGATGCCGAAGCGCTGGCCATTCGAGAAAAGGCGCAGCGGATTCCCTTTTTAAACGGCACCCTTATTTCTGAAGACGGGAAGGCCGTCGCGCTCTACATCCCCCTCACGTCCAAAGAAGTCAGTCATCAAGTCGCGACCGCCTTGGAAGAAAAAATCGCGACTTTCAGCGGAGAGGAGGCATATCATATCACCGGCCTTCCCGTTGCGGAAGATACCTTCGGGGGTGAAATGTTTGTTCAAATGGCCATCTCCGCCCCGATTGCCATGCTGGTTATATTTCTTTTGATGTACCTCTTTTTCCGGCGGGTGGTATTAATTATTTCCCCGATGATCGTCGCGATGGTCTCGGTATTTTGGACGATGGGTCTGCTCATCGCCACCGGCAATACCATCCACATCATGAGTTCGATGATCCCGATCTTCATCATGCCGATTGCGGTATTAGATGCCATTCACATCCTCTCCGAGTTTTTTGATCGTTATGAAGAAACAAAAAGGCGGAAAGAAATTATTCTCGAGGTCATGCAAACCCTTTTCAAACCCATGTTTTTTACGACCTTGACGACAATGGCGGGTTTCGGCTCTCTCGCCTTTACGCCGATTCCCCCGGTGAAAGTCTTTGGTTTGTTTATCGCTTTCGGCGTGGGCGCCGCTTGGTTTTGGACGATTACCTTTGTTCCCGCGTCGATCATGCTCATCCCGAAAAGGATGTTAAAAAACTTTGGTCTGAAACAAGAAAAAAAGCAAACAAGCCGGCCATCGAAAATGACATCCTTTCTCAACGCGATGGGGCAGATGACAAATCAACACCCGAAACGAGTGATTGGGGCGACAGTCATCCTCACTGCAATCGCCGTCTATGGCATTTTTCAGATTCGTATTAACGACAATCCGATCAAGTGGTTTAATCCCTCCCACCCGATCCGTATCGCAGATAAAGTTTTGAATGAGCACTTTGGCGGAACCTACATGGCCTATCTCTCCTTGGAACACGATTCGGGGCAGGAAGAATCTAATCAATATGCCGAACGCTTTTTGAATGATCTAAAGACCCATTCCGACGAACAGGAAGGTCTTCTTCCTATGATGGCAGAAGTAAAGGACAAAACAATTCGTGAAGTCAAACGACTGGGTGACACGGCAAAGTCAGACTTAGCCTTTCTTGATCAATTGGAAACCTTTGTTAATGAAAAACTGGACACGGATCCGATCGAGTCTGCCGAAGCCTGGGAAGAAGTCCTCCTCTTGATTGACCTCACTCGTCAGAAAAAACAGATTTTTAAGCAGCCCGAAGTCTTAGTCTACATGAGCAATCTTCAAGATCATCTTCTTTCTACAGGAATTGTCGGCAAGTCGAACTCCCTGGCCGACGTCGTCAAAACGGTTCACCGTGAACTCTTTTTGGGAGAAGAGACGGCCTATCTTATTCCCGATACGGCCAGCGCCGTCGCGCAGACCCTCATCACCTACCAAAATAGTCATCGCCCGCAAGACCTTTGGCATTTCGTCACACCCGATTATCAAACATCGAGCATTTGGGTTCAGCTCAAAAGCGGCGACAATATCGACATGGCCAAGGTCGTTGAAAGCCTAGACCAATTTATCAAAACACATCCATCCGATCTGCCGCTGAAACACCGATGGTTTGGCCTCACCTACATCAACGTGGTCTGGCAGGAAAAAATGGTGAGCGGGATGCTGAACGCATTTTTAGGCAGTTTTGTGATTGTGCTTGTCATGATGATTTTTCTTTTCCGATCCATAAAATGGGGCGTTCTTTCGATGATCCCACTGACGGTGACCATCGGACTCATCTATGGAGTCATCGGACTCATCGGTAAGGATTACGATATGCCGGTTGCCGTCCTTTCTTCCCTCAGTCTCGGTCTTTCGGTCGATTATGCGATCCATTTTTTAGCACGTGCCCGAATACTTCAAAAAGAACACGGCGATTGGCAAAAAGCCAACATCCATATTTTTGGTGAACCGGTGCGGGCCATTGTACGAAACGCCATTGTGGTTGGATTCGGATTTCTGCCGCTCTTGGCCGCACCGCTTGTGCCCTATCAAACCGTCGGGTTCTTCATCGCAGCCATTTTGCTCTCGGCCGGTGCGGCAACCATCCTCATTCTCCCGGCATTAATTACCCTGATGTCCTCTTGGCTTTTTTCGGAGAAGAAAATATCGTCTTCACCAAGATCATCTTTAAAAGGAGGTGCATCATGAAACAGATCGTCCTGATCATCATCATTCTTTTTATGTCCCGCATCTCTGCCATTGCAGTAGGAGAACCTTTAACGGCCGAAGCGATTATAGAAAAGGCTAATCACACTGCCTACTATCAGGGAAAGGATGGCCGTGCCCAGGTTTCGATGGCCATTACAGACAAGCAAGGGAGGAAAAGACAAAGACGCTTTACGCTCTTGCGGCGTAATGTGATGCAGGAAGGGGCAGTGGACGGCGATCAGGAATTCTATGTCTATTTCCATCGCCCCGCCGATGTCAACCTTACCGTCTTCATGGTCAAAAAACATGTCGGCCGGGATGATGACCGCTGGCTCTATTTACCTGCACTCGATCTCGTGAAACGGATTGCCGCGAGTGACGAGCGCAGCAGTTTTGTCGGCTCAGATTTTTTCTACGAAGATGTCTCGGGGCGCGGCATCGCGGAAGACACACACACCCTGGTCGAGACAACGAAGAATTTTTACGTGCTCGAAAACCGCCCGAAGGATCCAAGTATTGTGGAATTTGAATCCTACAAAGTTTGGATTCATCGCAAGACCTTCATCCCGATCAAGATGAGCTATCTCAATAAAAATAAAGAAGTGTATCGGATCTATGAAGCCTTGAAGGTCGAGACGATTCAAGGTTATCCGACCGTGACCAAATCGCGGATGAAGGATGAGCGGACGGGAAGCGAAACAGTCATTACCTATCGAAATGTGACCTATGATATCGGTCTTCCCGAAGAGATTTTCACAGAGCGTTACTTACGAAATCCTCCCAAAAAGTATTTACGGTGAAAAAGACACTTCAACAAAAGGTCAGCATCATTTTGATTGTCACGAGCCTCTTCTTCAGTCGAACAAGGCTTTGGGGGCAAGAAGAACCGACGCTCCCTTTGGGCCTGGATGAGACGGGCAGCACAGTATCCGAAGATCCCGCACTGCCGGAAGGCTTGCTCGAAGAAAAGCTTGTTTCCTCTGAAAGTCAAGATGAAGGGCTCTCTGAAAATCCATTATCCTTCACTGGTTTTTGGGAAAGCCGTTTCGGGATGCGCCTTCAGAATGATCCTTTTGAAAAAGACACCTCCATGGGCGAAACACGTTTCCAGCTTCAAGTGGAACAAAGCTGGCCACAGATCACTTTTCATGTGACCAATGATTTCCTTTACGATCCCGTACTGGATCAACACGAAATCGATCTCGGAAAAGGAGGAGGCTTCATCGATTTAAGGGAAGCCAATGTGCTACTCAGACCGGGAGAGATCATCGATTTAAAAATCGGCCGACAGATTTTAACCTGGGGAACAGGCGACCTTGTCTTTATCAACGACCTTTTTCCCAAAGATTGGAATGCCTTTTTTATCGGACGCGACACCGAATACCTCAAAGCCCCTTCCGATGCAATCAAAGCCGCACTTTTTACCAAGCCCATCAATATCGATGTGGTTTATACGCCTCGATTCGATCCCGACCGCTTTATCGACGGCAGGCGAATTTCGTTTTTCAATAACCCGCTTGGACGCCGCTCCGGACGGGATGTCTTTGTTCAAGCCCTCACCCCTGACAGTTGGTTTAAAGATGACGAATTCGCCTGGCGTCTCTATCAGAATATCCTGAGCCTTGAAGTGGCACTGTATGGATATCGCGGTTACTGGAAATCTCCGGCAGGGATGGATGCAACAACAGGGCAATCCACTTTTCCACTTTTGTCGGTTTATGGCGGATCAGCGAGAGGGGCCATTTGGCAAGGCATCGGGAATATTGAGATCGGGTATTACGATTCTGAAGATGATCCCGATGGAGATCATGCCCTCATCCGAAACAGCGAGTTTCGTTTTCTAGCGGGTTACGAACAAGAGGTCCTCCAAAATTTCACCGTGGGTTTTCAATATTATGTGGAGCGCTTGCTCGACCACGACGCATATTTACGGACGCTTCCTACAGGAAGCCCCAAAGCCGATAAGAACCGCCATGTCTTGACCCTGCGCCTGACGCAATTAATGATGAACCAAGATCTTAGCTTGACGCTGTTCACCTATTATTCCTCTTCGGATGAGGATGCCTATCTCAGGCCGAAAGCTCATTATAAAGTGGATGATTTCTGGTCACTTGAACTCGGCGGCAACCTCTTTTTTGGAAAAGAAAACCATACTTTCTTTGGACAGTTTGAAAAGAACAACAATGTTTATCTCGGGGTACGCTATGGGTTTTGAGGGCAACTAGAAGGGCAAGGAGAATCCTTTCTTCCAGTTTTTGAAATCAAAGAAAAAATATTGACAATAGCTCCATCGGAATTCATTTTGGTACAAAGAAAAAAGCTTGGATAGAAATAGATTCACCTATATGTAACAATGGCAAGCGCTCAAAACCGCGAACGAATTTTTTCATGATTGAAAGGAGACCGATGAAAAGAGTGACCTTGAATCAAGGAGATCATATGCCCATGCTGGGGCTGGGCACCTGGAAATCCGCGCCGGGGGACGTCTACAAGGCGGTAAAAGAAGCCATAGGCCTCGGCTACCGACATATCGATTGCGCGCCTGTTTACGAGAATGAAGTCGAAGTCGGCCAAGCGCTGAACGAGGTCTTCAAAGAAGGACGCGTCACACGCGATGAATTGTGGGTGACCTCCAAACTATGGAACGATGCACATGCACCTGAAGATGTACCGGAGGCCTTGAATAAGACTCTGTCGGATCTTCAGCTGGACTACCTCGATCTCTATCTGATTCACTGGCCGGTCGCCTTAAAGAAAGGCACGTTCATCCCTTCCTCCGCCAGCGAGATGCTCTCGCTGGCGACCTTGCCGCTCTCAAAGACCTGGAAAGCCATGGAAACAACCGTGGATCAAGGACTGTGTCGGCATATCGGGGTCAGCAATTTCAGTGTCCCGAAATTAGCGCAATTACTAGGCGGCGCGCGGCTTAAACCGGAGATGAATCAAATTGAACTTCATCCCTACCTGCAACAACCCGAGATGCTTGAATTTTGCCGAAAAAATGACATCCTCGTGACGGCCTATTCCCCCTTGGGATCTCCGGACCGCCCCGCCATGTTGAAAGCACTAGATGAACCTTCTCTTTTTGAAGATTCTACAATCAAAGCCATTGCAAAACGGCTCGGTATTTCGGAGGCTCAGGTACTGATCGCCTGGGCGATTCAAAGGGGCACCCTTGTTATTCCCAAAACAATCCATCCGGATCGGATGAAGCAGAATTTAAACGCAGAGGACATCACGCTAAACGAGTCAGACATGCGGGAGATCGCTCAAATCGACCGACATCGACGTTATCTCGAAGGCGGGTTCTGGGCACTCTCGGGAAGCTCCTACACGATTGCAAACCTTTGGGATGAATAAGAGCTTCCTCACAAACCTGCTGGCCTTCCTTTTGTTACTGTCCGGGTATTTTTCAAAACAGGCTGTCCTGCTGAACATTGGCCTGTTTGCCCTGGCCGGAGCGCTGACCAACTGGATCGCCATCCACATGTTGTTTGAAAAAGTCCCCGGTTTTTACGGCTCGGGTGTCATTCCCGCCCGCTTTGAAGAATTCAAAGTTGGGATTCGACACTTGATGATGACACAGTTTTTCACCGACGAAAACATCGACCGTTTTTTAGGCGGCGGCGATGGACACCGACCCGACTTGCACTTGGCGCCTGTGATCGAAGGCGTCGATCTCTCTCCTGCCTTCGACGCCTTGGTCGCGGTCATCAAGGCATCCAGTTTAGGCGGCATGCTGGGCTTAATCGGTGGCGAAGCCGCGCTGAATCCGCTCAAAGAACCCTTCATCCTTACCCTGCGAAAATCACTCATCCACATGACGCAGGATGAAGCCTTTATCGAGATGCTGCGCGAAGAGTTGGAACAACCGGACGTCATGGCGGACATCAAAAAACAAATCGAGGAAATCATTGAAAAACGCCTTGATGAGCTGACGCCGCAACTGGTCAAAACCATCATTCAAGACATGATCCGCTTACATTTGGGCTGGTTGGTGGTGTGGGGCGGGGTCTTCGGTGCTTTGATCGGTTTGATCGCGGCCTTATTGGAAGTTTAAATAACCCAAGGCATTTGAATTTAAGCATGAACGGTTCCGATCTTTATCTTCATGGAAAACATTTTCTACACCGCCGAGATTATCGGTCGGCGCTTCAGTGTTTCATAGAGGCATTGGACATTGAGCGGCGCTCTGGCGATGCGTCTCATTTAATCGACCTTTTGATTCATATCGGAAATATCCATGCTTACCTGGGTGAATTGGAATCCGCCCGCCCCTTTTATGAAGAAGTCCTCGATCTGCAACGCGAAAGATCCGATCCGCGTGCGGTTGGACTGACTTTGGTGAACCTGGGCAACCTCTCAAGGGAATCCGGTGATCTCTCACGCGCCGAGGCCTATTACTTGGAGGCCGAAGATATTCTGAGCCAAACCGGGGATGATCAATCACTGGCAGTGCTCTACAGTAATCTTGCTTTGCTCGCTCAGGACAACAAGGATTTGGACGAGGCGCTTCGATTTTTTGAGGTCTCCATCGCACTTCATAAAAAGGTGGGATATGAAGCCGGTCTTGCGGCGGCTTGGGGACAGATGGGGCGATTGTATGTTCAGCGCGGCGAGGAAAAAGAAGCGGAGACCTGTTTTGGTTACGCCGCGACGCATTTTAGCAGCTTGTCAGATCCCATCGGCGAAGCCGAAGCCCTCCGGGAATTGGCCAAGGTCTATGAAAGACGTCCTGATCCCGAATTGGCTTTGCATTGCCTTGTTCGCGTGACAAAAGCCCACCAAAAATACGGACTTGAAGTTGAAGAGTCAGACCAACGGTGGATCGGGCGAATAAAAGAAGATCTGAATAACATCGAGTAGACAAAAAATGGGCGAAAGAAATCTGGGAAAGAGGTATTTCAGACCCCTGATTTTTGGTTTTTTGAATTTTTAGTTTGGAAAATTTTTTAGGGGCTGAATCAGTTCTAAAAAAAGACCTTCCCTGAAGCGAAATAAGGAATTTAAATCCTTTCATCCCGAAACATTCACATTTCAATTTTCTGAAATCATCAAAGATTTCAAAAGGGATTCTACAGATCCGTGAATAGTAGATTTTCTCAAGAACATCTACTATTCCTTAAGATTCAGAACTCTGAAAATGATTGATTTCCAGATGAAAGGAAGCGTCGCTCATATTTGAGAACACGATGTTAAAAAGAAATGGCTCAAATACAATAAAAGAATGAAGGAAAGGAACGAAGGCGGAGGATGCCTTAAACGGTAAAAACGTGAGACAATAGTCCCGATTCTGTCTTACGACCAAAATAGAGGACGAATGATTCTCTAGGGTGTCGCTATAGCAGTTTATCTCAGCTCGTTTTTCTACAACAGTTTTTCTACAACAGCCCCTCAAAAATGTCATTGCCTTTGTCAGATCCAAGTAATACAGGTCGGAAAATCTTTTACGGTAATCATCATTGGATGAACCCGAAACGATTCTACGATCACAAAAACGATTTGTTAAATAAGAATACGCGGGGATCTGACTAAAAAGTGCCCCCCCTGGGTATCCAGGGGGGGCACTTAATTCAAGCCAAAGTTTTATTTATTCTCTGCGGCTTTTTCGTCTTGGTAGGTCTTGATCAGCTCTACGGAGATTTGTTTTGGAACTGGGGCATATTTCAGAAATTCCATCGAGAATTCTCCCTTTCCCTGCGTACCACTTCGGAGATCAGTGGAAAATCCAAACATCGTGGAAAGGGGAATCTCGGCCTCAATTTGCACGAAGGTGTCGTTATTTTGCGTTCCGAGGATAACGCCCCTTCTCTGATTCAGTAGTCCGATCACCCCCCCTTGGAATTCGGTGGGCGCTTCGCATCCCAATTTCATTATTGGCTCCAGGATGATCGGTTTGCCATGAGGATAGAATTCCTTAAAAGCGGCTATCGAGCAAGTTTTGAAGGCCATTTCGGAAGAGTCAACCGCATGGAAGGCTCCGTCGTTGAGGACAACGCGAACACCCACCACTGGAAAACCGATGAGTGAACCGCTCTTGATTTGTTCACGAAAGCCTTTCTCACAGGCAGGAATATATTCTCGCGGGATGGCGCCTCCCTTGATGTCTTCGACAAACTCAAAGGTCTCGATCGCGTCAGCTGGGAGTGGCTCGATATATCCTCCAATTTTGGCGTATTGTCCGGAACCACCGGTCTGCTTTTTATGGGTGTAGCTGAACTCGGCCTTCTGAGAGATTGTCTCCCGGTAGGCCACTTGCGGTTCTCCTGACTCAATCTCACATTCGTATTCCCGTTTGATGCGTTCCATATAAATTTGAAGGTGAAGCTCGCCCATGCCGGAAATGATGGTCTGGTTACTCTCGTCATCGCGGTGAACACGAAAAGTGGGATCTTCTCTCGTAAAGCGGTTGAGCGCTTTAGAAAAATTTCCGGCGCCTGCCTTCTTTTTCGGCCAGACGGCCAGAGAGATGACGGCATCAGGGACATACATTGAGGTCATGGTGAAGCTAAGGGTCCCATCGGTGAAGGTGTCTCCAGAAGCGCAGTCAACACCGAAGATCGCCGCAATATCTCCCGCTTCAGCAGAGTCAATATCGTGCATCTCGTCGGAGTGCATCCGAACCAGCCGAGAGACGCGGACTTTCTTCCCTGTTGCCGCATTGTGGATGGTGTCTCCTTTGCTGACTTTTCCCTGATAAACACGCATATAGGTCAATTGCCCGTAGCGGCCATCTTCCAATTTGAAGGCGAGCATGACAAGCGGTTTGTCGGGCGTGCTTTCGAGGATGACTTTGGCTTCGTCGTTGTTCTGATCATGCGCCTCATTGGTGACCTCGGCCGGATTGGGGAGATAGTAGCCCACCGCGTCGAGAAGCAGTTGAACGCCTTTGTTCTTAAACGCGGAGCCCATCATCACAGGAATGAATTGAAGGGAGATGGTCGCCTTGCGGATGCCCTCACGAAGCTCATCGGTCGAAACGGGCTCATCCTCTAAGAATTTCTCGGCGATGTTGTCGTCGAAATCGCTGATCGCTTCGAGCAGATCATGGCGGAGCTTCTCGGCCTGGTCCTTTAGCTCGGCCGGAATCTCTTCCTCTCGAACATTTTCCCCGTTGTCGCCATCAAAGTAGTAGGCTTTCATGTTGGTGAGATCGATCGTTCCTTGGAGATCCATTTCCGCGCCGATCGGCATACTGATGGCGTGTGCGTTGTGGCCCAATTTTTCGCGGAGCTGCGTGATGACCCGGAAGGGGTCGGCTCCCGTCCGGTCCAATTTGTTGATAAAGGCGATCCGAGGCACCTTGTAGCGGCGCATCTGGCGGTCAACCGTGATTGATTGGCTCTGGACACCGGAGACACCACAGAGGACGAGGATGGCGGCGTCCAAGACACGAAGGGCCCGTTCCACCTCAATAGTGAAATCGACGTGGCCGGGGGTGTCGATAATGTTGATGATGGAGTCTTTCCATTCGCAATAGGTCGCGGCGGATTGGATCGTGATGCCTTTTTCCCGCTCCAAATCCATCGAATCCATTGTCGCGCCCACGCCTGATTTTCCGCGAACCTCTTCAATCTTGTGGATTTTTCCCGTGTAATATAATGCCCGTTCCGTCAGGGTCGTTTTGCCGGAATCGATGTGGGCCGAAATACCAATATTTCTAACTTGACTGATGATCGCCATGCACTTGCTCCTTGATTAATTTTAAATACAAAATAGGGACAGACACTATACTACCCCATGGATCACTACGCAATTTATTTTACACTGTTCCCAGTGACAGAATGGATCATTATATCTCACCGACTGACACCTTTCAAATCCTCAGACCTCGTCTGGAGAAAAACAAAACTCATGCTCTATCGTGACCCTTGCAAAGATACCCAAGAGACTTATGTCCGTCAAAGGAGAATGGAAATATCTTTACCGTGCGATCGAATATGATTCGCAAGGGCCAGATTAAACAACGGGCCGGGCAACACCAGGTCTCCGCCCCA
>JAJDBX010000073.1 GCA_029261135.1 Nitrospirota bacterium
CGTGCCGCGAACGGCATTGCCTGTTGAGGGCATGCCCAGTTTTTTACCCGAATAGGTATCAAGCAGGTAGGTAAGTAAAATACCGTTTTCGATGACCGTTTTTTTTCTCGAAGGTAGTCCTTCGCCATCAAAGGGTCTGGAGCCAAAACCGGTGGACAGTGTTGGATCGTCATAAATGGTGATCTTGTCTGAGGTGATTTTATTTTCAAGTTGATCGACTAAAAAGGACGTTTTTTTATAGAGCGAATAACCTGAAATGGCGGAAGCCAAATGTCCTAAAAGTGAGGTGGCGAGTTCCGGCTCAAAAATCACCGGTGCTTGTTGGGTAGAAATCTTTCTCGCGCCGAGTCGGCGAAGCGTCCGCTTGGCGGCGGTTTGGCCGACAGACTGGGGGGAATCCAATTCTTGAAATTTTCTTTTTGAGCTGTACCAGTAATCGCGCTGCATGAGCCCGCCTTCTGAGGCGATAGGAGAGACAGAAAGCGACACGCCGGATCCCTGATTGCTGCCGCTGAAACCATTACTCGCGGCATAAAGGCTTTCGTTATAGGAATGGCTGAAATCCGCACCTTCAGAATTGTTTAAACGCGCATCAGTTTCAAGCGCTGCCCGTTCGGCTTCGCGGGCCAAAGCAATCTTTTCTTCAATGCTGAACTTTCCAATGTCTTGATCCACCAGATCAAGCTCAGGAAAAGTCGTCGCGCAGTCTTCGGCAGCCGGCAGGCCGGAGAATGCGTCCTCCTCTGCAATTTGTGCCAGTTCACAAGTGTCTGTCACAAGCTTGTTCAGAGATTCGGGGGAAAGGTCTGAGGTGGAAGTGATTGCAGAACGCTTTCCAAAAAAAAGCCGAAGCCCCAGGCTTTTCCCGCGCGCACTACTGATATTTTCAACCTCATCTAAACGCACTTGCGTCGAAAAGGAATCCCCTTCCACCACAAGCACATCGCCTGCTGTTGCGCCCTGCGCTTTTGCCGCCTTCAGTAAATTTTCAGCCTGTTCAATTTGAAACTGCATGATTTTATCCTCTTTTATAGTACGAAATAGACATTTTTAAATATCGTCCAATTCTTCTTCAATTTCATCTAATTCTTTGCTCAGTTCGTTGAACATCTCCATCGATTCTTTAATTGCATACCTAGGGGCTTCAATCGTGCTTCTCATGTTTGTAAATGGGTGCTTCTCATTATAATACTTCCGCATAGAGAGAATAAGTAATGCCATTTCCTTTGCAAAATATTTGTCCTTGTTCAATAAATACTGTCCAAAGACAATAACAGTATAAAGCAATCGATTTTGATATAGACCTAAAGATTGGGCAGACTTTATATAGGGCCAGTCATCTTTTTTTTGAAAAACCTCTAAGAGATATTGGTCTTGACCTGTAATCATCGGTTTGCTGACTATCTGTACCTCTCCATCCAAGTTTAAAAAATTCATTTCTTCAGCGAATTGTAAAGGAAATGCTAAGCTTACCGCCATAGGCTCTGCCCATTTTTCTAAATGAGTTTTGAGTCCTTCAGAAATTGGATTTTTTCCCAAGACATATAAGATCTTTGCATAGTAGAGAACCCAAACCCATGTCCGATAATTTTCGTCAATTTGCCCATCTTCTTCAATTGAGACTCTAAAATTTTCTTCAAAATTCACATCAAATGTGAACCTGAAAGTACATAGTTTCTTGCTGAACAACGTTCCGAATAATCCCATAGCAACCCCCCTACGGATTTTGGGAAGCATCTAATATTTGTAGAGCGACCTATCTTGAACAATCAGATTGCGCAGTTTATCGAATTGTTATGATGCTGATTTATTTTTATGATATTTAGTTACTTCATCTGTTATCTCAGTTATTTGCTTTAGTTTTGAGGCGACATTTTGTTTGGAAATATCCTGATCTATAAATGTTTTCTGTATCTGAATCATGTGGATAATAAATGCATCAAGTGGCTGAATTTCTGCACTTTCATGTAACTTACCGATTTCGCACACTTGCTTCCAGTTTTCTATCGCAGCATTCATTACGAGAGTATTTAAGTGTTTTCGTTCTTCCGATTTCTTGTTTGTATAATTAATCCCAAATGCTATTAATCCGGTTATTAGACTACCAAGAACCATTCCAAAAAACGGTAACCATAGAGATATCGAATTTGAACTCCCATCAGATCCTTGGCTGCAACTTACGAACAAGAAGGTAATTGCAACTATTAGGATTCTCATATGATCTCCGAACCAAAATTCAGCGGCGTGTCTTGTTGCCAACCATCGTCACTTGCTTCTTTAGTTTTGAAGCATAGGGATTCTTACGACTTTTCATTTTTGAGAAATCATATTCTGCTTTCATCATTTCAGCCCGACTCAGACCTTGATTCATATCGCAATTTACCCGCTTGTTCCTCCAACGGTCATTTCAGAGATTTTAATCGTTGGCAACCCTACGCCAACCGGAACACTCTGCCCGTCTTTCCCGCAGGTGCCAATGCCCGAATCCAGCGCCATGTCGTTGCCGACCATTGTAACTTTGGTCAATATGTCCGGGCCGTTACCGATGAGCGTGGCGCCTTTGACCGGCGCGCCGATTTTTCCGTTTTCGACCAGATAGGCTTCGCTCACTGAAAAGACAAATTTCCCCGAAGTAATATCCACCTGTCCACCACCAAAAGAAACGGCGTAAAGCCCTTTTTTCACCGAGCGGAGAATTTCATCTTTTGTCGAATCACCCGAAAGCATGAAAGTATTGGTCATGCGCGGCATGGGGCTGTGGGCATAACTTTCCCGCCGTCCGTTGCCCGTGAGCGGCATGCCCATAAGTTTTGCGTTTAAGCGGTCTTGCAGATAATTTTTGAGGATGCCGTTTTCGATCAAGACCGTGCGACTTGTCGGGGTGCCTTCGTCGTCGCAATTGAGCGAACCCCGCCGATTTGGAATGGTGCCGTCATCAATAATCGTGCAGAGATCGGATGCAACGCGCTGTCCCAATTTATCTGAAAAGGCAGAAGTTTTTTTGCGGTTAAAATCGGCTTCGAGACCGTGGCCAATGGCTTCGTGCAACAAAATGCCAGGCCAGCCGGGCGCCAGCACCACCTCCATCGCCCCCGCCGGAGTGTCCACGGCAGACAGGTTGAGAATGGCCTGACGTGCGGCCTCAAGCGCATATTGCGCGTAACGTTTTTCATCCGAGCCTTCCGCCGCCTCAAAGAAAAAATCGAAGGCACTGCGTCCCCCACCGCCAAAAGAGCCGGACTGCCGATTGTCGCCCTCTTCTGCAATACAGCTCACATTTAATCGCATCAAAGGCCGCACATCTGTCACGGCAAGCCCTTCAGAATTGACCACTAAGGTGGTGCGTAACTCACTGCTGAAAGAGGCCATGACCTTTTTGATCCGTGGATCGTAGGCTCGTGCGATTTGATCGACCTCCCGCAACAAATCAACCTTTTCACCCGATGGCACTTCAATGGGGGCTTTTTTAACAGGGTAAAGATTGGACGCCGGGGTAGACGGTTGCTGAATGTGAACCGGGCTGGCCTCCGCGCCCGTATCGGCAATATAACGGGCGGTCTTTGCGGCAGAAAGTAGGTGATCGACGGTGATTTCATCGGAATACGCGTAGCCCGTTTTTTCTTCGGCGATGGCGCGAACCCCTACGCCTTGCGAGATATCTTTTGAGAGTTTTTTGACAATGCCTTCTTCAAGGCTTAAAAATTCGCTGGTTTCATATTCAAAAAAGAGATCGGCGTAATCGATCTTTTTTCCGAGTACGCGCCCCAGGGTCGATTCGAGCGCGTGACTTGAAAGACCGTACTTTTCTAAAAAAAATTGATCCGATACCTCGGCCTTTTGCGTCATAATAAAATTCCTTCTCTCTTAATTTTGCTTCACTAATATTTAAGAACGGGCTAATCGCTCCTGCTTTCTTTTGATTGCCTCATTGTAACTGGCTTTTTCTTCCTCTGTCGATAAAATGAGTTTTGGAACAGGGACGGGATTCCCCTTGAGATCGACCGCGACGTAGGTCAGGATGGCGTTGCTCGCGCGAGATTGCTCTCCAGTTAAGGTATCTTCTGAGTAGACCTCGACGCCGACTTCCATCGAAGATTTCCCTGCGTATTGTATTTTTGCTTTCAGCAAAACCAGGTGACCCAGCGGAATGGGGTTTAAAAAATTGATGCGTTCCATTGAGGCTGTCACGATGGGTGTTCTACAGTGCCGGTTGGCCACCATCGCACCGACAAGATCAATCCAGTGCATCAAAGTACCACCGAGTAAATTGTTCAAGATGTTGGTATCGTTGGGTAAGACGAGCTGAGTCATTTCTGATAATGAATCAGAGACCCTTTTTTCAATCGATTTTATAGGCTGTTGTTGATCCAAAGTAAATGAATCTTACCATATCCCACGAACATATTTCAGCTCTTGAGCCACACAACTCAAGCTTGACAGATTCTTGACAATTGATATTCTAATCCAATAGGATACCTCGTTTTGATCGGAAGTATTTCGACAGATTATAGAGAGAGAATAGGTTCAGCCCATGCCTTATAAGATTCGTCCTCAGAAACAGAATGAAACGGCTTCGATCCAAATCATGAGCAAAAGCGAAAAAATGCTTGAGGCCATGGCACAGAACCCGCAACGGGTTTGGGGCGGGATCGCCATAATCCTCTTAATTGGCGCCATTATATTTACGATGCAATATATGAATCGCCATGAAGAAGAGTCGGCTTGGGCGATTGAAGGAGAAGCCTCTAAACTTCTCAATGAACCGGCACCACTCCCCAAACCCATCACAGAAGAGGAAGAAGATGCAGCAATAGTGGAGGTGCTCAGCGAAACAGAGCGTTTTGAAAAAGCAGCCAAACTTTATGAGGAAGTTTTAACAAAACACGCGAGTAGCGATGCTGCAGTTGTTTCGCTTTTTGAAAGTGGGATTGTTTACGAAAAATTAGAAATGAATGATAAAGCAGAAACACAGTTTCTTGCCTTTATTCAAAAACATCCAAACCATCGTCTTACGGGACTCTCTCACTTAAAATTGGCCTATCTCTATCAAAAAAAGGGAGATAATGCTGCGGCAATTGATCGGCTCAGAACAGTGTATGAAATACCTGAAAATGATAGCCGTGATCAGGCCGGGTTCGAATGGGCTCGTGTACTGGAGTCAGACGGAAAAACAGATGAAGCCAAAGCCCTTTATGAAAAGCTTTCTGAGGAGTTCAGCGAGACCCCATGGGGCACAGAAGCCAAAGCACGCTTTATTTTGTTAGCACCCCCTACTGAGCCTGCAGCTGATGCAGAAACACCCAAAGAGGAGAAACCGATGGCGACGGAAGAAAAGCCGAAGCCCTTGCCTGAAGAAATTCCTGACGAATAGAAATAAAGATCAGAACAGTCATCCTGATGATTAAACTGCGTGAAAGTCATTTCACGCAGTTTTTTTATGCCTAAAATGAGAGAGAAAAATTCAGGGGCAGACGAATGAAGAAAACCACCGCACTTAATATCTCTTAAGGGTGTTAAGGAATGATGAGGAAATTGCCCGCTTGGATGACGCTGTTTTTTGTCAGCTCATTTGCCTTGAGCAAGTCTCGCATACGAACTGCGTACTTTTGGGCGATGAAGCTAATGGATTCTCCCGTTCGAATCACATGTTTTTTATTGCCATGCCTCGAAACACGGTGTGAGGAGTTTGAAGGAATGATTAAGGTTTTTCCCGCACGGATGACACTTCTTCTGTGAAGGTTGTTTGCTTCGAGCAGTCGTCGAATTGAAACTTTGTATTTTAATGCGATGGTGCTAATGGATTCTCCCTTTCGAATCACGTGGGTGTTTTCTCCCGTCCTCCAAGGGCTTTCTTCGATAAGAATTTTTTGTCCAACCCGAATAATACTATTACTACGAAGTCCATTCGATTTAAGGATTTGATTGACGCTCACCCCATATTGCTCCGCAATTAAAGAGATTGTTTCTCCTCGGTGGATACGGTGTTTAAAGGATTTTCCCACGAAAATCTTTTCTTCTTTATCTGGGGAGTAGGCCGCAAAAAAGGCTTCTTTAGTGCCAGGGGGAAGCTTGATTTTGTAACCGGGAAAACGAGGAGGCGTGATATCGCGTTTGAGTTCAGGGTTATATTTTTTGAGTTCTTTGGCTGAAATACCGGCATAACGTGCGATTGAACTTAAATAGGTAGCATCTTGAATTTCGACTTCGTCATAGACCCAAGGATCCTCTTTATCGACCATAAACTTGTAGCGTTCGGGGTCTTTCCCAATAATGGTGGCCGCCATAAATTTGGGCACATAATTTCTTGTTTCAGGCCGCAAATGCCTTGATTCTCTCAGTGTCCAAAAATCGCGTGTTCTCACCCTGACGATGGTTCGGTAGACCCGTCCCTCTCCAGCATTGTATCCCGCAAGTGCAAGAGGCCAGGAACCAAACATATTGTAGAGTTCGGTTAAATATTTAGCCGCCGCCTGTGTGGCTTTTACCGGATCACGTCGCTCATCAATCCATCGGTCAACGCGAAGGCCATAGCGTTTTCCCGTGCCTTTCATAAATTGCCAAACACCACTTGCTTTTGATCGTGAAAAGGCTTTTGGATTAAACCCGCTTTCAATCAAAGCGAGATAAAAAAGATCCTCCGGAAGATTGCTCTCACGAAGGGTTGTTTTGATCATCTGCTCATATCGACCCGAGCGCGAAAGCCATGTTTCAAAATTAGGGCGCAAACGATTTTGAAACAGAACAATATATTTTTTGACATGCTTGTTTTCGGGCGCTACAGGCATGTCATAGGTCACCGGAAGCGCTTGTTCTTCTGAGGCCGACTGCTCTGGATTTTCTTCGATCTCATCAATCAGGACAGAGAGACCTTCATTTGTCAGTTGTGATCCTGTTTTTAAGCTCGCCTCTTCTTCTATTTCAAGTGGGGTCAGATCCCTATTTTCATCTTCTGAAACATCATTTGCCCCAGTCAAAGATCCTGGAAGATCGATTTCTTCTTCGGTTTCCAGCCCAATGAGGAGTAGGGTTTCCTTTTTCTCTATGTCAATTTCCTCAACTGGGATCAAAAGATCCCCGTCCGAATCATCCAAGCCTTCAGAACGTTCATCCCCTTCGGCCTCGCTGTCGTCTGCCAGGGAATTTTCTGCCTTCTTCTCAACCCCGGGATCTTCAAAACCCCAAATTGAGAGTGAAGCACTCACATTTGAATGGAGCAATAGACTCGCGAGAAGTACCAGTGAAGCGATATGAACAGCAAAGGCTCGAAAATACACAGTGTTTTTCCTCAATTTTAAAGATAAATCTGGGCAGTCCCTATTGATTGGTGAGAAGAAGCCCTCCCAACCACAATCATAACCCATTACGTCGGCTTGTCAATGAAAAATAACACGTTTAGATCCTGAAAAAAAAGGGGGTTTCATCGTAAATTTTAATAAGAGACAGGAAGATTCAATTTTGATGCACAGGGTTTTCTTGCAATTTAGATTTAAATTCTGTATATGTCCGACGAGAGCCTTGGTTTCGTGTTTCCGTGTTTTCTAATTTCGACCTTAGATATGTTGTCTCTGCCAAACCCGATGGTGGTTTTTACCCCGAAATCCTCCTTACAGTATCGAAAAAAGGGTTTTCATAAAAAATGCTAAGATCCTTCGTTAAGCATCATTTCAAAGAAAACGAGATTGTCTGTTCGTTAGAAAAGTGTAGGTGGGTGATCTTGAAGGTGATCGAAAATTTTCATAGTGTATTTATTTTAGGGAGGATCAACGAATGAGCAGTTTGAGGAAACCGAGTTTAGGCCCCATTGTCGGACACACCACAGACCATTCCTGCCGCCTCTGGATTGCGGCGGATCCAGACAAGCTGGATGAGAAGGAATCGGAAGGAAGACGTACCCTCGGGGTGATTGGCATTCTCAAACAAGATGGCACCGTCTCTCCCGATTCCATTGCCTATTTTCGGCTCCACCGGGGGCACAATCGCACCGGGACCTTTAACCTGGGGATCGATCTAGGATTAAAAAAACAGGGGAAAGCGCTCTCGGCAACCCCTCTCAAACCCTCAACAAAGTATACTGTTCGCCTATCAACCCTTTCTGTCGATGATGCCTTTGATAACGATTATGAGGTCTTGGATGAAACATTGGACGAGCGACTGCCCAAGCCCCAATCATGGGCGGATGTTTTAAACCGCATGCCGGATACCTATCTGGAAGCCCAATTCAAAACATTTGCTGCCCCACCCGGCAATGGGAAACCGAAGTCGGCAATCAGTTTTTTACTGGGCTCATGTCGTTATCCGGGTCTGCTTTGGAAGCGAAAATCTTCCGACCGTATTTTTGGCCCGATGTTGCGTCAGCGCGAGGAGCAAAAAATTCGATTTGCCCTCATGGTCGGGGACCAAATCTATGCCGATATGTTTGGCCGTTTGGTGCCATTATGTTTGGCAGACACCTACAAAGAATTTCAAGAGCGATATACCACTGCATTTGGATCTCGAAACATGCGAGAATTTCTCCGTCAGATTCCGACCTACATGGCTTTGGATGATCACGAGATTGAAGACAATTGGACGCAGGATCGGATCAACAAAGACCGAGGAAAACGGGTGCTTTTTAAT
This sequence comes from Nitrospirota bacterium, assembly GCA_029261135.1. Taxonomy (GTDB): domain Bacteria; phylum Nitrospirota; class Nitrospiria; order SBBL01; family JAADHI01; genus JAADHI01. The sequence continues at coordinate 8,617 of JAJDBX010000073.1, forward strand.
CTCGCGATCGATGCCTATATGAGCTATCAGTGGAGCCACGGGCCGCGCACTTGGAACAATTGCGCGCCTCCCTCTGAAAAGAAACTTTCCGCAGTTGAAGATTCTCTGCACAATCCACAGACGGCCCTACTCTATTACGACTTTCTCTGCGAAGGCTATCCCTTCTTTGTACTCGACACCCGGACACAACGATTTCAGGATGATTCAGCCGGATTGGATGACAATCACCTGCTCGGTCGACCTGCACAGCATGCAAGCGAGCCGGGACAATTGGAACGTCTTCTGCATTGGCTGCGTCACCAGCAGGAGATGAGGGGCAACACCCCGAAGTTTGTCATTTCTTCCTCTGTGTTCGCACCAAATACCGTGAAATCGACACGCGAGGGCTATAAAAACAAAGAAGCCAGCGATTCATGGCCTGGGTTTCCCGCAACCCGAAGGGCGATATTAGATTGTATCGTCGAAAATGGCATCAATAATGTCGTCTTTTTAAGCGGAGATGTCCATTGCTCTAATGTGGCCGAAATGACTTTTAATGGCAGTCCCGGTGATCATCTCAAGGCCTACTCCCTGACCTCCTCTGCCTTTTATTGGCCTTTCCCTTTCGCAGACGGGAGTCCTGCAGAATTCGTACACGATTCGACAGATCCTAGAAACAAGGATACCTTCTCCCTTTCACCGAACAATGGGACGATGGACTACAGTGCCTGGGGTTTTACACAGGCGGATAATTTCAGCAGAATTGACATTGATCCAGACAATCAACAGCTCCTCTTTCATTTATTTGACCGAAAAGGAGAGGCAATAAAAACAAGAAAAAAGAGCGGCGCAGTGAATGCCAAGCCTCAGTGCTTAAAGTTGGCCGATTGGTAGAGAGCATTCTTACGATTTTTTTATAAAAGGAGAGAGATGAAGATACAATATACAGAGGTTTCAGAATCAAAAGACGCCAGCGAAGTTGAAATTTTGATTGCCGATCATCCCGATATTGAGCAAGCCTCGTCCTATATAGAGATGCGTGTTTCCCTGCCAAAACAGCACAACCCCTTATTTTTAGAAGTACAACTCGATACGCTTCGATTCGCAAGGGATCTCATCGATGAGAAAATGAAAGAGGTCGAAACACGTGCAAAATAAACCTCTTGGCCTCTGTCCCCGTGGCCTTTGATGAAGGCTTGGCCGAAAGGCTGAGAGAAGTCTTTTTCGATGACCCCGATGTCACTGAAAAGAAGATGTTTGGGGGCCTTGCATTTATGTTGCGCGGGCACATGTGCTGCGGGATCATCAAGGAAACTTTGATGGCGAGAGTGGGGCCGGATCAATATCAAGCCGCGCTCAAACGCCCTCACACCCGTGAAATGGATTTCACCGGAAGAGCCATGAAGGGATTTGTATTTGTGGACCCGGAAGGTTTTGAAGATGACAATATCCTTCGCGACTGGGTTTCACTCTGCGAAAACTTCGTCAACGGGCTACCGCCGAAATAGGGGACGCGTCATTGCGCACAACCCACCCGGAAAACAATTGGGGAATCCCCTGTCCGGGTGGGTTGTGAATGACCTTCTATATTCACTATGAACATACTGTTTAATCTTTACTGCATTAAAGGTTTTTATTGATCCCTCACACAGTGGACGTATCGGCTGTTTTCCCGTCGAGATTCACTGGTCAGCCCCGTTACAAAACTCACTTGATAGGCCCAAGCCACTTGGTTGGTTTCGCTGTCACGCGACCAAGAAGTGAAAAAATAGTCAAACAGGGTCGTATCGATAAAGCCTGCGTTAAAAGGATGGATTAAAGTCCCGAGTTGTCCTCTGCCCGGAACCTTCCAGTCCGTAAAACCCGCAAAGTCCAGATCACCACAGATACTGCGAACGACCGTTCCATTATTGAGCGTATCATGGCGCACGCCAATGGCCTGATACCAGTTACCTGACATATCACGATTTTGTCTGACCACGGCTGGATCAACCCACATGAGTGATGTTTCTGTGTCTGAAATCGTGCCATCGCCATTATCGACAAGATTCGGATCTTTTTCTGTCGGGAGGGGTAATACAAGGCTCAAGGTGCCCGCATACTTTTCCACTCTTGTGTTGATTCCGAGAGAATTGGGGCCAGTATCTTGCCCTACGGTTAACTCTTGAATCATGAGCTGGTTCGTACTTTCCAGGTAGCGAATTTTCCCAAACACCTTCTCAGGGCCAAGCTGGCCTACCGTCGAGCTTCCATAAACGACACCCGCGGTTCTTTGGGGCGGAATAATGAAAGTGTCTGGCTCGAAGGCTGTCCGCCGCTCTGCGGCGACATCCGGTCGCCATGAGGGCAACCCAATCAGCGTGATGTTATCCCCATCTATCTTGAGGAAAATTGTAAACTTCCCAGGAAAAGCAGGGATAGGAACTGACGTACCATTGCGAAATTCAACAACTGAAACATTTAAAATCCCCGAAAATTTTTGGATGGGCGTCTCCTCGGGTGTATTGTAATACTTCACATTTTGAGTCGCCGTGGCGACATTTCCGTCACTGTCCGTAACGCTAAAGGTCACAAGGGGCTGTGTCCCGAAATAGAACATATCTTTAGGAACAGCACTATGGGTGAGAAGCTCAGGATCGCTTAACCTGTTTCTGAAAACGGCACTCGTTGAAATTTCAGATATCACAACCTGGGCTGAGATATCCTCCCCGTCTCCTCCGACTGCGACACCTTCTGGAACAAAATCATCCCCCATTTTCAGCATGACCGTTGATTCACTGAGACATATTTTCGGCAGGCCGCCGCCATCGCAAATTGCTGAAGCTGAGGTCTGAGCTGGACCACCTGTACTGCCTGTACTACCACCGCCACCGGAAGGGCTGTCACCGCCACTGCCACCACAACCTGATAAAGCAAACCCAAGGATGAGAATAGGAATAAATAATCGATTCAATTTGTAACCTCCTGTGTAATAATCATTTTCTGCCGGTGCATCCCAGTTGAATTCTCCTCTAACTACAGCAGTAAAACACTCTCTACTTCCTCATAAAAACAAGAACGAACTCATTTTTTATTCCAATTTATATTTTATGTTGAGGGTAACAATGTAATGAGGATTGAACTTTCCCTTTGCAAACCTTCTTTTTCAAATAACATGGAATCAAAGATACGGAAATTTCATATAAACTTTGGACGCCCTAACAAGCATCGTCACATCACCTTCAGTTGAAATAAAGTCATTATTCTTACTTTACTTCATGTACCCTGTCAAGAAAAATAGGACGGAAGTCATATTTTTCTTCGAGAAGATGTCTTGACTCAAGGAATCAAAAAAAAGAGGGTAGAGTGAAAACATCAAAGGCTTGATCTGGCTGTTTGACAAAACTAAAGAAGCTGGTTCACCTAAAAATTGGACCGCCTAGGGGGCTTTCTCAATTAAAGTGAATGCCCCCTAGGCTCAAACCTGCATAATATTTTTCTTTTGCATCAGTAGATCCAAGATTCGATTGCTCAATTTTTCCTGAACCGAATTTTGTTTTAGCCGTGCCCTGAGGTTCGGAAAATCCACACAATCGAGCTTTTGATCTTGATTAAAACAAGAAAAAACAGGACTGGTTTCTTCTCCTGTTTCAGGATCCACATGCTTTTGCAGACATTGGGCGCAAACCTCTTTCATCATGCACTGCATGGGGGAATTGATACTGCCAAAAGCGATGTGATCCGGGTTGAGATGTTTCGCAAGGGAGGCATGGCGTGCCATTTTTACGGCTTCCATCATACGGTCGGAACCAATTGCGACAATACGATTGACATCTTTTAGCGATAAGGTGATCTCACCTAATTTTTTTTCAGAATAGGCAATCATGGCTTGAACGATATTTCCGACGAAAGTTTTATCCTGCGCCCGTCTCGGTTGGATGGCTTCCCCGGCATCAACACTCCATATAATGACATCAGAAGCCGCCTCGATTTCTTCCACTTTGTAGACATCTTGAGGTTTTTTGTAACCGGCAAAATAGATGACTTTGTTCCCTTTGTCCCGC
>JAJDBX010000074.1 GCA_029261135.1 Nitrospirota bacterium
AACAATCACTGGGCCTGCGCTTAAGTTTCAACTGTTGTTGAGGACGAAGTCATTGAGCCGATGTAGACAAAGCGTTCTCAAATTGATGTCTCGGTCTTTTTTGAAGAACCGGAAGACGACTTTTTCAGCAAGCCCTAAGTAGCCACGATAAAGTGGCAAAGTTATTTGTGAGCGAAAGCAAAAAAAGTGAAGAAAACGAAATCATATACAAAGCGCTAAATCAGAGCATAAACGCCATGGTCTACTTTAATCATGAACAAGATGATTCGATAATACCTGAAGCCAGTCAGAGAATGATAAATATTCTTGCTGCAGCTTCTTATCCGATAATAATCTGCAACAGTTTTAGTAACTTTTACAGCGTAGAAGTCGAATCTACAGGAAAGCCCTCTCCGATAGACAATCATTTTCAGCTGGAGATAAATTATGCCTACATCGATCCAGGTAAAAAACATCAAAATGAGTATTTTTTAATCGACGTCTTGGATTTCCAAAAAATGGATAGTTTTTTGGATTCTTTGGAAGCTGATGTAAAGGCGATGGAAGTACTTTTGCCAGAATTCTGACGTAAATTTATCCTGCTGAGAAACTCAAAAACAGAAAAGGAGGCAACCATGAACCGTCGCAAGCTTGGCAGCTCCGGCATTACCGTCAATTCCATCGGCTTGGGCGGCATGCCGATGTCGATTCAGGGGCGTCCGGATCGGGCGCAATCGATTCAAACCATTTGTGCGGCCTTGGATGCGGGCATCGATTTTATCGATACGGCCGATGTCTATTGTTTGGATCACAGCGACATCGGCCACAATGAAAAGCTCATCGCAGAGGGCATCAAGGCCTGGGGCGGCGCCACGCCGGTGATCGTCGCGACGAAAGGCGGCATGGAGCGGCCCAACGCGGCTTGGACGACCAACGGCGACCCCAAACATTTAAAGCACGCCTGCGAGCTGAGCTTAGTCGCACTCAATACCGACTGCATCGATCTCTACCAGCTCCACGCTCCAGACGATGAAGTGCCCTTCGCCGACAGCGTTGGGGCCTTGCGCGAACTGAAAGAGATGGGGAAAATCCAGTACGTGGGCTTGTCGAACGTCTCGGTCGATCAAATTAAAGAGGCCCAAGGGATTGTCGAAATCGTCAGCGTTCAAAACGAATGCAACCTCTACGAACGGGAAGCCTTCGACGAAGGGGTGGTGGCCTATTGCGAAAAAGAAGGGATCGCCTTTCTCCCCTACAGCCCCGTCGGCGGCTTCCGCCGACACAAGCGGACAGGACGGGATGCCTTGCTGCAAAACATTGCCGAGCGCAATAAGATAAGTCCTTACCAAGTCGCGCTCCTTTGGCTACTTGCCAAGTCTTCGGTCATCATTCCCATTCCCGGTGCCAGCCGTCCGGAAAACGCCCGAAGCAGCGCCGAGGCCATGACGCTGAGCCTCTCGGCGGGAAACCTTTCCCTGCTTGATCAACACCACACTTAAGTCCAACATTAAGCCCGAAGAAGGATTAAGGAATGATGGACTTAAACATACTATGCATTGTGTTCACCGCCGCATTCTTTGTGAACATCCACCACAAAGCCCAGCTGGCAACGATGCACTTTGCGGCGCGGGACAGTGAGTAAATGGACCATCTTTTTCGTTACGTCGATGGACATGGACCCTGTTTAAGACCTCTAGGCCTCTCGATTTTGAACTTTAAACCCAAAACACTCGCGTGCTAGGATGGGGGTCTAGGGGAGAAGCCTCAAACCAGGACACATCAGGACAAAAGCGATGAATATTTTTTCGGAGCTCAAATTCAAGGAAATCGCCAAGGAGATTTCGGCCCTCAGCCAGGAAATCTATCGGAGAGGCTGGGCGCCGGCGACCAGCGGAAACTTTTCGATTCGTATCGATGAAACGGCCTGCGGGATTACGCAATCGGGCAAAGACAAAGCGCGATTGAAAGACCACGAGGTCGTGGCGGTGGATTTCGACGGTAAACCTTTAACCAAAGGCAAACCCTCGGCCGAAACGGCGCTGCACACCCTACTATATCGGCAATCCGCCGATATCGGGGCCGTGCTCCATGTTCATTCCCATAACAGCACCGTTTTAAGCCGCCGACTGAAAGGACAATCGCAACTTTGCCTCAAAGGGTACGAATTACTCAAGGCCTTTAACGGAATCTCTAGGCACGATGACGAAATGCGGGTGCCGATCTTTGAAAATACGCAAGACATGAAGGCCCTCACCGACACCGTCTCATCTACTTTGAATGAAAAAACCAAGACACCCTGCTGGACCTACTTGATCCGGGGTCACGGGGTTTATGCTTGGGGAAGAAACCCGCGAGAGGCCATGCAGCACTTGGAGGCGCTTGAGTTTTTACTGGGTTGTGAAATAGAATGCCCTCAATAAATATCACATTCAATTTCACAACGCTGAAAGAGGAGAAATTAAGATGAGCCGGATTTCGGTATTCGACGATGAAAATCCAAAACAAATCTTAAAACAAACAGACAAAAAGGCGGACATTGCCGACACCCTGAAAGGCATCGGCGTGCGCTTCGAGCAGTGGTCGGCGTCCAAGTCCGTTCGCGCCGGAGATCCCCAAGAAAAGGTTATCGCGGCCTATCAAAAGGACATCGACCGCTTGGTCCGGGAGGAAGGCTATATCACGGTGGACGTCGTCAGCCTCACGCCTGATCACCCCCAAAAAACGGCCTTCCGGGAAAAGTTTTTAAGCGAGCACAGCCACAGCGAGAACGAGGTTCGATTCTTTGTCGACGGCGAAGGACTCTTCGCCCTGCACGTAAAAGACAAAGTCTACGAAGTGCTATGCACCAAGGGCGATTTGATTAGTGTGCCCGCGAACACCACGCATTGGTTTGATATGGGACCCAACCCCCGCTTTGTCGCCATCCGCCTCTTTAACAACCCCGATGGCTGGGTGGCGAACTACACGGGCGCCGACATCGCCGAGCGCTTTTCGCGCCTCGAAAATTAAAGCCCTTGAACATTAAAGTGATCGTCACGGACATCGAAGGCACCACCAGCGACATCGCCTTCGTCAAAGACACCCTCTTCCCCTACGCGGCGGCGGCCCTGCCGGATTTTGTCCGGCAACAGGCAAAGGATGAAAGCGTTCAACCGCTGATTGCCGAGGCTGCGGCCCTGGCCGGCTTGGAGGCAAAGGATCTCGAAGCAGTCATCGCGCAATTCTTGGCCTGGATTGAGACCGACCAAAAAATCACCCCGCTAAAAACCCTGCAAGGCCTGGTTTGGGAGACCGGTTACCGCAGTGGCGTCTTGCAGGCCCATGTCTACCCCGATGCCTTCGAGGCGCTCAAGGCCTGGCACACGGCGGGCATTCCGCTCTATGTCTATTCCTCCGGCTCGATCAAGGCCCAGCAACTATTTTTTGAGCACAGCGTCTTCGGCGATCTACGATATTTGTTCGCGGATTATTTCGATACGACGACCGGCCCAAAAATGGAAGCAAGCGCTTACGAGAAGATTGCGTCAGAAATCGGCCATGCTCCAGATACGATTCTTTTTTTGTCTGATCAGCTTTCCGAACTGGATGCCGCAAGGACTGCAGGCCTTGAGACTTGCTGGGTACAGCGGAACAAGACAGTCAAGGGTTCGGAAAAAGACAAACCTTCACCCAATTACCCCTGCGTTCGGAGCTTTTCGGAAATCGCGTTTTCGACCTAATCGCGTTTTATAAGCCGCGTCCACTTTCCGCCGCGCTCCCAAAGCAGGATAAAAGGACTAAGAAAGGGCTCTCGCGACCCTATAACATTTCGCCATAAAATCGCATTTTTGGATTGAAAACCATCTCAAAAATGGCTACATTTCGATATGAATTTCAAATTCAGCTTTGATTAAATACAGAGGCGCAGAGAACAACTTAAAATTAAGATCCAGGGTTTTCGCCTTCGCCCTTTTTGAAATTGAAATGAACCCTTAGAACACAACAAGGAGGAACGGCAATGGGAGATAAAGGAAGCAAAGACAAAGGCAAACGGGAAGACAAGAAAAAACCCAAACTGACCTTAAAGGAAAAACGGAAACAGAAAAACGAAAAGAAAAAATAATAAAAAACCCCAAGCGAAGCGGCGCGATACCAAGGAAAGCGACGACCAGCGGCGTTTAAGGGGCCGCTGGTTCCTGTAAATAGTCATCCAATTCCGCCCGTTCTTCCGGCAAGAGATCCGCATTGGGAATAAAATAAACGGCATTTGTATCGAGCGGAATCGTCGCCACGCTCAAGGCACGGTCTAAATCCTGACAATCGATCATGGATGCGGAAAGCCAGGCCATGCTGTTGCACCAATCGACCAGGCGGCTTCCCAGGCCGGTTCGAATTCGAACGTCAAGGGCCTTCGGCAATGTCAGTGCTTTCAAGTGATAACCCGCCTCAACCCGCTTCACGCGGACTTCTCCGGCAATCGCCTTCTTCTGCCGCGGTATCCAGAATCGATCGGATAAGCGGGTATTGATTCCTAAGAACGTAACATTGGCTAATAAATCTCCCGATCCCTCAAATTCAAATTCCAAGCGGCCCCGATGACGGCCATTGCCAGTCGGCATAAGCGATAAACGATGGCTTCGCAGTAGGATGACTTGTTTGGGAGAACTAAGGTGGATGACGAGGGGACCTTTTTGAATCTCCGCGATCTTTGGGGCGAGGTCCCGATAGTCGCGATTCAAGCGCTCGAAGATAAACTGCCTGGGGGAAAGATCCTCCGCAGGTCGCTCCGCCGCGCTTAACGCATTGACGGCAAAGCGCGCTGTCCCAAAGGTCGGAAATAAAATAATCAAAAAGGAGATCAGGGCGGATCTGATCGCATTTTGGCCCTTATCGATTTGGCTTCGCTCAGGGCTTTGCGTGTTTTTCATCGGGAGCTGAGGAGTGAAAGGCCCAAGGCGGGACAGGATTTCCTTCGCTTTGCATCGGCCATTTTTGGCTTATTCAATTTCCGAAACAAAGCGGCGGGTCACCCAACCTTGCTTGCCTTCGGCCGTTTTGACTTCGAGCCAGGCATTGTTTTCCTGAATTTTCTGGACAAAGCTGCCCCGGGGAAGACGGGAAACAAGCACCGCAGAAGGGCTAGGCATTGAGCGGACATTGAGCATGTCCGCCGTGGTGATCTTGTATTTCTTTTTCGCTTCTTTTGAAAAGGGGCTCTCCAAGATCAAGCTTTTAAAAACCTCATCTTCTTGGATGACGTCTTTCGGTCGAACAAAAATTTTAAGCCAAATATTGCGCAGGCCCAAGGGATTGCTGATGACGGCGGGAACAGCAAGGATCGGATTTCCCGGAAGGCGCAGCGTGCGCTCAAAAAAACCTTGAACCGGACCTTCGAAAAGGGGATAACGCTTGTCGCCCAGTTCCAATTGAAGCATTTGGAGATCAAGCGCTGAGGCATTTTCAATGAACGTTGCGAAATAAAATTGGTCCCCGCCCACGAGCACCATCTGATCCCGAAAACGCGATGGAATTGGAATCGTGTCGCGGCCATCGATTTGGACGATCGCCTCGTCCTTGTCTCGAGAAGGCTTAAAGGTCAACATAAAAGCCGCCTGCATGGCCAAGAGGTGATGAGCCTCAATTTCCTCATTAATGCCCGATAGGGTTTGATTCGCCCTCCCACTTTCTTTTTGGAGCACTAAGATATTCTCGATATGCTTCGTAATTTGCTCTCGGAGAATTGTATTTTCTCCTTCCACTTTAATCCGGGTTGCGACTTCGTCCAGGTCCATTTGCTCTTTAAGGGCCTGCTTACCCACGACCAAACCAATTACAGCCAGCAGACAGAGAATGGAAAACCAGCCCCGTGCGGTAATTCGCTTAAAGAAGGGGGCCCCTTCATCCGTTGTCCATCGATCCCCACCAAAAAGAAGCGTCGATTCGCCTATCGTTGTTCCACTAAAGGCAAGCAGAAAGGCACAGAGCCCAAAGAAGGCGATGGCACTGTCTATAAGCAGTAGTATGTTCATGTCTCCATCAATCGCGTTGTATCGAAACCCTCGCGCCGAGCCAGCGGCAAAGGATCGATTCTGAGTAATTTTATTCGTCTGTATATTCTATTTTTTCGCTCGACTTGCTTCAGGTCTGCCCAAGAATACACTTTTCACTTACAAGACCAGGCCACATGAAACCGCCTTGGGTTTAGAGAAAGGCCTCGGGATCGCCTTCAAGCAACTCAATTTCGTAACCGTCGGGATCGTCTATAAAGGCCATCTTTCGACCCGAGGTAAATTTTTCTCGCCAATCTTCCGGCCAAATCGAAATGCCTGCTTTTTCGAATCGGGCACAAGCGGCCATTAAATCCTCCACCCCGAAAGCCAGGTGTATTAAATCTTCCGGGACTTTTACTTTATAGTCCGCCGACCAACACAACTCGAGCTGATGTGGATTGCCTGGAAGGGACAAGAGAACGATCCGATTCCCGGAGGGCGAGTTGTCGCTTCGCCTTTCGATCTGAAACCCAAAATGCTCAGTGTAAAAAGAGAGGGATCGCGCCAAGTCGCTTACACGAATGCGGGTATGGAGTAGTTTCATCTGAAGCTGTTCTTTCTTTCTAAAAATCGAAACGGAACCATTCGACGCTGCATCCCGCGTCCAAGCCGATTTGAAGGTTTGAGCTAAGGCCGATCGGCAGTTCTCTAGGCCGAGTGTTTTTCCTATGCGGTTAGTGGAGGCCGATGAAATCGAAATGGCGCATAAGCGTGCGTTAGTGTAACAAAAGAACCGGCTGGCTTAAAGCCTTTTTTAGAACCACAAGAACTGTTGAATTACACGGCGCTGCTTCATCCTCTTCATCCGAGGCCCCAGACCGGGCTGTCACAACCTAAATGAGTGGGGGCAAAGATAGGCCGATCATCGGTTTTTAGGCTTAGATCTAAGGCATCCTTGTCTCGTGCGTGTTTTTTAGAGCCGAACTTGTCAGTCTGGGAAAAGAGATGTTATGATGGCTTCCTTTTGATCGGAAGGATAGAAATGTCTCCAAGGATTCAACGCTTTCTTATCGTATCGGGCTGGGTACTCTTCGGTGTGGGGAGTATTCGTGTCTACCGTTTGCTCAGGAACCATGCAGAGGATCCGCGTTTTGCGCCCCATCTCTTGGTGGCCGTGCTCTCTCTATGGATCGCCTCATCCATCATAAGAGTCGGGCTGCGCAAGAAAGCCCTGAATAAACGGAGCGCGATCTCCCTTATTCGCTCCGGCTCCATTCTCATGATGATCTGGAGCTATCGCCTTGTCCTCCAACTCAGAAATATCGACGAGGCAGGTTTAAAGCTCCAAGCCTATCTTGCCCCCTTTTATATCGTCTTTGGCACGGTGGTCATGTGTGTGGGCTTGAAGATCAGCCGGATTCTTAGAAAAAATAACCCGCCAGAAACGGCAAAAGCGGCAGCGTCCCTAAATCTTCCCCCGATTGAAGAACCGCTAAAAAAATAAAAATCAGGATCCGTCTTTTAGAACAGCGCGTCGCAGGGAGCAAGCCGCCACTGCGGAACGCTCCGACAAGATGAATTCAGTAGAATAAAGACAAAAAACGAGGCGCTTTTGAAAAGGCATGCCTAAGATGGCCTGAAATGTGATAAAATCACAAAGAAATTCAGCCCCATACAGCTTAGAATTAGGGCTCATGTTACGACCTTTGCAGCCCTTAAGAAACGTTAAAACGCGTTAAAATAGGAGCGCCGTGGACGCCTCACCCCCACCCGAAACGACCCAAACTGCAGACGACCGGATTGAACCGCTTTCAGCCCTACCCAAGCTGCTCATCGTCGATGACGATGAAGTCATTTTAAATCAAATGAAATGGGGCCTTTCAAACGACTATTCCGTTTTTCTTGCTGGGGATGGGGTGCAAGCGCTGGAGCAGTTTAAACAAGAGCGGCCGCCCTTGGTCGCCCTAGACTTAGGTCTTCCGCCTTACCCGCGCGACGAAGTCGAAGGACTCCGAGTCCTCAAAGAAATCTTGGATGAAGAGCCTAAGACCAAAGTGGTTATCATTTCTGGAAATATCGAACGGGCAAATGCAATCAAGGCCATCACCCAAGGCGCCTACGACTTCTTTTCGAAACCGGTGGACTTGGAAGAGCTTCAAACCATTTTAAAACGGGCCTTGCACCTATATGAGATGGAGCGGGAAAATCTCGCCCTTCAAACCCAAGTAGGCGAAAACACCATGGGCCGATTGGAAGGCCAATCGACCGCCATGCAAACCATATTCAGTGCGATGAAACGGGTTGCCAGTACCGATGCGCCGGTCTTGATCTTAGGCGAAAGCGGCACAGGGAAAGAACTCATCGCCCAATCGGTACACCAGCTTAGCCCTCGGAAGGACAAGCCCTTCGTCGCAATAAACTGTGGGTCCATTCCGGCAGAACTCCTAGAAGCCGAGCTATTCGGACACGAAAAAGGATCCTTTACGGGGGCACACCAGCAACGGAAAGGGAAAATCGAATTTGCCGAAGGTGGCACGCTTTTCCTGGACGAAATAGGAGAAATGCCCCTACCGCTCCAAGTTAAACTGCTTCGCTTCCTCCAAGATTTTTGCCTCGTCCGCGTTGGAGGGCGTCATGAAATACGGGTCGACGTACGGATTGTCGCCGCGACCAATACCGACATTAAAAAAGACGTCGAAGACGGTCGCTTTCGGTCCGACCTCTATTTTCGCCTCAATGTCGTTCCCCTACAAGTCCCGCCCTTGCGGGAACGGGAAGGCGATATCGAGCTTTTGGCCAACCTTTTTTTTCTACGTTTTACGAAAGAATATAAAAAACAACTCAAAGGATTCCGCCGTGAGGCGATCGACTTGCTCCGCGCCTATCCTTGGCCTGGAAACGTTCGCGAACTCGAAAACAAGATCAAGGGTGCCATCATCATGGCCAACGGGCGCTTCCTTACGCCAAGCGATTTCGACCTTCCTCCTTTATTGAAAGAAGCAAAAATACGGACCTTAAAATCGGTGCGCGAAGCTGCAGAACGGGAATGGATCAAAAAAGTCCTTGCCTGGAACAAAGGCAACATCAGCCGAAGCGCCACCGACCTCGACATCAGCCGCCCCTCCCTCTACGAAGCCCTCGAAAGGCTGGGTATTAATAAAGAAGATTTTCACTAAAACATCCTAAGATCAGGACTTTGATTTTTTTATCTTTCTCGTATTAACCCCTACCCAGACAAAGCCTCGCATAAATTTCTTTTCGATGGAAAAATTAGATGTAACAAGAATTCATATCCAGCAATAAAACTCATCAAATGCGGATTGAACTGGGCAACCTACCCAGATCGGAAAGGGAGAATTCCTGAAATACGTCGTGACTTAGATAGGAAAATCTAACAAAGGGGAATTACAGAAAAATCTTAACGGAGGTAAGGGCGGCCTTGATGAGTGGTTCTGGAAAGAGACCCAGAAAAAGGGTGACAAAAGCGGTAAAACCGACAGCCACCTTCATGCCTGGCGAAAAAGACAACTTGAGGTCGTCGGGGGGATCTTCCATATACATGGCTTTCACCACCTTAAAATAATAATAAAGTGAGATGGCGCTGTTGAGTATGCCGATAATCGAAAGCCAATAAAAACCACCCTGGATGGCCGCGTTAAACAAAAATAACTTCCCGACAAAACCTGCTGTGGGAGGGATGCCGACCAACGAAAGTGCAAATAAAATAAATGTGGCGGCGATCAGGGGATTCGTCCGTGCCAGACCTCTAAAATCGCTGATTTGATCTCCCCGATGGTTGGTTCTACACAAAAGGATCACCAGGGTGAAGGCCCCCAAGGTCATGAAGGCGTAGCCCACCAGGTAGATGAGGATGGCGGCGAAACCCAATTGGGTGGCGGCGATAAGCCCCATAAGAATATAGCCCGCATGGGCGATAGAAGAATAAGCGAGCAGGCGTTTCATGTTGGTCTGGGTCATGGCAATAAGATTACCAAGGGTCATGGTGAGCACGGCGACGATCCATAAGATCGGCCACCAGCTTCCAGTGCTGAGGCCGAAGCCATTGATGAGGACACGGAGCATTACGGAAAAGGCCGCGGCCTTGGAACCCGCTGAAAGGAAAGCTGTGATCGGTGTGGGTGAACCTTCATAGACATCGGGCGCCCACATATGAAAAGGCACCGCCGCGATCTTAAATCCAAAGCCAGTAATCAAAAGAACAAAGGACATGATCAATGAAGGGCTTTTTCCAATCTCTTGTGTGGCGATAAAGGTCGCGATCTCATTTAAGTTGGTCGTTCCGGAGGCCCCATAGAGAAAGGCAATACCGTAAAGGATCACGCCGGAGGCGAAAACACCGGTTAAAAAATACTTAATACCGGCCTCAACTGATTTGGGATCCTTTCGCATAAAGGCGACCAAAACATAAAAAGACATGGACATCAATTCCAGTGAGAGATAAAAGGACAGCAGGTCGGTGGCCGAAGGCATAAACATCATCCCGACGGTTGCGAAGAGAATCAGGCCGTAATACTCACCCATGTTGATGCGTTCAATCTCAATGTATCGGCCTGAAATCAGAATAATAATTGTCGAAATCGCTAGGAAAACAACCTTAAAGAAGAGGGCGTAAAAATCCAGAGACACCATGCCGCTGAATGTGGAGATCTCTTGGCCCCAGAGGGGAATCGTAGAGAGCCCTGAAAGGACCAAGGCGCCGATGGCGAAATAGCCGACCTGTCTTTTGTTCTCTTTCGGCACAAAGGAATCCGCCGCGAAGAGGGCACAGGCCAAGAAGGCGAGGATCATCTCCGGCAAAATGGCAATCAGTTGAATATCGGGTAAGGTGGGCTCCATCTAGTCTTCTAACTTTTGGGCAGCATCGAGGCGCGCCGCGAGCTTTTGTGATTTGAAATCGGACTTAACCTCTTCGACGGGAGAAATCTCGCCGCGTTCGAGGGCCACCTTGCCGGCATCCAAGCGTTGGATGATTTTTGCGACTGCGGGTTCCATCACGCGGATAAAGGGTCTGGGAAACAACCCGATCCAAAACATGAAGAGGACCAAGGGCGCCATGTACGCAATTTCTCGTCGATTCATATCCTTTAGTTTTTGATTTTCAGGATTATCGAGGGGGCCAAACATCATCCGTTGAAAAAGCCACAGCATGTAGGCTGCACCCAAGATAATGCCGATGACCGCGATCCCGGCATAGATTTTATTAAACTCAAAGGCACCCACCAAGATAAGGAACTCCCCTACAAAACCGTTGAGTCCGGGAAGCCCCATGGAGGAAAACATGGAGACGGCAAAAAAGGCGGCAAAGATGGGCATACGGTTGGACAGGCCTCCGAAGTCGGCAATTAAACGCGTATGGCGGCGCTCGTAAATCATGCCCACAATCAAAAAGAGCGCGCCGGTCGAAATGCCGTGGTTAACCATTTGAAGAATTGAACCGGTAATCCCATGGGTATTCAGCGAAAAAATCCCAAGCATGACAAAACCGAGATGGCTCACCGAAGAATAAGCGACCAGTCGCTTCACGTCCTTTTGCGCCAGCGCCACCAGCGCGCCGTAAACAATGCCGACCAAGGCCAGCCCCGCCATGAGGGGCACGAAGTAATGACTCGCCGCCGGGAACATGGGCAGGCAGAAACGCACAAAGCCGTAGGTCCCCATCTTCAACAAGACGCCGGCCAGGATCACGCTCCCCGCCGTAGGCGCGTCGGTATGGGCATCGGGCAACCAGGTATGAAAAGGAAACATCGGCACCTTGATCGCAAAACCCAAAAAGAAGGCCAGGAAAAGCCAATATTGATAGGGGTGCATCGGGAGGTTGATCTTCTGGAGTTCTAGGATGCTAAAGGTGTATTGCCCTGTTCCAATGGCCGGATCGGCATTTAAAAAGTACACCGCCAGAATACCCAGCAACATAAAGAGCGAGCCAAAAAGGGTATAGAGAAAAAACTTAATTGCCGAGTAAAGCCGCCGACCGCCGCCCCAGATGCCGATCAAAAAATACATGGGCACCAGCATAATCTCCCAAAAGATGTAAAAGAGGAAGAAGTCGAGCGAAATGAAGACGCCGATCATGCCCGTCTCTAAAAAGAGAATGGCGACATAATATTCCTTAATCCGATCTGAGATAGCCGTAAAGGAACTCACGATGGCAATCGAAGAGATGATTGTGGTCAGAATAATCAAGAGGAGGCTGATCCCGTCGATGCCCGTGGCATAGCTGACCCCGATACTCGGTATCCATTCGGCCTTTTCCATAAACTGCATGTCCGCTTTGCCCGAATCGAAGCCTGGAATAAGCAAGAATGACACGAGCATGGTGACGATCGAGACGCCGAAGGCGGCCTGCATGATCGCCTTCTTGTCCTCATTTTTCATAAAGAGAATGGCAATCGCCCCCAGCAAGGGTAAGTAAGCGATCAACGAGAGGAGCGGAAAACCGTATGCGTTTGTTTCCATGAAATCTCCTAATTAAAAAACCCGTGCAATCCAAGAAAGAGGGCGCCGATTGACCTTAAGCCAACCCTCTTTGAACAACAATAGGCGCTAAGCGAATAAAATGAATGAAGCGAGTCCCAAGACCACGACACCAACAACCATTGCCAAGATATAGTTTTGGATCAGTCCAGTTTGTATCTTCCGAAGCCGCTTTGCGCTGCCGCCCAACAAGGCCGGCACCCCGTTGACCGTGCCGTCGATAATATGGATATCAAACATTTCGGCGATCTTACTTTCCAACAAGGTCGCCCAGCCCGAGGCGTTGACCAGGCCGTCGAAGACCCAGGTATCAACCGTCCATCCGATTCGGGACAATTTTTTCACGGGTTCAATGAGGCCTTTTTTGTAAACCTCTGTAATAAACCCTTCGTAACGGGCGATCGGCTTATTCGCAAACCACATAAAACCGGGAGCCGCTTTACGGTAAAGCCAATCCGTATCGACACTGATCGTATCTTCCGGATGCAACTTGTACAAAAAAAGCAAAAAGCCAACCAAGGTTACGAGCAAAATTTGAAACGCGCCCAGCAAATGCTCCGCCGTATACGGATGGTAATCCACAGGAAAAGGCAGCTGGTTATAGAGCAAGCTGGGCATAACCCCTAAAAGGATGCACACAAATGCGGCCAAGCCCATGCCGATGAGCATATTCTTCGGGGGATCCGAGGCCTTGATTCCTTTGTCTTCGCCCAAGAAGACGGCATAGGGCAGCTTAAGCGTAGTCGATAAAAAAGTACCGGAAGCCGCCAAGGTCAAAAGCAAGGCGGCATAGGCATTGTGTGCCGCTGCCGCGCCGGAAATCACCATTGACTTACTGATAAAGCCCGATAGAAAGGGCACGCCCGAGATTGAGAAACCACCGATCATAAAGAGCCCGAAGGTTAGGGGCATGGTTTTTATTAGTCCGCCCAACTCGGTCCCTTTCCGGATGCCGGTCATATAGATAACTGATCCCATACCCATCATGAGAAGGGCTTTATAAAGGATATGTGCAAAGGCATGGGCAACTGCACCATTTAAGGCCAGTTCCGTCCCAATACCGATTCCGGTTACCATGAAGCCGACCTGACTGATAATGTGGTAGGCCAATAGCCTGCGGATGTTGTTTTCCAACATGGCATAGACAACGCCGTAGAGGGCCATGATGATGCCGACCCAGATTAAGATTTCAGTGCCGGGAAAACCTCGGGCCAGGACATAGACTGCGGTCTTGGTGGTGTAAGACGATAAAAAGATGGTGCCGGTAATGGTTCCTTCGGGATAGGCATCCGGTAGCCAAGCGTGTAGGGGTGGCGCTCCGGCATTCACAAGAAAGCCGAGCAGGATCAACCATCCACCCCATCCGGCCGCAGGAATCGCGTTAAAGGCAAAGCTGCCGGTTTCTGCACCAAAGAGGACGATGCCGCCCAAGAGACAAACCCCACCGAAGGTGTGAACGAGTAAATAACGCTTGCCCGGTCCGGCCGATTTCTCTCCGCCATACCAAATTAAAAAAACGGAAGAGAAGGCCATGACCTCCCAGAAAACGAATAGAACAATCAGGTCACCCGCAAAGACCGAACCGAGGGCGCCTCCGGCGTAGATCAGTGCTGCGATATGCTGTCCATTCTGCTTCACGTGAAGGGCATAGACCATGCCGATAGAACCCATCAGGGTAAAGACATAGCCGAAGACTCGGCTCATTTTATCGACTCGGCCAAAAACGACTTCAAAACCACCAATATTAAAAACGCCGTGATTTCCCTCTGGGATGAACATGAGGGAAATAAAGGCGATGGCCGGCATGCCGATTAAGAGCGCGGCGCGCGCCTTGCCTTTTAGAAAAGGGACCAAGGCCGCCGCGAGAAAAAATAAGAGGGCCGGGTGAACGAAACTAATCATTGTAGTAATCTTTCCGTTTCATCAGAAAAGCATGTCCGATGCCCTTAGAAAAGAAGATTAGGATCAAACAGGAAATAAAACCGAATAGGCTCGAAAAACCGGGGATCTTGTCCCAAAAAAAGTAAGGATGGTGTCTGGGCGCGAAGATGTCGAGGACAACCATCAGCCCAATCACCGCATACAAGATTTTCATTCTTTGCAGCTTCTTTGCTTGCCCTTCTTTACTCTCCGTTTTTTCTTCCGTACTCATCCTGTCACCAATCGGACCAAGGATAAAAAGATGTCGGGAAAAATACCCAGCACCAAAGAGATCACCGCAGTCAGCATTAAAGGCCCCACGATAAAGGGGCTCACTTCTTTTACTTCATGCGCCTCGTCACCGTGGCCATCTTTATCGCCGGCCAGGGCATGTGCGAGCTCATCTGGTGGCTTAAAGAAGGCATTGTAGACGATGGGGACAAAGTAAACGGCGTTTAGAAGCGTACTGGTCAATAGAACGAACAGGATCGCAAGTTTATCGGCCTCAATCGTTCCGATCGCCAAATACCACTTGCTGATAAAACCGGCGGAAGGTGGAACCCCGATCATGCTAAGCGTGCCAATGGCAAAAGCGGTCATCGTCCAGGGCAGCTGCCGACCGATACCGTTCATCTGAGAAATATTGGTTTTATGCGAAGCGACATAGATTGAACCTGCCGCAAAAAAGAGGGTGATCTTCGAAAAGGCATGGTTTGCGATATGAATCACGCCCCCCGTCATACCGCTCGTAGAAAGGAGGGCTCCACCCAAAATAATATAGGACAATTGGCTCACCGTCGAATAGGCGAGCCTCGCCTTCAAATTGTCGCGTGTAATGGCATACATCGAAGCCATGAGGATAGTGAAGGAAGCGAGAATCGCAGTCGCCGTGCCGAGGTGAAGCGATCGCATAAGATCGACGCCGAAGACATGGAATATAATGCGAAGTACTGAAAAGACACCCGTGTTCACAACAGCGACGGCATGAAGGAGGGCACTGACAGGCGTTGGCGCCACCATCGCAGCCGGCAACCAAGCATGCAAGGGCATAATTGCCGCCTTGCCGACGCCGGCCAAGAACAGAAAAAAGGCAATCACAAGGACCGTGGTATCCGCATTCGCGGGAAAAAGACCACCCGGTTGAAATTCAAGGGTACCCGCAATGGAATAGGTGATCAGCATGGCCGCCAAGAGGAATGCCTTCGAAGTTCCCAAAAGATAAAAAAGGTATTTATTGGCACCGGCATAGGCCGTCTCGTCTTGATTGTGGGAGACGAGCGGATAGGTAATGAGGGTCAGCATTTCGTAAAAAAGATAAAGCGTTACCAGGTTTGCCGAAAAGGCTACGCCCATTGTCATCGAAAGGGTAACGGCAAAGCAGGAATAGTAACGGGTCTGATTTTTCTCTTTGTGCGCCCGCATATATCCGATGGAATAAACGGTTGTAATCAGCCAGAGGGCAGAGGCCACCGTGGCAAAGATACTTCCCATTGCATCCACATTGAGCGAAAACGTGACTTCTTCTAGAAAAGTAAAGAGCGTATAGCGAAAGGTATTCCCTTCCAACACGGAAGGCAGCATGGAAAGCACCGTCAGAAACATCAAGGTCGCCGCAGCAAGCGAACAGGCTTCGCGCTTATTCTCATCCCCGCGATTTAAAATAATAAAGGGAACCCCAACGAGTGGAATGAGCAGCACGATTAGAGGTCTAAATGATTCAATTTCCATACAATAATCCTTGTTCCATGAATACGAAATATTCCATTAGGGTAACCACACTTACCATTTAAGCATGTTGATTTCATCGACGTTCAAAGTCGAACGCACCCGATATAGCGCAATCACCAAGGCCAGGCCTAGAGCCACCTCCGCCGCCGCCATCGTCAATATAAAAAAAACCATCATCTGGCCCGAGATGGATTGATGATAGTTGGAATAGGCAACAAAGGTAATATTGGCGGAATTCAAGATCAGCTCGATCGAGAGCAAGACCATAATGATGTTACGACGAACCAAGACCCCACCGACGCCGATCGAAAACAGAAAAAAACCGAGGGTGAGATACCAATCTAAAGGGATCGTCATGGGCGAACCAGCACCTTTGTCGCTTCGTCCCTTTTAGAGAGATCGACCCGTCCGGCCGGCCCCTTAATCCTACGTTGGCCGCGGCCTGCCAATAATATTGCGCCGAACATGGCCACCAATAGGATTAAAGATGCAATCTCGAAGGGAAAAATATAATCCGTATAGAGGGCATTTCCGATCACCCGTGTATGGCCCATAGCGCGAACAGACTCGACGGTCACTGGGCCGCCCAAGCTCAGGATTTCCGTTTTATAACCTGCAAAAACCATGAGAAACATCACCACAAGCGCCAGAAAGATGCCCGCCTTATATTGCTTATGGATATAATGGCGTTCCTGTTTCGGATTAAAAAGCATCAGGACAAAAAGATAAAGCACGAGGATGGCACCTGCATAGACGATGATCTGCACGGCGGCGATAAATTCGGCGTTGAGCAAGATATAAATTCCGGCGATGTGGATAAAGGTAAGGAGCAAGGCGAGGGCGCTATACACCAGATTGGGCGCGCTCACCGCAACGATGGCCCCGGCCACCGTCATACCGCCGAAATAGAAAAAGAGCAGTTGCGCGGTCATCAGCTAGATCCTTTCTTGGCTAAAGGAAACCCGACTTCTTTCATCTGCTTAAATAGGCTGAAGCGATCCTCCGAATACTGCGGACGCTTTTGCCGAATGGGGAAATACTGGTCGCCCAAGGTCAGCATCGCCTCCTTGTCCATCATTAAGGTCCGCTTGTCCGTGGTTGCCATTTCGTATTCCTTGCTCGATGCGAGCGCATCCACCGGACAGGCCTGCACGCAAAATCCGCAGAAGACGCACTTGGTGACATCGAGGATGTAGCGCTTGGCATAACGTTTTTGCGGAAAATCTTCGCGTTCGGCGCTCTCGACGGTGATGCAATGGGAAGGACAGGCCGCCTCGCAAAGAGAGCAGCCAACACAAATCTCTGCACCATCATCGTAACGTAAATGAACAATCACCCCCCGGTAGCCATCAGGGAGTGTCGGTTTTTGATGGGGATATTGCTGGGTGATCACCTTTCCCTTCAAGAGATGCTTAAAGGTCAGCTGAAGACCTTTCAGGATCTCGGAAAAGATAATCGTTTTAAAGAGGCTCTGTTTTAATTTCATAAAAACTCAGTATTAGTGTGTAAGGATATACTTTGCGACCGAAATAACTAAAACCATCACCAAGGACAAGGGCAACATAATTTTCCAGCCGAAGGCCATCAGCTGATCAAAACGTAATCTCGGGACTGTCGCTCGAAGCCAGATATAGAAAAAAAGCAGAAAATAGACCTTCGCCAAGAACCAAACAATCGGCGGAATGAACTCCAGGAAGGCAAAGGGCGCTTGCCAGCCCCCCAAAAAGGCGACAACCCCAATACAGGAAACGAGGATCATATTGGCATATTCGGCCAAGAAAAAGAAGGAAAAACGCATGCCGGAGTATTCGGTAAAGAAGCCAGCAACCAATTCGCTCTCCGCCTCCGGAAGGTCAAAGGGTAAGCGATTGGTTTCGGCGATGGCGCAAATCATATAGATCACAAATGGAATAGGCGTGGTTTTCACAACATACCAATTCCAAAACCCGCCAGCTTGCGCATGGGTCATTGTCATCATCGAAAGAGATTCCGAAAGCAGAATGGGACCGACCAAGGACAAGCCCAAGGGCAACTCGTAACTGATGACCTGGGCGGCGGAACGCAACCCGCCCAGCAAGGCATACTTGCTGTTGGAGGCCCAACCTCCGAGTAAAATGCCATAGGCACCCAAAGACGAAAAGGCGAGAATGTAGAGGATGCCAATGTTAATATCGGTGATATAGGGCGTAATTTCGACATCGCCAATATGGAGGCTGTCGCGACCGAAAGGCACCACGGCAAAACCAATGAGCGCCGGAACCAGCACGAGGATGGGCGAGGCCGAGAAGATAATCTTGTTCGCCCCGGCTGGAATAATGTCTTCCTTAAAAAAAAGCTTTAAGCCATCGGCAATGGGCTGGAGCAGACCGTGCGGACCAACCTCCATCGGGCCGAGGCGGTCCTGCATGTCGCTTAAGACCTTACGTTCCGCATAGGTAAGATACGCGACGTGAAGAAGCACAACCCCCATCACGGCGGCAATTTGAATGAGGATAACGAGAAGTTGGGCTGCAAGTTCCATTGAGATTATCCGGCTGAACGTTTCGAAAGTTTAACCACGCCGCGCTCCCCATAAGGCACTTGCGTGGTTGCATCTATTGTTAAGGGAAGTAAGGCCTTCGCAGCTGTTCCAAAATGTTCCGGGACGAAGAGTGTGCCGCGCCCGAGCTTCTTGCTTAATTTTACGGGCAATTCTAGAGCCGCCGCGCCCTCTCCGTTCGACAAGGAAACGACTTCTCCTTCTTCGATCCCCAAGGTTTCTGCATCCTCAGGGTGAATTAAGACCATTTCTTGGTCAAGTAGCTTTAGAAGACCTTCCGAATAGGTCGATAACTTTCCGGCATGGAAGAGATGCTGCCCCACATGAAGATAAAAATGGCCGTTGGCATCAAGCGGCTTTTTTATGCTCAGCGAAATCTCGGCCCGATCGGCATAGGCCGCTGTGGCGCTGGAAAGATCTCCTCCTGCCCCCTGCGACCAAGTTGAGGGCATCGACATCACAATCTCTTTCCAAACTGCATCGGGAGAATCGTAGCCAATGAGCCGACTGTAGGGCTGATCACTTTTTTGTTTCATCTTGTTTGTAATAATAGAGAAGATTTGCCAATCCGGTTTCGCATTGCCCACGGGCTCAATCGCCATGCGCACCTTTTGAATTTCGCCTTCATGGTTGGTAAAGCGGCCTGATTTTTCGGCATAACTTGCCGCTGGCAAGATAATATGGGCCATGGCCGTTGCTTGGGAGGGAAAAAGATCCTGACAAATAAGTAGCTCCACCTTTTGAAGCGCCTCGGCGACTTTCTTTTGGGGCAAGCTCCGAAAAGGGTCTTCTCCCACCAAGTAAAGGGCCTTGATTTCCCCGCGTGCGGCGGCTTCAAGCATTTCTGGAAAAGTGTGGCCCTTCTTGTCTCCTTCGTTGAGCTGAAATCCGGGACTGAATTCAGGTACGCCGCCCATCTCCACTGCGCCAAAAGCATTATTCTCCATTGCCATGGCCAGGATGCCCGCGCCTTCTTCTCCGACCTGCCCGGAGAGCAGGGCCAACTCGGCCAAGCGGAGCATGTTTTGATAGCCGTCTTTATTGCGAAGCACGCCCCGACCGACAATCATTACGCCGCGCTTTGCTCCGGCGTAGGCCTTCGCGGCTTTACGATAATCCGCTTCCGAAAGACCCGTTGCCGCTTCTACCTCCTGAAAGGAAATCGCCGTAAGCGCCTTTTTCACTTTATCGACCAAGGCCGGCGGCGCCGTATCGGAAGCGCCCGCTTCGATCACGGCCTTCATCAAACCGCAAATCGCAGCGCCTTCACTTTCGGGCCGAACCTGGAGATGCTGGGTCGCCAAATTAGGGAGATGACTGATATAAGTTTCCCGCTGGCGAGACGCCGTATCGAGGGTAATTAACTGTGTGCCTTTTTTCGAAAGCGCCTGCTTTACCTTTAGGCCTGTAATCGGGTTGGATTCCGTCAGCGCTGCCCCAATCACTAGCAAGACGTCCGCCGCAACGACATCCTCATACTTCACCAGGCGGGCAGTTCCGAAGACTGAATTTAGGGCCGCCACGGCATTGATATAACCGTAGCGCGCCGAACTATCGACATGCGGTGTTCCAATTTGCTCCCGCATCAGTTTTTGAAAAAGGTAGATCTCTTCATTGGTGCAATGTGCGCTGATCATGCCCGCGATGGCCTGCGGTCCATATTTTTCTTTAATCGATTCGAGGCCATCGACCGCCTTATTGAAGGCCCACTCCCAAGTCACTTCTAATTCTTTTTCGTTCGTCCGAATAAGCGGACGCGAGAGTCGCGCTTTGTGATTGACCGCGCCGTAGCCAAAGAAGCCTTTGGCGCAAAGATCGCCACCGTTACGGCCGGTCCCCATCTCGGAGCTGGCGCGCGTCAAATCGTCTTTGACCGCTTCAAGGGTCTGGGAGCAACCGTCGCCGCAGTAATTGCAAACGGTTTCGGTTTTTTTCAACTGCCAGGTGCGATTCTCGTACATCGACAGCCGCGACGTCAGTGCCCCAACTGGACAAATTTGGATGCAACCGCCGCAATATTCGCACTCCAGTTCTTGACGGGCAAAGGCGCCAATCTCGTGATGCGAGCCGCGATTCATCGAGCCCAAGGCATAGGCGCCAATCACCTCGTCGCAATATCGGACGCAGCGTAAACAGCTGACGCAACGGTTCATCTCTTTTTCGATGAGCGGCCCAAAATATTCTTTGGGAAAAACGCGTTTGGTTTCTTCAAAGGTACCGACTTGCGGCGAATACTGATGGCCGAAATCTTGGAGCTGGCATTCGCCGCCTTGGTCGCATTCCGGGCAATCGAGGGGATGGTTCCCGAGCAGGAATTCCATGACGCCGTGCTGTGCCTCCTCCACCGTTTTCGAATCGGTGCGAACCACCATGCCTTCGGTGGCCGGGGTACTGCAGGAAGTCTGAAGCTTCGGCACCTTTTCGATCTCGACCAAGCACATGCGGCAGTTGGCATCGGGCTTAAGTCTTGGGTGATAACAAAAATGCGGAATCTCCGCGCCCGCCAACTTGGCGGCTTCGATCAGGAGCGTTCCCTTTTCGACCGCGATTTCCTTGTCGTTAATTTTTAGTTTGATTAATTCACTCATCGGACAAGCATCCCTTAATGGGCCATGACCAGTTTCGCGTTCGGCCGAAATGGACAATGTTTTTCTCGAATATGTTGTTCGTACTCTTCCCTAAAGTGCTTAATGGTCGACAAAATCGGGCCGACTTCCGCCTCGCCAAAGGCGCATACTGTTTTGCCTTCAATACGGCCGCAAAGCATAATGAGCTGATCAATATCTTCCGGACGGCCCAGCCCACCCTCGATACGTCGCAGAATTTGAAGAATCCAAGCACTGCCTTCTCGACAAGGGGTACATTTCCCGCAGGATTCGTGATGAAAAAATTCCATAAGGTTCGTCGCCGCCCAAACGATGCAAACGCTTTCGTCCATTACGGTAACGCCGCCCGAGCCCAGCATTGAACCCACTTCTTTGATCGCCTCGAAATCCATGGGCGTATCGAGATGCTCCGGCTTCAGAAAGGGAGCCGAGGCACCGCCCGGGATCACGGCCTTCAACTGCTTATCGCCTCGAATGCCTCCTGCGATATCGTAGATCATCTCGCGAAGCGAAATGCCCATGGGGACTTCATAATTGCCCGGCCGCTTCACATGGCCGCCGACACAAAAGACGCGCGTCCCTGTACTTTTCGGCGTCCCGATGGCGGCATACCAATCCGCGCCTCGGTTGATAATATATGGAAGATTCGCGAGGGTTTCGACATTATTGACCACCGTCGGCTCTTGATAAAGTCCATGAATAGCCGGAAATGGCGGCTTCGTGCGGGGCTTACCCCGTTTGCCTTCGATGGACTCCAAGAGAGCGGTTTCCTCTCCACAGATATAGGCGCCGGCGCCACGGTGAAGCACAACCTCCAGATCAAAACCGGTTCCAAAGATATTTTTCCCGAAATATTTTGCGGCATAGGCTTCGTTCAAGGCGCGTTGGATAATTTCTGCACCCAGATCGAATTCGCCTCGAATATATATATAAGCCTGATGCGAACCAATGGCGTGACAGGCGATGCCGATGCCTTCGAGCATTTGATGGGGATCGCGTTCGATCAACTGTCGGTCCTTGAAGGTTCCGGGCTCGCTTTCGTCGGCATTGCAGCACAGGTAGCGCGGACCGGGGTAATCCTTGGGAATAAAACTCCACTTGAGGCCCGTTGGAAAACCGGCACCGCCTCGGCCCCGAAGGCCCGACTTTTTGACGATTTCAATAACTTCTGCGGGAGAAATCTCCTTGAGCACCTTTTCGAAAGCGGTGTAACCGCCGACGGCGCGATACTCTTCGAGTAAGCCGCGATATCCGGGCTGTAACATATTCTTCAATAAGATGGGTTCGTACTTCGCCATAATATTTATCCTTGCAATACCGGCAGCATGAAGGGCCCGGTCGCCAATTTGCTCTGACCTTCTCGCTTCAAGTCACCCAGTATTGTCTCTATTTTTTCCGGAGTAAGCTGTTCGTAGTAGCGATCGTTAATTTGCATCATCGGGCCGCTGCCACAGGCGGCTAGGCACTCCACCACCTTCAGCGTAAAAAGACCGTCCTTCGTGGTTTCCCCTATAGCGATACCCAAGGTATTTTCAAGATGGGAGATCACCGATTCGGCGCCGACAAGTGCACAGGAGAGCGTTTTACAGACTTGGATCAGAAATTTACCGATGGGCTTCAAATTGTATAGCGTGTAGAAGGTTGCGACCTCGTAAACCTGAACCGGTGTCAACTCGAGCAACTCGGCAATATCAATCATGGCGGGTTCGGAAACATGGCCCAATTCTTCTTGTGCGATCCGTAGCGCAGCCAAACACACGGACCGTTTATCCGGGTATTTAGGGAATTGCGCTTCAATTTTTTCTCTTGCGGCTTCCGATAAAACTTTTAACTTCATATCGCCTTCTTTAACCTTCTTAAATCAAAATTAGGATCAAATCGTTTCGATTCAACTTCTGCCATCTGGACTAGCGGTCGCATTCCCCCATCACAATATCGTAGGTCCCAAAAATAGTAACGATGTCGGCGATCATATAACCCTTGGCCATATGGTCGAAGGCCCCCATGTGAATAAACGAGGGCGGACGAATGCGCATACGATAGGGCCGGTTCCCGCCCTGGCTTAAAATATAAAAACCCAACTCCCCCTTTGGGGCCTCTGTTCCGCAATAGACCTCGCCTTCCGGTACTTTAAACCCTTGAGTCGCGATCATGAAGTGATGGATAAGGGACTCCATATCGGTCTGTATCTTGTCGCGCGGCGGATAAGCAATTTGCGGGAGATCCGAAATAATCGGACCCTTCGGCAGGCGATCTAGACATTGCTTAATTATCGAAGCGCTTTGGCGCATTTCTTCGATGCGAATCCAATAGCGATCATAGGTATCGCAATTCTTTCCGAGGGGCACTTCCCATTCGACTTTGTCGTAAACGCCATAGGGCTCAGCTTTTCTGACATCGTAATTCACACCCGAACCGCGAAGGGGCGGACCCGTCAACCCGAAGTTAACGGCATCTTCGGCTGAAATAATGGCGACGTCCCTCGTTCGACCGATCCAGATCCGATTTGTTTCGAGCAGGGTATTGTATTCCGTTACCTTCTCTGGAAAAGTCTCTAAAAATGCGTAGAGGCGATCGATAATTTCTTGTGTCAGCTCCCGGTCGACGCCGCCAACGCGGTAGTAGCTCATGGTTAATCGTGCACCGCAAAGGAGCTCAAAGAGATCGAGTAAGACCTCGCGCTCTCGAAAGGTGTAGAAGAAAACGGTCATCGCACCAATGTCGAGGGCCTGAGTCCCCAACCAGAAGAGGTGACCGGCTAGCCGCTGCATCTCAGCAACAAGGGTTCGGATATATTCCGCCCGTTCGGGAATTTCGATCTGAAGCAGTTTTTCGACCGTGCGCACAAAGGCATAGTTATTCGTCATGGAGGAGGTATAGTCGAGTCGATCTGTCAGTGGAATAATTTGTGTGTATGTGGAGTTTTCGGCAAGTTTTTCGACACCGCGATGAAGGTAGCCTAAGTGCGGTGTGGCCTTGACGATGGTTTCGCCTTCGAGGTCGAGCACGATCCGGAGCACCCCATGTGTCGAAGGGTGTTGCGGCCCCATGTTCAGCAGCAAGTCCTCGACCCGCTTGAGCGGCTTGCCCTCCGCTAGACCGGCTTCGAAATCGTCATTGCCGTAATGGTCCAGGCCGACGGCATCTTCCTTAAGATCAGCCATTCGTATTAATCTTCCGATAGGTTTTCAAATTGATCCCTCCAACCCCGGCCTTCCACCGGGAAATCTTTTCGCAGTGGGAAACCCTCGTCGTAGTCTTCCGGCATGAGAATTCTTCTTAAATCGGGGTGGTTATTAAAGTGGATCCCCATCATGTCATAGACTTCTCGTTCTAAAAAATTTGCCCCCTGCCATAACTTGACAACGGAATCGATCCGACAATCGTCTTCAGAAACACGCGCCTTCAAACGAATCCGCCGGTTATTTTCAATGGAATAAAGCTGATAGATCACTTCAAAACGCAGCGTTTCATTTGGAAAATCAACGGAGCAAATATCGGTCATCATGTCAAAACGGAGCGAAGATTCGTCGCGTATAAGCTTGCAAATATCGAAGATCTTTGCTTTCTCAATCTCTACCGTCGTCTCGCCGAAAGCCGTTTTCTCCGAAAGAAAAGCGTCCGGATAGGCTTCCTTAATTTTTTGGACAGTTTGGTTCATCTTTTATTTAACCCAAAACGACAAGGAACACTTGGGGCTGCAATGTTTCCTAAACTGGATCAACATAGGCCGCTTACTTGGCGAAGACCTTTTGACCCATGATTTTTTCCTGAAGTGTTATGATTCCGGCAAGAAGGGCCTCAGGACGAGGCGGACAACCTGGAACATAAACATCGACCGGAAGGAAACGATCGACGCCCTGCACAACACTGTAGCTGTTATAGATATTCCCTGAGGTGGCGCAGGAACCCATTGAGAGCACATAACGTGGCTCGGCCATTTGATCGTAGATGCGGCGGATGACCGGGGCCATTTTTCGGCAAACCGTTCCGGCGACGATCATCAGGTCGGCCTGCCGAGGCGAGGCGCGAAAGACGCCCGCGCCGAAGCGATCAAGATCGTAGCGAGATGACACGACGGCAATCATTTCGATGGCGCAACAGGCCAAACCAAATGTCATGGGCCACAAGGCGGACTTACGCGCCCAATTCACCGCCGAATCGACTGTCGTGGTAATAATGTTTGCGTCAAACTGTCGATCAATCAGTCCCATTCAAGCGCCCCTTTCCGCCATGCATAAAAATATCCAACAAATAAGATCAGTAAGAACAGTATCATTTCGACCAAAGCAAAGAGGCCCAGTTGGTTAAAACTGACAGCCCAAGGATAGAGAAAAATAATTTCGATATCAAAAAGCACAAAGAGCATGGCAATAAGATAATACCGAAACGGAAACTGGTGCCGCGCATCCGTATCGGGAAGAATGCCACTTTCGTAAGGGTAGAGCTTTTCCTTATAGGGCTGGCTCGGACGCACCAAGTAACCGGCAATAATGGTCACGAGTCCAAAGCCCAAGGCAATGAAAAAAAAGACCAAAATTGGCAGATAATTCGAAGGTAAAACACCTGTCGCTACAGACAATTATCCCCCCATCGCTCAAAGAGCGTCAAATAATATGATATAAAAAAATGAAAGTCAAGCAATGAAGAACAAAGCACAATCATGCGATATCCGTGCGAATTATAGAAACAAAAACAACCAAAGCACTAACGAAATTTAGTCGTTCGCACTCTGTTTTTTGCACAGCCTATATCCCCCGCTTAATTGATGATCAGCATTGGAATTCCACGCGTCATGAAGAGCCATAAAATCACTCCTTTGTTTACGAAACCTATCGACAATACTCCGTTGACAAATTAGGGGAACTTTATTAAGGTACTGTCAACGAATACGAGGCACAGGGATGGTCGATAACACAAGCGAGTCCATTAAGATCAAGGCCCAAGTGGGCGATCCGTTTAAAATTCGAATATGGGAAGACCGCACGAAAGGGGGATGCCGTTGGGTTCCGACCCACGACACCTCCGCCATCCGCTTGTTGGGAGATGAATACGAACGAACTCGAAACATCCGAGTCAGTGACATCGGGATGCGTTATTTTGAATTCGTCGCCATCAAACCCGGCACCAGCATCATTACCTTCGAAGCACGTTATGGTTGGAAGTTTTCCGCCGAGAGCCATCTCACATATGAAGTTTCAATTTCCGAATAGCCGCTCGCTTCAATCCTTCAAGGTCCCATCGTCTAGCCTGGCCTAGGACGGCGCCCTCTCAAGGCACAAACACGGGTTCGAATCCCGTTGGGACCACCAAATAAATCTACAGGAACATCAGACCAACACACAGAATAATTGCGATTGGTAGGATGTCAAAACACGGTTTTATTTTCGCTTAATCGGGATTGAACGAAAGGCGTGTTTTTTGATAAATTGCGCTCGACAGACCGGAGCTAGGCCCTAAGGGAAAGAAAGGTGCCGCGGGAGCGATGAAATTTAACCTTAAGGAAATGCGCGCCATTTAAATAGCTGCGTTGATTCTTTGATGTTGTTTCGAAACAATGCCGAATGCTCGCGCTCCCAGACCAGTCCGGGCTCTCAATTCGAATCGTGGTTAAGGGGGCAATCTGTTCCCTTGAAATAAATCGCAGGCCCGCCAAAGAAAGATCGATCAGTTCGCCTTGATACAGGTCTTCACTACGCTTGCTTGCATAACGTAGCATTCCCTTCTTTTGGACTCTGAGCCCATGCCGACGATCTTGTCTGGCGGAAATCGACACCGGGACGCGAACCTCCTCTTGCCTCCCATGATCGGGCCATTGGGGATTCATTGGATCGGCTCGACCCTTCATCTGGAATTTTCGTGAGCCGATTGGCAGACTGTGTCGCCCCTTCCTAATGATCAGGCGTAAATCGTATTCGGCCCGTTTTTGGGGATCACGAAGCGTTTCAAAAGCGGAATTAACTAAGGTCGCCAAAGCGTGGCTTCCACCCAAATCCGGGTGAACCTTCAACCTTCCCATCAAGGTTCGGTAGCTCGCCTTAATTACCTCCGCCGAGGCATCCGGCTGAATTTGGAGAATACGATAAAAATTCCGTCTATTTTCCAAGTCTTAATTCCGCACTTTATTTAGAAAACCCCATCACAGCCGCCTCTTGTCCTGCTGGCATACACATTCAGCACTTCGTGTGTCAGCAAAAACTTGCCCTTGCTTAACACAGCGGACTATCGGCTTTCAAGGTATTCACCCTCGAAATAGAGAGGATACGTCTCAGGACTGAGCATCAATCGGCAGGAAATTCGTATCAACAAATACGCAATGATCATTACTTGAATCGGAGATTAATGAAGAGAGATTAGGGCACTCTTTTTTCTCACATCGGCCGGGGACGCGCCTGCCTTTAGGCTGAGGTCGCGTCTTCGTCCCCTGGGTTTGGCGGTGAAGCCGGGGCTTCCGGCCCGGAGTCGAATGCCATGAATTGCTTGTAGGTGCTGAGGATGCGAGATGCATACTTTTTGGGCATGACGCGACGCCGTGCCTGAATTTTGGAGACCCGCGAAGGCCCATAGTTATATGCGGTGAGTGCGATTTCGAGTTGACCAAAACGCTTATGAAGCTTCGATAGGTAGTGCGTCCCAAGCTTGATATTCGAATGGGGGTCGAACAAGGTTTCTTTGCCCTGCCATGGAATATTAATCGCTGCAGCCAGAGCTTGCCCTGTCGCCGGGAGAATCTGCATCAGGCCCAGCGCGCCTTTTCTCGATTTTGACCAGTTGTAAAAGGAGCTCTCTTTAGCCATCAGGGCGAGGATCAATTCAGGATCGTAATCGTAGGCCACACTCTCTTCGTAGATCAGGTGCGCCAGCTGGACTTGCGTTTCTTTCGACAAGCCGGTGTGATACTTTTTCAAAATTGCCATAATTTTCCGATGCTTTAAATCCTGTAAGGCCTGTTGATGCTGATCATAGTGTGTCTGAAGCGCAATTAGCCTTTGATCCGCACTTTGACCGGTTCCCGAAACGGAAAGAAAGAGCACAGAAATTAAAACGAATAAAGTGATCAGATAAGCCCTACATTTTTTTATCGCTCGATTGTTCATGATATCGCCTCTAGTCAAAAAAATGCCCATTTTCACGCGATAAGAGAAAATGGGCAAAAAAATAACCATTTCGGCAGCCCCGCTGTCCTTATTCGGCATTTGTTCCGCCAACTTAAGGACCGGTCGCTTTGCGTCATCACCATACGGTGATTTTGCTCTTATCGATTAGCTGTATGTAAATATTCTTTGTTGATAATCATATCATGGGGTCTGGATTTGTCAAATCTCATTTTATGTGCAGATGAAAATTTCAGAGTCTTTAAAATAGCAAGATGAACGCGTTTTTGTTGAAAGAGAGAAGAGTTTTTAAAGTCAGCGAGTTATATTCAATCACAGATTCTACAAGGAGGAGCAATAGATGGGTTTGAGTTGTTAATAGGCTTACGGATTTCCATGTGAAACCTGCTACTTTTCAACAGGCTCATATCTTATCGCCTTTCTGGAAGAACTCTTGGTTATTCAGTGCCAATTCTAATGTGAGTGTTACAGGAAGAGCCCTCAGCATTGAATCCAAACCCAAAGCAGTTAGAAAACTCAAGAATAAAATCGATCCCCCGGGTGCTGAGATATCGGGTAAAGTGGATCTCATTATTTAGAGATGGGATATATTGCACTGTGCAACCACAGTGCAACGAGGGCATGAATCTTGGTACCTTTTGATGTCCATCAGTGTCCTTTAACTGACGATGCAAAATTCTGAAAATTGTCCTTCTATTGTATTTTCTTCAAATCCTCTTTCAAGCCTTTCATTAATGTCTTTATTTCCAATTTAATAATGGATTCTTTTTGACCCTCTTTATCGATCCCATGCACCATTTTCCTGATGACGTCAATAATACGATCATGTTCCATGGCACGTTCCATTCCAAGTTCTTCCGTAATGGCTTCTTGAAGTCCAGATGTTACATAGAATTTCGCCTGAACAAGCATGACTTTTGCTGCCGCAGAAGTCATCCGTTTATTCTTCCACCGACCAAGTGCTTGATTGAGCCCGAGTTCAATTTCATTCACAAAGCTGGCCCAATCTGGTTTTTCCTCACCAGAGTCTTCTTTGACATCGGTCTTTGATTTGATTTCTAGATCACGCGTTTTCATTCTTCCTCCGAATGAAACCACGATTCTATTCTTCATAATCTCCTCTTCGGTCAGATCCGGATGCCATGTCTCCAGCCGATACTGACCTGCCGGAATATCAGAGATTTCATAGTCGCCATTTTTATCCGTCACCGCAGCCAACTGAGTAGGAGAAACATATATCGACATCGTCATTTCAGGATGAAACTCACATTCCAATTTTACGTGGCCGGGATTTTTAAGCGTCACCTCGATAGAGGTGCTTGGAAAATGCTGGCCAATATCAAAAATATTCGACTTACTCTTTGATCGCACATTGTGGGTGATCTCATCTTTGTTCTCAAATGAAATAATAGAACCCGCGGTCACCACAAGAAAAGTGGGATCGAACTCGTTGTTTTTCTGTACGATGACATTCTTGGTGACCTCAATAGTAAGGGCTTTATCCTTAGACTGTAAAAACACCACGGCAGTTATCGCCTTTTTTCCATTAATGCTCACCGTGCCATTCAGTGCGCCTGTCTTCTCAGCGAGAGAAAAGGAAGGCCAGGTAATGATGAATACAACAAATAAAAAGACAACATATTTTTTATTCATATGGGGAGTAAAACGATCCGATAAAAATAATGTCACTCTTTTCACTTTCCAATCTCCTTCTAGCAACCGCGAGTTCAAGTTCCAAATGCAACATCTACTGCATGATACAAATAGGTCCACCGGACACAGCCCAGAATAATTTCACCATAAAAATGTCGCCATTTGAAATCAGACATCAATGACTCTCCATTGAAAAAAATCGATTCTGCTCATATCTTTATATTTTTTGCAACGGTCAGCTCTTCCGGACTGAAGTAATAACCGAGAAAGTTAAACCCTCTGCAATTGTTCAATAAGGATTTCCATTTGCAAAATCGCACAGATGGGTCCATAGCTACTATCAACAGTTCTGGAAGAAACTTAGGCTCAGAAGATATGACTCCACTGTTTTTTTAATCAAAAAATTTTCCACACCTTCTTCAATCACTCTTGATAGATAATGGTAAGCCTCCTAAGCAAGGCATCTGCGACTCTTTCGTCGATGTTTGCACTGACTTTGTCCGTGGGCTCTTTGATTTCAAACATCCTTTTTAGGGCTTCAATGGCTTCTTGATGTTGTTTGTGTTTTAGGTAACTTTGAGCCAACTCCAAATGGTGCATTGTTCGATTTGGATTAATTTTAATGGCTTCTTTTAGAAGATCAATGGATTGTTCAATTGATCCGCCCATCCACCCCGGTACTTTCCGATATAATACGGCCAAAATATGGCGGGCGATATCGTTTTCTGGATCAAGCGCCAAAACCGTGGACATCTCTTTTTTAATGGGAGAGATCAAGAATAAGGATTTTAAAACTCCCTGCGTTTCTCCCTTGCGGCCATAGGCAATGCCCAGCATCAAATGCCCACCGACGCTCTTTGAATTGATAGCAATCGCTTGATTCGCATAATCTTCCGCGATTTGGTAGGCAAGCAAACGTTCTTTTTTTTGGGTGAGTTGGTCTCCCCGCCAACGATAAGAACGGGAAAGTTTCCAGAGCGCGATATCATCTTCGGGATTATTTTTTATAATTTTCGCGTAGAGTGCGATGGCACGCTCTGCATTTCCGGATCGATTTCGTGTTGAATAAATCTGCTCAGCTTCTTTGTAGAGATCCGCCTTGTCTTGGGCATATCCTGGTTCAATGCAGAAAAACACAATCAGAAGGGCACTTAAGGTTCTTCGCGTGAAGGAAGTGCGGATTGTGGCTGAGGTCTCTACCATTACATACTGATCCGCCTCGAAAGATGGACAATAACCAGTGCGTAATGCACGGAGGTATTGTACCGTGTGATGGCGCGAAAATTTTCAAAAAGCCCGAGCAGTTCTTTTTCTTTGGGGTTGGGTTCAAAATAAGCGAAAGACACCAACTCGTCCAATTTTGCGGGCGGTGGCACTTCAATACCCATATTGAGTGCTTGTGCGACGGTGAGGGTTTTACGGAAACTGCGTTTGAGTGTTTTTTTGATTTCTGGAGAGTCTTTATAGACTTGAGCCGGGAGATAGAGCAAGCCTCCCTTGACCCATCCAAATGATCTGAGGTAGTTTGCGACGCTGGCAAAGATATCCTTTTTAGAGGTCCATAAGTTCACTTTTCCATCTTTGTCAAAATCGACGGCAAACCTTAAAAAGCTGGAGGGAATAAACTGAGGCACGCCAAAAGCACCCGCATAAGAGCTCTTGATTGAGAAGGGATCGAGTCCTTCTTTTCGGCAAAGTTTAAGAAAGGCGATGATCTCACCGCGATAAAACTTCTCTCGCCGAGGATAAAGGAAATAAGCCGTATTTAAAATATCAAAGGCCCGGTATTTTTCGATGCCGGGTTTTCCAAAGCGTGTTTCAACACCCAAGATACTGGCAATGATTTCTTTTTCGACGCCATAGGCCGCTTCAACTTCCGAGAGGAGCTTGTCATTTTCTTTAAGATAGGCCCGTCCTTTTGTGATCATGTCTTTTTTGATGAAGATTTTTCTGTATTTATGGAAGGGAAGGTGTTCCGCAGGGCGATTAAATTTGTCAATGATATCTTTTTGAAAAACCACTTTGGAAAATAAGGCTTTTAAGTCATCCGGCTTGAATCCATTTTTTTCGCTCAGCTCTTTCAATAAACCCTGGTACTTTGGATGCGCCAAGGGA
This sequence comes from Nitrospirota bacterium, assembly GCA_029261135.1. GTDB lineage: Bacteria > Nitrospirota > Nitrospiria > SBBL01 > JAADHI01 > JAADHI01. The sequence continues at coordinate 32,120 of JAJDBX010000074.1, forward strand.
ATCTGCTCAGCTTGAGTCTCCGAATGAGCAGGAAGGAGAGATCCGATCATAAAAAAAGAAACCAGGACAAATAAAAACAAGTATCGGGTGAAAGGATTTAAAGCAGTTTTTCGGTTTACCATCAATAGACTCCTTTTGGGTGTTTTGCTCCGAAGAGTACAATCATACAGGAAGGGCCCGCGATACGTCTTCCCTGATTCTAGGCATCATAAAACCTGTACGGGGGGACGAAGAGGGCTATTTCTATTCCTAAACCCGAGCGCAATGCCATCGTCATGAAATCGATCCTGCTTTGCCTTCAGTTGAGGTCTGTGTTTTTTGAATACTGGCTTGGGTATATTGTGAGCAGGCACTGTTTTCTTTTGAGATCAGGTTCTCAATTCTTTGCACAAATAAATGGAAAGTGTTTTCCTCATGATAAGGCTCCGCTTTTGTTAAGAAAAGGAATTTTTCATGCCTTAAGGATTCACAGGTGCTGCGATACTCTGTCCAATTTTCTTGATACTGATTTAGACCAATGATGACTGATGTGATGGTGATAGACGAACCCAGGACACCAACAGGCACTTGAGCAAAGCCTGCAATCAGAGGGATGGCGGCAGCGGACACAATTTCAAATCCACATAAACGTTTAAAGCATCGCTGCGCTTTCTGACTTTTTCTGCCGTACCAGTCAATCTGATTTTCTACTCTTTCAGAGAGATAACTTTCCTCATTCATGTGCCGTATTCCTTTAGTGCAGACAGAGGAATGTTTAATGACTCACTGGCTTAAGGCCTCTTCAGCCGCATTCGATAAAGCGGCATCGTGGTCGTGGTTTAAGGTAAAAATCCGGCATTGCGAAATATATGCGGGTAAGGGATTCACATATTCTGTAAGCGCTTCTTTTGAGACATCGCCCGTCGAAGGGTTGTAGACATAAAGTTGCCGTTCGCCCATGCCAATGGGATCGCTAGGTCTCGGATCCTGGCTGGCAATATCCACGCGAAACTCAATTTGTTTTAATGAAGAAGGAAGTAAGGCTTGTATTTTTCGTTTGAGCAGGTCTTGATCAATCACGTGGCTGCGCTCCATCCCTTCATCGGACGAGAGGGTTCTGTGATATGCCATCTTCCATTTCACTTTTCGAAGTAGAATTTTTTCCCATTCGTGATACAACAAACGCTTTTGTTTGGAACGCGTGTTTTGCCAGGATTTCACTTTCAGTAAAAGTGCCCAATCGGTTAAATCGGCATAGTCCTTTAAATGCGCTACCGGATTATGTGGAAAAATTGCTTTAATTGTATTCTTGAAAATATCTTTCATGTGAATGTCGAGCGCGCGAGTGGTCCGGTGATGATAGACATTGGAATAAAGATAAGACCTTGCATTTAAAAACATGCTGAGTGCCGGAAGCCCCGATTTGTGCAATGTAAGACCTTGATTCGTGAAGAAGGTATAGTGAATGAGGCGATTCAGATCGACTGGGCCAATAGACACACCACACATGAAAGAATCGCGCAGGACGTAATCGAGGTTGTCCGCCGTAAAAATACCAGACAACAAGGGTTTTAGGATGACCAGCCAACGCGGATAATGTTTTGGCGTTTGATAATCACTGTCTTTATGGATGAGATAGGCAACGTGTTCGGGATCAAGCGTCTCTCCGGGTAGAAAATCACCACTGGGACTTCGTTTGATTTTTTTGATAATCGGCCCCAATTCCAGGCGAATGATCGTTTGTCCGAGTTTTTCATGGCTCAGGCCAAAGGCATGAAGGACATTATGATCAAAAAAATGACAAAAAGGGCCATGGCCGATATCGTGTAATAAAACCGAAATCCGAAGAAGGGCTTCGATAAAAGATCCAGAGGGGACATCGTGAACAACATCTTTTAGAGACGGATAAAGATGGGTTGCAAAGCGTCCGGCCACATGCATCGCACCAATTGAATGGACAAAGCGGGTGTGTTCTGCAGAGGGGTAAACCCAGCGGGCAGATTGGAGTTGAAAAATGTAACGAAGCCGCTGCATCCATTTTGAATCAATCAGGTCTTTTTCGGTTGTTTCTGTTCTACCGTCGAAGGGAACGGTAAAGGGGATGTAATTGTGGATGGGGTCGGCCAGCAAAGCCTGACCCTCGAACAGTGTTTCCTGGCTGGTTTGTAATAGACTTTTTTCTGTATGGTTCATGAAGGCCTGATATGCAAACGATGAAAAAGATCATAAACGATTTTAAGTCCCCCCGCAAGCAAGGTGCTTGATGAAGAACACTGAAGAGATGGTGACAAAAATGACAGTGAAGGGCTTGGGCAAGACAGAATAATCTATTTTATAGATTGTTGATCGCATCGGGTCTTGTAAAACACCCGATATGACTTAGCCGTTGTTCCTTTATCGGTCTTTAAACATTCATAGGGTGGCTTAATCCCCGAGGATTCTCAGAATTCTGGTCTAAAAATAGTTCTTTGCAAGAGACTTTTTGTCGTTAAATAAAGCAGCTTTCTCATATATAATTTCGACAATTTTCTTTTTGAAGATTTCTTTGTCGAATTGCTCGGCATGCTGACGAATCACCTGAGGGTTAAACGTTATATTCGTAAATAAATTGACTGCATCCATAAGGGATTCTGGGGTTTGTTCTTTAAAGAAGATACCAGTAACCGTATCTAAAACGGTTTCAAGCGCCCCTCCATCGGCATACGCAATGACAGGTCGGCCCGAGGCCATGGCCTCCACTGGGGCTATTCCAAAATCCTCAACACCTGGGAAAACTAAAGCACGACACTCACTCATATACTGAGCCACTTCTGCTTGAGAAACGCTTCCCAAAAATTTTATGTTTTGCTTTGCCATTTTCTTGAGAATCATTTCGTGCGATCCTGTACCGATAATAATCAGCGGCAAAGAAAGACGGTTAAATGCCTCAATGACAAGATCGATTCTTTTGTAGGCATTTTGTCTCGAAAGGACTAAAAAGTAATCTTTCTGTTTTTTAGAGATGGAGAACGAAGTCAGATCTACTGGAGGGTAAATGACATCACAATTACGATTGTATGTCTTCTTGATCTTTTTCTGGATATATTTTGATATCCCAATAAAAAATCTAACTTGAGACGCAGTTTTTAGGTCCCACCTTCTTAAGCGAGAGAGGGCAAAGGGCAATAAAACCCTATAAACACGATCTATTTTTTCCTGTGAAAGGTAATAGTCAGTCTCCCAGGCAAACCGCATAGGAGAATAACAATAAGAGATATGGCAGGTATTATTTAAAACACGAATTCCTTTAGCAAACGCACTACTACTACTAAGAACCACGTCAAATTCTTTCAAATCGAAGCTTTCCATCGCATATGGATATAGAAGGAGATATTTTTTAAAATGTCGCTGAAGAAGGGGTAGGTTTTGCATAAAAGAGGGACGAATATCAAATGAGGAAAAATATGGTGGGAGGTTTTTGGATAGAAAAAATGATGTAAACATAGGGGCTTTTGGAAAAGCCTCATGAAGTGCTTCAAGAACTTTTTCTGCACCACCATATTGATTTAAGTAGTCATGGACGATCGCGATTTTCACTTCAGAATACTCCCTCCAATACATCTCTTTTGAACATTTCATTATGATATAAACAACTTACATTTATTGACTTAGCACATACGATTGATCAAGTTACAATACTCGAACAAACTTCCAGTACCTCCCTCGCCGTCTTTTCCCAACTAAATCTTTTAGCTCTTTTAAACCCCTTTTTTTTAAAAAAATCTCTCTGTTGTGGATTTGTTACCATACTGCTGATTCCAGCAGCAATGCTTTTACTACTATAAGCATCCACATAGAGGGCACTATCTCCAGAGACTTCTGGTAAGCTCGATAAATTAGATGTAATAACTGGGCAACCACATGCCATCGCTTCTAGTAACGGCAACCCAAAACCTTCGTACAGGGAAGGGAAAACAAGCGCAGTTGATTCTGAATAAAAACTCGGCAAATCTTCATCAGAAATATATCCCATAAATATAACTTTATCTCTTAAAAAAAGGGCATCTACTTTTTTTTGAAGTGCTGGATAAAACCTTTCATCTTTTTTTCCAATAATAATAAATTTAAAATCCTTTAACCTTAAGAGGCTAAAAGCTTCAATACTTCTTTCGAGGTTCTTATAAGGTCTTAAATCTCCCACATAAAGTAGGTAGTTTCTGAAACCATACTTCTCCTCAATTATCCCACTCACCTGCGGATGAAATTTTTTTTGAGAAAGTCCAGCATGAATCACATAAGTTGGTTTATCACTAAGATCATAAATTTCGCCAACATCTTTCTTCGTATTCTCAGAATCACAGATCACTGCCTGTGAATATTTCAAGAGACGAGGCAAGTTGTAATGGTAGTGATATTTTAGCTTCGGGAAAAGCTTCGGAAATTTCAAAGGAATTAAATCATGAATTGTTATGACTTGTTTCGCACAAGGCAACATAATTCCTTCAGGAACTGAAGAATATATTAAAGGAATTTTTTGCTGTTTGAGTTTAATCGGAAGTACTGTCTGTTGCCATAAAAGCCTCATTAAGTGACCTTTAAGGCCCAAATTAGGGGAAGTTCTATTACTAACAAGACATACTTCATCCGGATAGCTATTTTTTAGACTTTTCAAACCTGAAAACACTTTAAAATCAATTTCCGATGAATTCTTTAACAATTCAACAATCAACTCGTAAGTATAGACACCAAGCCCACTTGGTTTATCGTGCAAAATAGTTGCATTAATTGCAATTTTTCTATTTATTTTCATATCATCTTCACGTGGATTATATTCGGTTAATCAAAAAGTTAAAAAAAATGGAGATCGAAGTTAGAGTCATACCTCATTTCTAGACTCCTAGTACGAGAAAAACATATTGAAACAAATAAATTATGACACGTTCTCAACTTATGACAAAGAAAAGAATTCCTTTTCTTTGTCAATACCATTATTAAATAACTAAAAGAAAAAACAACAGGAATATTTAACTTCTTTAGGTCATTTTCTATCTTGTACTTTGAATTCAACCCATTTAAAAAATGTAAAAACTGCAATGTAAAGCGGGTGAGATCAGAATAAAACTTCTTTTTTCATAACTTAAATCCAGCATCCTGAGCATCATTATAAAACATCTTTACAGTGTCTAGAGAGAACTCATTTAAATCATGATTTACAAGCTTTAGCTTTTTCAAAATATCATTTGTAACCGTTATAATATGGCAGCCAACCATATCTGCATGAAAGATATTTAGTAACTCGCGGGGGCTGGCCCATATCAATTCCGCATTTGGATAAGGCTTTAGAGTTTCTACTGCAGCTGACATTAATGGGATCGGATCTCTTCCTGTATCCGCAACCCGCCCAGCAAAAACAGAAATACAACAAGGCGTATCTTGAGAAATATGTTTTGAAACATCTCTAACCTGCTCTAAGGTCATTAGAGCAGTTACATTTAATTTGACCCCTGCATGAGATAGTTTACTAATCAGATCAGTTGCGATCTCTTGTCGTGTATTCGTCACAGGAATTTTGACATACACATGTTCACCCCAATCGGCAATCTCCATAGCCTGCCGCTCCATTTCATCAAAATCATCTGAAAACACTTCAAATGAAATGGGACGATCTGGGATTGCCTGTAAGATATCTTTTGCAAAGGCACGATAATCTGAAATACCTGCTTTACGCATCAAAGTCGGGTTTGTCGTAAATCCTTTGATGTGGGGCTTAGCATACATATCCAACATGCCAGCCTTATCAGCACCATCAGCAAATATCTTCACTTTTAAATTATCTACTGTCTCCATTAAACCTCCTTTAATTCGTTTGATAAAATCCACTCTGATGCTTCAAGGAGAGACTTCACTTTTGCATGAACCCGCTCTGGCTGGGCTTCATCATATCCATAATCTATAAATATCGTCGTACAACCCGCACGTTCTCCTGCTTCAACGTCACGCCAGCGATCCCCAATCATAAAACAAGATGCAATATCCAATTCAAATTCACGAGCAGCATCAATCAACATCCCCGGCGAAGGTTTTCTGCAAGAACATTGATCATCGTCATCATGAAAACAAACAGAAATTTTATCTAAAGGAAGCTTCGCCTGAAGGATTTGATGAATGGATTCAACCGCTTCACGCGTTTGTTTTCCACGTGCTACATCCGGTTGGTTCGTCACAACGATTAAATAAAATCCCGCATCATGAAGACGACAAAGCGCCTCAGAAACACCGGGCAATATTTCCAATTCAGAAATATCTGATGGAGGATAGGGCTTTCCATTGAGAACCTTTGCACGATTAATCACACCATCTCGATCAAGAAAAATTGCCTTACGCATCATCGTGCTGCAGACTCCCACTTCGTTTGACTTGCTTTAAGAAGCGGATGTGAAACCAGCAAATGCCAGATAACAGCTTGGAACGCTTCAGAATGTGGCGTAATCGTATCAGGGTTGACAGTCGGAACAATCACACAGGCATCCGCCACTTGGGCGGTGTACCCCCCATCTCGTCCAACAATACCTACAATATGAGCCCCGACTTCCTTGGTGTATTGAAGCGCAGTGACGATGTTTGGACTAATATTTTTCTCTAGATTTCCCCCTCCAACAGAGAAAACAAATACCATGTCTTCAGGCCGAAGTCGACTGACTTTCAACCACTCGACAAATACAGTGACCCAACCTTCATCATTTGTACGTGCCGTTAATTCAGAAACATTATCAGTCGGCGCATAAGACTCAATATTCACTATTTTTCTAAAATCATTCACCGCATGAGAACAATTACCCGCACTTCCTCCAGCCCCTAAAAAAAACAACCGGCCTCCGCGATCTCGAAGTGTTGCTAATAATTTTGCCATCTTCTCAATGACAGTTGTGTCTAATTGAGAAAGAACCTTACTGGCCTCATCCAGGTGTTGTTGCGCATAACTCATACCAATTTCTCCTTCATTGAAAAATATTGTTTCATTTCATCTAATCCAGCCGGAGACCCTACCTCATAAAACCGCTGATCTACCTCTAAACCAGCCAATTCATCGCGAGCAACTAAGTCTTGGTAAATGTTTGCCAAATCAATAACTGTTTCTAAGGGGTAAGCCTCCAAAACTTTCGAACTTAACACCCCTAAACCATAATCAATATATTCCATATCTGAAGTGGGAGATTGCTTGTCGTAACGCAGAATTCTCTTGTCTCTAAAAAGAATATTACTACCATCCCATTGATTTTTATTTCGAAATACGGTCATGAGCCCCAGCTTTCCACTATCAACAAATGCTTTTTCTATTGCCAAATAATCACAGTCCAAATAAGAATCTCCGTAAAGCACAAAAAACTTTTCACCGAGAAACGGCATAGCCTTGAGTAGTGCCCCACCCGTCCCTAATAGGCTTTTTCCATCGTAGACATAACTGATATCCATTCCCCAACGTTGACCATTCCCCAAGGCAGCTTCAATCATTTCCCCGAGAAAACCGACACAAAGCACCACGCGCTGGCAACCATACTGCTGTAATAATTCCAATTGATGTTCAATAAAAGGTTTCCCTGCGACCTCAATCAATGCCTTTGGAATATCTTCAGTCATTGGCCGAAGTCGGGTGGCTAACCCTCCGGCTAATATTGCAACAGGGAACATCATCCGACCAAGACCTTTGTTCCTTCAAAATCAAAACGAAAGCGGACCTCTTCTAATCCAGCACTGGTCATGGCATGTCGGAGACGACTTCGATCCGCAGCATAAAACATTAAAAAGCCGCCGCCACCTGCTCCCACTAATTTTCCACCGATCGCACCATTAGCTCGTCCAAGTGCATACCATTCATCTATTTCGGGATTAGACATCCCACCAGATCGCTTTTTCTTATGTTCCCAATGTTCATGCATTATTTCGCCAAACTGCACTGTCTTCCCGTTTTCAAGCGCCTCCTTACTACGTAAGCCAAGTTCTTTAACGTAGTGTAAGTTTTTGAGCATGTCATGGTCTGATCGTTGCGTTTGTGTTTTCTGGTGTTTTAAGATACTCCCGGCACTTCGAGAATAACCCGTAAAGAACAACAATAAATTGTCTTCAAGATCAAACAAGGTCTCTACCGTAGCATTCAGAGGAACTGCTTGAACTGAATCATCCGGATTAAAGGTAAAACAGGTCACGCCACCATAAGAGGCGATGTATTGATCTTGTTTTCCGATCGGTTCCTGAAGTCGATTAATTTCGATCTCACAAGCCAGTTCTGCAAGTTCATCTGGATGTAATAATTTACGACGATGGGCATATAAGGCTTTTAGAAGTGCTGTAGTAAAGCTTCCAGAAGAGCCCAGACCTGTGCCAGCAGGAATATCAGCCAGTGTTGTGATTTCGAGCTGAGGGGTTTTGAAATTGAGCATTTGAATTGCTTCGCGGATAATCGGATGCTCAACATCATCTCTCTGTTCTACATGCTCTAGCTTGGAATATTTTAGAAAAATACCAGGAGTAAAAGGCCGCATCACGGTGATAAAAACATACTTATCAATTGCGGCTGAAATGAGAAACCCACCATGATCTCTGTAGTATGACGGGAGATCAGTTCCTCCCCCACCCAATGAAACCCGTAAGGGACTACGTGTGATGATCATAACCAGACTCCTTATAAATATTTTGGACAATTTTTAGTACGGCGTGGGCATCATCCAAATTTGCTGCTGGCTTGCGTTGAAGTTTGATATCTTCAATAAATTCGGAAAACTCGATCTCCCAAGAGTTATCGGCCATGGGGTATTCCCAAATTGTCGTCTCCGGAGGGCCCATTTGTGGCAGCATTTTATAATGGGATAAGCGCTCTACACCATAACTACCTCCAAGACCTTCAATATGGAGTTTCCCTTTCTGTCCATAAATCTCAAAAGAGAATAAGTTCTTCCACTCGCTACAACTTACATGTAAAAAAGCAACCTGATTTTTGTCCGTTTTAAGTGTCATGAAGGCATTGTCATCAACTGGCATGTCCCAATAATAGGTGTGAGCAAAACCATTCGTTTGGACGAAATCTCCAAGAAACCATCTTGATAAATCGATTAAATGGACCCCCTGATCGATTAATTCGCCTCCTCCTGATAAACCAGGATTTGAACGCCACTCTTTATCATAACCAATACGGCCCCCATGACCATAGCGTGCACGTAAAAACATCAAATCGCCTAATGCACCAGATTCAAAAATCTCACGTGCTTTTCGAAAAGCACGATGATAACGATGATTAAACCCCACTCTAATCAGTGAACGACCTTCATTTGCAGCCGCGACAACAGGAGTTAGCTCTTCCACATGCCGCGCAGCAGGTTTTTCTACCAAGACGTGTTTTCCAAAAGATATGGCGTCTAAGGTAATCTCAGCAAGAGATTCATGAGTAACGGCAATGATGACTATATCTACATCATCTCGCTCGACGACATGTTTCCAGTGGGTTTCGACATCACAACCTGGCCATTGGCTGGCAAGTGCTTTCGCCCGATCTGGCTGAAGATCGGCACAAGCCACTAAACGACTCCCAGCAAGTGCTTTAGCGCGTTTTTGCCCGATAAGACCACAACCGACAATCGCAACATTCATTTACCGATCTCCCCAATCCATCCCACGATCCTTTGGCACAATACGTCGTAGAGTATAAATATCTGTTTTTTTAAGCTCCGGTAAATGTTCTGGAAGCGTCTCCCAAGGATCCCATATCGCGCTAAAAAGCTTGCCTGTAATGCCATCACTTTCCGATGACGCTAAAAAAGTTGACAGTTCCACCCCTTTTTCAAGAGGGGCTCCGCCCTCCATTTTTTGTTTAAGAGAACGGTCATAAAAAGAAGAACCCACTTTATCTGGACCAGCTTCTAAGACTTCGTCCAACAATCGTGTATTTAAAGCGCCAGGGGCAATTGCATTGACATCGATATGGTCTTCTCGCACTTCCTCCGCTAAAGTTTCGGCAAAACGAATCACCGCTGCCTTAGAAGCTGCATACGCACTAAGGTTTGGTAATGGATTCGTAGCCCCTCCACCAGATAATTGAATAATTTTTCCATAGTGAACTGACTTAAAGTGTGGAATGACTGCGCGACACATCAGAACAGAACCCATTAGATTGATTTCAATTGCTTTGACCCACTCGGACCAATCTATTGATTCAATAGGCCCCTTAGGTCCATAAATACCTGCATTATTTACCAAAATATCCAATCTGGGAAAAACGTCCAGAGTCTTTTTCATCAGCATTTTCACATCAGAAAGATTAGAAACATCTGCAGTATGCGCAATAACCGTCTGTTCAGGAGCCGCAAGTGCTGAAACCTCTTCACGTGCTTTATCGAGAATATCTCGATTACGCCCACACATTACAATATTTGCCCCAGCCTTTGCGTAACCTCTCGCAATTTCCAACCCCAATCCTTGGCTTGCGCCAGTAATTAACGAAGTTCGACCTTCTAAAATCCTTGTCATGAACACCCTTGCTAATGTTTAGATGAAATACCACCGACAACAATATAACTGAATCGTGGGTCATTTCCGACCGTTTTCACCAAAAACCGATTCACATCAATAATGACCGGCTTTTCTAAGTGACTGTCAATATTGTCTGCAGTAATGGTTTGGAATTCTGGCCATTCTGTTGAAACAACCAGTATTGAAGCTTTAGATAGCGCATCTAATGCTGTTTTAGAAAGTGATATTTTTTGAGCCAAATCATTCGGGAGACGATCTATTGATGGATCATAAGCCTGAACAACAGCGTTCTGTTCTGCAAGCCAAAGACATAACTCCACCGAATTGGAACGGCGCAAGGTATTCGTACCGGCTTTATATGTCAGTCCCCATATCGCAACGCGTTTCCCATTTAAGCTTCCCATTGATTGTAGCTTTCGCTGCACCCATTGTTTATGGACATTATTACTCGTCCTAACAGAGGACAACAAATGGGTTTCTTGTCCGTACTCCTTACCAATATTAGACAAGAAGCTGATATCTCTTGCTAAAGTACCTCCGGCGAATGCACCCCCCGGAGACAAATATGCCTTTGGGCCAATTCGTGCTTCAGATTTAAGTCCACGTTCTACCTCTTTTGCATCAGCATCCACCTGTTCGCAAAGGGTCGCAATTTCATTCGCAAAGGTCACGGAAACGGCCAAAAATGAATTCAGGGCATGTTTCGTCATTTCAGCCGATTCTACCGACATTAATTCAATACGATCAGTAAATGGGGCAAGCAACTCTGTCACACGATCCCTATCTTTATCTGATCGGGTGCCTACAACCACTCGGTCCGGTTGAGTAAATACGCTTATTGACTTCCCTAGCCTCAGGTTTTCTGGTGAATAGGCAAAGGTAATCGGTTTATTTGGGTAAAGCTCACTGTAGTTTTTTTCCAAACGACTTGTTGTGCCCACTGGCAATTGAGACGAAATAAGGACCAATGCCCCACCCATAATGTCTGGTAATAATCGTTCTATCCGTTGAACAACAAAATCGACATCAGCACGATCCTCATCATCTACTGGGGTATCATAAGTCACCCAAATAATTTCTGCTTCGCTTAATGCCGTTTTTATGTCCGTTGTAAACTGAAGCTGACCTTCCTTGAGCTGGGATTGAATCATATCATCTAATCCAGGCTCGGAAATCGGAGCTTTGCCATCCTGTAAATTATGGATTGTTTCAATATCAAAATCGAGCCCAACAACTTGGTGCCCTCCAGAAGCCAAACAGGCTGCCGTCACACTTCCTAAATGCCAGAGACCCACAACACATACATTCATTCTCTCACCTTTATTACCCAAGGGGTTGCTTGAAGAAATTCTAAAGTCTTGATCACACCCTCCCGAATAGAAAGTTTCTCCTTCCATCCCAACGATCGCATCTTGCTGCAATCAAGAAATATGAAAGGACTATCTCCTATCCACCCGCGTTCACCTCCAGAATAGATGAGCTTTGGGCTCAATCCAAGATGTTGAGTAATCCAGCCAATCGAATCATTCACTTGGCAATATTCATCTGCGCCGAGGTTAAAAACATTCACCTTCTCTTTGGCGGCCTCTATCGCCAAGAGCATGGCATCAATACAATCCTGAACATGGAGATAAGACTTCCGTTGAAGTCCATTTCCTAGGACATGCAGCTCATCAGGATTTTCGCACAATCGCTTATAAAAATCGAATACATGCCCATGTGTATAGCGTTCCCCTAGTATCGAGACAAATCTAAAGATATAGCCCTGAAACCCAAAACCCTCACAATAGGCCTGAATCAAACCTTCGCCTGCAAGCTTTGATGCGCCATATAAAGATGTTTGTGTAGGAAAGGAAGAACTCTCTGGAGTAGGAAACTTATCCGGCTCACCGTAAATTGAACCTGTGGAAGAGAAAGCAACACGATTTACATCATTAGCACGCATCGATTCCAAGACATTGAAGGTAGCAATCGTATTTTGCTCCAAATCCTTTCTGGGGTGATCTGTTCCGAAGCGAACATCGGCATTGGCCGCAAGATGAAAAACAAAATCACAACCGTGCATAGATTGAGTCAAGAGCTCAAGATCCAACGTGTCTCCCTCTATAAATGTAAAAGAGGACGACTTATTAGCCTTCTCCAGAAATTCCTTACATCCTGTAGAAAAGTTATCATAGCCAACGACATTGTGACCAAGCGATAGTAATCGATCAGTAAGATTGCTCGCTATAAATCCTGCACAGCCTGTGATAAAAAATCGCAATAAAACTCCTTTATTAAATGTTATTTCAAAAAAATTATTTTTTTAAAATAAGTTCTTAATCATAAATCTCCGCATACCTCCCTTATATGGGGACAACTGGAGAACCAACAGGTTCATTTTTATGAGAAGTCCTAAAGGTAAGGTAGACTAATCCGCCAAGCAAACTCCATCCTAAAAAAAGTGTGAAAAAAATTATTGAAAAAAGAATTGCTGGTTCTTGTCCCATACTTGTTGTGTTATCAATATTTATAATTCCATATATTGCAAACATAAGAACAAAAACACCCTCTCGAATTCCATGCCCTCCAACACTAATAGGCAAGCTAGTGATACAAACCACAAAAGCAAGAACAGTTACCATCTGAATATATGTTGCTTCAAGGTGAATAGCCAGTGAAATACAATAACCAGCGGTAAACACGAAAAAAGAAGCGACAACACTGCACACCATTGCTTCAAAAGTCAGGCGTCTCGAACGGCCATGCTCTCGAAAACCAACTAAAAATGACTCTAAAATATCTCGTCTTGGGATTTTTTCCCAAACTTGGTGAAATAAAAGAGGTAATCGGTGAAATGGGATGAAAAACAGGAATAATGCTAGCCCTGAAATTATAACGAATACAACGATTAACGCATAAACAATGGATTGAGTCTCTTCACGCTGCATAAGAAAACGTATCTGCCAAGGTAGAGTTATGAGAGCACAACAGAGAAAAACAAATAAACCCATCACACGGTCCAAAATTATCGAGAGTGTCGCACGCGCTTTTTGGTTTGGAGTATATTTCAAAATAAATAGTGTCTTAATGATATCCCCTCCAGTAGTACCAAGGAGAAAAGAGTTAAAAAATTGGCCTATCAATGTTAACGAAGTGACAACTTTAAGTGGGACGATTATCTCCTGAACTTTCAGAAGGATCCACCAACGAATACTGCCCATCAGAAAAGCTACACCCATAAGGAAAAATGCAAAAATCAGCCATGTCGGCTCACTTCGAAGTAGTTGTTTTCCGATTTCTGCCCAGCGTACGTTGAACCCAATATAAATTAAAATTGAGACCGTCATTCCAACACGACCAATAAACATCCATTTATTGCGGCCTTTTTCCTTCAATCGGATACACCTATCCCCTTATTAAGCTTGATCTATTGGTAGCAATTATTTCTGATAGAATTAGTTTTCAATTTCCCTATCAGCACTTAAAAGTTCCCATTTTTTCTATCCTTCTCTGCCACTGACAACAAGTCCACTTTATAAAACCGAAATTGAACCAACGCCCGCAACCATGTCAATGGGTCACGTAGGGTGGATACTTTTTTCCCTTCAGTGAATGATCTAGCCTTATAATTAACTGGAACCTCTAAGGGTTTATATCCTTTCAGGATTAGTTTAATCACTATCTCGAAATCAAAATCAAAACGATTGCATTGAAAATCCAACCCGTACTGACAATCAGTACGGAATACCTTGTACATTGTAAATGGGTCTTTTAGTGATTGGCCATAAATGATATTGAGTAAACCGCGAAAAATTAAGTGACCGAAATTAAAAAGAGAAGCCAATACCGGTTGGTCATTAAACTCTCGCATTTTCCAGCGTCCACTATGTCTTGATCCCAATACAAACAAAGCCTTGTGGTTTAGAATTGGATTTAAAAGTGCATCATAGTCATCGACATCATATTCAAGATCTGCATCTTGAATTAACACGATATCTCCTCTAGCGACTTGGAGACCGGCACGAACTGCATACCCTTTTCCTCTAGCATTATCTTGAGAAACAACTGAGACATTATCCTGTACACAAATCTCTTGGACTAATTCTCGGGTTCCATCTGTTGAGTTACTCTCCACAACAATGATTTCTTTATTAATACCCTTGATTTCTTTATACAATACCTTATTAAAACATTCTTCAAAAGTATTTACCTCGTTGTAGACTGGCATTACGATGCTCAGCAGTTTTTCTTCGTGTGGTTTAACTTTCGTTGCTGTAATAATATAAGCAGAAGATGGCACACGGACTCTTATTTTACGCAAAATATTTTCAGGTATAAACTTAAGAAACCGACGTAATAACCTTGTCAATCGCGTTCGCGGGTAAATACATGCACGAGAATAAATATGTTGTAGCGTATAACGTGGCCGGTTTGGAAATAAACCGATACGATGAAATCCAGTTTCTAACAACACGGATTGGATGTTTTGAGTTGAAAAAAAGAAAAGATTTTCTGGCCTCAGCTCTATCCACGCGTCTCGAAAAAAATGAGCTGGCCAACTGTCCAACATCGGAGATGCAATGACAAATATCCCTCCTGGCTTCATTGCCTCATGAACAAAGCCTAATACTTCAATCGGATTCTCCATCTTTTCCAAAGCGAGTATCATTAAAGCAGCATCAAAAATAGAATCAGACATAGACTCTAAAGTTTCTTCAGAATAAATATTTTTAAAACCCATCTCTTCGCCAACCTCGACTACAGACCGAGATTCATGAGAAATGACAAGTATTTTACTTTTTTCAGGGTCTATATTCGAAGATTCTTTAAGCTTTTCCCAATAGACCTCTGCCCTTTCTATGATTGTGTCGGAGGGTTCTCCAATATCAGAATCGTTAAAAGCTGTACCTTTGTAAATATGCTTAACTTTCTTCTCTGATGGGCGGGGATGTAACTTTGAAAGTAAACAAGTGTCGCAGGAAAAATAGGCCAAACCGTGTGCGTTCATTGCGTAGGTCCAATCGTCACCACCACACACCGGACAAGTATTTTTTTTATCAAAATCCATATTCGTTTATAGCGTTTCCTTCTGAGACCAATAAGCAATCCAAGGGCACTCAATCACTTCGTCATGTTCTCTTTTGTCCGACAACTAGCATTTCGCCAATATTAACCGAAAAAGGTTGATTGCATATAAAACCAGGTAAAAAGGGTGATAGGATCTTATAAAACCTGGTGAGCAATGGATTATAGAGACTGATTTGTCCTGCTAAATATTCAAGTGTTAGCGTCTTGTAAGAGTTCTGAACTTGAAGAATATTGTATCCAGAAAGATCTAGCGCTTTTTGCATCGCTTGTTTTGAAAAAAGGAATGTGTGCTGTAGTGGCTGTAACATTGGCCATCGGCTTCCCATCAAATATCTAAGAAAATGCCCAGTATCAGGGGTTGACAAAATAAGCCATCCACCTGGAGACAACACTTCTTGTAAATCTATTAAAAACCTTACTGGATCATGCGTGTGCTCAATAACATCAAATGCCACGATGATATCAAATTCCCCTTTTCCACTTTCCCTGATCAAATTAATATCGCCATTAGTGATACGATCTTGGATTTCTGGTTTTGCTTGTTTGATGGCCTGTTTTGAAAATTCCATACCATAAGCATCAAAACCATGTTTAATGGCCGTCTCAATAAAAAACCCACTTGAGCATCCGACGTCTAACAATCGTCCACCACTTACGTATTTTTTTATTAACTCTATACGTTTTTCAAAAGTTTTATACTTTAAATCAGCAGCTAAGACATAGTTTTTATATAACCCGGATTCATACTCATTGTCAGCATATGCCACCATTTCTTCTGGAGTCGGAATTTCTCTTTGAAATATCAGACCGTTTCTCTTCGAGATATAATAATCTACAGGTGGTTTATTACAATAAAAATTGGCGGGCCCACCACTAATAGGACATTTCACATTATCCATAATCATATTACTTTAGTTCCTCGCTTTCTTTTATTCATAAATAGATTTGATACGACTGTGCATGAGCTTTTGGTAAATAGGATTAATAATAAATGGGAAGGCACTCTTAACCCAAGATAAAAACCCAAGAGTCTTAGGCATATAGGTTATAAATCGATTTTTCATAATTGCATTCAATGTTCCTTCTACAACTACTGCTAGCGGTAATGTAGAACTCGTTTCTGGACGGGCCGATCTTAACTGAAAGGTCTCGTGGTCAAAAAAAGGCGTCAACACTCTTCCGGGACAAATAACGTTCACATTTATATTAAAGCGTGAGATTTCATATCTTAGACATTCAGACCAAGCGACCAATGCATGTTTTGCTGAACAATACGTCCCATTCGGAGTGATCGCCATTGTACCAGCAATGGATGCCATGTTGACAATAGTACCACTTCTCCGCCGGATAAATTCTGGCAAAAAATACCTTGTCAGACTCATTGCGCCTAACAAATTCACCTGAATTAATCTCTCAATTTCACCTGGCGAACTTTGTTCGAATGTCCTATATACAGCGTACCCCGCATTGTTGATTATTATGTCAGGAATATTATCATCACTGGATACACGGTCAAAGAGATTTGATATCTCTTGGCTATTAGCCAAATCACATTGAAGAGTATTCACATGTAGACTATCCGCCTTAAATTCTTCAGATGTAAGCCTCAAACTATCTGCCCTATCACTTACAATAGTTACCTCAGCCTCAATCTTGAGCAATCCATGCGCAATAGCTTTTCCTATTCCAGATGACCCCCCGGTAACAATCACCTTTTTATTTTTAAAATAGTTTAAAGGCGATCCTACTGATTTCATTGACTAAATTTTTCTTTCATTGACTCCGTATTGTAAACACAAATATTTGACCTAAATACACCAAAACCAACTCCAGTGAAAACAAGCTTCGGAGTCATATCTTCTGGGAAGAAGCCTAATATTTTCCAGGGATAAAATAAGTTAAGGTTTGCTTCTTTTGACCAAAAGTCCATACCAAGAAGCTTTGCTGTTGCTCGGAAACCAGAATTTGGCAAATAATGGACAAATGGAAGTGCCGTGTGGTGCTCAATAGGAAACAAGCGGTTGGGCGCTGAAATAAAGACTTTTTTCCCAACCCTACATAATTCTTTTACAAAAGCCGCTTGTTCTATTCTTGTTCCAGCATGCTCTAGTACAGCGTTGCTATATGCAATATCAAATTGTTTATCTTTAAATGGTAATTTTTCATGCGGTTTTATTTTTTGAAATTGAACACCAGGATAAATACTTTCTAAATGATGGGCATCTTCAACTCCGGCACAAGTTATCTGTTTTTTATAGGAGTAGCAATATTCAAGCATATTTGAGGCTGGATGTTCTTCATCACATGTTACCCCAACATCCAAAATGGTAGTTGTATGAAGCGGTTTCATAACACTCATAAAAAGCTCGAACATTTTTTGCCGCGCTTTCACACTGAGCCTTCCGGCAAGAGGCACATTCTTAGTCGTTTGATAAAAATCACTGGTCTGTTTCATGATATCCTTCGATATTGAATCAATTGATTTTACCTTCATTCAACACCTTGAGGCAATATAATAGACTTTCAAAGAAATTCAAATAATCTCTCATTTTTCCCTAAAATTCACGATATCAAACTACCAGTTTGGTCCATTGATAATAGCAAGGCCGTATTTCTTATTGTTCGCTAGGAGTTATTTTTATCCTCTCTATAAATATTCCGAGCTTCCTTGTATCTTCGTTAAAACCAATTTCTTTTGGTGAAATAGCGAACGGGATATCCAATTCAATTTTATCGACGGTAGTTGAAGGGGCTATATTAAATTCAAATTCATAGTTTTTTTGTTGATCTGACAATCCAAATTTACGTTGTAATTTTCCAATCGTTATTGTAACCATTTTATCGACGTTGGGAGGTAAGGTTGCTCCCCTCAACGACAGAATAAAAGAATCAGGGAGGTTATTTGCAAAAGTTAATTGTGACTTTACCCCTTCGGTCCACATTCCAGACGGCTCTTGGATTGAAAAACCTGAGGTTTCCTTTAAAACTGTCTGCGAACTAATATCGCTAAAGTCGATTTTTTTTGCCCAAGGAGATCCAATTTCCAATGATTGAATAAAAATTCCCAATTTTCGAAGATCTCCACTTTTTCTATCAAGATCCGATGGAGAAGTAGGATGAGGAATCTCAAAACGAATCGATGATCCAGGTTGAATTCCATTTTCAAATACATAAGGGATTGTAACTTTTTTCATCATGCTACCAAAAGAAATTCTCTTCTTTTTATCACCGACGATGATATCAATTCCAGTCTCTGAATTCTTAGCAAAAGTATATGCAGTTAAAACTAAATTAAACTGGGAGGGTAAACTTCCAAGCAAGTTAATCTTTGCAGTAGGTCCAACTGACCAGGATCCTGTTGGTTCTGGCCCCCAAAATCCTTCACTACTTAAAACACCATGCATGTGTATTTTATTAAAATCTATATGCAAAAAATCTGGCATCGCGAATGGTGCCAGATCCTCCGATATTTTCTGTACGCTGCATGTTGCATATTGAGCCCAAGCCACCTCAAAATATTCACAATCATAAGGGTTACGCCTTACTGAAAGCATTTTTAATTTAGCATCGTCAAGAGGAGTCCAGCGGTATGTTGTTAAGGTTCTCAATGGCAAAGATTTTTGCTTAATCTCATTCTTAACCAATGCGGTGAATTCGTCTGTTGGATCCAGGTACATATATCCAAAAAATCGAGACTTTTCAGGAAAAAAAGGAAGTACAAAAGATAGACCATTATTAAAATAAATAGCCGGCTCAGCCGAGATCGCTTCCGGCAATTTAGCAGGATACCAAGTTTGATCCCAGGACAGACGACCATAAGGCGGAATTCTAATTATCGTCGAACAAAGCATCAATATAACTATAAAAACTCCAAGAATCTTGTTTTTCTCAATAATAAAATTACTGAGCAAAAAAAGAATCACTAAACCAGTTAACAATGTAACGGGCATTAAGTACCTAAGTGCACCAAATTGATTAATCCAAAACAGAAAAGAAAATCCAGACCAAATCAATATAAATCCCCATCTATTAACAATGTATAGAGGCGTTCGAAGTTTAATCGGCGTTATTTCAATCAGTTTAAACTTTAAAAAAAGTGCACTACGATAAAAAACAAATAGGAATAGAAGTGCATAGATGACAGCAAAACGAAGATCCCTAAAAGACCATTCTGTCTCCGGGGGAATTCCAAGTGCCCACTCAAATGGGTAGGTAATGTAATCCCATATATTTTGTGCTGCAGCAAGAGCAGGAACATTTGTCCATATTTCAACTATCTTTTTAGACTTAAAAACATCATTGTAAAATGGGAATAGTGGACTTTGAAAATGAGTCCACAAACTCCACATCCATTGACCATTTACAATTAAAAATCCAACTCCGATCCCTCCAAACATAAAAATAAGTTCTTTTAAGGCGTTTTTAACAAACGATTTTCTTTGATCAAATTGAAAACCAACCATCCATGCTGGAATAAGTCCAATCACAAATGCAACATTTGTCAACTTAAATCCGACGCTAAATCCGATTAAAAGGCCTGAAAACAACAGCAATATGTATTTATCACTAATGACTTCGTGGATCTTGTTTGAATTATCAACATTAGAAAATTTAGCGAAAATTACTATTGCGAGTGCAGGTAAAATTAAAATAGGAGTTACATTATCAGACCAAGATGCACCAAGCATCGACAGATAAAATGGGTTTATCAACCCAAATACGGCACACAACAATGAGGCCAATCTAGCCTTATGTAGAGGCCAATGATCCAACGAAACACGAGCCACCAAGTAGACACTCACAAAACAAAGGCCGTGAACCCCACCAACAATGGCACCCACAATTTTGGGTGGGAATATTTTATATAAAATAAAATAAATAGAGTAGATATACGGGTTCAAATAACCTTGAATATTTGTCGGGACTACATCTGTAAGTAATCGATCTTTATTGAAAGATAAATTACCGGAATAGAAATGATAGTTTACCAAATCTGGATTTATATCCTGTCCCAAATATACTGCGAAAAGCGCGGCAGAAATGACACCTATAAGTGTAACGCAAACATACTCACAGATGAACCACGTTCTTTTTTTATCCATAAAACCTAATATGAGAAAAGTTTCAGTTAGTAAAAAACTCTGTTCTCATGAAATTCTAGATCCTTAAAAACTTCACAAAAACCTAACTAACTAGATAATCCTTATTGGATACAAACAAATCATCCACGCACCCATGGGCAATAAGATTGTCATGTAAAAACCGAATCCGATCTTCGTTTGTTTCTAGCCTTGTCAGCGTTGCGTCTCTGTTACATCGATGGATGAAAGAAAAGTTTTCCCCAAGATAATCCAAGAAATTCCTTGGATTTATATTTTTTAAGGCCATAAGCGCCCGCGCATTGAATTCTAGATAAATTAGAGGTGAGAACTTTTTTATTGATTCTGCTCCTCCTTCAAGCACATCCAATTCGAAACCCTCGACATCAATTTTTATGAGATCTATTTGATTTATGGAATGAGCTTTAACCTGAGAATCCAATGTGGAGACTAATATGTTAATACCAAAATCAGTATCTCTCCAATGAGAATCATTCATAAGATGAGCACCGGCGCTACGCTTCTGATTTATCGGTCCTCCCGGGTGAAAGAGCATCTCACCATCAGAAGAACCGAGCGCAAAATTATTCGCAATTATGTTTCCATACATTCCTTTGGTATTTTCAACGAGGGAACTGTAAGCATCTGGATGTGGTTCATAACAATAAATTTTAGCAAAGGGAAATTCTACAGATCCACCAAGCGTAAAGAGTCCAAGGTTTGCTCCAACATCAAGAATTACATGAGGACGAAAACCATACCGCTTAAGTATTAAAAAAAGAGGTTGGTGGTCAGAAAATACTTCTGGAAGAGTATTAAAGTATTGACATTCGATATTTCCATGAATGTGGAAATCTTTTCCAGAAATAGATATATCCTTTTCTGAAAAAGCGACAGGAGAATTGACTTCCATCCTGAACTATCCTCCTTTTGCCATGTGTACAAGAATAATCGCCTATTTCAGTACGCTACATACGACAGATAGAATTTAACCTACACTATGTGTGTACGAAGGTTAAATAAATGTCAGGCTGAAATTGACCTGCATACTACCAAACTTTACAGATGTTTCTATTAGAACAAAAAAAATTTATTACACATCACCTCAGGAGTATCTTTCATCACTTGTCTAGATAATCTCAATTTCAGGAAATGGGAAAATCATTTTCCCCCCACCCGTCAGGAACTCTTTCTCTCTTTTCAATATCCCTTCCTTAAAGTGCCAAGGTAAGACGAGAAAGTAATCTGGCTTCATTGCTCTAGCTTCTTCTTCAGAAATAATTGGTATATGTGTTCCCGGGGTAAAACATCCGAACTTATCTGGATTGACTTCCGCAACTGCCAGAATATCCTTAGAAGTCAGCCCACAGAACTGAAGTACGACATTTCCTTTCGTAGAAGCACCATAGCACAGAATCTTTTTCCCGTCAGCATTAAGGGTTCGAATTAAACGGCTCAGATCATCTCTATGCCGAAAAACCCGTTCTTCAAAACTTCTATAGGGGCGTGGTGTATTTAAGCCCATACGCTCTTCTTGTTCAATCAGCCAGTTAATAACAGGGAGGTTCTCCTTAATCTTCTTGTTGCCCAGTTTTGCGGCAGTTACCGCAAAACTCCCTCCATTCACAGCATTCATTACAACATCAACTACTTTAAGACCCGCCTGTTCTAAGATTTTTTTTACCACGCCAAGAGAATAATATTCTAAATGTTCATGGCAAATCGTATCGTAGGAGTTCAAGCGTAACATTGAAGGCATATAGCTTTGCTCAAAATGCCATACTCCATTGTCTGCTAATATTGATTCAATCTGTTTGGCAAATTCCACTGGTGCGTTGAGATCATAAAACATAGCAATAGATGTAACAATTTGAGCCGGGCGTTTCTCAACTGAATAATAGGCTACATCGGAAAAAAAATCAGGAACAAGTTTGATATCATCAGTGTAATACTGAGTAAATTTTTTACCTGTCGGATCAATCCCAATCCGTTGAATTCCTTTTGCCGTGTATGACTTTAAAGTCGTTGCATCATTACTTCCGATATCCAGAACTACGTCACCTGGGGTCAATGACACCATGGATTCTAATCGGCGAACTTTTTCAATTAAATGGTCAACCATGGATTGGTTAAGACCTGATCGATAACCGTAGTTATCTCCATACATTTCACCTGCATCATATGAGTGCCGTAGCTGTAAAAGCCCACTACTCGGACACCAAACAAGTTCTAAAGGCCCAGACGTTATCAGATCCGACTCATTCTTTGGAAATACACCTGTCAAAACTTGGTGTCCTAGATTTAACACAGACACCAGATGGCTACTACCATTGACACGACATCCCGTAATTTCTTTGTAAGCGGCCATATTCACCTCAATTAAGATATTATGTGATCTACCTGTACAACCCAAAAATACCGAGTTTCGACTTTCTACACCCCCAATATAATTTCAATTACATAAATTAAAGAAGTTAAGTACACGCCTACCCAAAATATCCGGGATGCTTTTTCCCCGGCATTGATTGTTTAGAAGCTTCAGAGAGAACTGTGTTCTTTTTTAAACTAGAAGTTTCATTAATCATTTTTTCATCTAAATCTAGGATATTGCCTATAAATACCTCAAAAGATTTCGATTCTCTGAGATACTCCAAGACAATTTTTTGATCTTTTAAAACGATAGTTCTATTTTCAGCGGCATAGATTACATATTCAGAAAATGTTTCGATATCCGCAAATGGTGCGACAAGCAACTTCTTTGATAGACCTCCCAGTTCATTTCCAAGTAAAGGGTTCTCCATGGCAACAACTGGACACTGATATTCTAATGCTTCAAACACTTGAGTTGGAAAATTCCCTTCAAATTCAGAAGTAAATGTTAAACAAGTTGCATGATGATAAAGCCACGAAAGAGTGCTGTCACTTATCGCAGGAGCCAAGTGAAGAAAGGAATCCATTTTTTCTTTCCTTATCAAATCCGATAGTGAACTTGGAATACTCCCAGATGTTAATAGTAATTGAATGTGAAGATCAGGACGCATCTTCCTGATAAGAATCCATGACCGTATAAGTAGGTCAAGCCGTTTATTTGGATGGGGCTGTGTTGGATAAAATATAAAATTTTTATTGAAAAGTTTACTGACTACACTCTGATCTGCCTTATCTTTGTGTCTCTCTTTACTCATACTTAGAAAGGGCATCGGAAACATAACAATTTTTTCTTTGGCTATTGCTAAACTACAATCGGGCAAATACTCAGCTGTATATCTTGAGTTAGTCAGAACAGCAGTAGCTATTGCTGCCAGTCTGTGCCCTAATTTGACGTGCAAATCATTTTCTGGAAAATAATCTCTGCCTTTGAACAAATGAGGCATATAGTCAGGAATATATGCCAAAATTCTCTCAAAATTAGCTGAGAGTACTTCAGGAAAAAGATAATAATGTGGCACAACAACATATCTCCATCCTACCCATCTCTTTCCTGGTTCAAGAGGGGAGTTTTTTGTCCAAACAAACTTGGAAATCAACTTCACGCACTTAACCTTCAAATGAGTTCCAGCAACAACAAGCCTGTTCTGAGTAGTCAGGATAACTTTATATAATCTAGTAATGAATCGCTCAAATAAACTTAATGATGATGAATTATGGACATATCGACTATGAATATTCTGAAGTATTGATGACTTTCTAATGAAAAACCTTAAGGACCTTAAAACCACACCATTATGAACTCTTATCGAACCTGAAGGCTGGCTAGTAAGCCCCAACCCTAAATCTTCAACGGAAATCACGGATACAAAATTAGGATTATCACAATGCGAAGCATAAAATCCGTGTGTATTGTTTAAATCATCAGGCCAAGCCGTAACAACAACAGGAATATCTGAACGCGTTAAAGCTTTAACGAGCTGGCGCATAACACGGGGGATTCCGTGCATTGTACTATATTCACCATTTGAGAATATATACGCTCCACGAAAGTGTGCAAATAAAAGAACAGGATTTTTTTCAGAAGACATAACTTTTATAGACGCAGAAGATACCAGAGGACTCCTAGAATTATCTGATTCGTCTAAAATCTCATGGATTATGCTAGAAAATATAGGTAATCCATACGATTTCGAATACCGTTCTGCAACATCTTTTTGACTAGCCACTATTTCTTCTACAAATTTGACATCCCCTTTTATTAACATCTTTGATTTTCTGAGAGCCTCATCTTCATCCGAAACTAACCCAGGAGAAGAAAAATTAAAATACCTATGTAATAATGATCCAGGGAAGTACAATACAGGACCACCAAGCATCATCATTTCAATAGGTGGTAAGTAACAAACATTACGTTCTCGATAAGTGTAAAGGTACCCAGAAAGAGAGAGAAAGCCATCCAGATAGCAATTCCTCGGTAATGTGCCAACAAGATTTGGATCAAAACTTTCCTCAATCTGAGCTCCGTAATAACGAAAACAACGTTGCTCGAAATAAGACTTAAGATAAATAAAATGCTGTTTGTAATATGCGTTTGATATGTTTGGACAAGTCAACCCTATTTCGGGCTTCTTGGGCTGCTCCTCCTGCCAATGATTACGTAAGGATAATACATCATCTGTTATCCAGTATGGAGCAATCTTTCCCCTATTCATCAGCCAATACTGCTCGTCAGAAGCCGTTTCAACGCAATGGGGGAGAAACCAAAAATTGTCATGCTCTTGAATAAGTCGGTCGCCTCCATTATACGAAAGGCTCTCACTTAAGGTTCCAATCTGCCCAAAGGTCCTGTAAATTACAGTTTTTTTAAATACCTTCAATATGGAAACCAGCCAATCAGGATTAATGGTTACAATCACAGCGTCAAAATATTCATTCAATATTTTAGAGGTTTCATTATTGATTGAGTTATAAAAAAAATTATATGTTGATAGCTTCTGGTGAATTTCTTCAGGCAATGTAGTTTTGCTTGCTTTCCAATCTAGCTCAGCAGATTGGTCTTGAATATTACTCAGATATGGGGGATTAAATACCTCATACTCCAAATCACGCAGTGTGGCCAATTCAGTACAAACTAAAACCTTATGCATACCTAACCAAAATATTCGCTTCTTTTCTCTCATATATTACCTGTTAGAATAGAGATCTGAATCCCTTAAAGTAATTTCTAAAATTTTCCTTCGGATTTTTCCAACAACAAACCTCAAAAACACACGATCCGATAATGGATATTCTTTAGAATTTTCCAAAACACTCTTGAATGTTAGTTGCAATCAAACAGATAAATTTCTTAAGAATAATGTTAATTTCTCGAAATACCCTTGTTAACCTCCAGGATCGGCTCTGATATATCATATCGAGCTGCTGTTCTCGTTCTACTAGCGTCTCCGCAAGCTGAAAAGCTTCATGCTGACTAACCTTTAACTTATTACCGAGCTGTCGTTCTCGCTCTTTTAACTTATTACCGAGCTGTTGCCCTTGTTCCGCCAACCGCAATACTTCGTCTTCTTTCCCCTGAATTTGGATCAACATCTTATGATTAATAAAGGCTCCAGAAGACTCTAAACGTCTCGCTAACCCCCTGGCTCTAACAGCATCAATTACAGACTTTTTTGGAGCCAGTTCATTTTGCGGCACATTCCAAATGTTTGGCTCGTGCTCCTGACGCAAGGAAAGCAATGTATCAAGTTGCGATTGACAATAGCCATTTAGTAAAAGATCTTTATGCACTTGATCTTCAAGTTTCTGAAAAAAGGCAGTGTCTTCTTTACCGTAACGCGCTTGACTGACCTCACAATCCGAGAAATCAAGCCCATCAATTCCTAAGTCAGCCAAACACTTGAGCGTCTTCTCACGGGAGGTCATTGAATCGCTTAAGACATCAATATTGATAAGCGTGTCAGCATGCTCCATGCCATTCAAGAGCCCCAAACACCAAAGCGTATAAAAGACAAGATAACTGTGTTCAGCTGATAGTTTTCTCTCACCAAAATGGGTAAATTCAATTTGGATGTCTTCACTATGAAACTCCTTAAAACCGACCTTCAGCTTCAGTGAAGCGATCACTTTGGGGGAACCCGGAGCGTTCAGTATCAGCTGATTAACAATATCGAAATAATCCGTGACTTTGTAAGACCACCACTGATCCCAAGGATTGCGCCAAAGGTAAAGATGGACACCACCAAGGTCTTGTTGAATTGCTGCTATACGTAAAGCCGTCCGGCATTCTTGTATCACCGGCCGCCCCTGTGCCCCATCGACAAGGGCACAAAGGTATTTAGATCGCTGGCTATGTGCATACATTCCATAATAGTCATCATAAATGATTTCTTTAGTTATACTTTCTCGCCAATGTTTCACCGTATTATGGAGTTCATAGAAATGAGGTCTTTCCAATATAGGATGCCGAAGACTTCTCACGTTTTCCCCAGTGCAGTTTAGCATGTCATCTGGATTATCCTTTGACAAAAGTGCTATTTCATGAATCGGCTCTTGATAACACCAATACCCCACGGGAGAGCGACGAAAAACGTTAAATAAATACGTGCTACCCGATCGAAAGAGGGAATGAATAAAAATCGGCGATACCTTATTTTGAGAGTCCATCATCTATACATGATCTGTTTCAATCTAATTCTATTTCAAAATTCGCATCAAGCCACGAACTTCCAATAAAAAATGTCTTGTCTGAGTTCATCACTTCAAAAACAATGGCGTTATCCGTCTTATGGAAACATTTGTCAAAATGAGTATCAGTGTTTGTTAGTCCAAAACATATTGAGTATGAGCCAGGGCCTAAATTACAGTCAAAAACAAGCCGAAATGATACTTTTTGACCTGAAGCGAGATCCTCTAATACTTGCTTTGTATGCCATGTGTTAGCGCCCCAGATGATATGACCGGTACGATCTGTTATTCTGTGACCAAGTACAAGTTTTTTGAGTTTAGATTGGACAATGACCTGAGATTCAATCAACAGTTTTTGGCCAACACACACCTTTTGTATCGGCAACCCGGTGTTTGCATCCTTCAATTCAAGTGATTCCAGGTAAGCCTCCTTTGTCCCAAATTCTGTAACCAACCAACCATTTTTTTTACGCCTTTGCTCAATGCCAAGCTTAGTATTTTCTTTTTCAGCAATTAGAGCATTGTAGTAGTCAACTACTTCGTCAGGCATAGCATCCTTTAGGATTCTGCCCTTATCTAATAATATTACTCTTTCGCATAATGCTCGTACATCCTCCATGCCGTGGGTAACAAATAGTAGAGACGTCCCCTGCTCTTTGAATTGTCGTATACGATCAAAACTTTTATGCTGGAAATACATATCACCCACCGAAAGAGCCTCATCGATAATCAAAATTTCTGGTCTGAATGCAGTTGCTACGGAAAATGCGACACGCATCTGCATTCCAGTAGAATACGTCTGTATCGCTTGATCAAAATATTCTCCAATCTCAGCAAATGCCTCAATTTCCGGCATCATAGCGTCGACTTCTGATTGGGTAAACCCCATCAAACCTGCCGAATGAAGAACATTTTGCCTGCCAGTCAGTTGGACATTGAAACCCATGCCCAACTCCAAAATAGCAGAAACGCGGCCACTAATTTGGACAGTTCCTTCAGTAGGTCTAAGTGTACCAGTAATAAGTTTGAGGAGGGTACTCTTACCTGCCCCGTTCTGCCCAACAATACCCACCGCTTCTCCTGGCTCAATTGCAAACGAAATTTGTCGGAGCACCCATTGCTCCGACAAAGAGTGAATTGGGAATCCGAACCAAGATAAAACACGACGCCATTCACTTGAATAACCAATAAATGCTTTTCCCAAATTGTTAACACAAAGTCGTCCCTGGCTCACAGCACATCCACCATTTCAGCACTGGCTCTACGGAACAGGAATAAAGCCCCAAGTATCAACAATGCTGAAACTACCGACACCCCCACTAGCCCTTTCCATGGTGGCGCCGTCCCAAAGACTAGAACATTCTGATAGGCTGTTACAATATGTGATAATGGATTCAGAACAAGCCAACCCTTAAAGCGCCCTGGAATAATGCTCTTCATATAAACGATTGGGGTAAACCAAAACAAAAACTGAAAAACAACAGGAGTGATCTGTCCCACATCTCGAATAAACACATTAAGCACTCCTAAAATCAAACCAAGACCAATCGCCAATACCATATTTAAAATAACCAGAACAGGAAGCCAAAGAATCATAATGCCGGGCGTATGGCCTAACAATGAGAACACGACAAGAGAAGCTAAAAAAAGTGCAGAATTACTGACAAGTGCACTGCCTGACACAATTAAGGGTAAACAAATTTTTGGGAATACAAGTTTCTTAAGTATATTGCTATTTTCTAAAAATATATTCAAACAACGCATTACAATTTCTAAAAATAAAGACCATGCTAGCATCCCAGCCATCAAATAAATTGCATAGGCGTAGGTATTTGTGATCCCAGGGAGCTTCGCTGACATTATTAATGATAAAACAAATGCATAAATTACCACCTGTGCAAGAGGATGGAGAATCATCCAAATCACGCCTAATTTGCTTCGAGCAAATCGAGTTAAGAACTCCATTTTAATTGAGGATATAATAAAATGCCTATACTTCCAAGCTCCTTTGAACATCTCTGTCATACTTAGTCCTGCGGTGAAAAATTTCGTTGATTTAGTCTCTAACTAGGTACGGGGAGACCCTGTGGAACAACGTTCCCTATTCAACTAAACAATGCTTATGTTAGGATATGTCGGGAACAGATATCAATATTTATAAAACAACAACGAAATCTTTGAGGAACATTTGCCGTTTTTCCAGAACAAGTTTTTTTGCCTAAACAACACGCGACAAACGCTTCAGACAATTCAATCACATTGCTATTTCTTTAGAAGCCTTAGATCTTCATCGACCATCATTCTGATTAAGCCCTCAAAGGAAGTTTTAGATATCCAGCCCAGGCTTTTCCTTGCCTTTTCAGGATTTCCAATGAGTTGATCTACCTCTGCCGGCCTAAAGAATTTCTGGTCTGTCACAACATAGTTTTTCGCTTTCAAGCCTACAGAATCAAAAGCAATCTCAAT
The DNA here is from genome assembly GCA_029261135.1 of Nitrospirota bacterium. Taxonomy (GTDB): domain Bacteria; phylum Nitrospirota; class Nitrospiria; order SBBL01; family JAADHI01; genus JAADHI01. Next base: position 61,849 of record JAJDBX010000074.1, read on the forward strand.
AAGTTCGCACACAGAGTGTGTTTCACCTGTGGCGATAACATAATCATCCGGTTGATCCTGCTGCAACATCAACCACATGGCATAAACATAGTCTCCGGCAAAACCCCAATCTCTCATTGCATCCATGTTACCCATACGAAGTTCTTGTGCTAAACCTAACTTAATTTTAGCCACTGTATTCGTCACTTTCCGAGTCACAAACTCTAGTCCTCTTCGGGGTGATTCATGATTAAAAAGAATGCCTGAACATGCAAAAAGATCATAACTTTCCCGATAATTCACCGTAATCCAATGGCCATAAACTTTCGCAACACCATAAGGGCTTCGAGGATAAAAAGAGGTCTTTTCTGTCTGCGGAATCTCTTGAACTTTCCCGAACATTTCCGATGAAGAGGCTTGATAAAATTTCGCATCAGGCTTGTGCTTTCGAACTGCTTCAAGGATACGTGTGACACCTAACCCCGTAATGTCAGTCGTTAGAACAGCTTGATTCCATGAGGTAGGCACGAAAGACTGTGCAGCTAAATTGTAGACCTCATCTGGCATAATATCTTTAATCGCTTCATCAAGGGATGATTGATCTGCTAGATCCCCTTGAGTAAATGTTACCTTATCCCGAAGATGGGCAACTCGTTCATAATTTTCATTACTTGATCGACGAACCATTCCATAAACTTCATAACCTTTTTCTAATAAAAGTTCTGCCAAATAAGAACCATCTTGTCCTGTAATTCCAGTAATAAACGCCTTTTTCATCCGACTAGTATCTCCAGATTAAGCAGAGGACAACGTGAGGTCTCACATCACCTGTTCTATCATAAAAAAATACAATCTACCTTAATATTACAAATTGTGAATTGAGTTATCAAAACTGGCCTACATCTTAAAGAACGTATTCTTTAAAAAAAATAACCCCCAATAAAAGCTTAAGAGCATCAGCTGTTTATACCAGATATAGTATGCTCATTCAAGCAGAAAGCTCCGCTAAATCCAATACAAAAGGTGATTCAGAATCATCTTCATGCCTAATCTCATCAATTTTTTCTTTCTTCCTCTGGCCCATAAAAAGACGGTTAGGACAGTTGATCACAACACCATCTTTTTCACCCACGTTTTGATAGGCATGAACCACCCCCTCAGGGACAATAACAACTGCGCGCGCGTCTTCACCAACGACAACCTGAGTTTTATTTTGATATGTTGGGCTGCTCTTCCTATTATCCCAGAGCGTCACCTTAAAATTTGATGGCCCAACAAAACAAAAATAATCTGTCTGCTCAATATGCTCATGTGGCCCTCGCATGATGCCAGGATAGGACAGAGAAATATAAGACATGACCGGGAAGACCGATTTTTCCACTTCATCTTCTCTAAAAAGTTCTGCAAGCCATCCTCGCTCATCCACATATTTTTTAATGGGGCGGATTTCGACCCCGACAATATCTCCTTTTTTAAACATCACGGCTCCGACCCAGAACAAATAAATTGTTTAAGGGCTATCTCCCAATGGGGGAGAGAGCTTTTTATCTTTTCTTTTGCCTTTTCTACTGAAAGGGCTGAGTACAAAGGACGGCTGGCGGCACGTGGAAATTCAGCACTCGAACATGGAAGCAATTCTACTCTCAACCCTGCCTCTTCAACGATCTTACAGGCAAATTCATACCAGCTACAACATCCACTGTTAGTCAAATGATAAGTACCGGTAACCTTTTGCTTGATCAATTCTAATGTCGCTTTTGAAAGATCTTCAGTCCATGTCGGGGAACCCACTTGATCATGAACCATCTTTAGAACCCTGTTTGTTTTCGCGAGATTAAGGACTGTATCGACAAAATGATTTCCGCCACTCCCGTAAAGCCACTGGGTACGAATAATGAGATGATCTTGGAGGCGAGTTCGAATTTGACACTCCCCTTCCCACTTTGATGCACCATAAACATTGATTGGATGAATAGGATCTTCCTCTTGATACGGGGTATTGGACGAGCCATCAAAAACATAATCCGTGCTAAAGTGAACTAGAAAAGCCCCGATTTGACGGGCAGCGTCTGCGATGTTCCCTGGCCCTGCCCCATTGACTAAAAAAGCCCGTTCTTTTTCTTGTTCACAAAGATCAACCTGCGCAAAAGCTGCACAGTTCACAATCAACTCGGGTTTAAATAATTGCACCGCGTCCTGAACGGCAAGCTCATCGGTAACATCCAAAACATCGATATCAACAGGCAATAGTTCCCAATCTTTGGGAAAGCTCTTTATAAATGCTTGTGCAAGCATTCCATTTGCACCTGTAATCATTGCCTTCATAAAGAAACACCATAGATTTTTTCATACATTTGGCGATATTCTCCTGACTTGACTCTTGTCCACCAGTCTGTGTGCTTACAATACCAGTGAATTGTTTCCTCAAGAGCGGATTCAAGCGAATACACAGATTTCCATCCCAATTCCTTTTGAATTTTCTCTGGATTAACGGCATAGCGCCGATCATGTCCAGGGCGATCTTTGACGTGCTGAATCAATGACACCGGTTTTCCCAAGGCATTTAAAATAAACTGAACAATGTCCAAGTTGGTTTTACCGTTTTCTGATCCAACATTATAAATCTCTCCGACTTCCCCTCTATGAAATACCTGATTAATCGCTTCACAGTGGTCCAACACGTAGAGCCAATCCCGGATGTATAAACCATCGCCATAAACAGGAAGTGCCTTGTCTTCCAAAGCATTTGAAATCATCAAGGGGATTAACTTCTCTGGAAACTGGTAAGGTCCGTAGTTATTAGAACAACGGGTAATGATTGTCGGTAATCCATAGGTTTTGTAGTAAGATAATACCAACAAATCAGAACTCGCCTTACTTGCCGAATACGGACTGCTGGGCGTAAGGATGTTTTCTTCTCTAAAATCTCCTTCTGGACAACTTCCATAAACTTCATCTGTTGAAATGTGGATAAAACGACGGTGGCAGTGCTTCTTTGAAGCTTCTAACAAGACCAAAGTGCCATAAATATTTGTTTGAATAAACACCTCAGGATTGACTATTGAGCGGTCAACGTGAGTTTCAGCGGCAAAATGAATGATGGCGTCTGTCTCCGCCGATAACTGATCTACCAAGACCTGATCAGAAATATCCCCACATACAAATTGATGTCTCGAATTTCCCTTAAGATCAACGATGTTATCCAGATTTCCCGCATACGTTAATTTATCTAAGTTAATGATTGAATCGTCTGGGTTCTGTTCTAAAAAATAACGAACAAAATTACTTCCAATAAAACCAGCACCTCCTGTCACAAGAATCTTCATGCTGCTCCGGGGACAAAGTTAAGATAAAAAAGACTACAAAAAACAATAAACACTTATTTAAAGACTAGGAGAGATTACAACTCAATCCGGCTTTCATCTCCAACAATAAACTTCTGAGTTCTCGGTTTGGATTTTCCTCGCGAAAAAGTCACTTCTCTCCCCAAAAGGCTCTTTTCAATTCTGACATCGACATCAACAATCCGACAACCTTCCATGATAATGCTGTACTCTAATTCGATATTTTTTAAATAACAGTCAGAATAAATAGACGTATATGGACCGATATAACTGTTTTCGATCACAGTTCCTTCCCCGATAATCACAGGCCCCCGAATCTGACTTTGAATCACTTTCGCGCCCTTTTCGATGATGACTTTTCCACATAACTCACTCGCAGCATCCACGTCCCCTTCCACCATCAGACCATCCGGCCTATCAATGATTTGATCTAAGACAAATCGATTCGCCTCAAGCAAATCTTCCGGTTGTCCGGTATCCTTCCACCAACCCGTCACCTCGGAGTAATCTATTGTATATCCATTTTCGATTAAATATTGATGTGCATCACTGATTTCAAGTTCACCCCTTGGGCTTGGCGTGATCGCATTGACTGCTTCAAAGATATGGCGATTATACAAATAGATGCCCGTCACAGCAAAAGGGCTTTTGGGGTTTGAAGGTTTCTCTTCGATGCTGACAATTCTGCCATCCTTTATTTCTGGCACACCGAAACGGTGGGAATCCTTAACCTTTGATAAGACAAGATGACAGTCCGTCTGACTATTGGAAAAAGATTGAATAAAGTGATTGACCCCCCCGACAAAAATATTATCGCCTAAGTAGAAGATGAAAGAATCATCTTTGATGAAACCTTGTGAAATTTTTACCACATGCGCTAAACCCAATGGCTCTTCTTGAACAATCAATGAGATCTTGACACCCCACTGTTCTCCCTTTCCAATCGCTCCTTCTAACTCTCCCATTGTTTCCGGATTTACGACAACACCAATGTCATGAATTCCCGCAGCGGCAACTGCTTCAATCGCATAATAAATCATCGGTTTATTCGCAATCGGAATAAAATGCTTATTATTTGTATGGGTAATGGGACGAAGCCGCGTTCCTCGTCCTCCTGCAGTGATGAGGGCCTTCATCTATTCACACCCTCCACCTTTCTTGGATTTTACGCATGTAAACACACAAAACGGAGACATTTACCGGTCAAAATCTGACCTATCTGAAAAATAATAACAAAGTTTTATAGAACCGGACTTTCTTCATTATAGATAAAGAAAGCTTTCCAGGAAAGCAAATATCGTATCGTCACAAAACCACATCCCTAAAATACTTAATCGTCTGATTGAGTCCTTCTTCCAAAGAAATTTTTGGCTCCCATCCGAGTTCTTTCTTCGCCAAATCAATATCTGGGCGCCTTCGGGTCGGATCATCGCTGGGCAGGGTTTCAAACACCAGTTCTGATTTCGACCCCGTCAGGGCAATCACTTTTTCAGCCAATGATAACATATCGTATTCATTCGGGTTTCCCAGATTCACCGGCCCAGTAAATCCATACGGGGTATTCATTAACCGGACAAATGCATCAATCAAGTCCGTCACAAAACAAAAAGAACGAGTCTGCTTGCCATCGCCATAGATTGTGATGGGCTCATTCTTAAGGGCCTGAACAACAAAGTTGGAAACAACCCTTCCATCATTTTGATACATTTTGGGCCCATAGGTATTAAAGATCCGCGCAACCTTGATTTGAAGTCCATGCTGCCGGTAGTAATCAAAAAAAAGGGTTTCTGCGCAACGCTTTCCCTCATCATAACAAGACCGGATACCCGTGCTATTAACATTTCCCCAATAAGATTCAGGTTGAGGGTGAACCAAGGGATCGCCATAGACCTCCGATGTAGAGGCTTGAAAGATTTTAATTTTCAAGCGCTTGGCGAGACCCAACATATTGATCGCGCCATGAACCGAAGTTTTTGTGGTTTGGACGGGATCTGATTGGTAGTGAATTGGAGAAGCCGGACAGGCCAAATTATAGATTTCGTCCACTTCAATATAAAGTGGAAAACAGACATCATGCCTGAGTAACTCAAAATAAGGATCAGACATTAAATGGGCAATATTTTCTTTGCTCCCGGTATAGTAATTGTCTATACATAAGACTTCGTGCCCATCTTTTAAAAGCCGTTCACATAAATGAGATCCAAGAAACCCTGCGCCCCCCGTCACCGCAATCCGTTTTTTCTTCATACTGATACTCAGTGACTTCTTCTCCCTCTTGGACTTTGCGGAAGGACCTCATATCTTTTCTTCAGATCAGGATGGGCTTCTAGAAATTTATTGACCCCTGCCGTATCAGCAAAGACATCGGGGCTGCGTGTTTGATATTTTTCAATTGATAAATTATGTTTCGATAAAATACCCGCAATAAAATCGTTAATCTCCGCCTCAAGCTTTCGAAGCTCGTCCATGGAAGGCCCGCCATCTGCCCCAAACTGGGGCGGCTTCCGATTTCGAAAAAAATTCCCCATATTTTCACCCATATCAATTCTCGCACGCACATATTGTTCAATTTCAGTTGAAGATGGTGCCTCAGCATGCGAAATTGTTTCAAGTAGCACCATGTGTCCAAGTAAAACGAGCAGCACGAGAAGAATGTGCCTGATTTGGATTGAGCGATTTAAGCGTGCTTTCATCATTATCCTCTCTGGGTTAGACTCGCTGTGATTAAATTGGGCCTCAGTTTACTGGGGAGATGCTTAGAAAGCAATAGATTGCATTAGAAACGCAGTCTATTTTATGAATCGATCCCATAAAATCCCTTCTCGAAGACCATAATCTGAAACGACAATCTGTTGATATTTAAACCGATTCATAACGCAGAGGAGAATCAAAATGCCTGCCACCAAAATATCCTCACGCCCTTTTTCAATACCCGGCAACCCTCTCCACTCAAAAATGGGGGTTCCAGAAAACACACGCAATCGGTGCTGAATCATGTCCTGTGTCAGAAGAAAGCCATTAATCTGCTTTGGATTATAATATCTCATCTTTTGTTCAATTGCAGCCAATGTGGTAATTGTACCTGCCGTTCCAATAAATCGACACCGTGAAGGAAAGCGCTGTGAAATCTTTTCAAGTTCCCCAAGAACTTCATCTTCTAAATTAGAGATTTCTTTAGAAGTCGGGGGATCGGATTGGAGGTATTTCTCGTTTAAAGTCACAGCGCCTAAAGCAGTCGTCAAAAGGGCACTCGGAACACCCTTTTTTGATATGATGAACTCGGTCGATCCGCCACCAATATCGACAAGCACCGTCGATTCACGCCATTTTTCCTGCAAATTAAAAACAAGCTTCACCCCCAAAAAGGTATAACGCGCCTCTTCTTCCCCGGATAAAACTTCGACCCGAAACCCCGTGTGTTGGCAAATAGCTTCAAGGAATTGTGCTTTATTCTTCGCTTTTCTCACGGCGCTCGTGCCAGTCACAACCAATTTTTCTACATTTTCTTTTTTTAGAATATTTTGAAAATGTTTCAACACAGATATCGTACCTTGAATGGCCTGTCCAGAAATACGATTCTGCCTTGAAAACCCTTCTCCAATTCGAGTAATCCTATTTTCCGAATATATTGTTTTGAATGGAAGCCTTTGATTTGAATCAATGATAAGAAGTCTAAACGTGTTACTTCCCAAGTCGATGGATGCCAGGCGAGCCATACAATTTATTCAGCCTGTCCTTCAGAAACAGATTGAGATAGGGGAGAAGTCTCAGAGGAAGATGGACTCTTTGCAGCAATCATTTGCTCCAGGAGCCTTTCTTTTTCAGCGAGGATCGTTTCAATTTTAAAAAACAATTTCTTTTTTTCTTTATCGTCCAATTCCTGATGATGATGCCAATGATCTATGCTTTTTTTCCCAAGTGCCTGATAGGCAAGAGAGAGCTTTTCTTCAACTTTATCCAGTTGATAACGAAGGCGAATCAGTTCTCCCTCTGAAAAAGAGCGATCTACAATAAAAGCACCCCCCGTTATAATCGCATTCACCCCGCGTGTCAGATCATCTATCCAGCTTGTTCGCGTACTCACCTGGTCAAACACGGATTGCCATTCGCTTGTCAATTTTTTAATAGAAAACTTCATTTTCTTACTATCGGCTCCTATTTTACTTTGATCGCTCTGCGGACAATTGTGTTTTCATCGTTCAGGCAATCGAAAGCCATTCTAACTTGCCCTGCCATTTCCTTTCAAGAAAGGCGCGTATCGGTAAACTTTCAGTATCTTTCAAATCTTTGTGCTCTTGAACCCAAAGAAAAGCATCCTCACGCGCCGCCTCCAGAATATCTGCATCCCGAATTAAATTTGCGATATGAAGTGTCGGAACCCCCGATTGCCGGGTGCCGAAAAATTCTCCAGGCCCACGAATTGCGAGATCTTCTTCCGAGATTTTAAATCCATCTGTTGTGGCCACCATAGCGTTCAAACGCCGTTTACCTTCCTTTGAAATGGGGTATTCTGCGATCATCAGACAATAGGATTGCTCCTTTCCCCTGCCCACACGGCCCCGTAATTGATGGAGTTGTGAAAGTCCAAACCGTTCTGCATGTTCAATCGCCATGATGGTGGCATTCGGGATATCGATACCCACCTCGACTACGGTTGTTGCAACAAGTAAATCGATTTCTCCTGCTTTAAATTCTGCCATAACGGACTCTTTTTCTTCGCGCTTCATTTTTCCGTGCAAGAGACCAATCTTATGGTCGGGAAAAATCTCCTGTTTAAAAAAACCGAACATTTCCATTGCCGCTTTTAAATCAAGCTTCTCAGATTCCTCAACCAAAGGACAGACCACAAAGGCTTGCCGACCCCTTTGTATCTCTTTTTCAATCTGCCGATACGCACGATCACGCTGTTTTCCGTAATAAAGTGAGGTCAAAATAGGAGACCGTCCCGGAGGAGAGGCATCAATCACAGAGATATTTAAATCCCCGTAAAGTGTGAGCGCAAGTGTCCGGGGGATCGGGGTAGCCGTCATGATCAAGAGATCGGGCCTGAGCCCTTTTTGAACCAGTGATGCACGCTGGAGTACACCAAATTTATGCTGCTCATCCACAACAACCAACCCCAATTTTTTAAACTTCACTGCCTTTTGAATTAAGGAATGCGTGCCAATTATCAAGTCGCAATGGCCTGTGGCGATTTGCTCAATCGTGTCTTCTTTCTGTTTCTTTTTCATATCACTGGTTAATAAAACGACGGTCTTTCTCAAGGATTCCAGATACCCTTTGAGCGAAAGAAAATGCTGCACCGCAAGGATTTCTGTGGGGGCCATGAGTGCCGTTTGATAGCCATTTTTGATCGCGATTAAAATAGAAAGCAGCGCGACAATCGTTTTGCCGGAACCCACATCACCCTGGATTAAACGATTCATGGCATGGGCACCGGCCATGTCTAAATTGATATCTCGTAAGACCCGCTCTTGGGCATCAGTTAGTAGAAATGGCAAAAGTTTTCTGAGTGGTTTTTGGAAGCGCTCATCAACATCAAACGCGATCCCAGGTATTTTTTCGCGTATCCCTTTTTTTCGAAGTGCCAAACCGGTCTGCAGCAAGTAAAGCTCATCAAAAATGAGTCGGCGATGGGCCCGACTTCTTCCATCGTTTAACAAATGAAGCTTTGTTTCTTTATCTGGGAAATGCACCTGGGCAATGGCTTCAGAAAGAGGACTGAACTGATATTTCAAAATCAAATGGAAAGGAAGCATTTCGGGAATATCTGCCACATAACGTTCCAGTACCTGCCGCATCAAGGTGCGCATCTGCTTGCTCGTCCACCCTTTTGTCTCATGGTAAACCGGGACAATGCGATCCATGTGGAGCGAGTCCTCGTTTTGATCAAGGCGTTCATATATCGGGCTTTCCATCTCAAGCCGATAGCCGCCATAGGTCTTGGCTTTTATTTGACCGGAAAGCATAATGCGATCCCCTTTTTTGAAATAGCCCTTTAAATATTGTTGATTAAACCATTTCGCATGCAAAACGCCGGATGCATCCGAAATAGCAAGATCAACGATCTTCATCCGGCGGCGGGGGGTCTCGGTGAGACTCACGGCCATGACCTCTCCGACCACCGTTTCGGTTTTGCCTGCCTCGACTTGGGCGATCTTTTTTATTTCGGATCGATCTTCATAGCGAAAAGGAACAAAATAAAGCAGATCTTCAAAGGTAAAAATATTTAATTTCCCGAGAAGAAAGGCCCGTTTCGGTCCCACACCTTTGATATACTGAACTGAAGTCTGCCAGGGAAATTCTTTTTCCATTAGAACAAAGCCTCTTATACTTTGCATATGGTGGCATCTATATGCTTTCTTGCTTCATATAGGGATGATGCACGATTTATTTAGAGCGTGACAAACAAAATCTACTTGTCAATCAGTGGGAGGTATGATAGCATTCCTGTCTTTTGTGAATCAATTAAGGAGAAGAACCATGGCTAGGATATGTGATCTTTGCGGAAAGCGGCGGCAAGCAGGAAATAACGTCAGCCACGCTAAAAATAGAACAAAACGAACCTTTCAGCCCAACCTTCGGAGTGTCCGGGCCCTCATTGGCAAAACAGTTAAAAAGATTCGGGTCTGCACACGTTGCATTCGATCGGGGAAGGTTCTTAAATCGGTTTAAACCTGCGCGCCTGATCACTTTAATATTCCTGAGTTTCTCTCATCCATCACGGCAATCGTCTGAGAGCGTTCACTCGCACATCGATTCACTGTATATTTTCTTTATGAACGAGATGTTCTTTTGTTTGATTTTTTAGAATCACAGTACGAAAAACCGGTGATTTTCACCCTGAAAAACAATCCATGACATATTCAAAGCTTCCTTGAATATAAAACCATCAATATATAGAATTGAACTTTATGGATTCCTTCGATACGATCCAAAATAACATTTCATCTACTGCGCAAGCACGGGCATGGTTTAGGATAAATTCATGACTTGGATCGAAATTGCCATCAGCATCTTTGGGCTCTTAGCAATCTTATTGGCATTTAGTGGCACGACGATTGGAGATTCTGATTTAGCCTTCGGAGGAGATCGATGGACTGATAGTAGCGCTCCGCTTTATCGAAGGATTACTGCACGGGGTTGGGCCTCTTTGCTTTGCCTTTCAGTGGCGATCGGGTTTGCTGCAAGCAGAGAATCTATTGGACAAAATGCCCTACAAAAAGCAACAAACACCATCACAGGGCTAGAAGAAGATGCCGGCCGCCTTCATACACAAGTTGCAAAATATGTAAAAGACATTGTCAAACTTCAAGAAGAGGTCAAAACAGCCCATACAGATTTATCGGGGATGAGTGACAAGATCAAAACCCATCAATTACTCTCGATTGAGGCAGCATTCAAGCTCTCTACACAGTCGTCTCAGGAATCGGACGAGGCCGTCGTCCATCTCGATGGTCGCGCACGTATCCCCATACCATCCCGTCACCTCGCACAGATGAGGCTCCTTGGGGGTGATCGTTTTTACATGGCCACATTTGTTCAAAACCTCTCTTCAAGAGATCTCCAATCCATACAACTCAAAATTGGAGAAAAGACTTTTTCTCTTTTTAAGGGCGACGAAAAAGGATTTTCGGAAAAAACACTACGACTCCCTGGGAATCCATTCAACCCCATTCCCGCTGTCATCCTCAACCCGCTTTTGCTGAACAAATTGACCTTAAAAATCATCATCCACCCCAAAGAGCTTTCTCAAGAAGAGGACGCGTTCAAAAACTTAATCAACACAAGCCCTTTTTCAGAACCAGCCAAAGAAATTTACAAAGTCACAACAGCAGATATGCTTAACGTACGTTTTGAAGCCACCTCTACTTCACAACTTGTTGCCCGCTTAAGGCGTGGTTCCTATGTCCGTGTTCTACAAAAAAAAGAGGACTGGGTAGAAGTTAGGGTGCCGAAAGGAAACCAAGGCTGGGTTATCCACAAATTCTTGACCGAAATTAAGTAATCCGTTCATTCTGTCGCCCATATTTAGGAAAGCCACTTGAAAAAAATCGCTTTGATCACGGGGGGGGCCAAGAGGCTCGGGCGTGACATGAGCCTCTTTTTAGCCAAAGAAGGTTTTGACATTGCGCTTCATTATCATTCATCTTCTGAAGCGGCGGATAAAACAAAGACCGACATCGAAACATTAGGACAGCGTTGTCTCCTCATACAAGGGGATTTGAAGCACCCGCCATTTTATAAACAACTCATCCAAACAGTTTACGATGGATTCGGAAGCCTCACCCTGCTTATCAATAATGCGTCTATTTTTAAAAAAATAGATTACAGAAATTCATCGGAGATGGATTTCAATCAAAACATCGACATTCACCTGAAAGCACCATTCTTTTTATCTCAAACTTTCTCAGAAAAATGTGAGCACGGTGCAATCATAAACATCCTCGACACCCGTGTTGAAAGATACCAAACAGAGCACTTCGTGTACACATTAACTAAAAAAGCGCTCAAAGAGCTCACCCTGCTTTTGGCCAAAACACTGGCACCCAAAATACGGGTCAATGGCATTTGTCCCGGCGCAATCTTAGCACCAGAAGATCAAGGGGATGATTACTTAAAAAACATCGCAGCGCATACACCAATGAATCAACCAGGAAATGTCACTGATATTCTAAATGCGGTACAATACCTAAGCCAATCCAACTATGTGACTGGTGAAATACTGTATGTGGATGGAGGAGAACGGCTTCAATAGGATCTCTTTAGGAAGGAAGGAAGAATGATCGTCACGATAAAGAATCTGCGACTTAGAACCATTGTCGGGATCTATGACTGGGAAAAAGAGAAACCACAGGAAATCACCATCAATCTGCGCGTCACCTTTGATGGGACAACCGCCGCGAAGAAAGATGACATTGAAGAAACAATCAACTACAAACAACTCCGGAATCAAATCATGGGAAATATCGAAGACAATGATTTTAATTTAGTGGAAAGAATCGCTTCAGAAACCGCCGATATCGCCCTCTCCTTCCCCTTGGCTCAAAAAGTATGGGTCGAAGTCGATAAACCCGGGGCACTGCGTTTGACCGATTCGGTTTCCATCATTGTTGAAAAAGAAAAGGACGCTGTGTGAAAAATGATGTCATCATCGGCTTAGGGTCCAACATCAACCCGGTTGAAAACATCAAAAGTGCCATTCAAATCATCAAAACTCGTTTTTCAGAAATCACCGTTTCCCCAATTATCAAGACAGCACCTCTTGGATTTAAAGACCAAGCCGATTTCTACAACGGCGCGATTCGTTTTAAAACTGTCTTAAGTGCTGATACATTAAAAAAATATCTAGTGTCTCTTGAGGATAAATTTGGACGGGTTCGGACATCCAATAAAAATGGCCCCCGTACCATCGATCTTGATATCCTCACATGGAATGAGGAGATTATAGATCAAGACGTTTATGATAGATATTTTTTACAAAAATCCATCGAAGCATTGGCCTCGGGCCTGCTAAAAGGGAGAATATCTAAAAGATGACTGGCCCCCTATTTCCAGGCCTATCGGCCATATTAAATTTACATCCCCTCTTTGTTCATTTCCCGATCGCTTTCTTTATCGGTTCCGCTTTAATGGAAATCATTGCCGTGTTTTATCACGAACGTTTTCATATGGTCGCAACATGGCTCCTTTACTTGGGTGTTTTCTCTTCCGTTCTCACCGTAGGAAGCGGCTTCGGCGCCGCAAGTTCCATTGCGGCCCATGACCCGCGCGGACACGACGCACCCGCACATGATTTTATCCACATCCATCGCAACTGGATGCTCACCACCACGTCTTTCGGCATTTTTCAGGCCATTTTTTGCCTGTGGGTCAATCAGAGAAATAAATGGCCCCGTCATCGATGGGGTCTGTTGATCGGCTCACTCATTTTAGCCTCATTGGTCAGCTTGGGTGCAGACCGAGGGGCACGCCTTGTCTTTGAATTTGGCGTGGGGGTTAATCCAGAAATCATCGACCAATCCACAAAGGGAGAACACCTGGATGGCGGACACGGACACTAAAATAAGGAGGCTGTGAGGATGCCCTCTATCCCTCCTTCAGAACCCTTTTCACAAAAAAAGAAATGTATCGCGTGCCGTGAGTGGATCGAAACAGACGCCAGCTTGTGTCCTCAATGCCAATCTCCCCAATCGCGATCGAAATTGCAGTTTATCGGAGACATCCTCAAATGGTCTGGCGGGATTACCGTCATTATCTCCCTCCTCGTGGGTGTCGTTCAAGTCAACACCCTTTTCCAAAATTGGCAAGAGCGGCAAAAGACTATTATGGAATTAGTCAAAGGAGCCGACATCCAGGCGAACTCAGAAGACTATGCCGGGGCATGGCAGCTTTATGAGCAGGCACTCCAACTCGAACCCGGTTCCCAATTGGCCAGGTCTGGACAAGTCATGCTGGCGATGAACTGGCTGAAAAATATTCGCACAAGAAATGAGGGTACTTTTTCAGAAATTGTGGTGAAAGTCGTGCCTGTGCTCTATCGTGGCACTGCGTCTGCCACGGGAAAGGATGCGGCCAATCTGTTTGCGCACATCGCTTGGGCAAACTTTTTGAGACACCGGGAAGGTCACTCTGAATTAAAAGTAGACGCGCATTTTGCGCGCGCTTTAAAAATCGATCCCGATAATGTTTACGCACACACCATGTGGGGATTTTGGATGCTTTGGCAAGGCAAAGCACTGGATAAAGTAAACCAACATTTTTCGGCTGCTTTGAAAACTGGACTCGATCCAGAATATGTCAGAGATCTTCAATTGAGCGGGCTCAACAATGTCATTTATGACAATCGTGGAGAACAATCGTACAGGCATTTAGCCGCGAACGAAATGATCCATATTTTAAACGATATCAGAAAAAACAAAGAAGCGATCAAACCCCGGAGAAGAACCATTCGGAACCTTTTTTCAAGAGCGTATTACTCAATATCGTGGTTTCAAAATGCCTCTACACAACTGGCTTCAAGCATTCCCCCCGAAGAGCAACTGGCCACCTTTCATTGGATCAAAGAAATCAACCCATCGTCCCTCAAATACCAAAATCTGATTGATCAATACTGGATTGCCCGATTCACCGAAGACAGCGGCAAGCACAAAAAAGCCCTAGCGCTTTATCGCAAACTGCAATCAGAACTTGAATCAACCAATACTTCACAGTCAATTATTGGACTTTTACGAAAAGAGGATATTCTGGGTAAATCTATTGCAAGATTATCCAAAAACGATTAAGATTCCACTCCATTTTTTCTAAAATCATCACATCACGCCAACCCAAAAACCCGACTAAATCCTTCCTTTTTTTATTCGACATTTTCACCCCAAAAGGCTTAGAATAAAGACAACAATTCTCTAAAATATCACCAATTCGACACCATCAGATGCAGGACAACCCTCTGGTCATCAAACGCAGAAGAAGGCGAATATGAGTCAGGGTATTTTTGAATTCTCCGATGGACTCGGCCCTTCCAAAGTCATTCATATTTACGAACCTTCTATTGGGTTGCGCGCAATCCTTGTTGTCGATAACATCACAAGAGAACCGCTTAGAAAAAGAGAAGATGACACTTGATGTAGCACTCTCGTTTCTTAAGGCACCGAATGTGTTCAAGTTGCTTGTCTTCCTCCAGTGGTTTTGGGTTTCACAGCAGAATGATTCATAGCAAGCTTTCAAAGGACTTGCGTATTGTCTAATGCTTGCCCTAATCGGATAAGCAGGGGTATTTAAACCCAAACTTCCACACCACTTTTAAATTATATACATCCAAAAGGTATATCTTATTGAGATATAATAGTAAGCACAAAAAACAAACCCCGCGAAAAAAGTGGGACATCTCTTAAAAAAACTGTGGAAACAACTTAAATCGATTGATAAAGTAATCAGAAGGGATGATCCCGATCCGTACCATCGGAAAAACCGAAGATAAGGATATCCTCGAACTAACCTAAATGCGGCCTGAATCCAAACAAAGAACAACACACCACCAAGCGAAGCACAAAGCTTGGCGCGCATCTTTGCACGAAGTCATCTTTGAAGCCGACACCCCTGCGGGAAAATGGTTTGATATCTTATTAATATTCAGCATTCTGCTGAGTGTGCTGGCCGTCATGCTCGATAGTGTGTCGTCTGTTTCTGAACAATACGGCACCTTGCTTTACGCGATTGAATGGTGCTTTACCTTGCTGTTTACGTTTGAATACCTCGTCCGCCTGATGTCTGTCGGTCGGCCTATGAAATATGCCACCAGTTTTTTTGGCATCGTCGATTTACTGGCCGTCATCCCAAGCTATCTCAGTCTGCTATTTCCGGGCACAGAATTCTTGCTTGTAATTCGTATTCTGAGGATTCTGCGGGTATTTCGTATTCTTAAACTGGTGCAATACCTCGGGGAGGCGCAGATGCTGCTTCAGGCTTTACATTCAAGCCGGCGGAAAATCACAGTCTTTCTTTTTGCGGTCTTCACTTTGGTCATCGTTTTCGGTGCATTCATGTATGTGTAGGAAGGTGAAAAAAACGGCTTTACTTTTACCAGGCTAGGCGGCATTACCGGCGCTTAAAACGGTGTAAAGTTCATCGAACACGTTTTAATAGATCATTTTAAGAAAATTTTTTCCGGCCTCCTCATTGGACTTGTGATCTCTCTTTTTATAAAAAAATAGAACACTGCCAGCAAACGCGCGATCCACCTATTCGTTTAGATCCCGTGTACACCAATAGCGGACTTCTTCTGCTTCGAGAAAAGATTCCGCCCCCTCTCCGTGCAACATGGCAAGCGTAGAAAGAAACCCGGCTTCTGTGCAAGTGCCTGCCGCAACTGTGATCGAATGAGGGGCATTTTCTGCCGGCCAACCTATCTTCGGATTAATAATATGGCAGTAGCGTACGCCCGCTTTCAGCAAAAACCGTTTTGAATTTCCACTGGTTGCCACCGCCCCCTGATGTACTTGTATGACTTTCGCCATCGAGTGCGCCTGCTTCGTATTCTCTACTCCGATATTCCACGGCTTATTCTCTCTCCTTCTTCCGCCCACCACAGTATCGCCCCCCAGATTTACAAGTATGCCGATGTCGAACTTCTCTTGAAGCAGGCGAAGAATACGATCCACAGCATATTCTTTGCCGACGCCGCCCAGATCGATTTCCATCTCATGTGGCACCCGAATCGTCGGGCTGTCCCACGAAATTTTATGCCAAGAAATCAAAGGGAGAATGCTTTCGACTTGTGCTTGCGTGGGGAGACGGTCGCTACCATCAAATTTCCAGAATCGACGTAAGATACCGGATGTAATATCAAACAGGCCCCCGCTCAATTCGTAACAGTGTTGCGAAAAATCAAGCAAGTGCGCGGTTTCTTCATCGACTTGAATAGCCTTCCCTTTGCTCTGATTAATGCGATCGATGATGTTGCCTTTTCGATAACGGCTAAATTTGCGTTCGATCCGCCATGCCTCGCCAGCGGCCATCTTGATCGCTTTTTTAGCAAGACTCCGGTTCTCTGTATCCACAAGGATTTCACAGTCACAGGCCATCGCTTGGAAGCGCCCAAGCCAGTGGTTTTCTCCCTTGACGAGCTGCGTCGGACGCAATGGATACGACGGGGGCGGGTAATGTCGAAGCGGGCTTTGAGTGCCTTGTTTCAAAAGGAGTATTGGATTTGTACGATGGTAGCTTGTAAATCGGGAAAAAGATCCTGATTTCTTTGTAAACCTACTGCGGAATCGTGGCTGCTATCACCATCCTGCAGATAGTATTCAAGTCTCAGGAGCAATGAAGAAGCATCACGGAAATCCCAGCCATAGGTAAACCCGACAGTATAAGCATTAAAGCTCGCCAGACGATAATCGGCACTGGCTTCCGATGGAAGCGGCCCGCTGTTGCTTACACCGACACGGAAAAAATCAGCTTCCGATTGTTGATAAAAACGGAGATGTGGCTCCAAAAAATGCTTGGGGTTCAATTTCCATCGATAGGTCATATCCAGTGTATGCGAAAGAATGCCCCAGTCATCTGTGAAGAAACGATACGATACGCCTAATATGTCGCGGGAAAGATGATATCGGGTCAACCAAAATAAGCTGTGCTTCATTCGGGTGTCCGGTCTATTTTCATAGACATAACCCGTCGTTTCCCCGCTTCCGTCGACCTGGCTGATGAGTTTAAAAGGATCCGTATGATAGCCCGAAGATTGTGAAAGTGAGTAGTTGAATTGCATCAAGGTTTTTCGGTTCACGACCTGAGTCAATCCTAAAATAGCGTCAATCACCGTTTTTGAATCATCCTGTTCGCGTACGAGTGTTTGACCGGCTGTGGCCATGGGCGATAAAGACCTAGGAATCCCCCCTTCTGGGCCAATGGTGTCGAATTCTCCGGCCAATCCAAAGGTCAGAGTGGTATTACGTTGGTTGTAATCTCTTGAGACCGAGGTGTTTAGGCCCAGTGATCTAAAATC
Organism: Nitrospirota bacterium; assembly: GCA_029261135.1. Taxonomy (GTDB): domain Bacteria; phylum Nitrospirota; class Nitrospiria; order SBBL01; family JAADHI01; genus JAADHI01. Next base: position 79,675 of record JAJDBX010000074.1, read on the forward strand.
AAACTCAACAGAGATATTGAGTCCCACGGTCGCCTTTGTCAAGCGGTCGAGAGGCTGCGTCCATGACCCACTCAGGCCAACCCGGGTATCGAGGAAGGTATCATCCAAAGGCGTTTCCCCGGCGACAACGGTGTATTCTCCACTTCCCGAAGGTCGGGTAAAGGTTTGAGGGGCATTGCTCGGGGTCGCACCATTCGGGGTCGCCCCGGTGAGAGAATCGATCACGAGCTTAAAATTTGCAAACCGTTCTCCATCAAACGCTTTGCGTAGGTTCAAAACAGGTTCTATGGCGATCACTCGGCTATCGGATTCCTGATAGAAGAGCACCGAAGTGTCGACATCCCAACCTTCAAATTCGCCCGCTGAAGCGCCTGCAACTGCACCAAAGAGAGAAAGGGTCGCCGCAGCCAGTTTTGTTTTTAATCGCCTGTTTTTTTTAATTACAGCCACATCCGCCTCCACTGTAACTACGTCCACCACTTGAGGCTTCTTTACTGAAATAGATATGATCGTCAAATGAGGACTGGATCGGGTTGGGATCAAGCTCCATGCCCTTCTCGGCCAATAAATCGTGTTCCCAAGGTTTGACCCCCATACCCGCGCAGCCGCTAAAAAATGCGAAAAGAACCAGTAATAAAAAAAACTTTTTTTGATAAGGTTTCATATCCCCTCTGATTTCGACTTATTACAGTTTTATAGGATTATTTTTCTAACAAGCCAATAATTTGCTTTTCATAAATCGCTTTCATCCTGGGCACATACCCGATATGCCGATGACGGATCACGCCGTTTCTATCAATGATGTAGGACATTGGCATCCCCGCCAATTGGTATTGGTCGGCCAAAATACCAGAGGGATCAAAGGACACTGAAAAATCTACCGGGTGTTTTTTGAGGAAACCATCCGCATGCGCCTTTTTTTTATCGACATTCACTGCGATGACGGTCAATCCCATTTTTTCATATTTTTTGTGCATCTCCTGCATCCAAGGAAAAGATTCCTTACAGGGCTTACACCAAGAGGCCCAAAAATCGAGATAAACAACCTTCCCGCGATATTTTTCGGCGTCAAATAAACCTTTTTCGGACAAAGCCTGCCCTCCGGGAAGTGCCATCGCGGAGACATTCGGAAGCGCCATCGTAAGAGTAAAGAGGGTCACAAAACTCAAAATGATCGATGTTTTTTTTATTTTTCTTTTCATTTTCATGAGTTGCACCTCTCAAGAATGATTTAATGAAAAAAACCGATATTTTTAAATTGCCTCTTGGATTATCCACGCGCCCAAAGTGCAATCAAATTATGATCTGGGTCTCGGAGGCACTGAAAACAACCTCGGTTCAAACCCATATCAACCCTTTCGCCTTCCAGCGCTGCACCCAAGTCTTGTGCTTTTTGAATTTTGGCGCCAAGCTGATCGACGTAAAAATAAATTAGAGGCACGTCACCTTCTTTTTTTTCTGTACGCCTCATTTTCAGCCCACCGATAAATTCACCATCAAGCGCAATCATCCAATAATTTAATATTTCAGCCCGCATGAGTTTCTGGAACTTCCAACCCAAAAGTGCGCTGTAAAAAGCCTTTGCTCTTTCAAGGTCTGTAACGAGAAGATCAAACCAATATGTTTTTCCAAGGCTTCTTTTCATGTTTTTGAGCCTCAATATGTCATCTAATCCCAGGATACTTCCGTCTTCTTTCTACTGACCCGCCCCAGATGCAAGACCCATCTCTATAAAAAATGTGGTCAAGCGCGCGAGGGAGTTGGTGAAAATCATGATCCCGACCACAACGAGGAATCCGCCGCTGGCGCGTGAAATCCAATTCATGTATCGTACCATCTTCTTAAAATAAAATAGAAAGGATTGAATCCCGACCGAAGCCAGAAGAAGCGGGAGCCCCAGTCCAAGAGAATAAACGGCCAACAATTCAATGCCCGTCATTACTGATCCCGAGGTGCTGGCATAGATCAAAATCGATCCCAAGATGGGCCCCACACAGGGAGTCCAACCTGCACCAAAGGCAACACCAATAAAATAAGAACCCAGGTAACCTGCCGGCCTACTCTTAAAATGAAAACGGGTATCCCTCGCAAAAACAGCAAACTTTAACAAGCCCATAATATAGAGTCCAAAAAGAACAATCACGACCCCGCCGATCTGACGAATAATGCTCTGATTCGACAAAAAAAACTGACCGAGATAAGTCGTGGAAGCCCCCAAGAGGGTGAAGATCGTTGAAAAACCCAGAATGAATATCAAAGAATTTTTGATAGCGATCTCACGCATGCGCCTTTTGTCTTCTGATGTGCTTAACTCCTCCAGCGAAAGCCCCGTAATATAAGAGACGTAAGACGGAACAAGCGGCAAGACGCAAGGAGAAATAAAAGAAAGAAGTCCTGCTGAAAAAGCGATCATAAAAGAAATATTGGTTGTCGGTTCCATGTGAGTCCCTCTTCATTCCTGGTGACTGATTCCTTTATTTTCCTCTTGAATTAATCTTAACCAGCAGGGCTTAAAACAACAAGAATTGTCGGATCAACAGCACGAAAAAAGGTGATCAAGCGAACATCTTGCTGTTTAACCCCCCTATCGTGCTCTTGGGCTTTTTCGACTGGGTTTATCAGAACAAACCGGTATAATAGTCAATATCAAAGAAAGACTAAACCTTGTTTTTTTAATAAATCAGGTGAGGAAAGGCCTCAGCAAAAGATGTCATCGACCCCGTCGGATAGGATGCACCAAATGAAACTGAAAGAAAATGAAGTCACACAATTCGGGATATTTGGGTCGAGACAGAGCTTCCTTATTTCTCTCATCACGATGGGTATCATAATGGGATTCTACCATCAGTGGTATAAAATCCTGGAGGAAAAGCCTCAAGGTTTTGTGCGCACTTTCTACCAACACTTCCCCCTCGCAACCTTAGAATCGATACTCAGGTTACTCCCACTGTTGATTCCTTTTTACCTCTTACTGGGCCGACTCAGGAAGGTTTCGATTTGGAAACGTTTTTTACTGTTTGTGTTGCTGGCGGTGGGCACCACCCTGATTGAAGAGTTCGTTGAGTTTTATATTCCAATGCTCAACAAAAACCAAAATGATACAAGTAATTCCAGATTCCTTGCCTTCCTCTCCTTCGACATGCTCGGAGACTTCTTCTTATTTCTCGGCATTCTTTCTGGACTGGGCTATGTGGATCATATTCTTTGTCGGAACCACCTTCTTCTTACGCGGCTCTCAGAAAAGAAAGCTCGATTAGCTGAAGAGGAGAAATTGCGACTAATGGCGGAGCTGGAAGCCCTTCAAAACCAGATCAATCCACACTTTTTTTTAACACCCTTAACAGTCTTGCAACGCTCGTGGTCACCAATCCCTCGAAAGCCGAAATCCTCATTAGAGACATGTCTGATTGGTATCGCGATGTCCTCAGTACAACACGACAGGCATCCTGGACGATACAAGACGAGCTCGAGTTGATTCAAAATTATTTGAGCATCGAGTCCGTGCGATTGGAGGAGAGACTCACGCTCGACATCCAATGCGAAAAAGAGGCGCGTAAAATCACAATCCCAGCGTTCGTCTTACAACCTCTCGTGGAGAATGCGGTTCAGCATGGGATCGCACCCTCTGTATCGGGTGGCACACTCTCTGTCAATATCAAAGGAAGGCCGGATCGCTTCAGTATTTCGGTAGAAGATAAGCCCCGTAACAGCGATCTTGTTGTCGAAAGCCATTATACGGGCACCGGCTCCGGGCTTCAAAATATTAAACGGAGACTTGAATTGGCCTTTGGAAAAGACCTGCGGTTCACCTTTCAGGTTCGGGATCACGGCGCACTTGCCACCATCACAGTTGATCGAGGTCTCAATGCAGAGTCATAAATCCAAGCTCAGAACCCTTATTGTGGACGATGAACCCCTTGCCAGGGTTGGCTTGAATCATCTCGTCAAAAACATTGCGCATATTGAAATCATCGCCGAAGCGGCCAATGGCTTTGAAGCACTCGAACTGATCGATCGCTTAAAACCAGATCTCCTCTTTCTCGACATACAAATGCCGGGCATCAACGGCTTCGAAGTCCTTCAGCAGATCTCCCATCTCCCCCTTGTCATATTTACAACGGCTTACGATCAGTATGCCCTGAAGGCTTTTGAGACCCTCGCCATCGACTATCTCTTAAAGCCAATTTGCTATGAGCGTTTAATGAGGGCCATTGAAAAAGTGGATTCCCTTGACCGAAGGCTTTCTAATCTTGGGCCTATATTAAATCCAGCTGCCCATCCCGATTTACCGACCGCAAGCTACTTAAGGCGCTTCGTCAGCAAACAAGGAACAAAATGGCATATCATTGATGAAGACAAGGTTCTCTTGTTTTATGCGGAAGAGAAACACAGCTTTCTTAGAACCGAAAAAGCAAACTACATCGTCAACGACACCCTGCAAAATCTCGAAGGGAAAATTGATCCGGATAAATTCCTCAGAGTGCATCGCTCGGCCCTCGTCGCCTTGAAACATGTTAAAAAAATAAAATCGGTGGGTTCAGGTCGCCTTGAGTTGATCCTTTCCGATGACTCAACTCAGGATGTCAGCCGTTCTTATTCACAGGAGGTTAGAAGGATTCTTCTTGGAAAAGTGGGTGCGGAGGATACCTAAAGATGCGTTTTATCGTTGCCAGAATGATGATCACTTGATAAAAACCTGATAATTTTCAAAATCAAACAGTGATTCATCCGACTTTTTCTTCTTCGCAGGACAAAGAACAGCACATCCTATTTCCCAAAGTAACGCACTTTGCGATCAAATACGAGGGAGATATTATTCAGCCGTTCACAGATCAGGTCACGTCTTTTGGCGAGCAGTTTTTCAAAGTCCGACAGATGCTCCCGAGTGCCGCAATACCCGCTACTAGAGAAATCATAGAGGTACAAATTATCGTTGCATTGTGCACTTTTAAGGCCTCTTATTTTTAAGAGCGGGGAAAGAATCATGTATCCCAAGCGCCAACGCGTCATCGCAAAACATTTGGAGAAGGTGAAAAATAAACGATATGATCAGCGGGTTCCTCCACAGAAGCCAGATTGAAATATTTACCTTTGTTTTCATAGGTGAAATGATGAGAAGAAAAACAAGGATTGCTCAGAATCACTTCATCCCTCGGATTGATCAGGACATGAAAAAGGGGATTCAATCCCTGCATATTCCCAGCGGTGATCATGGACAGTTCCTTGATGGCAGAGATTTTGATCTTGGAGACCTTACTAGAAGTCCGCGCTTCTTCTGATTGCATCTCTTGATCTAATCCTGTTTATCCTCTTCTTTTAGAGCGACGAAATGCGTGTTTGGCAAGCAGTGTTAAATAGGCAATATAAAACTTCATTGCGGCGTTCAGCTGATAATAAAAAACAAGCCCTTTGAGTTCTTTCAGTGATAAGCGCTTGAGTGCCTGTAACATGAGCGATACTTTTTCATCATCCGCTTGGCGATAAATCTTTAGAGTCAGGCGTTCTGAGATCATCCAATGAAATCCGCTGTAACGCCGCATTTCAGACGGGTATGCCTGAAACGACCGGGATCTTCCATTCAAAAACCGCTTGATCTGTGCCGCAGCAATGCGCCCGCTTTTGAGCGCGTGACGAATCCCTTCAAAGGTAAGCGGGTTGACGGTTGAGACAGCATCGCCGATGGCAAGTATGTTTTGATCAAAATAGCGGTCGTGCTGACGCAAGGTGTAGGAAATGGTTTTCCCGTGTTGATCAAGAATAAGCAGATCGCTTGTCTTCAGACAGGTCGCAATCAAATGATCCAAATAATACCGGAAGGATTTTTCATGGGGCACAGCCTTTTCTTGCGGAAAATTCCGTCCGACGCCGACTTTGAGGTGATTCGGCTTCATGGGAAAAATCCAAGCATAACCTTGCGGCATCCATTTCTGACCGATATAAAAGGCAAGGGTTTCCGCATAAATTTGGTAAATATGCTCAGGGACTTCAACAAGAAATTCGATGCCTGTGCCAACAATGGCCTCCTGTTTACTTTTGCCCTTTTCCAAAACCTTTCGCTCGCTCCCGGTTGCATCCACCAACACTCGTGTTTGAAAGGTTTGAATCACGCCGCTTGACCCATTTTTTAGAGAAACAATCGTCACCCCGTCTTTCTTTTCATGTCCTTTATAAGTCCAGCCGAGCAGGACTTGGCCTTGATGATTTGTAATCTCTTCGGCCAAGTAGGTTCGGAGTTTTTGAAAATCGAGCACCAGGGCAACTGGCTCACTCCCCTTCCAGCAATGCTGATCATCCGATGAGGCAATTTGAATTTTTCGGCAATAGGCTCCGACGACCGATTCCGGAAGATCGAAGTCCTTCAACACTTCAAGCGTCGATCCACCACTGGAAAAATCTCGGGCAGAAAAGTCTTTCTCTTTTTCAACAAGAAGGACATTATGGCCTATCTTCGATAAAGCCCGTGCGCATTCGCCTCCTGCCGGACCCGCTCCAATTATAATGGCATCAAATTGTTTCATATTGGATATTTACAACACTCGAACAAATGGGGGCAAACATAGCACTAAATAATTTGTCAGACAAGACAGGTTGTTTTGGAAAGGGACACCTTTAGCTTGATATTGCTTTTTTGACTGAGATCACCATAAACTGACTTTTTATTTTCTCACTGGGCTCTCATATTTTTGAAAAATATTAGAATTTCCATAACTCACAGAATCGAGATACGAGGGGAAATTACAATCAAATTCTTGACGGAGGATCAAAAATGCGCAAGTTACTGCTGAGCCTCATATTAATTCTTTTCTTCTTTTCGTCAGCCATTTCTGATAATGGCCTTATCAATATAAAGAGCGCACACAGTGTAAAAGTTACAGCGGATCACTTTGAAAATAGCTTAAAGATGAAAGGAGATGACTGTATTTATAAGAATCAATCATACAGAAAGGGCCAAAAAGGTTGGGGAAAAGTTACGCCCAACCGAGTTAATAATCTTCGGCAATCCTAAAGTAGGTACGCCAATGATGTAATGCGAGCAGAGGATTGCCATCGACCTTCCCCAAAAAGCTTTAATATGGAAAGATGAAATAGGACAAGTGTGGTTATCTTACAACGACCCTGAATACTTAGAAAAACGCACGGGATTAAGGAATGTAATGAAGTCATCAAGAAAAGAGAGAGAGCATTGTCTCATTTTGCTAGTACAGCGACTAAACAGTAAATAACGTTCCCTATTTTTGTTTAAATTTGAGTGGTTCCATCCAACCCAGATCCCCCCCCAACTGTGGTTGAACCAAAAAGAAAGGAGATGGTTTGATTTTGAATGCACCCCCCAACAAAATCAAAATCCGGAATTCCGAGAAAAATTGAATTTAATCTTCCTGACAGATCAAATTGGATTACTCCGGAGGCAGCCTGTTCAACAGTCCCAGAAGTGGAGTCTGATGCGTCAACCAACGCGAAATATTGCCATTGATTTCCCCCATCTAGGACAGCAGATTTTCTAAAATAAACCGAAATCAAGTGCCCAACACCTAAAGAATCATACACCGTGGTAGAGATTGAGTGATTAGATGTACCTGCTGGATTTGCAACACTAAACACGGAGAAAATTGATGCAGCGGGATCAAGATTTTCAGAAATAGACACAAAAGATGTCGGTGATTCGGATGATCCTCTCTGGATTGTCCCATCAAGCCATATCGCGTCTGGTTCAGTTGGGGTGCCAAAATCAAATTCAATGACTTGATCTTGCTCTGCATCTCCTGAAAAATCAAAATTATTTACTGTCGAAGTTATGGAAATGGGTCTACCGAAGGGGTCGAATACCAGCGTTCCTGACGCCCCAACCGTATCCACAGCACTTATGGAATCAGAAGCGCCGACGACCGCAAAGTATTCCCATGTATTCTCAATTCGCGATTCTATACTTTTCCTGAAATAAACCGTAACCACATGAACCACTCCGAGAGAATCATAGACGGTAACAGAGATTGAATGATTGGATGTGGTTGTTGGGTTGGTTGAACTAAATGCAGGGGGAATAAATGCTCTGGGATCAAGGTTTTCAGAAATAGAAATTTTTTCCGTAGGTGGTTCTGGATTAGAAGATGTACTGCTCCCACACCCAGATATTTGAGTTAAGATCAAAATAAAAACTAAGAAAGATAACACTTTATTCAAAGACATGGGATTCTACCTTTGTATTGCCAGTGCTATGGAGATATGATCTCTTTTTTTTGATAGTACCATAAAGTTCACAGGACTAAAGAGTTGGTCTGGTGAAAATCAAACATCAGCACACGACAATCGGGAAGACCATGTATTTAAATTGAATTTGAAATCTTTGAATACAGCTTGGTATGATCTTCAAAAGTTATAACAAATTAATGATATAACCTCAATCACCAAACAAAGACTGAAGAGGAGCTTAAATACATGCGTGTTGTCTCGTGGAATGTAAATGGCATTCGTGCCACAATGAAAAAAGGTTTTTTGGATTCCTTAAAGGAGATGGCCCCTGACTTTCTCTGTATTCAGGAAACAAAAGCACAGGATGATCAGGTGGATGAGGCCTTGAGCGAAATCAATGGCTACCACATCTATCGAAATTCGGCGGTAAAAAAAGGATACTCCGGTACTGCAATTTTTTCAAAAATAAAACCCATGTCAGTACGTCTTGATATGGGTATTGAAGAACACGATCAGGAAGGCCGTGTGATCGCGCTCGAATTTGAGCACTTTTTCATCGTCGATGTGTATACACCCAATTCGGGTGCGGAACTCAAACGGCTTGGATACCGTCAAACCTGGGATGCCGAATTTCTTGCGTATTTAGTCAACTTAGAAAAAGAAAAACCCGTCATCGCTTGCGGCGATTTTAACGTGGCGCACAAACCCATTGACCTTGCCCGCCCAAAGCCCAACTACAATAAATCTGCCGGTTATATGCAGGAAGAGATTGATGGCATGGATAATATTGCGGCCGCAAACTTTATCGACACCTTCCGCTATAAATATCCGGACAAAATCAAATACAGCTGGTGGAGTTTCCGCGCTGGCGCACGCGCACGAAACGTGGGCTGGAGAATTGATTACCTACTCACCTCTGCCCAATTGGCAGACAAGATCAAAGACGCCGATATTTTGAACGACGTCATGGGTTCTGATCATTGCCCTGTTTTAGTAGATCTCGAGTTTTGATGAAATCATCTGTAGAGACAAAACCGGACAATCTCAATATCTAACAAACATCACACATTTCGATTTTGTTTGGTATCATTTACTTTAAGAACACGGGATCACTTTCAAGAAAATAAGGTTTGTCATCATGTCTGATGATGTAGAAGAAGAGCTCACAACGATTACCCGATTGTCCCGGGTCGACACTCTCGAACTCAAAAAAAGCCATGCGTCGCTCATCGTTTTGAAAGGGGCGGAGATTGGCCGCGACTTTCGTTTAAGAAAAAGCGGCATGATCATCGGAAGAAGTACGCGTGCCGATATCTCTGTGCCAGACCAGGGTGCATCCAGAGAACATGCCCGTATTGATTTTATCGGAGATGTGAAAAACCCCGACATAGCTTATGCCATCACGGATCTCAATAGCACGAACCACACCTACGTCAATTCGAATCAAGTAAAAACGGTCACACTTCAAGATGGGGATAAGGTCCAGATTAATAACACCATATTTAAGTTCGTGGTGCTCGATAATATCGAAGCCAGTTTTCACGCAGAAATTCGTGACCGGATTCATTACGACCAGCTCACAGGTCTGTTGACGAAGGAATCACTTTATCTCGCCTATGAAAGAGAGCTTCAGCGTTGTCTGCGTTATAAACTCCCGATGGCCACTTTGATGATGGATCTCGATTTTTTTAAAAAAGTGAACGACGGCCACGGACATTTGATGGGGAGTCACGTGCTCTCTGAAGTGGGTCTGCTCATTCGGCAATCCATCCGTGATTCCGATGTCTCTGCGCGCTACGGCGGAGAGGAATTTTTGAGCTACCTCACGGAAACAGACATCGATGGTGCAAAAATCGCCGCAGAACGCATCCGTACTGCAATTGAAGCCTATCCCTTCAGCTTCGACGGGGTAGAGATCCGCGTCACCATCAGTATCGGTATTGCAATAGCCCCCGAACATGGGCGCGACTTAAAAGCCCTCGTGGGCGCTTCTGACAAAGCACTCTATCAAGCCAAGCAAACGGGTCGAAACCGTGTGTGTGTGGTTGAATAAGCCAAACCATCCTCTTTATTTCAACGATCTTCAGAATCGCTTTATCTTCTCAATAAAAACCGCTGAAGACCTCTTTTTCCAAAAATAAGTAGGACAAAACGGGCAAATCTATAAAGTCACACTGTGGCGTAATTTCGGATATTCTATGAAAGCGGAGAGAGGAGAAACTCGTTTTTAGTCCAAGGGTTCCGCCATACTTATACAGGGAATTCCGGTGGGACTTATTTCTCTGTATTATTAATTTAACTTTGATTTCATTGGAGCCGACGAATGGAATTGAACCATCGACCTGCTGATTACGAATCAGCTGCTCTACCCCTGAGCTACGTCGGCCAAAATGAAAGGAATAGATATGGGGTAAAAATAGATCTATTGAATAAATTCTGCGGCAGATTTTCCTAAAATTTCTTTGTGCACCACTTCACCACTGAGGCCAAACGAACCCAAATCCTGCCCGTCTAGTTGTACACGAACACCCCCTGCATTGCCAAGGGTTAAAAGAAACTTTTCATTGGCCTGCCAGTGGACGTTATCGTTTGGCTGAAGCAGGGCCTCGCGCACTTCATCTCCATCAATTTTTACCTGAACCCATGATGCTTCAAGTGCTTCCAGAAAAAGAACGTGTTTTTTTTCACCCCCTTCGGAACCCGAATCTATTTCGGAGACACTCTCCGCAAAGGCTGCCGATAAATCTGTGGAATCTGTTGGCCTGTCTATTATTGATTCAAGGCTCGGCTCCAAAGTCAACTCGAGATGATCTGTGACCAAAGCTTGAGCCGAAAAACCTCCGGGAATCGCCTCAAGAGGTATTTCAGAAACATCTTGGGCTAAATCAGAAACAGCATCTTTCTGAAGTATGTCGGACTCTAATCCAGGTACTTGATCTGCCAGCGCTGCTGCTTCTTCTGGCACAAAAGAAGATTCTTCAGAAAGCAAGGGTTCCTCTTGAGAAAAGTTCGGAACCGCTGGGAGAGGTAAAGATTTGGCGGGAAAGACAGGGATCGGAGAATGAACCGCCACGTCTTCTGCGTTGTTTGACAACAGGCCGACCATGACGATGAGCGCAAGAATCACTCCGCCCACCGATAAAACCACTCGGCGAGGAAAAGGCGTGTGGATCGGCTTTTTAACATGCAAAAAGGATAGGATCTCCTCCTGATCTTCTGAAGGCACCCCAGGGTCGTCAGCGGGATAATAAGTCGAACAAAATTCTGCAACCAACGTGTGGTCGAGCCCAAGGCAATCGGCGTAGCTCCTTAAGAAACCTTTCGCACTCACCGGATTTGGAAGTAAATCCAGTCGGTTCTCCTCAATCGCCTCAATGAATCGAACTGGAATGCGAGTTAGAGAAGAGAGCTCTTGTATCGAAATCTCCTGTTTTTCCCGTTCTTCTTGAAGATGTTCTCCCAGGTTTTCCATTAGATCTATTCTCTATTCCCTTACCTTACCTTGGTTCAATACGACTCATGCACTTTTTAAGATCCGGTTCATCTGCGAGTTGAGGTGATAACTCAATCACACGCTCAAAGTTTTTTTCCGCCAAAACATTCGACCCTTTTTTTTGATAAATACAGGCCAAATTGTAATGTGCATTAAGGTCTTTTGGCGAAATTTGTAACACCCTTTTGTATGAGGCAATCGATTTTTCTGTATTGCCCATTTTTGTATAAACACTTCCCAGTAAGTTGTGAACCGGAACGATGTTGGGATTCACGCGAAGCGCATTCTTTAACTCCCGGGTTGCATCTTCATATTTTTCCTGACGAACATAGATCAAACCCAAATTCCAATAGGGTTTTTCAGGCGTTTCATACTCCAAGTTTTTAAGGGCTGCCTTGTAAGAAGCAATCGCCTTATCGAACTTTTCCTGAAGGGAATAAATCCTGCCCAAGTAATTGTGGGCTTCAGAATAATCTGAATCAATAGAAATTGCTTTTTGAAAGGAGATGATGGCCTCATCGTAGTTTTCTTGCTGAAAATAAATATGACCCAGGGCATACCGTGCATCACGATGACGCGGATCAAGTTTGACGGCTTTTTGAAACTCTATATAGGATTTCTGGAGTGCGGGTCTTTCACCAATAAGGTGGGCAATCCCCAGTTTGTAGTGAGCCACTGCATTCTTCTCTCGCTTGATGCGGGATTGACTCAAACCGCAGCTCACGAAAAAAGGAAGCAATATAATAAGTGCAAGGATTTTCAACTTCATCGTCAGCAATCTTATACGTTCTCAAAGGTGGTCAGCGCTTTAAATGCCTGATAACGGGTCGTAATTTCTTCTTCTCTCAGTGAACGCATCCGATCAAGGCTAAACGCTTCAACATTAAAAGAGGCCATCGTGCTGCCATAAATGACCGCTTGTCGGATCGCGGCATCATCCATTTCACCACATTTTGCGAGATAGCCCATGAACCCACCGGCAAAGGAGTCTCCCGCTCCGGTTGGATCAAACACCGATTCAAGTGGAAAAGCTGGCGCTGAAAACATCGTTTCCTCATTAAACATTAAAGCCCCATATTCGCCCTGCTTGACGACCAAAATTTTTGGACCAAAAGACATGATCTTTCTCGCCGCTTTGACAAGATTGACTTCATTGGCTAACTCACGTGCTTCACCATCATTAATGAGCAAAATATCGACAGAGGCCAAGGTCTTAATCAACTCTCCCAACTTTCCTTCGATCCAAAAATTCATTGTATCGCAAGCAACAAGTCTTGGACTTTTGACCTGCCTTAAGACATCAAGCTGTAATACCGGATCAATATTTGCTAAAAAAACAACTGGTGCATCACGATAGGACTCGGGAAGGTTTGGATGGAATGTTTCAAAGACGTTGAGTTCCGTTTCAAGTGTTTTCGCTTCATTGAGTTGATAACTGTACTCTCCCTTCCAGCGGAAGGTTCGACCGGCACTTCGCTCTAGCCCATCGATATTAATGCCACGTTCTTTTAAAAACGTCAGGTGGGCTTCAGGGAAATCATCCCCCACAACAGCGACCAAACTCACATCGGTAAAATAACTGGCTGCGGTTGAAAAATAGGTTGCTGACCCGCCCAAGACTTCTTCAACTTCACCGAAAGGGGTTTTTACAGAATCAAAGGCAACCGAACCCACAACCAATAAACTCATTTTTCCTCCATATCCTAATTGAGCGTCTTTAAATAACTGAGCAAACCTAACACCCTTTCACTGGCGGGCTTGAAGGATTTGCGATTTCCGACATCGCTCGATCCATCTCAGCGACCAGATTTCGAGTGAGCGCCGTGAAAAGATCTTCAACTCTCACACGTTCTAGTTTACCAGGTTCCAAACTTTGCGCATGGCTAATACCCTTCCAAACAATTTTTCCACAGCGCGCATCCCAAACTTCTCCTCTAAGCACGATGTCTTTCTCTACCGCGTAGGAAATAGGAGACGGCCCTGAAGAAAAAACATGGACCTTCCCGGCAACACCATCTTCCCCATACTGCAGCCTTTTTGTATGAGTGTGTTTCTCATTTTTGGGCACCTGGGCGATAAAGAAATAACGTACGCCTTCGATGACACGCCACTCTCTTAAAGCTTCTTGATCTATGACGCGCCGTTCTTGATACTCCTTCAATAGTTGATTGAGGGTCTTAAAGCGACCCGAATTTCTGGCGCGTTGAATCACATCCTTTCGAGGGACAATCCGCGCAGAAGGAAATTTGGCGCGTAAACCCTGAAACAATTCGAAAGCCGCATTCTGTCGGAGTCCATCCGGCCCCCCTTTCAAAACACCCAGAATGGCCATTCCCTCTTCATTCACCGTTTCATTGGAAAAACTAGAACGATAAAGTGTTGTCTTCACATTTTCTGTGATTGGCGGGAAAGGTTGTCTGAAAGCTTCTTCTGAAGGTACGGTAAAGTATGTCGCACAACCCGATAAGAAAACAAAAAGTATCATAAAATATTGTCTTTTCATGAGATATATGCCCCGATCAAAGGTTTCAATTTTTGTTTCAGGTCTTTAGAAATGGCTGTGGCAGGCGTCACAATCGCGTTTTTAAGTGCGGCAGAACAAGTACAAGCACGGTCTCCATCTACTTTTTGGACAACGGATTGGAGCAATCTTTTTGAAAAAGTGACGTTCGCACTTAAAACCTCAAGAATCATTTCAACCGTCACAGGCTCCTCCGAGATATGCCAGCAGTCATAGTCTGTCGAAAGGGCAATCGTGACATAACAGATCTCTGCTTCACGTGCGAGCTTGGCTTCAGTGGCATTGGTCATCCCAATGACAGACACCCCCCAAGTCCGGTGAATTCCTGATTCACCACGGGTCGAAAATTGAGGCCCCTCCATACAGAGATAACATCCCCCACGATGCACCATCCCCCCGATCTCTTCAGTCATATTAGCAACTGTTTCCATCATTTCCAGGCAAACAGGATTGGCCATACTCACATGCGCCACAAGCCCTTCACCAAAAAAAGTACTCTTCCGTCCCTTCGTCAGATCATAAAATTGGTCTGGGATCACAATATGACCGGGTTCAATTTCCTCCTTCATACTGCCGACTGCGCTAACAGAGAGAATGCGCTGTACCCCCAATTTTTTCATCGCAAAAATGTTTGCACGGTAGTTAATCTCAGAAGGCAAAATCGTATGGTTTTGGCCGTGTCGGGATAAAAATGCCACAGGAACCCCTTCGAGTTTTCCTAAAATAAAATCCCCGGAAGGTAAACCGAAGGGCGTTTCAATAGAGACAGCCTCAGGTGCTTTGAGTGCCTCCATTTGATAAAGCCCGCTTCCTCCGATAATCCCAATTCTCGCCTTTTGCATATTCAACTTTACTCCGTTTTTTCTTTCCCGTAGATGGAACGAGATCCTTGCGCAGATAATCAGACGGGATTATATCACACTCAATTCTTTCTTCAAGCGCATTATCCGGTCTGCACATTGCTCCGTAGACTCCTCTTCGTCCAGGTCAATCCAGTGAATATTCGGGTCTGAACGAAACCAAGTCATCTGGCGTTTTGAAAAACGTCGTGTATCACGCTTTAAGATTGCAATGGCCTCGTCAAGACCCTGCTCTCCCATGAGATGAGGAATCATCTGTCGATATCCCAAGCCACGCATCGCAGGAAGATCGACCGTGAACCCGGAGGCCAAAAGCCCTTCGACTTCTTCTACAAGGCCCGATTTGATGTAGTACTCCACACGCGTGTTGATCCGCTGATAAAGATCATCCCGATCCCGTCTTAAGCCAATGATCGTGTGGGCCGTCTTCGCACTCACCTTCATTTCAGCGTCTTCGGAATGGATTTCCGAAAGAAGTCTCCCAGTAAGATGCTTGACTTCAAGCGCTCGAATAATCTTTTGTAAATCTTTGGTGTGGATCTTTTCAGCTAAAATAGGATCTACTGTAAGCAGATCACGGTGGAGTCTGCCTTCTCCTTCTGATTTTTCCCGTTCCCTTAAGCTCTCACGATATTCCCAATCTGCCGGAGGCCCTTCCCAAAGACCGTACAAGAGGGCTTTAATATAAAGGCCGCTTCCGCCTTCAATCAGAATATTGTTCCCTGTTTGCTCTAAGCGGCCAATCACTCTTTCTGCTGCCCTTTTGTAGGATCCGGCAGAATAAAATTGATCCGGCGGAATCAAGTCGATGAGGTGACGCTTGACGCGTTTTCTTGCATCGAGACTCGGCTTCCCTGTCCCGATTTCTAACTTTTGGTAAATCTGCCTTGAGTCGGCAATAATGATATCGGTCTGAAATTGCGCTGCTAAGATCTCTGCCACTGCGCTTTTACCCACAGCAGTCGGACCAACAAGAATCAGCCAGGGTTTCACAGGGCGTATTTCATCTTCCATTCACCGCTCCAGAAAAAACATAGGCTCATTTTCTTCGGAAGAGTTTTTCGAGTTCTAATAAAGAATAGCGAATGACAATAGGACGTCCATGCGGACAGGTCGGCGGGGTCTTTCGTTCATAATACTTTTGAAGCAGCGCTGTAATCTCAGGGAATGACAGGCTTTGATGCGCCCGAACAGCACCGTGACAAGCCATTGAGGCCAAGACGGTACGAATGGATTGATCGATTTTTCCGCTTACGCCAAGATCAATCAAATCGTCTGTGACTTCATTAAGAAAAGAGTCAATATTCATTTTTGAAATTAAGACCGGGAGTTCCCGAACCAAAAAGGTCGTCTCTCCAAAAGGTTCGATCCGGCATCCAATGGCTTCAAATTGATCAATATTTTCTTTCAATACTGCACTTTGAGCCAAACTCAGATCAATCTGTTGGGGGATGAGCAAGGCTTGAATCTCAAGTTGATCCCCTTGAGCCACATCGGTGTTTTCCCACGCGGAAAGCAGTTCTTCATAAATCACCCGTTCGTGGGCCGTATGTTGATCCACAATCGCCAAATCGCCATTAATTTCAGCCAAAAGAAAAGTGCCATACACTTGCGCCAAAGGCCGAATCAAGGGGATCTCTGTTTCCATCGTGGCATTCAAAACCTTCGCTTTAAAAAGAGAGGAAGGTAGAAATGAGGGGTCGCGCTCATTTCTACTTCGCTCACGATAGTGACTTCTTTCTTCCTTGAAAATACCGAAATGACCCTCCGGTTTCGATGCATCGGGCCAGCCAAGCCCTGGGGAGGCCGACGAAGGGGTCTCCCCAGGAAGGGGAGAGAAAGCAGGGCTGCCGTTTTCGTCTTCAAGTTGATGGTTTTCCTCTTGCTGTAAAAGACCGATTCCAGCAGAGGAAAGGGTATCTCGGATCGCGTTTCGAATTACTTGATGCACTTGAGACCTGTTTTGAAAACGGACTTCCCGTTTTGCGGGATGGACATTCACATCCACCCCGTTGGGATCAACACTTAGAAAAAGAATAAAAAAAGGCTCCTCTCCCTTCATAAGATAACTCTTGTAGGCTTCATAAACCGCATGCGTTAAGAGCGCACTCTTGATCGGGCGAAGATTTACAAAAAGGTATTGATCTTTTTTGAAGTTTCGCTTCAAAGGGGGCCGCGAAAAAATAGCATGAAGCGAAAGTCCTTCCTGTATTTGAAAAGACTCGACTCTCTCCATTGCCCCTGAAATCACCTTCTCGCCTAAAAGCTGAAATGCGCGGGCTTTAAACGAATCACAGGCAGGCACATCAAAAATAGATCGTGCACCATGCCTTAAACGAAAATGGATTTCAGGGTGAGCGAGTGCCAAATGAAAAAGGGTACGGTTGATGTGTCCCATTTCAGTCTGTTGTGACTTTAAAAACTTTTTTCTTGCTGGAACATTATAAAAAAGATCCTTGATTTCAAAAGTCGAACCACTGGGACAACCCACCTTTTTGACAGACTGAACCGACCCCCCTTCTATTGAGATTTCAATCCCCTCGGATTCCTTCGATGTTCTCGTCACCAAAGACACCTTTGAAACCGAAGCAATACTAGGCAATGCTTCTCCACGAAAACCCAGTGTTGTGATGGCATCCAGATCCGGCGCTTCATAAATTTTACTGGTGGCGTGACGCTGAAAAGCAAGCGAGGCTTCTTCATGGGACATGCCTTCTCCATCATCGCTCACTTGAATTAAACGACTTCCACCTTCTAAAATCGAAACAAAGATGCGGCGGCTCTTGGCATCAATGGCATTCTCAACCAGCTCCTTCACCACAGAAGCGGGACGCTCCACCACCTCGCCCGCGGCGATCTGATTTGATAACGCGACTGAGAGGATTTTAATTTTGCTCATACAGGATCTTCGCTCACTTTAGGCAGTATTTTAGTCGCTCTTCACGGAGAATACGAGAACAAAAGACAAGAAATTGGGATAACTTACGGGGTTGATAAGCTTAGGCTATTCAATGCGTCTCTGGCGAGGGCAGCCTCATTAGAATTTGGAAATTGGTTGATGACTTTTTCTAAGAAAAATCTCCCCTCTTTCGGCTTCTTGAGTTCAAGATAAGAAAACCCCATTTTCAACAAAGATTTAGAAACCTTTTCACTTGCAGGGTAGTGATCAACAACTCTTTTAAAAAAGACAACCGCTAAGGCGTAAGACGCTTTCGCATAATGACTTTCACCTTGCCAATAAACCGCTTGTGGAACGAGCCGATTACTCGAGTATTGTTTGATAAATGCATCAAAGGCCAAAATAGCGACACCGTAGTTTCCCTTGACGTAGTCATTATAGGCCAAATTAAAAGCATCGCGCGGTCCGAAGAATTTTTTTTCAGAACCCCCCAAAGACAAAGGTGTTTTCTCTTTGGAGGCTTTCTTCCCTGTTTCAAGGACCGATATCCGCTGAGCGAGCGCGTCTAATCGACTCATTAATTCTTTTGTACGAAAGGACTCTGTTTCAAGTTGGGTTTCAAGCTTTGATAGCTGATGCTGAGATTCGCTCACCTGCCCAGAAAATTCCCGGACATCCACTTCAATGACGCCCAGTTGAGCGACCAAATCAGCTGAGAGTGCCCGTTGATTTTTTACGATAAGAGAAGGCATGTTCTGATCTCTTTCAAGATTTTCGATCCTCCTTTGGAGTTGGAGCTGATGGTTTCTCAGCCGTAGGCTAGTGTCTTCAATATCCACCATACTCGACTGAAGGGCACAGCCTGAAACCAAAAGGGAGAACAGCAGTCCCTTCAAAATAAAGGCATGAACCTTCGGTTTACGCACAAGACCCTCTCAACTCTAAGGTTTCGTGATGAAATGGACACGCCGATTCTGCTTCCAGCAGCTTTCGACAGCTTCTCGGCAAAAGGGTTTCTCTTCTCCAAAACTGGTGGTTTGAATACGATCCTCTTCTACCCCTAAGGCGGCTAAAAATCGTCGAACCGTTTGTGCCCGACGCGCACCTAAGGCAAGGTTATACTCATTACTCCCCCGTGAATCGGTATGCCCTTCAATCTGGATCTTCGTGTTGGGGTGAAGGATCAACTTTCTTGCATTTTCTTGAAGCACCTCTTTTGAGCCTTTTCGCAAAGTCGCTCGGTCATAATCAAAATAGACATCAAACAAATCTTTCACGGATTCAAGCGTGTTAGATCCCAAACCTGTCTCAGAAAGGGAACCCCTTTCGACCGGCTCTTCTTCCATTCGACCCGAACCATCAGTCAATCCCAGCGGTTCTTCGCGTACTTCACCAGAATCGATGCTCAGGGTATTTCCATCATCCAGTGATTGACTTTCCTGTACATCACTCAGGCCTGCCGAACCGCTTACAGGAAGCGCTTTTTTTGAACAGCTGGCTTGGAACAATACAAACATTGCAAGAACTGCAATGGCTATCCTTCGTTTATTCATCATCACAATCACCTCCTTAGATCGTATTATGTAGTTTTATTTATGTATAGATGGACTCACTGGCGCAATGAAAGACATTTTCACTGAGCCTTCGGGTCCTCTGAGGGTTTTCCTGCCTCAAGACGCTTTATCCGCTTATTTGTTGTTTTCAGCAAACTCTGTTGTTTATCGACTTGAGAGGTGAGTGTATTCCCAAGCATCTCAAGTGACTGCCGCTGGACATCAATCGCCTCAGTTAAGTCACTCAAACGCTTATTCAGCCCCTGAACGTCAATTTGCTCACCCAATTTTTTGACCTGCCACTCGAGATCATCCAGACGGCTTGCAAGTCCGTTGACTGCAGGGAGCACTTTTTCAACCAACTGAGAGACTTGATCAGAAACCGCTTGAACTGTTTTTTGTTGATCAATTTCCGATTGCTTCAAGCGCGTATTTTCTGCTTGAACCCTGTCAATCTGCTTCTGAAGCATTTTGCTCTTCGTGCCATGTTCTAAAAGCTCTTTTCTAAGTAATTCTAATTCTTTCAGGGTAAAGAGATTAATCCGTGAGACCGCTTCTTTATTCCGATTGGCTTCCTCGTCGATTCTTCCGTGAATTAATCGGCGTTGAATTTCTATTTCGGAAAACCGTTCATCAATATCTGCGGCTTTTTGTTTGGATTGGATCGCGGCCTGCCCCAAACCTTCATTGGCTTTACCAATACGACCCACGTTCATACGAATCGAGGAAATCTCATCCGCGTGTTCTTTACGAAGATCAAAAATCGCAACCCGATGATCCGCTTTCATTTTCCGTATATCGCGACGGATCACCATGATGGGATCTTCTTTTTCTGGATCACCAATCCGCTTCAGCTCAAGGGTATATCCACAACTCACCATCAGCATCATGGTCGCAAATAAAAAAAGGGAGAGTTGTCGCTTCAAATTGAAGTGATCGGCTTGAATTCTCAAATATCCAAACTCTGGGCGATGAGAGAAATGGTCATCCCCCGCGATCACTTAACAATAAAATGCGCACGGCGGTTCTTCTGAAAGCAAGGCTCAACTTGTTCACTACAGATATTCTTTTCTTCACCAAAGCTGATGAATGAAATCCGTGAAGGTGAAACACCCAGGTTGGCCAGATACCGCTTGGTCGACCGCGCACGTCTTTCCCCTAGTGCCAGGTTGTATTCACTTGTTCCCCGTGCATCACCATGACCTTCAATTTGAATTTTGGCCCTTGAATTCGCCACGAGCCATCGTGCATTTTCTGTTAAAATATCCTTTGCGTCACTACGGATTTTCCACGCATCAAAATCAAAATAGACATTTTTAGAAAATGAAGTGGCCCCAGGCGTAGTCATGCCCGATCCACTTCCAGACGAAGCCATGTTATTGCCGGATTTTGAAATTCCGCTTCCACCAGAGGACGCCATATCTTCACTCCGGCCACTAGAACCCATTTTACGATCAGAACCATCCTGTGGCGAGGCACTGTCCGAGGCAGCACTTTGTGATGAAGATTGTCCTCCTTGTGCAAGCCCCTCAGATCCTGCTACTGGAGATACCTTCTTCGCACACCCGATGACGGTCAATGATGAAACAATCACGACCAGTGAAGCAAAGGCCGTTTTAAAATGTGAACTCCGATTAAGCATTTGTTTATTCCTCCCCTGATTATTGCTCTATTTATTTCAATGTAGCTAAAAATCTTCACGCGACAACAAACTCTCAAAAAGTAGTATACTCGATCATAAAATGGAACCAGACATTTTCGCTGATCATTCTGACAAAAACAAGCACCCGAATCAAGGCGGACAGCTTATTTTTTGATTAATATTCGATTTTTACCTTTTTTTTTAACGAAGAGACCATGACGGGCTGGTATTGTTTGCAGGGTTTGATGTTAATTTACGCATATGGGTTCCATCCAAGTGAATCGAAAAAATCTGACTTTTCCCCAATCGGTTTGATGAAAAAACCAACTCTCTCCCATTTTGAGCCCACGATGGAGATTCGTCGTCCCAGCGCCCACTTTCAGTAATCGCAATCGATTGTGTCCCATCGGCACGGTCCGCACAAATCTTCAGTCGCCGGTCTTTATTGCGACAGGCATAGGCAATCCAATCACCTTTGGGCGACCATGTTGGAGATGTATTATAGCTCCCATCAAAAGTCAAGCGGTTCACATTTGCACCGTCCACATCCATAATATAAATCTGAGGCCCTCCGCCACGGTCGGATGTAAATGCAATTTGCTTCCCTGTCGGAGACCATGTCGGAGAAAGATCATCTGCTGAATTGAATGTCAGTCGCTTGAGCCCGGTTCCGTCTCCATGCACTAGGTAAATCTCCGCATTCCCATCTTTGGTCGTCGCAAAGGCAAGTCGATCTCCGGCAGGAGACCAGGAAGCAGAGAAATTCAAACCGGGATACGACGCAATTTCATTTTTTGATCCTGTTTTTAAATCAAGAATATAGAGATTCGGGTTACCATTTCGATAAGAGGTATATGATATTTTTTCTCTGTCCGGAGACCACCTCGGAGAAATGGCAATACTATTGTCTCTGGTAAAACGAAATTTATTTGCGCCGTCATAATCCATAATATAGACTTCTTTTTTTCCTGAAAGGTCTGAGATATATGTAATTTTTGTCTGAGCAACTCCTTTTTCTCCCGTAAAATGAAGCGCTAATTTATCAGAAAAACGATGGGCCAAATGACGCAGCTTATTCATTCCACCAAAAATTTTAACCCCAACAACCTGATCCCCATTCGCCGTCTCATAGGCATAACTTTCAAGCATCCAGCCATTTTCTTGGGATTCAAGCTTCGCCCAAAGAATCGCCTGTACTCCTGCTTTTAAAGCCTTCGTTTTCATCGCCATACTCGGGGTTTCGTTGGAATCTACCGACAAACCGATGTCCCTCGTTTCAATGAGCTCAAAAAAATGAGAACGCTTCAGGTCAGAACGAAGTACATTTTCTACGATCGAAACTTCTTCTTTATTCTCAGGGGTGCTTTGGAAGGGCATAATCATGACAGGAATTTTGCTAAAACCCCTACGTTGCATTTTCATAAATACTTCGGCTTCATCCTGTTCGGCTGCATTGATGTCTGCACTATTGATGACTGCACCGGCCAATAAAACAAATATAAACATAAAACCCCGTCTTCGGAACAAATCTACATCTCCTCCGTCACAACAAAATTCATATAAACCGTGAGCATTCCACCACCATAAGCCTTTGGAAGCGGAGGAAGCGGGTGTGCGGCATAAACGGCGCGCATGGCTGATTGATCAAAAAAGTGATTGCCTGAGCTTTCTTCAATCGAGACCGAGGATTTATCAATACTGCCGTCTTTCTTCACAACAAAACGAATCACCAGCTTATCCCCACTAGAAGCCACAGGGGGAGGCGCCCACTGCCATCGAATTTTCTGATCGACCTTCTGTAAATAATTGGGGAAGAAAAAAGATGTGCCGCCACTTAAAACGCCAACACCTTTAATCCCAGGAGAGACGCTGGCTTTCATCGAATGGGTGCTACCTTCCGAATCAGAAGAACCCGATAAGGGAGCCTTCTCTTCCCCTGAATCCACTTTCGATGGGGATTGTTCTAACGAATCTTTCGATTGCGGATTTTGCACAGCTTGTTGTGGTTCTGTTGCTTTTCCAGGTAAAGGGCTTGAGACAAGCGAGTGCTTTTGAATATCAATTTTGGCTGTCCTCGTTTTCTTAACAGAACCCTTCTTTGGCTTTGTGATGGATTTTGATTCTGGAACTGCCAGCATTTTTTTCTGTTTTTTCCACCACTCTTGAAGCCGCTCAGGATCATCTTCTTCTTTAGGCATTGCCTTAACTGAAGTTCTCGGCGCTCGAGTGACAGAGGGTAGTTTTATCGTTTTAGCGGAAGTCGGTTTTTTAAGCGAGGCAAGCGTTTTGGCCCGTTTTGACTTTGAAGTGGAAGGCAGCGATTTCACTTTAGATCGGCTTATTTTTTTTGACGCAGTACCACTCTCCCCCAAACTCGACACTCTTGATTCCGGTATAATGAGGGTGACTTGAAATCCTTGGAAAGATCTGGGCTGTGAAGCAAAAAAGACCTGATTAACGACCATGAAGAGAAATAAAAAAACGTGCAGTAAGACAGAGAAACCCATCATCCTCGACAGCCCTTGATGACGGCGTTCAAATAAAGGTCCCCAGGCTGCACGCAAAACACTCACCGTTTCTTCCCCTTACATTAAAGGAATGATCATATTAACAATCACCCAATACTTTATCAGTTTACCACGTTCATCCGCAGTTTCTATGCCTCTGACGGGTTAAAGCATTGATGTGTTTTATGAGGCAAGAGACGAGAACTAACGAACAATCATAGAAGGGGTTTCACTCGAGAAAATCAATTACAACTTTTTTTTAGGCGCCGGTTCTGTGACAATCCCCAGCTTTACAATCCCCGCCCGTTTTATCAAATCCATCACATGAACCACAGTCCCATAAGGCACATCACGATCTGCTCGCAGATAGAGCGAAACCTCTGGAGAATCTCCTTTTAAAATACGAAGACGTTCCTCCAAACGGGCCAAACCAATTTCTTCTTTATCGAGATAAACGGCTTGATCTTTACCTACAGTTAAGACTTTTCTTTCGGTGGGCTTAATACTGTTTGTCGTTGCCTTTGGCAGTTTGATATCCATGCCACGATAGAGAAGCGGTGCCGTAATCATAAAAACGATCAATAAAACCAACATCACATCAACAAGAGGAATAATGTTGATCTCAGACATCATTTCACGATGTTTTCCAGAAGACATCATTTTATAACAAGCTCACCCATTACTCAGAAGATTCAAGAATCAATTTTTCCTCAACCAAGGAGACAACCTCTGAAGAAAAGACTTCAAGCTGTGTATGCATTTTTCGAATACGGCTGATGTATAAATTATAAGCGATTGCCGCAGGAATCGCCACAAAAAGGCCGGCGGCCGTATTCACCAGCGCCTCTGCCACACCTGGCGCAACAACGGCAATATTCGCAGAACCTTGACGTCCAATTTCCTGAAAAGAACCCATGATGCCCCAAACAGTCCCGAAGAGGCCGACAAATGGCGCGGTATTTCCTATCGTGGCCAGAAGATGGAGGTAGCGTTCCTGGTAGGTAATTTCATCTTGAAGCGCGCCCTGAAGTGTCCGCTCGACAACAGACAAGCGCATGGCGTTTGCGCCAGCATCCTGAATACTTTTCTGAGAAACTTTCCCTCTAAAAAGTAATGCGTCAAATTTTGGAAGCACTGCATCAAGGATGACGGCCAAAGAACCCCTGTTACGCTTAAGCACCTTAGATGAGATATCTTCTAAATCATCCGCCTTTGAAAATAAAATCAAGAACCGACGATTTTCAGCATCGACCTTCCGAAAGGACACCCATTTGTTGAAAATGATGGCCCAAGAAGAAATCGAGCCGAAGAGCAGTGTAAAAAGCACGAGCTTCGCGACAATGCCGGCAGCAAGAAATGAATCAATGATGGAGGAATCTATCGAAGCATCCAAATGGTTGTATCTCTTTTTACCTAAATATCTCTAAAGTAAT
Organism: Nitrospirota bacterium; assembly: GCA_029261135.1. Lineage (GTDB taxonomy): Bacteria > Nitrospirota > Nitrospiria > SBBL01 > JAADHI01 > JAADHI01. Next base: position 104,773 of record JAJDBX010000074.1, read on the forward strand.
CTTAAAAGTGATGAAAAAGTCAGAATCAAAAAAAATTGGCGGGGCCGACGAGAATCGAACTCGCGACCTCCGGCGTGACAGGCCGGCGTTCTAACCAACTGAACTACGACCCCGCAAACTTTATTATCGAAAATACTCTCCCACCACTGGTAGGCGGAACAGGGCTCGAACCTGTGACCCTCGGCTTGTAAGGCCGACGCTCTCCCAACTGAGCTACCCGCCCGTCAATTGCTTGAAAAGCAATATATCGACGTGTACAATACTACCTACTTCTGGGTTTGTCAATTGCGAAACGTTCTTTTTTCCTCTGTAATATTAGTGTTTTACCTTGTCGGATGCGCTCAAATACCGCTTCCGCTGACCACACCGGCACACAAAAAAAAACCGCCCCGATTTATTAATTTTGAAACCGGGGCCAATATCAAAAGTCTCGCATTTGAAGGACGATTTCTCTGGCTAGGACTCTCTACCGGGATTATTCGCTATGACACGCACACCCAAGACCAGTATGAGATCCATACAAACCGTTCAAGCAAGGGTCTGCTCGCGAGAGGAATTTACAAGATTGCCATCGATCAACAAGGTACCAAATGGATCGGCACTTATGGAGGCGGACTCTCTCAGTTTGACGGAAAACAATGGCAAATTTTTACGCCTTATGGTGCAGGAAAAACAAGCTACGATGCATCTTGGACCATTTACCCGGCAGGATCTGGTCTGGGGGATCTTTGGGTCTACGACATCCTTTTTGACAGTGACAATACGGCCTGGATTGCAACCTGGAAAGGCGTCAGCCACTATGATGGCAAATCGTTTAAAACTTATACCGTTGAAGCCGGACTGCTCAACAAATGGGTTTACGCCATAGCAAAAGACCTTGATGGAATTTTATGGTTTGGAACTGAAGGAGGTCTAAACAGCTTTGATGGCCAAAATTGGGCCGGTTACACCCATGAAGATGGATTAGGCGCGAAAATTGAACTTACTGCCAACGATGCGGGCACAGATACAGGGCACCACCGGCGTCATCAAAAAGAAAACCGCATGGGCAATCCCAATTATGTTCTCGACATCGCCATTGATCACAATAATATCAAATGGATCGGCACCTGGGGCGCAGGGCTTTCAAGGTTCGACGGAAAACAATGGAAAACGTTCACTGCAGGAAACGGAACGATTGGGGGAAACTTTGTTCACGCGCTTGAAATTGATTCAGAAGGAACACTTTGGGCCGGCACGGATCAAGGGGTCAGCCGATTTGACGGAAAACAATGGACAACCTACACCACACAGGACGGATTATTGGATAACAACGTCTTTTCCATCGCATTTGGCCCGACCGGAAATAAATGGTTTGGCACCTGGAGCGGACTCAGTAAGATGGTTGATTAATTGACCCAAAAAAAATCTGCTTCACCTCTTTACTAAAATACGGAGTAAAGCGTGTTCAAAATTCAGCACTCAGTTTGTCACAAATAACATATTTCTTGTCAACCCAGTGGGATGACCGCTGATTCTATTTTTTCATAACAATGTTTTCAAAACCGTTTCATCTCGAATACCCCCAAAACCCTGCAACCCACACTAAAAATTCGTACAATTTATGACCTCTTAACCTCAGTCAGCAAGGTGAGCGAATTGATCCTCTTTATGGTAAGCTTTCTTGACAGATATCCTTGAAAACAGTTATATTTTTGATCGAATTTAGGGAGGAGTCTTCATATGGTAAAAGTCAGGTTCTTTGCAGTACTTAAAAGTCTTGTTGGAAAAGAAGAGGTTTCGCTTGATGTCGAGGAAGGGACAACCTTAGCTCAGTTGCTTGAAAAGCTCAAAATGGATCTTCCCCCCTTAGACGATATCTTACAAAAGGGAGGGGTCTTGATTTCAGTCAACCAAGAAGTAGTTGATAGAGAAGCGCCAATTCAAGATGGAGACGAAATCGCTTTCCTGCCTCCATTCGCAGGTGGATAACCCACTTTTCCAACCATATCATTTACTGAAAGGGTATAAAAATGGATCAAGATCGTATTCGGGTTCAGACAGAAGATTTCAGTACTGAAGAAGAAACAGACAAAATTAAGGCATGCTCAAAAAGAATTGGCGGCATCGTAAATTTTCTGGGAACCGCACGTGATTTCTCAAAGGGTCAGGAGATCAATCATATGTTCTTTGATCACTATCCAGGAATGGCTGAAAAACGTCTTGCCGAGATTAGAGAGCACGCCTTAAAAGATTATGACATCATCGAAGTCACCATCATCCACCGGGTCGGTGAAATTGCAATTGGAGACAATATCGTCTTGATTATTGTCGGCGCTGAACACCGGAAAGATGCATTTCGCGCCTGTTCATGGTGCATTGATGAACTGAAACGGATCACGCCCATTTGGAAAAAGGAAACCACCCCTGAAGGCATTGTTTGGGTCGAAGAACACCCTTAAATCAATCTACTCCTGCTAGAGCGGATATATCTCAAAAAAATTTATGCGGGCACCAACCCTAAAAAAATACTGAATTACAGTTTTTTAGAACCATGGGGAAAGCAATCCCCTTAGTGGCTTAGTGGCTGATCGTTATAAATTTTTTGACCCGTTTTTTCCAAAGAAACTGTTTGAGGGGCTTAATTGCCGCATGCGCAGCTTCCTCCCCTTTTTGGATGGCTTCTTCAAAGCGCCAAAAATCAGACCAGTGGATGCCTGAAATAGCAGGGGTAATTGAAAAATCAACCCCATTTAATTGCCGATTGGATAATATGCAGCGTGTAATCTCATTGGCTCGGAGCACCACATCCAGTCCGCTATCAAAAACTTCCGCCGTTTCTGCATCTTCTGAGATATTGACCGCAATGACAACATCAATCCCTTGATCCTGTAAAGGAGAAACGGGAACCTGGTTGACCCATCCACCATCAATAAGCTGATGGCCATTAATATGAATTGGGGGGAGTACACCGGGAATGGCACAACTCGCGGCCACGGCTTTTCGAACAGATCCTTCAGTGAGCAGAACCTCTTCTCCACTGGTTAAGTCTGTTGCGACCGCAACAAAAGGGATCACACAGTCTTCTATGTCCTTATCCTCCAAAAGAAGACCCATTTGGGATAAAAAAACTTTTTCAGAAATGAAAGAGGTGCGCTGTAAAGAAATCCCCCAAAAGATACCTTTTTGTAGATAGGTTTTTAAATTGGTCATGAAGGATTTTGTTTTTTTCTCTTCATAATGCCGCTTGATGAAGAAAATCTTTGTCCGGCGAAAGTCTTCACTTTTTAAAAAAGCAAGAACACGTTCTTTCAGTTGATCAATCTTTGGATTTTGCGCATACATCGCACCTACGATCGAACCGAAACTGGTCCCCGAAATCATGTGAAGTGGGATGCCTTCCGATTCAAGCACCTTCAGAACACCGATGTGTGCAAGTCCTCTGGCACCGCCTCCCCCCAACGCCAATCCAACTTTTAATGATGTCATTCAGAAACAGCCTTCTCCTGTTTTTTTTCTTTCTTTGAAACAAGGGATGCCGTTTTTTTAACCAACAGATTTTTCTTTCGTTCTATTCTTTTTAAGCGTTTTTTTAAGCCCCGGATCGCAATTAAATCGACCTCTTTTCCATGGGCTTCACCCACTTTTAATTTTAAATCTTTGATTTGTGCCTCAAGCTCTTTAAGCGCCACGTTTCCTCCCATTTGTTTAATTTTTGCAGTGTCTGTGAATATTATAATTCTTTAAAGTATGCAACAGTGTTTTCCAAACCTTCTCTGAGCAATACGGTCGGTTCCCATTCGGCATCCTTATAAATTTTCTTGGTATTGAGACAACTTCTTTTCTGCTCTCCCATTTTCTCAGGACCGTGAATTTCTTTTAAATCAGAGGCCGTAATCTCAAGTAAATGTTTATAAAGCTGGTTTACAGTGGTCTCAATCCCGGTTCCGACATTAAATGTATCATTGGCCTTCATATTAATAACCGCCATGTTCGCTTCGACCACATCTTTGACATAGACGTAATCTCTTGTCTGCATCCCATTCCCATTAATCGTCGCTTGCTCACCTTTGAGTAATTTTTCGGCGAAAATTGCCACAACACCCGCCTCACCGTGAGGATCTTGGCGTGGCCCATACACATTCCCGTATCGAAGGGTCGCACACTCCAATCCACAGATTTTTTGATAATAATAAAGATAGTGTTCACCGGACAACTTACTGATGCCATATGGAGAGAGGGGATGTGTAGAATGATCCTCTGAGGCCGGAAATGTGACCTGTTCTCCATAAATCGCGCCTCCTGAAGAGGCAAAAACAATGCGTCTTGTGCCATTTTTTACGGCACATTCAACCAGGTTGATGAGTCCGAGTATGTTACTCTTGGCATCAAAAGCGGGATCATCGACTGATTTTCGGACATCCATTTGCGCGGCGTGGTGGCTGATAATTTCAGGTCTTTCTTTCTGGATAATCCGGTGTAAACGACTACTCTGAATATCGACTTTATAAAAAATGGCCTCTTTATTCAGATTTTTCTTTTTTCCTGTTGAAAGGTCATCCACAACAACAACGTCATGGCCTTCTTCAATGAAACGGTCAACAAGGTGAGATCCAATAAAACCCGCGCCTCCGGTTACCATCACCTTCATTACATTCTCCTCCTATGTCCCACAATAACCTGAAAATATCCCGTTTTTCTCAAAATAGTTCTCATGAAGGTTCCAAGATCTGCTCTGTTTCCGGTTGAGATCGCAAGTTCTTAAAATACACAAGAAATTCAATATTCCCTTTTTGGCCTTCAATCGGGGAAGGGATTGAACCCAATATTTGAAGCCCCCAAAGTACTCCCATTCCACAGATGCGGGTAACAACCGCTTGGCGATTTTCAGGGTTTCGGACAATACCGCCTTTCCCGACTTGGCCTTTTCCCACTTCAAATTGAGGTTTAATCAGGGCGATCAATGCCCCTCCCTTTTTGATCCAGGGCAACACGGCAGGAATGACTTTTTCAAGTGATATAAATGAAACATCAATCGTCACCAGGTCAACCTGTTCCGGGATCAAATCCTCTGAAATGGCACGAATATTTTGACGTTCTATTACAACAACACGCTGATCTTGGCGTAGGGGCCAGGCAAGTTGCCCATAACCCACATCAACAGCATAAACCCGGGCGGCACCACGTTTTAATAGACAATCAGTGAAACCACCCGTGGAGGCACCCACGTCCATGACAACAAAATCAGTCACATTTAAGCTAAAAACGGATAAGGCCTCTTCCAACTTAAGACCACCACGACTCACAAAAGGATGAGAAGTTCCGATCAGTTCAATCTCGGCATCAGCTTTAACCAATGACCCTGCTTTATCAACCTTGTTTCCGTTGACAATCACGCCACCGCTCAAAATCAAAGCCTTGGCACGTTCTCGACTTTCAGAGAGTCCTCGAAGAAAAATAAGTCGGTCTAAACGGTCTTTCGGTATTTTTTCATTCGTTTGGGATGGCCTCAAAAATATAACGTCACAATAAGGGACTGAGATTATTAAACAATCTTAACACGCGTTGGTTTCGCCACGATCGTCTTTGACAGAAGGCGTTTGCTTTCGGATGAGGGTTCTGCAAATCGAGTGACAAATTGAGCAATTCCTGCGGCGTCGAGCCCAAAATCTTGTCTTAAACGCTTTTGAGACCCATGCTCAATAAATACATCAGGCAAGCCCAATCGGCGAACCAAAACAGAAGGAATATTTCCCGAATTTTGCTCTTCTTCCAATATCGAAATCACCGATTCTCCGAAGCCTCCGGATAAAGCATGCTCCTCCAAAGTGACTATTTTTTTACAGTGCTTAGCGATTGAGACCAAGAGTTTTCGATCAATCGGCTTGGCAAAACGGGCATTCACAACCCCTGCGGCCAATCCCTTTTCTTTCAATGCCAAGGCAGCTGCCTGTGCGGGGTAAACCATATGCCCAATGGCAATCATGGCCACGTCCCATTTTTTCTCTAGATCCCCCATAACAATTTCACCCTGACCGATTGGAAGTGTTTTCAACTCTTGATCGAGAGAAACGCCAATACCCGCTCCTCTTGGGTAGCGGATGGCCACAGGTTGATTGAGCTGAAGCGCTGTCGCCAACATAAGCTGAAGTTCATTTTCATCTTTGGGCGACATGAGAATCATATTCGGGATGCCTTTTAAATAGGCGATATCAAAGACACCTGCGTGTGTGGCCCCATCTTCACCCACGAGCCCGGCCCGGTCCAAGCAAAAAACTACTGGCAGCTTCTGCAAAGCGACATCGTGAACAATCTGGTCAAAACCACGTTGTAAAAAAGTAGAATAGATAGCCACCACCGGACGAAGTCCATCCGCAGCCATTCCAGCGGCCATCGTAACGGCATGTTGCTCGGATATCCCTACATCATAAAAACGCTCTGGAAATACCTCAGCAAATTTATTTAACCCTGTTCCTGCTGGCATCGCTGCTGTGATCGCGACAATATTTTTGTCTTTTTTGGCCAATTGGATCAAGCTTTTTGAAAAAACAGCGGTATAGGCTGGAGGGTTCTTTCCTGATTTTTTCTTGGCCTGACCGGTAGAAAGATCAAAAGCAGGTGTGCCATGATATGAAGCAGGATCGGCCTCGGCTGGGGCATATCCTTTTCCTTTTTTGGTCACAACATGGAGTAAGATGGGGCCATTAAGGTTTTTTATATTATCAAAAGTGGTCAGCAAGTGATCAATTCGGTGCCCATCGATGGGTCCAAAATACTGAAAACCCAGTTCCTCAAAAAGAAGCCCTGGCACGATCATGCCTTTGACAGACTCTTCTGCCCGTAAGGCAACCTTCAGCACAGAATCACCAATTTTGGGGATATTTTTCAGGAGTGTGGCCGTTTCGTTCCTCACTTTTGTATACAGTCGTCCGCTTAGAATCCTATTTAAATAAGCGGAAAAAGCGCCGACATTTTCAGAAATCGACATATCATTGTCGTTTAAAATCACAATGAGATTACGTTTGAGCGCCCCTGCATGATTCAAGGCCTCATAGGCCATGCCCGCCGTCATTGAGCCATCTCCAATGATGGCTATAACATGGTGCTTCTCTTTTTTTTGATCTCGCGCCTCAACCATACCGAGTGCAGCAGAAATGGATGTGCCTGCATGTCCCGCCCCAAAAGTATCGTAGGGGCTTTCACTGCGAGAAAGGAAACCGCTGATCCCTCCATGCTGGCGTAAGGTCGAAAAGACATCTCTTCGACCCGTTAAAATCTTATGAGGATAGGCCTGATGCCCCGTATCCCAGACCAATCTATCTCGGGGCGCATCAAAACAGGTATGTAATGCAATGGTCAATTCAACGGTTCCTAGGCTTGCACCCAGATGCCCACCTTTTTCAGACACCGTTTTGAGAATAAACTCACGAATTTCTTCAGCCAAACCGGGAAGAGTTTTACGGGGAATTTTTTTTAAATCTCCGGGTGAATTAATCTGTTCTAGTAAAGACATCCTACTCCTTCTGGTTACTTCTCCCGGTCAATGATAAACAGCGCAATCTGACGAATGGGATCTGCTTCTGGCCCAAACGATTTAATTTCTGTCAAAGCTTCCTCAACCAAAACAATCGCTTCTTTCTTTGCACGTGAAACACCCATCAGCGCCGGGTAAGTGCATCTTCCTTTGGATTCATCCTGGCCGACAGGTTTTCCCAGTTTCTTTTCTTCTCCTTCGACATCAAGGACATCATCGGCAATTTGAAACGCCAAGCCGATTTTTTCTCCAAAACAAGTGAGCTGAGAGCGTTTTTTGGGTCCTGCCCCACCTAGGATACCACCAATGCGAACAGATGCTCGAATCAATACGCCTGTTTTGTGGGTATGAATTCGTTTTAGTTTCTCAAGGGTCAGATCTTCCTTGCCTTGTGCCTCAATGTCATTGAGTTGTCCGCCCACCATACCTGTACTTCCTGAAGCCGATCCCAATTCCAACATGACCCGGAGTATTTTTTTAGGTGAGATAGTACTTGCAAGGCCTTTTTCTGCCATCATCGTAAAGGCCGCCGTTAAAAGGGCATCCCCTACGAGGATCGCGGTACTTTCCCCAAACATTTTATGATTGGTTAATTTACCTCGGCGGTAGGCATCATCATCCATCGCGGGCAGGTCATCATGCACCAAAGAGTAGGTATGAATGAGTTCGATAGCCGATGCAAAGGGAAGTGCAAGCACACTTCTTCCACCGACAGCCTCGCAAGAAGCGATGCAGAGTATAGGACGAATCCGCTTCCCACCGGCAAAAAGCGAATAACGCATGGCCTCATGAAGCAGGGGAGGATCACTTTTTGGGCCGGGAAGATAGGAATGCAAAAGCCGGTCTACTTCTAAGCGACGTTCAGATAAATAGGTAAGCAAGCCTGCATTATCCATGGGAAGGTTCCCGATCCGAAACTTTTGCGCTCTTGGGATTAAAGGGGCGTGTCAGTTTTTTAGCACCCTTCTCTTCGATCAAGATTTCCACCTTCTTTTCCGCTTCCGACAGGGTCTTCATGCAGATTTTTGACAGATGAACCCCCTCTTCAAATACTTTTAAAGCTTTTTCGAGTGGAAGATCCCCTTTTTCTAGGGATTCGACAGTCTCTTCTAAGCGTGAGAGCGCTTTCTCAAATTTTAATTGTGGCACAAAAACTCCTGAAGAAAAGTGGTTTCTTCCTGTTCAATCATTATACAAAAGACTACCCGCAGGTCAAGATCTAAGTCTGATGATTACCTTTTTAAACCCTGTTTAAGTGCACGTTCCGTAAAATCATGTTCTTGAAGACCAATATTGACTTCGAGATCGCTAACTTCAAAAATAGTCCGATGACCATTTTGAAAATTCTTGACCTGTGTCTGCTTCCAAACACTCAAACTCCGAACCTCTTGCCAATCTATCGTCTGCCGTTTCAGTAATTTCTGATCAAGACCGTAATAATCAATCTTTAGAATGGTCCAGTCCTCTTTTGAAACCCAGGACACTTTTTTGCTATAGATCGTTTCCTTCTCTTTAGGGCTACTTTGGACAAAGTAGCACATCACACCGCGATAGCCTTCTTCCCCTAAGGACACATGCTCATCCTCATCTAAACGCCGTTGTCCCATATCTCCAAAGGTCAAGTCAGATCCAAGGAAAGCATCATTCAGGTCTTGGCCTGAAATACGTCGTACCATGCGGAGCGCTGGAAGATATAACCAAAGGTCATCTGCTTCACCTTCCTTGGCATAATCCCAAATCAAAAAAGAAACCCCCCGTGAATCTTCTGGAAACTCGGTAATCAAGAGCATTTTACTGTCGATTCCGCCTTCACCCCGATAGTTCTTCCAATAGCGAGAGGCCACAATCCGTTTCATTGCACCGCCCCGCTCAATGAGTTTGAGCGTCACAGTATTCTTCTGATCTTGGATTTGGAACGCATGGGCACGAGATTTTTGGATAATTTCTGCACCCGATAAGGGCGCTTCTTGAGCGAAGCCCACCGTACTTTGCGTGAAGAGGAATCCGAACATAAAAATCGTGTATTTTATATTCATCTGACGTAAGCCTTACCATCAAAGAAAATAGCAAGATAACAGTCGGCGTTGACAGGCGCGGGATTTGCGTATGTCAACGCGTGCAACTTGTAGCCAGCCAACAATGGGTTAGGTGAGCGATTTGGACATTTCATGTCGAGTGTATCGAAATCCCAATTCTTCGTAGAAAGCCAAGGCACTCCGGTTCTCAGACCAAATATTGAATTCGACTTGCTTCAGTCCACGGTTGCTCGCCCAACCTTCGATATTCGCCATGAGTTTACGAGCCAGTCCTTGTCCTCGGCTATTCTTGGTAACGCAAATTTCTCGAACGAAAGCGACGGGCATCGGTATCGCCTGGCCTCCCTCATGTTTTCTTTCAGCGAGCCAAGCAGCGCCAAGTATGAGACCGTTTTCTTCGATAACAAGCAACTCTTGTTTCGGATCTTCGAGTATTTTTAGGAACTCTGTTCTGGGTAGATAGATTTCGACCTCTTTTATCAGTTCCGGTTCAAGTTTGACATGATATTTGTTTAACTCAATCCAAAGATTCTCTATGTTAGAGTAGTCACTCGGTAATGCTTGGCGTACTTGCATAGATTGCCTGACAGTTGTCTCCCCCAGAGTTCTAGCAATAAATATCCTGGTAAGAAAAAAGTAAAGTTGATCTTATTTCTTGGGCTTTTCCCCCATCAAAACGACAAAAGGACTCGGTTCTGAAAGTTTGACTGTTTTGACCTTTTTAAATCCCGCTTTTGTCATCCATTCTGAAACCTCTTTTTCAGAATAAGCTGCTCCGCCCGGCGTATGAATGAGTTGATTCACCCCAATCAAAGCAGAAAGCGCCGGGCCGGTTTTTTGGCGATTCAGCATCTGATCCTGCACCAAGACCATGCCACCCGGATCGAGTGCATTTAATGATTTTTTGAGTATCTTAGCCACCACCTGCGGTGATTCCTGATTAAACATTGATGAAAGCAAAACGGCGTCATAGCCTTTCCCAAAGGAGCTATCGCTTAAATAATTTCCGGGACGACAAGTAATGCGCTTTTCCAATCCAAAAGAGGTCACGATTTCCGTTGTAATTTCGAGCGTCTGCGGAAGATCGAGCACGGTCGCCGATAAACCTTTGTTCTTCATGCAAAACTTCATATCAAAGGTGCCTGGGCCACCGGCAATATCCAGCAGGTGTTTTCTGCCTGAAAAATCAATATCTCGCGCTAAAATATCACCCTGAGCCAAAGCCCGATAATGCATGCCATAGATATAATTTTTCAGGGCTTCTTTCCCTTGGTCATGCGGTTTCCCCACAACGGGTTTCCCTTTGACCACGGCATCTTCTAAATCACCCCAGGCGCTGTACCAACTGTCGAACATCGAAACAATGCCCCCTTGAAACTTTTTGCTGTCTTTCACCAAAAAGGTCTTTGAAAGCGGGGTATTGCGATACTTACCTCCTGTTTGATTCAACAAGCCTAAGGAGGTTGCGGCAACCAATAGAATCTCTAAACCACGTTTGTTCGCCTTGCAGCGTGTTGCCAGTTGAGCCACGGTTAATGGGCCATCTTTCAAACGCGTAAAAACATCCAGCCGGACTGCCGTGTGCAAGACTTTCGACTGCCAATAAGAAGAGGCAATCTGCATTACCTTCATGGGATCAAGTCCGCCTCCAGATGCTGATTTTGGTGTGACTTTTTTCACCGATGTCGTCTTTTTTACGACCTGTTTTGTTTTGCTCTTCATTTTTTTCATTAGGTCTCCCCTTTATTAGTCCTTGGAATAAAAGAAAAGGCATGTAGATTGGGCCATAGATCTGTATATTCGATTTTGGTCATCGAAGCATGTCCGATGACCAAACGTTTGAAGTTGTGTAAGGGCATTTCAAGTGCGTCCGAAACGATCATCCGAATGGCACCCGCATGGGTCACGACCAGAAAAGTCTGCTCTGGATGACACGTAACGAGTTCGGCCACCGTTTGATTGACCCGTTTTGAAAATTGACTTAAGGATTCCCCTCCAGAAGGGGCAAAGTGAAGCATATCTTTTCGCCATGCACGCCATTCTTCCGGATATTTTTTTTTAATTTCATCCGTAGTCAAGCCGCCCCAGGATCCAAACCGCCACTCCTGAAGACCCTCAACCGTCTCATGTTTTAAGCCGAGACTTTCAGTCGCGATCTTCGCAGTCTCTTGTGTTCTTCGGGATGGGCTCACATAAACCGCTTGAATAGGCCTCGTATTGTTTTCAAAATATCTTGGCCACACATGGGCTTGTTTCAGTCCCGATGTATTCAAAGCAGGGTCTTCAATGGCATCGTCATAATAACGATTTTTGGGGTAATCAGTTTGACCATGACGCAGAAAAAGCACTGTCGTAGATTTTCTCTCAGAATCACCATGCATGGGCTTATTCCGCCTTTTGAAAAGTCATCACTGCAAAAAAAACAGAGAGCCCTGCAAAAAAGAACAGGATACCCATACTTGTCCAAAAGGATTGAACAAAAACACCCTCATAACAGGCTCGAACCGCCTCGACACCATAAGTCACTGGGTTAAACCGGCTCGCAACCTGCATCCATTTTGGCATAAAATCTGCCGGAACAAGGGCCGGTGAAAAGAAAAGCAAAGGGAGCGTCAGCATGTTTCCGATGACGACCAATGGCTCTTCTTCCTTTAAAAACATCGCCAAGGCATTCGAAATAGCTGAAAAACCGACGGCTAAAAGGAGGATAATGACCCAGACCCAAAAAAGCCCTTGTCCCCTGGGAAGGCCTGCACCAATCAAGGCTGCGACAATAACCAGCATAAAAACTTGAATCACAACGGTAAAGCCATTATGCAGCAAACGGCTGAACACAATGGAAGAGCGGATAATCGGGGCGACCAAGAGTTTTTCCATCACGCCATGCCGCAAGTCCCGAAGCAAACTCACCCCGGACCAGGATGCACCGAATAGTACGGTCATGATAATGACCCCGGGAGTTAAAAATTGCACATAGTCCTTGGTCGGGAATTTGGGCAGCATCGACAGACCTTTAAAAAGTTGACCATAAATAAGAAGCCAGATCAGAGGTTGGATTAATCCAAAAAACGTCCACATGGGCATGCGCCATGTGAGTTTTAAATATTTAAGGAAAAGATAATATGTATCAGAAAAAAAGTTGAGCATCAGCAGGGTTACTCGCTTTAATTTTTACCAGAAGGTTTGTCTTTTTGCCCGTCCGCTTTGGAAGTTTCATCCGATTCTGGCCATTTTTGATCAGATCCTTTTTCATCAGAGGCAGCCCACTCTGTGTTGGCCTGATCCCCCCATTTTTTCCAAGGCTGATCTTCATTGTCTGGAGACTGGATTGAGTTGGCTGAGGCATCTTCAGTCTGAACGGCCTTGCTTTTTTGTTCATCAGATCCAGTGCTGTCTTCTTGCCCAGCCCACTTTTTCCAATCCTCACCGTTACCGCCGCCCCCTTCCCAATCACTTCCCGATTCAGATTCGGAGGTATCGCCTTTCTTTTTCCACTTTTGCGCCCATTTATTATTGCCCCATTCGTCCTCAGCCGTTTCGCCCGCAAGCAACCAGTTTTTACCTGTATATTTTAGATAAACATCATCAAATGTCGGTCGCGCAAGAAGAACTGATTTTGCGGAAAGACCAAGCTCCGTCAGCCACTGGATCACTTTTGAAAGATATTCCTGACCCTTCTCCAAATAAAGCCGAATTTCTTCTCCATGTTGAATGACTTCTTTAAACCACTCTTTTTCACGAAAAGTTGAAAGCATCTTGTTGTCAATTGCCACAGTAAGCTTCAGGTGAATCGCATCATGCCCGAGACTGTCTTTTAATTCATCCGGAGTCCCGATCACGCGGATGCGTCCACTATCAAGTATGCCTACACGGTCTGCCAATTGATCCACTTCTTCAAGGTGGTGCGTCGTGAGAAAAAGCGTCATGCCTTCTTCTTTATTCAAGCGCCTCAGATAGGCCCATAAATCCGAGCGGCTTTTTGGATCTAACCCGGTTGTGGGTTCATCAAGGATGAGGAGCTTGGGCTCATGAATCAAGGCCGTGACAATATCGAGCCGACGCTTCAAGCCCCCGGATAAAGAACCCACCCATTGTCCACCGCGGCCCTGCATATCAAAAAGTTGGAGCAGGGTCTCGATTCGTTCTTCTATCTTTTTTTTGGGGAGATGATACAGGCGGCCCTGAAGCATCATATTTTCTGACACGGTCAGCGCCGGATCGACCCCGCTCTGCTGGCCGATATACCCGAAGGACATTCTTACGCCAAGTGGATCATCCGTGACATTGTAACCTGCAACAGTGACTTCCCCCATCGTGGGCTGAAGCAGGGTCGTTAAAATTTTAATCGTGGTTGTTTTGCCCGCACCGTTTGGGCCAAGAAAACCAAAGACCTCTCCCTGACTGACATTGAAGGAGATGTCATCAATTGCACGAATACCGCTACCTGGATCAAATTCTTTTATCAGATGATCGATTTGGATCATGGAAGAGGCTCAGGACGCGTATAGATTCCCGATTTTCCACCACTTTTTTTAAGCAAGCCGATCTTGCCAAAGCTAATGCCTTTATCGATGGCTTTGCACATATCGTAGATGGTCAATGCAGCCACACTCACTGCAGTCACCGCTTCCATCTCGACACCCGTTTGACCTGATGTTTTGGCTGTACCCCTAATTTCAATAGCTGCGATATTGTTCTCATCAGGGGGGATCACATTAAAATGAATATCAACACTTGTAATCAAGAGAGGGTGGCACATCGGAATCAAGTTCGGGGTACTTTTTGCACCCATGATCCCTGCAACTTGTGCAACAGCCAAGACATCCCCTTTTGCAATCTGGCCATCCTCGATTCTTTTCAGTGTCTCCGGTTTCATGTAAACGGTTCCCGTTGCGGTTGCTTCCCTGTGGGTGTCCTTTTTAGCCGAAACATCCACCATCCTCGCCCGGCCTTCTACATTAAAATGTGTTAGTTCATCAGACATGCTTTCCCTCCAAATTTTGCAGAAAAGCTTATCATAGGGGCTCAGAAAGTGTCAACGGAGTGGGGTCTGATTGAGAATGGAGATATTCAGTCTTTGCAGCGATGAGACGGGAAACAGGACCATCATTCTGAAAAGGCGATAAACCCGGCAGGACAGGAGTCCTGCCGGGTTTATCGCTATGGAAGGCCTAGAAATTAACCAGCAAAGACACGCCAAGGATCGTGTCAGTCTTTTTATTGAGTCTTGCTCCGACAGGTTCGTTATCGTACTTGACCTCGTAACTTGATTTGAGTGAAAAGTTTTGACTCAAAACGGTCACCAAGGCTGAAACAGAATTTACATTGTAGTTGTCACCATTATCAAGATCGTGAAGATATTCGACAGCCTGTGAAAATCTGTTGATTTCTGTAAAATGAAATTCATATGCAACAAAAGCACGCCCCCTGAGATAATCACTGTCTGTATTGTTGGTGTATTCTTCAGTCACATAGTCCAAACCGGCTTCTGTGACCAGGAAATGTTTTGGCCCAGCATATATTTTATAACCCACAACAGGCCCTACAGAATATATTGCATCAATCCCGGCAAACTTGTCCTTCAACCAACCCGCAATAACACCCGCATAGAGACGTTCGGAGATAAGATAATCGCCACGAAGTTCTGAAGCATAACGCTCTGCAGACTTCACGCCCTCACTTTTACTACTCAGAACAGATGCCTTCCAGCTTCCTTCAACATTTTCACTGAATTTATATTTTAATAGATTTCTCGCAGAAAAGGTCGAGACATTGGTATTCCCGCCGGTATTCACGGATGAAAGCTCCCCCTCATCATTCCATTTCTTTTCCGCTGCATCAACGGTAACCACCGCCAGCATTAACAATAAGAAAAACAGGGGGATCACCTTTTGTCTCTTCATATTTCCTCCACTTCCATGTTGAACCATTCCGTCTCATATTTCGAGCAGAGCTATTTATACAATGGCGAATATCTGGGATCAAGGGCCTAAAAAGAAATCTATTATCAATGAAAAGCGGCATCTTTATTTTCTTGAAGATGTCTCTTTTTTGATTCTCCTCTCTCTATGTTGACTGTATGCTTCTTCGCTATGCAACACGCTGCTGGTTTGTCCTTAAGCTCCATCTTTATCCTTTAGAAATCCGGTTCATTCGGATCTAAATACTTTACTGGCCCCTTCTTGGCTTGATTTTTTTTTGATTTTCGGTAGACTGTCATCTGCCTCTTATGAAAACCTTTGTCGAAAAAATCGTACGTTTTCCTTATCTTGTTATTTTTTCCATCCTTCTGATTACCGGTTTTTTCCTTTCTCAATTTTTTAACATTGAGATGAAATTTGACCCGAAGGCAATCCTCCCTCAAGACGACCCTTATGTTCAGTTAAACAATAGAATCGAAGAAACCTTTGGGGGGGCCCGAGTCATCGTGATCGGCATTCACAATAAAAATGGTGATATTTTCAACAAAAAAACACTGACTAAAATCAAAGAAATCAACGAAGCCGTCAAAGAAATTCCTGGAATTAAAGAAGAAAATGTCATCAGTCTTGCCGATCGAAAGATCAAGTATGTGCTGGGGAGAGAAGGGGAAATCGATATTACGCAACTGATGCCTGAAGTACCATCAGATGCAAAGGGTTTGGCCGCGCTAAAAAAACGACTTTTTTCAAACGACCTTTTCCTGGACGGTCTCGTTTCAAGAGACGGTTCTGCGGCAGCGATTGTGCTCGATTTTTCAAATAATGTACCTAAGGAAAGCTATACGGATTCTGATTTACCGGAAGGCGCATTTGATGACTTTTCTCCAACTGACGATGGGCAGAGCAGTGTCGAAGCAGACTCGGAGAAATCGCAAAACCCATCCGATGCTGAGATGGCTTCATCCGAAGATGAAATGGACTGGAAAAAGTGGCAGAATGCCCTAGCCAATTCCCATTGCGAACCCTGGCAAGTGAGCCTTCCTGGAGAAGCGCTACGGGATTCTTACATCCTTTGCCAAATCCAAGATATTATTGGAACGCACATGGACGACGAACATGCCTTCTATCTCGGCGGCTTGCCCGTTGTACTCACCTATTTTGAAGCAGATGCCTTTCAGATGCTGACCGTCCTTTTCCCCATTTCAGTACTCATAATCGGTATTTTACATTATCTCGCATTTAAAACTTGGCAAGGCCTGGTCATTCCCTTGGTGACCTCCATTTTGGCTGTCATTTGGGCCATGGGCATCATGGGACTGACCCGGACCCCGCTCGACCCCTGGAATGCCATGACGCCAATATTAATTCTTGCCATTGCTGCGGGTCACTCTGTCCAGATTTTAAAAAGGTATTACGAAGAATATGAAAAATTAGGGGACAACAAAGCAGCTGTAATTGAATCGACATCAAAAGTCGGGCTGGCCATGATCACCGCCGGATTAATCGCATCAGCAAGTTTTGCATCCTTAATCACCTTTCAACTCAAAACCTTCCAAGCCTTTGGACTGTTCACCGCCTTTGGTATATTAAGTGCCCTTTTTTTAGAGCTTACCTTCATACCGGCGCTCCGCTCTGTCTTAAAGCCTTCATTAAAGAAAAAAATAAAACAAAGGCGTCCGGACATACTGGATCGATTTTTAAGCCGCCTCGCCCATGCCATCAATGGAAATGGCAGGAAGAAAATTTTGATTGGCGGCCTTCTCTTTTTCGTGATCTCTATATTTGGAGCGTCGCTCTTGAAAGTCAGTAATAGTAATCGCTCTCAATTTTTTGATTCGACCACCCTACGCCAAGATGAGAAGGTCTTAAATGAAAAATTTGGCGGCACATCCACCTTCTATATCATGTTAGAGGAGACAAGGCTTGGGGGTTTAAAAGAACCCGCCGTTGTTTCTGCCATCGACAAACTTCAACGGAGATTGGAGGAGGTGCAGGCCGTCGGGAAAACCGAATCCTATGTCGATTATGTGAAAGTCATGAACCAGAATATTAACGGCGGGAATCCTAGTTTTCTTCGGGTGCCGGATAAAAAAGATGAAATCTCACAATATCTTTTTCTGTATTCGATTTCTGGAAATCCTGCAGACTTTGCCCGCCTGATGCGACCGCAACAAGATCAAGCCGTGGTTTGGGTCTTCATGAGATCCGATGATACGCGCTTGGCAGAAGAACTGATTGGGATTGTAGACGAAGCCAAAAACACTGATTTTAATCAGCTTGGCATCAACATCGGTGTTGCCGGAAGCACCCCGGTTGTGCTTGCGCTCAATAAAGAAATGGTGCGAGGAAAAGCACAGAATATGCTTCAAATTACCGCAATTACTTTTTTGATGACCTCATTTTTTAGACGTTCCTTCCTGGGCGGGCTCTTTGTCATTATTCCTCTGGCGCTTTCAGTGTTAATCAATTTTGGTGTGATGGGCTTGACGGGAATTCCTTTAGGCATCGGGACAGCCGCAATCTCTGCTATGGCCGTGGGGATTGGGGCAGATTACGAAATTTACCTCATCTTTCGGTTACGAGAGGAAGTTCAAAAAGGTGGCAACCTCGACGAAGCGGTGCGTACCACACTACTCACCTCTGGCAAGGCCATCATCTTTGTTGCGCTCGCAGTCTCATGCGGCTACGGCTTACTTGCCTTCACGGGCTATTATCTTCACATGGAAGGTATTCTGGTGCCACTCGCCATGCTCACCAGTTGTCTGGGCGCTTTGGCCATCCTTCCGAGTCTCGTGCTTGTCTTTAGACCTAAATTTGTTTTTGGAAATATCGAGAAAAATCGCATGGCTTAAGTTTCTTCAGATATTGGATACCCTGTTGGATAAGAAAAATCTCAACGAGAAAATTAATGCCCTCATCGAATCGGTTGCGCCGGGCACTGCGCACGCGGAAGCCATTCGTGAGATTATGCTGACGGCACTTCGTCTTTCGGACGACTATATGACGAAGAGTGATGCCCATGTGATGCATACCGCTTTAAAAGAAATCCGCTACGGGGTTAAATTTTTTTCAGCATACAAAAATGTTCGCAAGGTCAGTGTTTTCGGCTCTGCGCGCACGCAGCCCAGCGAAGAAGTTTACCAGTATTCCTCTGAATTTTCACAACAGATCGCTTCAAAGGGATTTATGGTCATTACCGGCGCGGGCGATGGCATTATGCGCGCAGCACAAGAGGGTGCAGGGCGTGAAAAAAGTTTTGGCATCAACATTCTGCTTCCCTTCGAGCAGTCGGCCAATGAGTTTATTCAAGATGATCCGAAATTAATGACCTTTAATTTCTTCTTTACACGAAAACTTTTTTTTGTAAAAGAGGCCGATGCCATCGCCCTTTTTCCAGGGGGATTTGGAACACATGATGAAGGATACGAGTCGCTAACGCTACTACAGACCGGAAAAACAGATCCAATGCCGATTGTATTTGTCGATGTGCCGGGGAGCAGCTATTGGGAATCGTGGCTTGACTATATTAACGATGAGCTTGTCGAACGTGGACTCATTTCACCGGATGATCTCAATCTCTTTAAGGTCACGCATGACATCGAACTCGCAGCAGATGAAATTTCAGATTTTTATCGGAATTATCATTCAAGCTGTTATGTCGATGGGAAACTGATCCTTCGGGTGAAGGATCCCATAACACATCTGCACCTCGAACAACTCAATGACCACTTTTCAGATATTGTCGTCACAGGCCAAATTGAAACAAGTGAACCATCGCCCAAAGAGACTGAAGCCCTTTCTCCATCAACACTTTATCGTATTCGCTTTCATTTTAACCAAAAGAATTTTGGACGCCTTCGCAAAATGATCGACATGATTAATCAGTTAGATGAGAGATAAGCCCTCTAAAACATTATTTAACTTACTAACTCACCACAAAATGGAAGATCAATGAAAAACAGCGTGACCGTCTTTACTCCTGCTTCCGTCGGCAACATCGGTCCCGGATTTGACGTACTCGGGATGGCGCTTTCCGGCATGGGAGACACCCTACGCGCTGATCGCCATCCAGACCCTGGCGTGATCATCAAAACAATTACGGGAGATCAGGGGCAGCTACCCAAAGAAGCGAAAGAAAACACAGCAGGCATTGCCGCGCAAGCGGTCTTGGCCCACCTCAAGATTAAAGAGGGTGTGAGTCTCTCTTTGCATAAAGAAATTCCCGGTACGGGATTAGGTAGCAGCGCTTCCAGCGCCGTTGCAGGGGCTTATGCCACCAATCTTTTATTTGGGAAACCCTTATCAAAAGCTGAATTAATCCCGTTTGCGGCTATTGCTGAAGAGAAAGTTAGTGGCGGACTTTTTTTGGATAACGTCGGGCCCTCACTCATGGGGGGCGTCACCTGGAATAACCCTAAGACAAAAGAAGTCGTTTCACTGGGCTATATTGAAGCGGCCGTCATCATTACAGCCACGCCGGATTTTCGCGTGCTCACAAAAGATGCGCGAAGTGCATTGCCTAAATCAGTTCCAATGTCTGATTTTATTTCTAATATCGCAAACACGGCCATGATATCATGGGCCGTTGCCAAACAAGACGTGCTGCGATTCGGGCAGTCCATTCAAGACTGTATGGCCGAACCGGCGCGAGCGCCCCTCATCAAAGGCTTTGATGAGGTTAAAAAAACGGCGCTCGCAACAGGGGCATTGGGATGCTCCATTTCCGGTGCGGGTTCTACCGTCTTTGCTGTTTCGGATGATAAGGCTCTTGGAGAAAAAATTGGCTCAGCAATGAAAGCGTGTTTTTTAGACCATGGGGTGCATGCAGAAATCCGTGTGACCACAATGGATCCAGCGGGAGCGCGGGAAATACTCCCGGCCTGAAATGAATTAAAAAGTGACGTCTCATTTAAGGTCTAAATCACAAACACATTTCTTGGCCCTCACTGATTAAGGAGTTATCGAATGGAATTGGGCACCACACTCACACGGTTTTTAATTGAACAGCAACGTAAATCGGGGGCTTCCGGTGATTTCACAGGACTCCTCTCAGAAATTGCGACGGCGGGCAAAATTATTTCACGCGAAGTCAATAAAGCAGGACTCATTGATCTTCTAGGTTACAAAGGGAAGAAAAACGTTCATGGGGAGGATGTTCAAAAACTCGATGATTTTGCCAACGAAGTCTTTATCAATACCTTGTCTCACACAGGACATCTGATCGGCATGGCCTCAGAGGAAATGGAAGGCATTTATCAAATTCCGGAAAATAGCCAAAAGGGGAAATACGTCTTCCTCATGGATCCGCTGGATGGTTCTTCTAATATCGATGTCAACATCAGTGTCGGCTCCATATTTTCAATTTATCGCAGGAAAAGTACAGGAAAACAGGCGACGATGGAAGATTTCCTTCAACCGGGGCGCAATCAAGTCTGTGCGGGTTACCTGATCTATGGATCCAGCACGATGCTGGTTTACACGACGGGCCAGGGGGTTCACGGCTTCACACTGGATCCCAGTATCGGCGTTTTTCTTTTATCCCACGAAATGATTACCACACCTTCGCGTGGTAAGATCTACAGCATTAATGAAGCTTACGATACGATATGGACTGAAAATATTGGCGCCTACATTGACCAAGCTAAAAAAGAGAAAAAAACCGCGCGCTACCTCGGGTCACTGGTTGCAGACTTTCATCGCAACCTGCTCAAAGGTGGTATTTTCCTTTATCCGGCTGATCAAAAAAACCCCGAAGGAAAACTTCGCCTGCTTTATGAAGCCGCCCCACTCGCCTTCGTTGTAGAACAGGCAGCAGGTCGAGCAAGCACGGGCCATGCACCGTTGCTTGATATAAAACCAAAAGAAATCCATCAACGGATCCCGCTGATCATTGGTAGTGCGGAAGATGTTACCCAAGCAGAAAAATGTTGTTCGTAAATTGACAAGCTATTGAAAATGTTTTATCTTTTTGGCTTCTTCTGTAAGGCCATCCACGAAAATTTATGGGGCTGTAGCTCAATTGGGAGAGCGCCTGGTTCGCAATCAGGAGGTAGGGGGTTCAATCCCCCCCAGCTCCACCAGTAAGGTCGGGGGGTTCTGATGTGCTTCTCTATTTCTAGTAAAACATTCCTACTACAAATACAACCCGAACATGAAACACCCGATTGATCCTGAGAAAGAATCGGAAAAAGTCCGGTTGATTTTAGACCGTTAGAGGCACCCCCCTTCTCTTTAAATACTCTTTTTGTAGCATACATCTTCTTGTCGGCCAGACCGATGAGTCCCTCGGGATCAACATAAACCTGCGGCCCAGTCTCAACAATGCCAATACTCAAGGTTAAGTCTTTCAGACCTTGCTTAATTTCATTATTGAGACGTGACAAGTAATATTCCTAGGCCTGTTCTTTACAGAAATTTGACAAAATAATGAGAACTCGTCACCACCATCAAGATAAACATGCAGATTGACTTGGTTATTTTAGATATCCTAATGCCTCGAATGAATCGCCTAGAAATGCTCCCGGCGGTCAAGAAGAAGTTAAAAAAACACCACTTGACTATGCTTGGTTTAACTGCAGAAGAGAGCCCTCCCTATCATTAAACCCTTTGATCCTCACAAACTCATTTCCGCTATTCTGTGTCTAACTGGCTGATTTCGCTTTCATCAAAGAGGAAAAAAGCAAGGCCCCTTCTTCATTTTATACCTTGTACGTCCCTCCTAAAACCTTCGAGACAATATCCAGATTTAATGAGACCGCCCATTTTGGCTGAGGATGGTTCAAGATTCACTGAAAATCCGCACTTTGATTAAAGCGTGTCCTTCCTTTAAAATAGTCCCCGAATGAGAAAAGAATAGCGATGACAATGATCATGACGACAGCGATTATTACCTTCATTATTGGAATCGTCTTTGGGGGGCTTTTTATTCGGCTCCTTTTAAAATATCGGTTAGATGAGGCGAGCCATCAATGGCGTTCTGATTATGAACAAAATATCGCGGTTTTGAATGAACGACTTGAGACAAAAAATCAAGGCATTCTGGTAACAACTCAAGAAATCAGTGCCTTAAAAAGTGAAAACACCTCATTTCAAACAGCCATCACCGCGCTTAAAATTGAACGTTCCTCACTTGAAACCACCCTTCTAAAAGAACAAAAAGCGGCTGATGAAAAGCTCGCCATTCTGGACAAAGCCAAAACAAACCTTTCAGATGCCTTTAAGGCGCTTTCTGCTGAAGCCTTAAAGAGTAACAATCAAATGTTTCTTGAAGTAGCCAAATCCACGTTTGAAAAACTTCGGGGCGAGGCTGACAGCGATCTATTAAAACGACAGGTTGCCATTGATCAACTGGTCAAGCCCGTTCACGAGGGTTTGAATAAATTTGACATAAAGATTCAATCCTTGGAAAAAGCACGTATCGGCGCTTATGAAGGCCTCAACCAGCAAGTCAAAAGTCTGATCGACAGCCAACAGCAACTTCGCTCTGAAACAAGCAACTTGGTCAATGCCTTGCGAACACCACAGGCCCGAGGAAGATGGGGCGAAATTCAGCTCAAACGTGTTGTCGAAATGGCCGGCATGCTGAATCACTGCGATTTCAAAGAACAGCCTGTTGTTTCAGCAGAAGAATCACGTCTTCGGCCTGACCTCATCGTGAACCTTCCCGGAGGAAAAACGCTGGTCGTGGATGCCAAGGTTCCACTATCATCTTACCTGGAAAGTATGGAATCCAAAGACGACCTCATCACGCAAACAAAACTGAAAGATCATGCCCGGCGTATCCGGGAACATATCACCGAACTCAGTAGAAAATCTTATTGGGAACAGTTTCAACCCTCGCCTGAATTTGTGGTGCTCTTCCTTCCTGGAGAATCTTTTTTCAGCGCTGCACTGCAAGAAGACCCTTCCCTCATCGAACAAGGTGTGGATCAGAAAGTGATCATTGCGACACCCACCACCCTGATTGCCTTGCTCAAAGCCGTCGCTTATGGATGGAAGCAGGAAAACCTTGCAGAAAATGCCAAAAAAATTGGAGAACTGGGGAAAGAACTCTATAAACGTATTTTTGATATGAGCAAACATTTTCGGAATCTTGGCAGCAATCTCCAAAAATCAGTGGAAAGCTACAACAAATCAATTGGTACGCTCGAATCCCGGGTCTTGGTCAGCGCAAGACGATTTCAAGAACTCAATATTGCCAACCCAGATGAAGAAATTCCTCCTCTTTCCTCGATCGATATTGTCACACGGCATTTTCAAGCGCCAGAGATGATCGATCGAAACGAAAAAAACAAAGAAAATACGCTTTAAAACCACACAAAGTAGGCCCCGGTTTTATCTCGTTCTCAAATTTCCATCAAGAACGAGAATACACAACATCCATTCCGAAAATTATCTGATAAACTTAGATAGGCGAAGACGGATTCTCGGTCTAAAAAAGATTTTATGGCTCAAGTTTTGGAGAGACTCTGTCGATACACAAGTAATGGTGTCATAAATAAAACAAGCCGATGCAACATAGCACATCTTTATATAAAGGATTATCAACACCGATGGGCAGATAGAGTTAAAGGGAGAAAAAATCCATGAAAATAATTCAAAACATGAAGATCAAGCATAAGCTATTGATGTGTAGCCTCGTATTCTTGGTTCCACTCACCCTCGTTATTACTTTGATCGTCAAAGAAATGAATATGTCCATCGATTTTGTCCAAAATGAAATCTATGGGATGGAATACCTCAAGTCCCTTAGAGGACTGGTAGAGGATCTGCCACAGCATCGTGGCATGGTAAATGCTTCTTTAAGTGGGAATCCCTCTTTCAAGAAAAAAATATCGGGTAAAGCATCGGATATTAATGAAAATATTGATCGTATTGATGCCCTTGATCAACGACTGGGGCATATACTCGGAACGACGGATACCTGGAACCGCTTCACAGAGGAATGGGATGATTTAAATAATGATACACAGAGTCTCTCTCCCGAAAGAATTTTTTTACGGCATACAAATCTCATTAAAACACTCCTAACTTCAATGGCTATGATCAGTGACCATTCAAACCTCACACGTGATTCCGCGGTTGAGCATACATATCTAATTGATGCTGTCATTCTTAAAGTTCCACCCATCACGGAACAAGTGAGTCGTTTGCAGGGTCTGGGGGTAGGGATCTCATCACGACAAGAGATCACTGAGAAAGACAAGATCGAACTGCTTCTTCTGAGTGGCAGCATAGCGACATTGTCAGAGCGTCTTTCATCTGGCATCGCGATGGGGCTTAATAATGAGTCAATTCAATCGATCAAAAAGACAGCAGAGAAAGCACTCAAAAAGACACAGGTTTTCCAGGATATTTTTGAGACAATGATCACCAATAAGGGGTCAATTGCTAATATTAATCCTACTGAATACTTTGCAGCCGGTACAGCTGTGAACAATGCCTTCTTTTCCCTATACGATATCGCATTTCCAGCCTTAAATCATCTTTTAGAAACACGAATTGAGGGTCTTAAATCTGAAAGAACTTGGGCGATGATCGGAATATTCATCGTATTATCTGTCGGACTTTTTCTGGGTGTTTACAGTATACGGGCCATCAACAACCCGCTCACAGAAATAACCGAGGCCGTCAATAAAGTTGCACAGGGTGATTTTTCCGTTGAATTTGACACAGAAAGCGAAGACGAAATGGGACTCTTGTCCAAAGGACTTTCAGACATGATTGCCCACCTCAAAGAGGGAGAAGAACACCAGCCCGACGAGGACAAATTTACAGCTATGGTAGAAAAGACGAGTACCAACTTTTTATTTTTAGGTCTGGATCATAAACTGAATTATATGAACGGGGCCTCAAGAAAAACCTTTCAGACCATTGCGCATCTTCTTTCGAGTCCTCCGGATAAAATGCTCGGAAAATCCATCAATAATTTTTACAAGGTACCGACAGAAATTTCACAAATACTGGATAAACCAAAGTACCTGCCCTACCATGACCAGATCAGATTTGGCGATGAAGCCGTGGAGATCACTGCCACCCCCATTCATGATCATCTGAATAATCGGATGGGGACGATGATTGTATGGGGTCTGATTGCAAATGTCGGACAAACAAATAGCTCACTGAAAGAAACGACAGAATCTATTGCTTCAGCCTCAGAACGATTGGCGGCAGCAACGAAGGAGATGCAGTTGAACGCCGAAACATCGACCCAGCAGGCCGAAAGTGCAGCCGAAGTCGGTGAACACACCAGCCATAATGTCGAATCTGTTGCTGCGGCTGCAGAAGAAATGTCCGTGACCATCAAAGAGATCGCCAGCAATATTCATACAGCAAGCCGGATCACAACACAAGCCGTGACCATGGCAGAGTCGATGAACGAGACCATCTCCAAACTGGATGCATCCAATAGTGAAATTGATAATGTGGTGAAGGTCATCAGCATGATCGCAGGACAGACCAACCTCCTGGCCTTAAATGCAACAATAGAGGCGGCACGCGCTGGAGATGCAGGGAAAGGTTTTGCCGTCGTGGCCAACGAAGTCAAAGAACTGGCAAAAGGAACTTCAAAAGCAACGGATGAGATTCGGCAGCAGATTAGTTCGATTCAATCCAACACAAAAGACGCCATTGACTCTATTGAAAAGATTTCGGATATTATCAAAGAGAACAATTCGATTACCACAACCATCGCAAGTGCAGTCGAGGAACAATCGATGACCACGAATGAAATCAGCTTAAATATCGCCGAAACAGCCAAAGAGACTAAAGAGGTCGTCAAGAATCTTCAAGAAATTATCTCCTCCGCCAAAAATACAGCGGCCAGCGCGGGCAGCATCGGAGAGGCCTCTGAAGAGTTGTCAAGGACAGCCAATGAACTTTCCAATTTAGCCAACGAATAAAACCAAGTGTCGCATTTTTCTCCTCTGATTTTGGTATGCTATACAAGCGCATCTAAAATCGCTACAATCCCTCTTTGTGATGAAGACAGCAGACGAGCTACGAAACACCCTCCATCAAATCGATGGCCAAGGATACAAAGCCTACAAAAAGATCAAAGGGGCTTATACCTTTTCTGACTTTTCCCTCTTCATCGACTATGTTCAGGGCGATCCCTTTGCCACACCGAGCCGTTTTCGTCTACATGTTGCCCAAACGGTTGCCCAATTCCCGGAAAGCCTGTGTCAAAATAAAACCCGACGCATTGCGCTTGCTGACTATTTAACACGCCAATTCCACCTGCAAGCCAGAAAAAAATCAAAAAATCTCGGGATTGGAAAAAGCGGACTCATTGAAATTGACCGTCCGAGACAGGCGGTATTGGAACGAACGGCTGCGACCATTCATGACGATTATCTCGAAATCCGATTTTTCCTGGGTCTTCCTGCCCGAGGACGAACGATACTGGGGCAACAAGCCATTGAAATGATTCATGATGCCCTGCCCGCTTTGGTCGAGAAAGCGCTTAAATTTAAAAACCTTGATGCCCCTGCCGTGCAGGAATTTGTCGAGACCATTGAAGATGCAGAAGTCATTCGTGCGCAACTGAAAGCGCATGCACTGGTCAGCTTTGTCGCAAATGGCGCTATTTTACCGAGAAAAAGCGGCATCAATCCGCATCCACTGAAGAACAGCCCTATTTCTTTTCAAACGCCATCCGCTTTTGAAGTGACATTGGAGCGACCCAATGCAGGGAAAATTACCGGCATGGGCATTCCTCTCGGCGTCACACTCATTGTCGGCGGCGGCTATCATGGGAAATCGACGCTATTAAGAGCCATTGAATTCGGCATCTACAACCATCCCCCCGGAGATGGTCGAGAATTTGTGGTCACAGATCTTGATGCCGTAAAGATCCGATCAGAGGACGGGAGAGCGGTCTCCGGGGTGGATATCTCACCCTTTATCAATAACCTCCCTCAGAAGCAAGCGACGCAAGTCTTTTCAACAGAAAACGCAAGTGGCAGTACCTCTCAAGCCGCCAATATTGTTGAAGCGCTTGAAGTCAAACCTACGCTGTTATTGATTGATGAAGACACAGCGGCTACGAACTTTATGATCCGTGATTATCGGATGCAGGAATTAATTACAAAAGAACAAGAACCCATTACCCCATTTATCGACAAGGTACGCCAACTCTACATAGCCCATCAGATCTCAACGATTCTGGTCATCGGTGGCAGCGGGGATTATTTTGAAACGGCGGATCATGTGATCGCGATGGAAAATTTCAAGCCCTACGATGCGACACAAGCGGCAAAAGACATCGCAGAAAAATATCCCTCAGAACGCA
Source organism: Nitrospirota bacterium (assembly GCA_029261135.1). Taxonomy (GTDB): domain Bacteria; phylum Nitrospirota; class Nitrospiria; order SBBL01; family JAADHI01; genus JAADHI01. Next base: position 132,535 of record JAJDBX010000074.1, read on the forward strand.
CACCAGAAGGTGGAGGTCGCTTTGGGGCCATTGGGCAAAGAGTGCCTTTAGCAGAAAGTCTAAACCCAAAAACAGCCACACGAGAGGTATACTTAAAAACACACGACATTGAAACTATCGCTTTTGGTGATGAAACCATCGACCTTTCCGGGATTGAACAACTTGTCGAAAAAAGCCAGGCGCGCGCAATCGGACATGCGCTCCTGTATGCCAAAAGCCAGCTGATTGACGGAAAACGGACCGTATCTGAAATCACCGATCTGCTGATGGAAGAGATCGAAAAGAAAGGTCTCGACGCACTCACCGGCACGCTTTATGGAGATCTGGCGTATTTTCGGCGATTTGAGTGGATTGCCGCTTTAAATCGCCTGCGAACACTGAGGGTTCAAACAATTAGGGCCGACCAAAACCGGAGTGATCCATGATCCCAAGTTTAAGTCACTGGTTCACCCAGCAAGACATCAATGCCGCGCTCGCAACATTATTGGCGAGAGGCATTGCAATCGTTGTTGTCGTATTTCTCAGTTTTCTGGCAAACTTTCTTGCCAAACGGATGTTGCTTTCCGGCGTCTCCTACCTCATCTCCCGTACAAAAACGGAGTGGGATGATGCCTTACTGAAACACCAGTTTTTCGACCACCTTGCGCATTTCACGCCTGCCATCGTCATTACCCTTTTGGCCCCAATGGCACTTGAGGGTTATCCAAAGGCCATCCTCATTACAACAAATGCACTGAACATTTATATCATTATCATTGGCGTGCTTGCGATCGATGCTCTTTTAAACGCCGTTTCAACGGTCTACCAAACATTTGAAGTCTCAAAAGACATTCCCATCAAAGCCTTCATGCAAGCCTTGAAAATCATCATCTATTTCCTGGCGTTTATATTTATAATTTCAGCCCTGCTCAACAAAAGCCCACTCTACTTCTTAAGTGGTCTTGGCGCACTCACAGCGATTTTCATGTTGATCTTCAAAGACGCTATCCTTGGATTTGTTGCAGGCATCCAACTCACCGCAAACAAAATGGTGATCCCCGGCGATTGGATTGAAATGCCAAACTACGGTGCAGACGGCGCCGTGCTTGAAGTTTCCCTCACCACGGTTAAAATCCAAAATTGGGACAAAACCATCACAACAATTCCTACTTATGCACTCATCAGTGAATCGTTTAAAAACTGGCAGGGCATGACGGAGTCGGGTGGGCGGCGCATTAAAAGGGCGATTCACATCGACATGAATACCATCCGATTTTGCACGGATGAAATAATCGAAAAATTCGCGAAGATTCGGCCGATTTCAGGCTATATCGAAACAAAAAAGAAGGAACTAACCCTATACAATACCGAACACGGATTAGATGATTCCAGTATTGTCAATCGTCGTCAGCTCACCAATATTGGCACCTTCCGGGCTTATGTCCTGGCCTATCTCAAAAATCATCCCCAAATTCACAAAGACATGACCTTTCTCGTTCGTCAACTCGCCCCGACTGAGCATGGATTGCCGATAGAAATTTATGTCTTTTGCAGTGACACGGATTGGGCGAATTACGAGGCCATTCAGGCGGATATCTTTGATCATTTGTTTGCGGCCCTGCCTGAATTCGAACTTAAGGTCTTTCAAAACCCGACAGGAAACGATTTCAGCGTTTTGGCTGAAAATCATGCAAATCGTTGACAGGCTTTATAAGATCATATAAAATCCGCTTCACCTTTCTAGAACGCGGGAATAGCTCAGTGGTAGAGCATCGCCTTGCCAAGGCGGAGGTCGCGGGTTCAAATCCCGTTTCCCGCTCTAATAAATCAATAACTTACAACTTTTTTTAGGTTTTTCTATTTTCTGAGTGCAACCACGGTGCAACGGTAGCCTCAGAAGGAGGCGTTGCATCGTCTGCAATTGCTTCGACGGCATCTCGTAAGTAACCAGGTGCGAGGTGGGCATATCGGAGGGTCATCCTCAAATTTGAATGACGTAATAGTAGTTGAGCCGCTTCAATTCCTTTTCCTGCCATTACAATTCTTGATGCATAATCGTGACGTAGATCATGATATTTAAGATCCTCAATGCCTGTTTCTTTTAATATCTTTCTCCAGGCTCTTCCAATATTTGCGCCATCAAGAGCTGTCTTGCTTTCAGACAAAAGCACAAATTTTCCTTCACGGGGTAATTTCCAAAGCATATCTTGAACAACCCTATTGATCGGAATAAATTTGACCCTGTCATCTGGTTTCTTTGCTTTTCCGTTATAGATTCTTAACTGGTTCAGCGATAAGTCAACGTCAGACCAGAGAAGGTTTCGGACTTCCCCTTTTCTTAACCCTGATTCACGAGCAAGAAGGCAAGCCGGATAAAGCCAAGAGGGGCCTTGCTTGGCAGCATCTTTGATCTTTATCCATTCATCTCCGACAAGGTAACGCACACGTGGAGGAGCATCATCAAGGCTATCTAAATCGGTTGTAGGGTTTGAAGTAGTCATTCCCCATTTTATGGCTTTATAAAAAGCAGACTTGATTACCGTTATTTCTCGTTTTACTGTTGAAGGTTGTACGGTCTTGAGTCGGACGGAGATATAATCATCAATAGTTCCCATGCCTATTTGATTAAGTGGTTTGTCACTAATAATCTCCAAAAATTGATTTAAAACCTGGTACTCTCTTTTTCCTTGCTTTGCCAGCCGATAACCGTGACGATTCATAAACACTTCCACCAGTTTGCTCAACCGGGGTGATTTTTGCGGTTGTGGGGTCTGCACCTCCTTTATTTTTCTGTGGAGGATCTCTGAGATCATGGTCTTGGTGTGAGTTGCTAGCGAGCCGATGGTACCTCGATATCGTTTTCCTCCGCGTTGTGCGGGATATTGGAAATGGTAAGCCCACAAAAGCCCCTTATCTCTCTTGGCTTGGCTGACCCTGACGGTCACACCCAGTATCTTCAGACTAAATGGCTGTTTTCTCATTCTATTTCCTCCACTCTTACTTTTGATATCTTGAGCTGATGACCTTCTATTTTGAGTGATACGAAATCGCCGGAATCCCATTTCAATTGATTGATAAGTTCTGGGGGAATAGTGACAACAAGGGTGCCTGAAACAGTGCGAAGTTTTCTTATGATCATTTTTTTACCCGAATGGTTTTGAGGTGAATTCTCTTCTTTGTATTCATAAGAAGCATATGAATCATATACATGTCAGCCAAGAAAGAATCAACATTTTTTTTGCCTCATATGATTTGAAATGTATGCACATATATCGCTTGGTCGGTAACGGACGGCTCGGCCCATCTTAACGGATGGAATATCTCCTTTTGCTGTTTTTGCTTTAATGGTGGTCTCTTTCAGAGATAATACCTCTGCCACTTCTGACCGTTTCATCAGAGTGGATCTCTTAAACAGACTTTCCATTAGTAGATCTTTCATGATTTCTTCGTTTCCTCGAACTTGTCTTTTTGTTTTAATCTTGCCCTTATTATTTTCACATATTCGAGGTCTTTCTCTATGAGAATGCAATCTCTTCCGGTTCTTTTACAGGCAACCCCCGTTGTTCCACTTCCTCCAAACGGGTCAAGCACAATACCGCCTGTTGGGGTTTTGGTGAGTTTACAGAGGTATTCCATGAGCTTGACCGGTTTTACAGTTGGATGATGATTATGATGATTGGCCGTTCCTGACCCGTAGGAGACACTCTCTTTGCCGGTTTTTGTTTTACGCACCAGTGTTGTTATTTTTTCCTCATATCCCATATTTCTTTCTGTTTTGCTCGCCTTTGCACAATAAAAGAATCTTGAAGCACCACCCCTACTCACCTCACTTTGTTGATCTAATATTTTTGCCGCTTCTTCGTCTAAGATGATGTTGGAAGGGAAGCGGCCCAAGCTCTGTGGATATCCCTTCCCTTTTTTTCTTTGAGCAACTATCGGGACATCACTCTTTTTGTATTCCCCCTGTGTCTGATCTTTTTCTCTTGTATCTATCCTCCCCCCGTCAATATTCAATCCGGCTACCCCATGTTTTAAAGCATTTTGGGCGTATGTTCCTTCATTTGATTTTACGGCGACGATGATCGGTTCATATGCGGGTTTCAGACCGTGAGACTTCCACCCGTTCCAATGTTGGGCTTGAGGGGATGCCGGAGCGGTGATATCAAATCCTTTTTTCCTTGATTGAGTGCTACCCACTCCACCCTTACCGACCCCCATAGTCTTTCTTTCCACTCCCGCCATTTTATCCAACTGTTTGCTAATATCTGTCGCTTTGGGGAACCCAGATCCGTAGAGCCACATGATGCAGTCTTTGAGAATCCAACCGGACTCTTCAATATGTAGTGCCATTTTGTGTTGTGTTCTTGAACCGGCAAAACACAGCAGTGTCGTACCCGGTTTTGCGACGCGCAGCATCTCTTTAAATATCTCAACGCTTGGAACATCGTAATCCCATTTTTTGCCCATAAACGAGAGGCCATAGGGCGGATCAGTAATGATCGTATCAATCGAGTTTCCCTTCATCTTCCGCATGACTTCCAGACAGTCGCCGCGGGTGACTGTTATGTGTGTTTTATGGATGCTTTGGAGTTTTTTGATTTTTCTTTTCATGTTCTGTTTCATGTTGGATGAATCTTGTAAGGGATCATGTATGCCTTCGTATTTTTTTCATTATTTCCTGAACCACGTTTACCGTTACCGCATTCCCTAAAGCCTTATACCTCCGTGAGTCACTGACTCCTTTCGTCCACCCGTCCGGGAATCCTTGCAATCGTTCGCATTCGGTCGGTGTGAGCCGTCGGATTTTGGGCGGTTCACCGACAAAATGGACATCGGTCGTGTTGTGGTGTTCCGCTATCACGGTTGGCGCGATAAACGGCTGCCTCATACCTCCCTGCATTGTGTTGAGCGTCGGGCTGATTCCGCTTGCCCCATATACTCTGTTGTTTGAATGCTTCGGATGATTCATTTGCGCGACCCCAGAATGAGGTCGTCCACACAGCCTCCGCCTCTTTTCAAGGCGCTCATCACTTCTTTCTTCCGGTGAAATTTTGCTCTGAACCCGTTGCCGTTGCGTTTGTTTCTCCTGTTGTATTCCATCAGCTTTTTCACTCTGGCTTTGGAGAGGAAATACTTGGGGTCTGGGTGTTCCTCTAAGATGTCCGACAATGAACACCCGCTCCCTGTTTTGGGGGACGCCGAAATTCTTGCTGTTAAGCACCTGCCACCCGAGGTCATACCGAAGTTCATCAAGCGTGGAGATGATTGTGTAGAATGTGGCCCCTTGGTCGTGAGATAGAAGCCCTTTGACGTTTTCAAGCAGTAAAAGGCGTGGTTGTTTTTCCCTGATAATCCGAGCGATTTCAAAAAACATTGTGCCTCTTGTGTCCGCAAATCCCGCCCTTTTTCCGGCAATGGAAAATGATTGACAAGGAAATCCTCCGACCAAGAGATCAAAGTCCGGTAATTCTTTTGCGTTGATTTTTGTGATATCGCCATAGTTTTTGTGTGTGAAGTGCCGTTCATAGATTTGGATTGCGTATGGGTCGATTTCTGAGTAGCCAATACAAGTGAGTCCGTGTGAACAGATGTCAAAGCATTCGCTACATTGTCTTTTCGTATTTCCAATTCCTTGTAACCTTTGTTTCGTGTTCTTAATGCACAGCTCTTCATCTGCTTGCTCAATACCGAGTTCAAAACCACCGATGCCGGAAAACAACGAGAGGTATTTCATCCCTTGCGAATTGGAGGCGTGGTGATTGCGCTCATAGGCGGTTTTTGGGTTATGACGAGTCATATAATTTCACTCAGAAACAACAGAACGTATTGATTTATCGAATGAAACGGCAGAAATCATAGACCAGCCCCACGGAGACTTTTTGTCTCTCATTTTCTGGGATTTCCTGCTCAATTCGGTCTTGAATTTCAGTCATTTTCTTTTCTTCTGTCGTGAGCGTGATGACTCGGTGATATCCTGCGTTGAGGCATTTGATAATATTTTGAAGTTCTTGATTAGCTGATGTCGTAACAGAAATTTCAACGGCAATTCGCTTACCCTGCTTTTCTATGCCAAGGTCTACCGACTCGCGTCTGCCGGGAATTTGCTCTTCAATAGTCGCTTTGAAGCCGTTGCTTTCGGCCTGTACATTAAGCACTGACTGCCAGTACCGGTGAAGTTGTCCGCCTTTTCCGCTTAGCGAAACATGTTGCTGAGGAAGGGCATCAAAACCCTTTTTGGTGAGGAATAAATACTTGGCTACCCGTGAACCGATTCCGAGGTGGGTTTCCACCTCGGTGAGTAATCCGTTCTCTTTGAGTTTTCTTTTGAGTCGGTCGCCCATGTAGGCGCTCAAGCTCTGTGCTTTGTACAGCTTTGTCACGGATAAAGTTGGGTTGTTGAATACACATTCTAGAAATGTTTTTTCCTGGACCAAAAGTGTTTCTATGGATTGGGTTTTCTTTTTTTTAGTGTTTGTGCCAGAGGCGATAGCCGATGTACTGAGCGCCCGTTCTACTTCTTCCAGTGGTCGGCAGAAATTCTTTCTGGAATGTTTGATGATTTCATCTTTGTAAGATTTCTGCCGGTGTCTCATCTTATGAAGGGACGCGTTGAAAGAATCAGTTGCCCGTTCCATGCGGATGATGGCCTGTCCGACCGGTAAGTCTTGAAGGTCTTGTGCGGTAAATTGTCCGAGTTGTTTTTGAAGGTAAAGCGCGTCATTGACACCGCACCGCAACACAATCAGTGTCCCGATATTTCCCAACAGAGCTGCTGAGATGTCTCTATGGAGATATTCGGTCATCTGTGTCGCCACCACCAGTGCTACGCGGTATTTTCTGGCTTCAGAAACCAAGCTCGTAATGTTTGCGACATTTGAGCGGGAACCGGCAAAATTTTGGAACTCATCCACGATAAGAGTGTAGAGTTTTCTTTTGGCTCTGGGGATGGAAGCGCGTGCCATTGTTGCGATCTGAAATTTCGACAAAAGGAAGGAACCGAGCAAAAAAGCTGCGTCTTCACCCAAAGCACCCTTGCTGACGTTGGCAATAACTATTTTCCCAGAATTGATCATCTCAAAAAAATCGAGCTTATTTTTCTGAGCAATGATATTTCTCACAATGGGATTGTCCACGAATTTTGAGAGCTTATTAATAATCGGATCAATCGCGCCTTTGGGGAGCGCAGAGAATCGGGTCTCCCAAAATGCTCTGATGTCGGGATCATCTACCGTTGCAATCACATTCTGTCGATAGTTCGGGTTTAAGAGAAGTCGGGGTATATCTCGAAGAGTTTTCTCGCCGTCCGAATACAACAGCGTATTGGTGCAAGATCTCAAAATCCACTCCATCCTTGGCCCCCATCCATCGGCAAAGAACTTTTCAAACGACACGAGCACGTCCGAGCACAACATCTCTTTTTCCCGCTGGTCTGAGGCATCCAAAATGTTAAAGGCCGGTGGGAAAGAACGATCCGTGAAATTGCAATAGATGGTGTCAGCAAGCCGGTGTTGTGGAATGAGAGATAAAAATTCTTCTGCGGCATCTCCATTGGGGTCAATGAAGGCGCATCCGTAGCCATTATTTATGATGTTCAAGAAATGAGAAAGAGCGGTGGTCTTGCCTGTTCCGGTGCCACCAAAGAGGGCGACGTGGCGGGTCAGCCATTCCTCAGAGATTCCGACTTCGGTTTCCACGCCTCTGTGCTGGTTTGTACCTAAAATGACCAGACTGTTTTTTGTCGCACGTTTTGGTGCCGGTGCGGAATGCCGCGCGGTTTCGACTTTTTTGGTTAGCGCATCAGCTCCGGGGATATGGGCGAGTGCAGAAAGCTCCCCGGCGTTTAAGAGCATCCCCGTGGAGCGGTTTGTTCGGGAACGTATGCTTGAAGATGGGTAGGTTTTTTTGAGTGGTATAAACCCATTTTCACTTTCATACAGAGTAAAAAAACTCTCCAGTCTGTCTAAGATTGTGTTGGTGGAACCGAAAAGCCGAAGGGAGACTGCAAAGAATGGCTTACTTACTTTATGTTCTGCGATTTTTGGAAGATCGGCTATGTCATAGAAAGGAGAACGAGAATTATCAAACTCGTCGCGGGATGCCAGTGCTATGTTATTTTTCCAATTCTCTTTCACCGGTGTGAAGAGCACCTGCATTCCTCCACATGCTCCTGTCGGTACACTTTCCAGCGCTCCAATCAGAGAGCGGAAAGGGTCTGTTTTGAATTCCGATGTAATGGGAAAGAAATGGGAAGTTTTGAGGCGGTAGCACCTGACAACAAATGGTGAAATAATTTGTGCTTCTTTTAAAAGGTCGGTTGCTGGATATACTTCCGATTGCGGAAAATGAGTGAGAGTTTGAGAGATTGCCCCATGCACGTCTTTTACGGGAACTGACAATTGAAACGATATAGTCTCTCTAAATGCGATGACCTCAAAGCTCCATATACCTCGCATGGAGAGGGACGCAAGCCACTGCCCCGAGAGATAGGAAGAACCCTTTTCTTCAGAGCTTGGACAAATCCTTAATGTCTGGAAGGATTGGAAAGTGGCTTTTTCAATAGAAGGTTTCTTTTCAGATTTGTCAAAAAGAAAGTCAAAGAAATGTGGGTGCTTTACCTCATAGGTAAAGGCAGAAAAAGGAGGCTCAAGCGCTATGGCATAGGGGTAGATGATGGTTCCTCCTTCTCCCCGTTCCATTTCATAAACAACCTTTTGTCGTTGTTGTTCAAACATATTCATAGCGTTTTCCGTTAAATTAGGATTGTGGTATCGCATCTGGGGCAGACCATCCATGAGAATATCTTTCCGCAGTTACTACAGGGGCTGAAGGCGTGTTTCTCGTAATGCGGATTTATCCCGCATGAACATCTATAACGGCTCCTTAGATTCAAAACAAAACCGCACCCGAGACAATACGCGTCGGAGATGATTAGCTCTTGTAACCAACGCGAAACAGGTATCAGTCGAAAGGTTAGTACATGGAGAACGAAAAGAAATACCACCGCCTCGGCAAGTTGGTTGTCCTTGATTCGATTAGCTTCAGATGTCCAGACTATGCAGGTAATGAGAATTGCAAGATGGTAAAAAAAAGTGATGATACGCCGCGCTCCCCGTACACTGAATATTTGAGGACTGTAACGAGTGGGTTGTTTTTGATATCTCATGCTAACGCCTCCATCTCATGCGTGGTCTTTGAGTCCTACCGCCACCTGATTTTTGACGAGTTCTTCCCCAAAGCAATAGAGCCAATCTCTTCACGGAAAAAACCATTGTCCTGTATGCAAGAGGACTCATTTTTTTCAAAACCGTAAGCGGGATGAACAAAAAGACAAGCGCTGCTATACAAGTAACTAACATCGGATTGCCTCCTTAATAGGTCGGAGGCAGTCAAGACCGATTTCAATGTTTGCAGTGATATGTGGTGAGGTTTTTGCGTTGAGCCGATACGCTGTTGAACCGGCAAGAGACAAGGTCGCAACCTTGCTTTGTGGCCTGATTCGTAAAATTGCTTCTGCGGTATCAGAAACGAGGTCTCCATCGCCACTTGCAAGAACAACCACGTCATAGTGGGATGAAATTGTGAGCGCTCCTGCGATGAAGCAGAATAGGTTATCGGCATTGCTTTTCCGCTCAGTGCCTTTATGGGTCTGTACTGTCTGTATGACTTTTGCGTGGGCCGTCCATCCGAGCTTTGAGAACTGTTCGCATCGTGCCGTTTCACGGGGCGGGTGAGCGAATATAAGGTAGCGAAATGCAGAACCCGTCGCCATGTCAATGGTCTGTCCTAAGCGTTCCCAGGAAATAGAGAAACCGAGATCTCGTGCTCCCGCATCAATGTTCTGAGCGTCTGAGATCACCAGCACATACTTGTCTCGTATGATTTCCAATGAGCCTGTTTCTTTTGCTATTTCTACGTTTTGCATCCGATATTTTGTTTTGTAATTCATTGTTGTTCCTTTCTTTTCTTTGTTCTGTGAGGATTTATATAAAGGGAGAAGGGTTCTTTCGTTCCCTTCTCCCTTCCAGCATTCAACTGAACATCTTCTGTTTCATGAGAAGAAGATGGAGGATGGCTTCCTCAACGACCTGAACCTTGGTTTTATTTCCCATTGCCCATCCCATTGAGGCAGAGAGGTCAATTACAAGCACGGTGGTTTCGGAGCGATGATGGAAACCGTTTGAGTTCCCGTTAGAGGAGAAGTGGGTAAGTGTATTGGTGAGTTCGCGGAGAGATTTTACCGGAACGAACTTGCCTCTATGTGTGGAAGCTGAAATTTTGCGGAGAGTTGATTCATCGAAGCTGTTCCCAAACCCGATGGTATTGATATTAATATGGGATTTGTAAGCACGCTGAACCATAGGCCAAATTCCGCCAGGATTGACATTTGCTTCCCCATCTGAAAGAAGCCAGATCCTCCGCAAGATTCCACGTGGTGTTTTTTTGCACATCTCAATTCCAACGCGGAGTCCATCGGCGATATTTGTGCGACCCTTAACGTGTTTGTGGAGCCGTTGAGAACGTTCTTGCAGCCAATGCGCATGAGGCTCGGCAGGAAGAGCGATTTGAAATCCTTCTTCATTGAATCCAACGATGCTAATACGATCCGGTGCATGTACAACGTACCGATGGTGTTGATTTGTTTTTTTGTTTTTAAATTTCAATCCAAACATGATGTTCTCCTTTTTTGTGGAGTGAAGCAGAAACGGGCAGAAACCCCGTCTCTGCTTCACTCGGGAAATTGTTAATGATTGGTTCGAACGCCCCGCCACAGCTGAAATGGTCGTCTGTTTTGCCCGACGATCATCCCTTGACGGATGTTGCAGGCCCCGTGCGGACATGCGTAAATGAAGAGAAAGCCATACCTCTGGTGAGGTACCGTCCCAATGTGCATCATCCGACACGGGAGCAGGTGCTTCATCCCGTTGTTGCAGAGGAGGGAAAGGCTTTCCATCCACCTTGGTTTATTTATGTTTCTTTGGTACCCATTTTGTTTTTTGAATAGAGCCATGATTACCTCCTTTTTGGTTTTCAGATGATCTCGTTATCATCTTGTCCGAGCATAATCTGGTTCGTCTTATATTCTCAATTTGAATAAATTCATCTAAAATAATATCCATATGAAGGATTACTTTTAGAAAAAAATCCTGAGAAAGATATAAGAAGAAAATGTTTCAGGTGGAAATATTTCCACCTGAAATGGTTCCAATTGCTCACCCGGGTATTTGTTTTGTAAAGTAAGTTAAAAGGATTGCTGAGATATATTTCACATAGGAGGAATGATCATGAAAAGTAACAAGAAAATGTCAACCGCTGTCGTTGTATTGATCCCGATTGCGGTGGGGATTAACCTGATTGGGGGAGTTATCGTCAATGCCTTAAAATTGCCAATCTTTCTGGACTCAATCGGCACTCTCATTGTAGGGATACTTGCTGGACCGTGGATAGGGGCACTTACGGGAATATTGTTTAACTTTGCTGGCGCGGTGATTATTGACCCGGTCTGGGCGTGGTACGCACCGACTTCAGCCGTGCTTGGATTTTTAGGCGGATTTTTGGCGTCAAAAGGATTTTTCAAACGAAAATTATATATAGTTGCGCTTGGCGGCGTGTTGGCAGCGGTGCTTGCAACCATAGTTTCCGCGCCGATTTCGGTGTATGTTTTTGGCGGTGTGGCAGCTCAGGGGCAAGGAGTTATTACAACGTTTCTTGTGGGCATAGGAAAAAACCTCATGGAAGCGGTTCTGACCGCAGGCATAGTTTCCAACTTGGCGGATAAGGTTATTGTTTACGCGCTGGTCGGAGCACTTTTTGCCAATATTCCCAAACGTTTCGTTTCTCTTTTTCCTTATGCTAAGAAAACACTTTAGTGAGGATAGGGTAACAAATGCAAAAAGGGTTTTATCAAAAAAAGGAAGGTATGCTGCACAAAATTCATCCGTTTACCAAAGCGGCTGTGGTTTTGTGGCTTGTTTTTACTTCTTTGCTTGTTGATCATCCTGTTTTTTCTATTGCCCTGTTTCTTGTATTTCTCCTTCCGTTAAGTGTTTTCTCTCGTATTGGTGGACTGCTTCTTAAATATTCTTTTGCTGTTACCATCCCTTTCTTTTTACTCCTTACGGTGCTGAACGGGTTTTTGTATCGTGGTGATGTGATATTGGAAGTCGGAAATTGGGTGCTGACTGAAGAAGGAGTTTTCGTTTCCCTTCGAATAGCGTCACGCATCCTTATCTTCATCTCTGCCTTCCTACTCTACCTTATGAGTACTTCCGTATCTGCGCAGACTCAGGCAATTTTAGAAAAGGGGTTTTCACCAAAAATTGCCTACGTCCTGTCTGCAATTATTCTTTTTCTCCCCCTCATGCAGGAGAAAGTGGATATGATTTTGATAGCTCAACGGTCGCGCGGGGCAAAAATGGAAGGAACGATATTAGAAAAATTGAAAGTCCTACCTTCTATTTTCACCCCTTTACTCCTCCAGTCCTTACTTGAGGTTGGAGAAAGGACGTTTGCGCTTGAAGTGAGGGGGTTTGACCGCGCGGAACCTCGTACCTTTATTTCAGACCTCAAAGACAGTGCCTTCCAACATTTACTCAGAACATTCTTGATATTTCTTGTTATTGTGGAGATAGGGTTATGGCTTTTCTTTCGATTCAAAACTTAAGCTACAGCTACCAGGACGGGTCATGTGCCTTGAGAAATATTGATATGGCTTTAGAAAAAGGAAAGTTTTATCTGCTAACCGGACCAACAGGTGCGGGAAAAACCACGTTGTGTTTAGTGCTTTCTGGCATCATCCCTCATATTCTTTCGGGCGAAATGGAAGGCGAACTTCGTCTTGATTCACTTGGGTCATTCTCTCAACGCTTACCCTCTGAATTGATGGGGCATATCGGAATAGTTTTTGATAAGCCCATTACTCAATTGTCGGGAATTGAAGAAACGGTGTTTGAGGAGATTGCGTTTGGTTTGGAAAATCTCGGTGTGCCTCAAAAACAGATGCACGAACGTATCGAATCAATACTCACCGACTTACGTTTGCAATCACTTAAAGAGCGCTCCCCGTTTTCTTTATCAGGAGGCGAACAACAGAAAGTGGCGATTGCATCAATTCTCGTTATGAACCCAAAAGTGCTTATCTTGGATGAGCCGATATCACAATTAGATCCTCGCGGAAGAAGAGAGATTCTACACCTTTTGGGAACACTGAAAGAAAGAGGAGTAACCATTCTTTGCGTGGAACACAAAATTGAAGAGGTCAGTGAATATGCCGACTATGTTTTTGTAATGGATAAAGGACAAGTCATTCTTGAGGGAGTCCCACAAGAAGTGTTTGCAAGTGATGTTTTAGATGAATATCAAATCGGGACATCCATATATACCAAAGTCGCAAAAGAAGCGGTGAAAAGCGGTATCGTCCCACTCGGAGATTCCTATCCTGTTACTTTTAATGAAGCAAAAATATGGTTTGCGAGATAGGTATGGACATAGATATCAAAGATCTGTGGTTTTCATATGACCAAAGTCGGAATGTACTCAGCAATATCAATGTTCACATACGCAGAGGAGAAAAAGTAGCCATTATGGGAGAAAATGGCGCGGGAAAAACGACTCTGGTAAAGCACCTCAACGGCATTTTGAAACCCAAAAAGGGAAGCATCATGATTGGGGATGTGGATGCCATATCATCCAGAGTTTCCATATTGAGCAGGCAGGTAGGGTTTGCCTTTCAGAACCCCGATTCTCAGCTTTTTGAAAAGTCCGTTTGGGCGGAATTGATATTTGGTCCTCGAAACATCGGCATGGATAAAAAAAAGATCCAAAGTATTGCCATGGAAATTCTTGACCTGCTTGAATTGAAAGACCAGAAAAACTTCCACCCTCATGATCTAGGGTTGCCTCAAAGGAAACTTCTTTCCATCGGATCAGTATTGACTATGGATACGCCCATTGTTGTCTTGGATGAACCAACATTAGGGCAGGATTATCAAGGGAAGCAAGTTGTTTCCCACTTGATTAGGTGGCTTGAAAAGAAAAACAAAACCATTATTTCCATATCGCATGATATTGATTTCTGTTGTGATTACTTTAATCGTTTCCTCATTATGACGGCAGGTGAGATTGTTTTTGATGGAAATACAGAGAATTTATTACGCGAAGAAGATCTCCTGACCAAGGCTCATTTATCACTTCCTCACTTAACTCGCCTTAGTAATGCTCTTTGTTTCAATAAACCTGTTGCGAACATGCAGGCTTTTCTGGTAAATTTCCTGAAAATCAAGAATTAACTAATCTAAATCTCTACCTCTTCGTAATATTTTTCCCATCTCAATCTCCCTATTCTGAGCAGTTTCATATAAACGTGAGGATTTTTATATGGATAAACTTGTCGATCTTTTATACGAAATAGGGATACTTAAAAGAGTAAAGCGAAGCGGTTGGTGGATCGCGGGTGTGAAAGATCCCGAAACCGTGGCTGAACATTCATTTCGGGCAACAATTATCGGATATATGTTGGCAATGTTGGAAGGTATAGATTCTAACAAAGTTGTCAAAATGTGCCTCTTGCATGATATTGAGGAAAGCCGTCTTACTGATATTAACAAAATCACATCCGAATATATTGACAAAAAACAGATGAAACAGGAGGCTATATATGACCAGGTTTCTGGTCTCCCTTCTCCTATAAAAGAAGAGTTTCTCAATCTGGTTGAGGAGTTTACCGAACAAAAGACTTCCGAAGCACAACTTGCCAGAGACGCTGATTTACTTGAATGCGCTATCCAGGCAAAGGAATATATCGAGTCAGGACATGAAAGTGCACGGGACTGGATTGTAAATATCCGGGGCCTTCTGAAAAATGAAGTATCAAAAAATATGTTAAAAACCATTGAAGAGACCTCTTCTCAGCAGTGGTGGCAAGGACTGAAAAAATTGTAGGAATCTTTATGGTGGATACGGTTGTAAGCAAGCATGATAGGGAGGTTATCGATGCATTTTTGAGAAAGTGCTTTCCTGTGCTGTATGACAAACTCAGGAATTCATTCGAATACCTTGAATTTAAACAAGGTGATCCACCAATATTATCATCAGGAAAGGAAAGCGATGGTAGCTTATACATTGTCTTTAAAGGACCGGTAGAGGTAAGGACTGACAAGCTTCATGTCCCTCTACATTGTGGCAATATTTTTGGGGAATTTGAAGAAATAGGAGAGCTGTATGAGGCTGATGTTATTGCGGGAAATAGCCAAAAAGATCCTGATATTGATTTTTTTCTTGAGTGGAATATACCTGAACTTGGAATAGGGAAAAGTAACAATGTCATTGTAATAAAGGCAAGCCCGGATGTAATAAAAAAAATAAAAGAAGACATAATTTTCTGGCGGGAACTTTGTAAATTAAAAAGTCAAAAGATCAAACGCATTCAATGGCATTATTTTATTCTTAGAGAGTCTGAAATAAAGGACAAATTAAAGAGCTTAATCAAATATTCCTCCGATTTAGGCGATCATGCTACAGGTATTACAGATTGTGGTGATGGATGGAAGTTGGGCATTGGTATAAAAATATTGGCAAAATTTATAGGTGCAAAACACAAAAAAAGAACAGAAAAAATTATAGAAGACGAATGGAAAGGTAAAATAGAGAATAGCTCAATTTTTATTCCGAAGGAAGCGATGAATCCTGTACCGGAAGGTTCAGTTATTTTGTCAGGTTCCTATTCTAGTAATCCATCAGTTTTTTTAAACGTACAACTTACAACACACAAAAATATTAATGCTGATGAAGACAAAATAACTTTTAAAACGCCAAAAATGAATAAAGATGGCTTTAAAGACCTTAACTGGTATCCAGAAGATATAGTCGCTATCTTTCCAAATGGTGGGTCAGGCTATAAGCCTATTGAATATAAAGGTAAGTGCAGTTACCTGAAAATACCGAAACATAGGAACGAAATCAGAGAACTTCTCCTGGCAAAAATTGGCATTTCTGGAGAAGTGATATTTTTATATCCCTGCCTTAATGATGAGACAAGTTTGTCTGAATACAAGTGTGTAAAGGGCAGTCTTATTGATGAAGCAGAAGTTGAAAGTATGGCAGAGAATAAAAAAAAGAAGACAAAAAATATTTTCTCCTGGTTTGGAATATCAATAAAAACTTCATCTCAGCACTTTGCCTTTATTAATTTAATGAATGTCGATTATGTCATTTGCGATCAGAAATTGTATCGAGCAAGGTAAGAAATTGAGTTTTTATATTAAAGTTTAAGGATTGATTCATATTCCCATTTCTCAATTAAGAAGACCATTGTCATTATTTAGTTATAGTGCGAATAAAAAAGGGAGAAGATCAATCTTCTCCCTTTCAAATACAAGTAATGGTTTAGTTTAGTGTTTCTTTGATTCCGGCTTTGCTTCAAGACAAATTCTGTGAATATAGGGGACTGTCCTCATATCTATTACATCCTCAGGTTCTCCGTATTTTCTCAAAAAACGTTCGAGTAAAAGTAATCCACCACCACAGTTTGGTTTGATGATAACGCCATCCCTTCTTAAGCATTTCCTTTTTGTTGTTCTCTCATTAAACTCAATGAGATGATATTTCCCATCCCTCTTACTATCACGTTCACCCAAGTATTCACTCTGTTTGAAGGCTAAAATATCAGATGCAAGACGGATACAATCTTTACATTGAGTCAAATGCCGCATCTCTCTTCTGTTAAGGTGTCGTCTGGATTTGTCATAGAGTATATCCACGATTTCCTCCGGGGAAAGATGAATTCTTACGATTGAGCTGAGAAATTCCTGGCTTTTAAATATTTCTTTGACATTCTCTTTCGAAAACATATTTTCATCAATAATCATGGCACCTCTCCTTGTTAAGGGTTACATCTTCCCAAAAGCTCATTCTTTCGAGAAAATAGCCCTCAACAAAGAGGCGGTGAGAACATCATGTTTTTGTGAAAGTGCTTGAAGTTTTTTCAGCAAATCCCCTGAATAAATACTCCTATATAGTATATTAAATATCGTATTTTGTCAAGTGTGAGTAGGGACAATCATCCAGGTAATGTATCTGCACTGAAGGGTTCTGAGGGCATCCCGTCGATCATTAATTTTAGGTATATCCGGTAATTAGGGAGCCGTATGAGGTCTCCGGCTGAAAAAGTCGGGTAGAATTCTTTTTCCAACACTTCCGCATCAGAAAGACCGAGCCGAAACGAAATAATCGTTCCGGCATTACCCAAGATCGCATCTCGAATCTGAGGGTCAAGTTGTGAGAGATATTGATGTGCCAATACCATCCCTACCCTGTATTTACGCAGTTCCGAAAGCATGTTTGCCAGACTGAGCGTTGTGAAACTTTGGAACTCATCCAGGTAGATAAAAAAGTCACGACGGCTCTCTTCCGGCACCTCTGCCCGTTTGAAGGCGGCAAGACCCAAGCTGGTCACGAGTAGTGATCCGAGAAGGGTTGTCGCATCTTCTCCAATTTTTCCCTTGGATAAATTGACGAGCAATATCTTTCCTTCATCCATGATCTTTCTCAGATCAAACGAGCTTTTAGGTTGTGACAGGATGCCCGAAAGACGCGGGTTTGCTAGAAACGCCCCTACCTTGTTTTGTATTGGCGCGATGGCCTCTTGCCGGAAGCGAGCCGTGTAGCTTTCAAATTCTCGCATCCAGAACCCCCTTACTTGCGGATTACTTACCCTTGCGGCCACATTTTTTCTGTAGGCGGCATCTTCCAAAAGTCTCAAGATATCTGACAAGGTCGCTTGGGGCTGTTCAAGCAAAGCCAGAAGCGCATTTCTTAAAATATGTTCCAGACGCGGCCCCCAAAAATCGGGCCAGAGTTTTTTGAAGGTCTCCAGAAGCCCGGAAGCCGCCAGCGCTATTCGTTCAGGGGGTACACGTTCAAGAGGGTTAAAAAAGAGCTGTTGTGTGTTATTTGGAATATCAAAATGGATCAGATCCTTTTTCCGATGATCGGGCAGGGTCGTCATGACCTTCTCAATAAGATCCCCGTGAGGATCAAGGAGCGCAAATCCATTTCCTGATTCAAGATCACGTCGCATCATAGTTTCCATTAAAGTCGATTTTCCTGTGCCTGTTTTTCCAATGATGTAGGTATGAGAGTGTCTGTCTATGTGTTTAATCCCAAAAAGCTTTTTCTCTGTGCGGAAGTTTGTCTTGGCAAAATATGTTACAGGGTTGTCGGATCGTGGCATTTCTTCATGATGAAGGCTTTAGCCTCATGTTCAAAGAACGGTAAGTTGTCCTATAGCCATAGAACCCCTTCCTTTCTGTTTCCACCTGTTCACATAAAGTAGACATGTTCTTTAAAAAAACATGAATCCCATAAAAGGAGATCTGCGATGGCACAGCAAGAACTTGAAAGAAAAAAGGACAGAGTTGGAACTCAACTCCTGATCATTTCCAAGGTTGGAAATGGGTTCCGGGTTTATTCCCCGGAATCTCCGGGGCAGTCATATATTGTGGGTTGCGGTCATAAAGGGCCGACCTGCACTTGTCCCGATTTTCAAACCCGCAATGGCGATCCGAAACAGCGATGTAGTCATATCATCGCCGTAAGAGAGCAAGTGGGGGAGTTAGAAGACATCTTTCCTCAAACGCAAGCGGAGCACCAAACCGGTGAGCAGGTGCAACAAGCCGACTCAACGGTTGCGCATCAGGGAACACAGATGCACATCAAACGAAGCGTCAGTCCGGATGGACGGATCGACTCGTTTTCGGTTTCCTTTTCCTGTGGCGTGGACATGAAGACAGTGAACGAGCTTGTCATTCATGCCACAAAGATGCTTCAGATCCAGTCTGTGATTGTCGGAAGCTTCTTGCAGAAAAAAACCAAGGAGAATGGTCAAACGACAACCAAGCCGCAAGAAACAAACGGTGTAGTACCAGCCAAAATGCTCACCATCGGCGGAATGCCGGGGAAATGGGGACAGATGCTTTTTATTAACGTGAAAGTAGATGGAATTGGCAAAGTCTTAAAGCTCTTCGGGAGCGTGAAGCAACTTGAAGGCCATTTGAGAGACTCCAACTTTCCACACCTGGCTCCGACGAGCATCAGAGAGGGAACTCGTTTAAATCACCCCTGCCGGGTCACGACCAAACCGAGCAGTGATGGAAAGTATCTGAATATCATCAAGGTCTTTCCGCTTGAACAACAAAATGGACAGGGGAGGAACGGATCATGAGCGAAGTCATTACGGAGGAAAGTAAAGAACGGGCGGCAATAAAAAAAAGCCCCCATTACTCATACTCCAGTACGAATAAGTATCTCCTCTGCCCAGAGCAGTACCGCCTCTATTACATTGAACAACTGAGACCCAAGATTCAATCTGCCAATTTGGTCTTTGGAAAGGTCATACATCGGGTCTTGGAGCATCTCGTCATCACAGGGATAGATCCGGTGAAGTTCTTTGTGGGTGAGTGGGATAAGCTCAAAGAGGTTCCTTTGCGATACAGCAAAAAGGAGTCATGGGAAAAGCTCAGTGGTATTGGAGAAGGACTTCTTCGGAAGTTTCAAGAAGAGGCACTTCCCAAGTTAGGGAAGGTTGAGGCGACGGAAAAGCCGTTTGAGTTCAAGGTCACTGGTTTGCCCCTCCCGTTTATCGGGTTTATGGATCTCATTGCTGAGATCGAAAACAAAAGGACGGTAGTTGACTACAAGACCTCTGCTTCGTCATATGGATACTATGAGGTGGCTCTCTCAGACCAACTCACCGCCTACCAGCTTGCAGAGCCGGATGTGGAACAGGCGGCATTTTGTGTCTTGGTCAAAACAAAGACACCCAAGATCGAGTGGCATTTCAGCAGGAGGGAGCCAGAAGCACTGATTGCGTATATCGAAAAGCTTGAGTTTGTTTCTGCGCAGATAGAGGCCGGGAATTTCTACAAGCGGCCTGGCATGTGGTGCAGTTATTGTGACTACCTAATGGTCTGCATGGGAAACAAGAAAAAAGTACAAGAGACATTGGTGCAGATTAGTCCCAATACCTCTTCATAGAAAAACGAAGAGTCGGAATATATCCGGCTCTTTTTCTTTGCACTACAGGTTTTCTCGACATCTAACATATTGATTTTTATAAGTTTCCTTTGCAAAGGTTTTGATATAGGAAAAAGGAACCTTTAAACGACAAAAGAAAGAAAAATCCTATCCCCCTGTCAAAAGGGAACCTTCTCTGTAAAATATAAACTGTTTAAAGGTTAATTTTATTTAAGCTGTGCGAAAAAACTTCATTTTTCGATTTCTCTAGCAGAATATCTTTTAAACCCTCCCAGTATTCTTTTATAACAGAACGGGAAATTTCTGAGAGAATTTCATAGGCAAGCGCTGATTCAAATTTTAACCACTTTTCGCTCATTATTATCTGAGTTCTTGATGAATTTAGATCCAAATCCATCGTGCCACAAATATCGACAATCAAAAGAATGGGTAATGGCCAGACCAAACTCACTTGGTTTTTTTGCATAGACCATGATTCAGGGAACAAGCTTGAAGGGACTTCAATGCCATGTAGGGAAATTCGAGATTTAGAGTGTACAAGGCGGCTGGAAGAATCTGATGAATCAATCCCGCCATCCTCATCAATAGTGATTGATGTTGTATCTAAACTAATTTCTTTTCCACTTAATCTAATTGCTTTCTCAAGATCATAGTTTTCATCGTCAATGGTAACGGATTTTTTCGTCATAGAAATTTGACCTGTAGGGATTCCATGGCTTTCTAAAACAGCTACAACGGCAGAGCCAACGAATCCGACATCAGGATTATTTAACTCAACAGAAAACTCTCGGATATTATCATGTTCATCCCATGAATAATTTTTCAACGATGATGCTTTCAATTCCTTAAAGCTATTTTCGTCTCTAGTTTTCTTCTTAGACTTGCTTTCAATAGAAATCTTGAATGAAGGATTTGGGACGACATTTTCAACCGACTGAATGAATTGCTCTTCATCCATTTTCTTCCAAGGGTTTTGCTGCACTCTCAAAAAGAGTTTTGTCGTAGTTCCAGGTGTTTTCCTTTGGCCGGGCTTTATCCAAAAGATACTTTCTTGACCTTCTATGGTCAGGTTCAGTGGATCACTTGACTCATGAGGTTCATAAACCTTTCGTGTATCGACATCCACCGTGTCAGCAACCATGAAGCATGACAGAATACCAATGCCAAATCTTGACGTTGGCGTAAACTTTGCCTTAGATTGTGATTTTAGATCATAGAAAGCAGAAGATTTATAAAACGATGATCCAACTTTCGAGTAATAATTATCGATAACGTGTTGATCCATTCCAATCCCGTTATCCTCAACTTCAAGTATATCCTCATTATCAACAGTGTAATATTTAACTTTAATTTCGGGATCGTAGGAATTCCCCCAGCTCATCTCCATAGCTTTTCGTAATAAACAGGCATCAATGGAATTCTGTAACAATTCCCGTAACGCAACCTCTGGATCACCATATAATTTTGTACCCATTAGTAAGTCAATAACCTGATTTTTACTTAAGTTAAATTGCGTCTCTCTGTACAAAAATTCTGGCTTTCCACCTATCATTTTCTTTGTTTCGATTTTTGAACGATTAACTTTGAAAGGAATTTTAATCGTCAAATTGCGGTTAGAATTCTTATTATATTCATTTAGAGTCGAAAAGATGTTATTGCAGGCGCTTAGTTCCTGATCGATAACATCACAAAATGCGTTTATGGATGATTGAATTGCAGGATGCGAGCACTTTGCATGAAATTGAATAAGGTTAGGACTGATAGTCCAAGCTTCAACAGATCTATGTTTATTCCATTCTTGAATAGATATAGGATGCCTTACAAAAAGGTGTGAGAATAGAATAGAGGGGGTTCGTTTGGCATCAAAATCAAGGAGATCAGCTAATCGTAGTATAGCTGCGACCATTGGCAAGCATGCGAATGTATCAGGCCCACAAAGATAATTTTGGTCTAATTCAAGTACCTTCAGTGCATCTTCGTTATGACTAAAACAGATGCTGGCGAATTCAACTGTAAGGTCGGCATCCCTGTAACAAATTTTATTAACCCAGTCTCTCTGTATTACTTCACGCGCTCGGTCTGCATGAGTAATTCTAATGTAGTCAGAGATAAGATAATTCTTTGCCAATTCTGTTGCGCTGGCATTACCTTGCTGAATATAAGAGTTAATTTGATCTATTTGATCTGGTCGGGCAGCAGAAAACCGCTGAAATAGTTCAAACTCTTTTTCTTCGCGCTCATTTGTAAATTCAGGTTCTGTATCAAAATATTTTTTCCAAGCCTGAACGTCTGCTTCATCAGGTGCCATTCCTATGTCATGGAAAAAAGCGCTTAGAATAAGAAGCATAAGTTCAGGAACAGAAAGTTCTTCAATCTGCTCAGGGGATAGCAGCCGTTCCATTAACGCCAATACACGGAACAGGTGGTCACCATCATGAAGTGTAAACTCCCCCATATGCTTCAGGATAGTTTTTGTCCTTTGGAATGCATAGAAGGTCGCATCATTTATAAGCGTTAGCACGTGGCTCCCCGCAGGATCATTGTCACATTTCTCTTTTAATACGATAAATATATAGCTTTTTGCTAAGCGCGTCTGTGTTTCAGCATGCCAGTCGTCGTAAAGCATTTTATTACTCCTATATTTTTACCTCTGACTTAGCGTCCGATACCATTTTCTCTGAGGTGGGTTCTGCGTATCATCATATTTAAAACACTCAACCAGATCATCGATGGATTGAAGCACACCAAGGAGAACATGGGCAGTGATAGGTGTCCCGCTTCCAGTTTCATAATGACTTACATAATTTGCGATGATTGCAGGTGCGTGTCGATTACTAAAGTCCGTCTGTTGTTTCCCATCCAAGACAAGGCTATTAGCCTGAAGATGAAGGTTCAGAGTGTTTTTGATTGCGTCTAAAGCATTCCCTACGGTTCTATTGTCGCTCTTAATGGCATAGTCAGGTGGCACAAGTATTTTTACCTTGGAAATGATCTGCGATAACTGAAACTCAAGATATTGCCGTACTAAAGGCGCACCAACATCTATTTGTCCTGAAGATAGGTGGCCGTGTGCTAATGTCCTCAGGCGGAGTGCGTTTTGCTGATTGGCATACACCCTTCCAGTTGGCGCTGCTCCTTGAAGCTTTTGATGATACCAACCCGGCTCGCCATTAATTCGATCAAAATATTTTTCTAAAAGGGAGTCGTGGCTCAATACGATGAATTGCAGACCATCAGCATTGGTAGGGCATTGCAGTTTTGTTCTTAGTAATTCCATCAGAGCAAATTGATGGCCACCGTCAAAACTTGAAGTTATATCGTCAAGGATAACAAAGCGTGCTGAACCTGTTTGTGTTGCTGCAGCCGCAAGAAAGATTGAGGCAGCAACGGCATTACGATAGCTTTCAGAAAGAACCGCCCTAGCGGAAATGCCATTTTCACCATAAAAATTTTCAAGATTGAGGTCAACATTTTCACTATTTGCGGCTCGAACAAGTTGAGGCTTCATGTCAATGCCACCTCGCATTAGGTCTGTAAATATAGCCTGATAATCAGTCTGTATCTGCGCAATTCTCTGCGCGGACAATGCTCTTTCAGCTGACCCGACGGCTAACGAAGCACTTGTTATAAAGCTGCGCCAGCGTTCTCGCCAAGCATGATGCACTGATAATTTAGCCAACACTTTTTTGGCTGCCCTCAGTTCTTTAACAGCAGCACCAAAACGTATGCCAGCTTCTAGTTTTTGTGTGAGCGTTACAAGCGAGGGGGGAAGCTCTGACTGCAGACGGACTTGCAGAGCTTTTACCTCGCTCAGCTTTTCAGACCTTTTATTCTCAAAAAGCGTGATAGCATCAATAGCCTCGCGGAGCCTACCTTCAGATAGGACATTTTGGTTGGCAAGGGCTTTAATGTGGTGGCAATGCTTTGCGTCGTCTGTGAATGCAAGCTGAGTTGATGCTTCTAATTTCCCGGCGGATAAGAACCATGTGCTAGATAAGAGTTGCGTTTTTAATGCGTCGCTAAGCGCATTGGCTTCTCGATAAGTTTCTAAGCGTGTCTGAAGGTGTTCAGGCAGAGGTTTTGTAGCCGTTTCATCGCAAACAGGGCAAAGATTTGGATTAAGCCATTCAGGTGCTTCAATGATTGTTTTTGCAGATGTGTAAAGGTCTCTTAAGGCAGAGTTTCCAACCGAATCTACGGCGGCATCACGATTGCGGGCGGCATCTAACAAAGAGGTTGTTTCTACATGACTTTCAGCGCTAATTGCACATTTTTCTAAAGCATCAATATCGGCAATAGTCTTCGCATATTGCGCCTTTTTATCTCCACCTTCAGCATCGACAATGGCAGCTCTGGCAACCTCGACATCAATGCTTAATATATCCCTGTCTGCGAAAGCTTCGGTAATGGGCGCTACCGAAGAAAGCGAGGTTGTAACTTCGAGTATGCGTAACGGTTCATCATCCAAATCTTGAATTACTGTACCTGTTACTTCTTCGTATGCTTGGTAGGCGGCTAGCCGCGCATTGCGAATATGTTGCTCTGCCGTTTGGATTTGCGTAGTGATTGCTGTAATTTGCAGGTCGGAATTTAATGATCTGGTGTCGCTTGCCCGCTTTAAGGCCTGACGAATACTTGCAAAACGTGTCAGGCCAATGAGAGAAGAGAACGCCCGGCCACGCTCAAGAGGCTTAGCATTGATAAAATCTGAGAACGTCGAATAATCAATAAGCGTAAAATCTGCAGCTAGACTATTTAAAAATCCAGGTGGGTCGGTATGACCCGTAGAGCTAGATACAACTCTTTGCCCGCTATTATTTCGCGTTACAGTAATTTCTACAGTTGGCGTGGCATCATCACTTGAAAATTCAAGAGTGATAGTCCCCGTTTGCTGAGAGTGAAAACGATTTATGTAGTAAATTTCTGGCTGTTCTTGTCGCTGCAAAGCATCAAGTTTTGGCAGACCACCAAATATGGCATAGCAAATTGCTTCATAAATGGAAGTCTTCCCAATACCATTTTGTGCATATACCGAATTAACACATTCTGGTTTAAATTTTATTGAAAGTGGATCGCCTTCATTATTGATTCCTCGAAAACCCTCAATATCCAACCGTGATAGATAATACCTCGTCATGTTTCGGTACCATGAATTTCCATCTCTGCTAGAGCATCAAGGGCGGTTAGTATAAGTTGATTAAAATCACGTCTATTATTGGTTCCGTCATTTGACATGAGAATTTCAAAGTTATCAAAAAGGATCTCTGCGCATTCACTATTGTGCGTCATCAGATGATCTTTTAGACGTGCGAGGTTTTCTTCCCAAAGCTCATCAATATTAAAAGTAAATGGATCCGGCACTTTCTATATCTCCACGCCTTTGTATTTTTTATAGCGTTGCCATAGCTCCTCTGGTGTCCGGAATTGCTCAAGGCTGAGTTCTTTTTCTATCTTCCCCTCTGTGCATGTTCTATCGTGCTCAAAGAAACCATCGCCATTACTGCTATAGACAGAGGGAATATCAAGGATTTCTGCATAGCCTAAACCCTGCTGGATACCTGCCTGTACTGTGTGTTTGTTGTCTTTGGCTTCGATAATGGCGATGGGAATATTGGACTTGTGATACAGGATATAATCTGCCCTTTTTCGTTTTCCACGACTTGAGAGATTGCCCTTCACATAGATTCGACCATCAGTGAATGAAACTTCTTCTCGAATTTGTGTTTGAAGATTCCACCCTGCTTTTTTCAAAGCAGGTGTGATATATTTTGTACAAATATCCCTTTCAGACAGTTCTTTTTTCGAGGTCATTTTATTTCTCTATCTGCTACTTAGGTTTTTATTCCTTTGTAGGCTTTGATAATCCGCTTGCCTAAGGGATTTCAATATATCCAGCATTCCAAGTAATAGCAATTTTTCTTCCTCTCACAAATCCAAGAACACTGTCTGAAAAAAGGTACTTTTCCCGGCAAATAAAATAGTATGCATGAGACAGAATTACTCATTCTGTCTCATCTAACCTGCCTTGTTCTCTATTCTATATTGGCGATATCACCAAAGTGACTACTAAGTCACAAATGCTCTCTCATAGCTACTTAAAAATACAGTCATCAATCTCGATTTTCATTTGAAATCATGTACATACAGGAATATATCAAAATCCAACAATACGGAAGAATCTGCTTAAAACTCTTCGTGTAAAAATACTTTAAAAAATTGTAAAAAGATACTGCGTGAGACAGAATTTTTCATTCTGTTTCAAGAGGAAAGCACGTTCATTCATTAGCCGGATTTGCTAGGAATTCTTATGCGTATTATTTATAAAGAATAAGAAAAGAGTGTGATCTCTTATCTACTATTCTCTCTTAAATAATTCTGCTTTACTTTGCAACATTCCCATCCTTCTTTGAGAAAAATCCTTACGTACACTGATCTTCATAAGAAAATATATGGAAATTAGTAAAAAAGGGATCGAAAAATTTAAAAAAATCTACAAACAGGAATTCGGGGTATCCTTATCTGACAATGATACCCTTGAAAAGGGGCAAAGAGTGCTCCGCCTTTTTAAAATCATATATCGCCCGCTTCCAAAAACACCGGAAAACGACTGACTGGAACTAAATCGGCATTGACGGTATTCTTGGTGTCACCGTGGTTTAGGCCATATTCTACGGTCTTTTTACCAGTATCAATAATTTCCATTCATGCCCAAATACTTCATTTACTGCCGGAAATCTTCCGAAGCGGAAGATCGGCAAATACTATCTATTGAATCTCAGATAAATGAATTAAAGCAACTGGCAGAGCAATTAAACCTGTCGGTTATTGAGGTGCTCACAGAGGCAAAATCAGCTAAGGAACCGGGGCGTCCTGTGTTTAACGAAATGGTAAAGCAAATCTATCGTGGAGAAGCTCAAGGAGTTCTTTCGTGGAAATTGGATCGACTTGCCCGTAACCCTGTCGATGGCGGTTCTATCATTTGGGCAATTAAACAACATGGGATAAAAATCATCACGCCCACTCAAACATTCAGCCATGAAGAAGACAATACGATTTTAATGTATATAGAGTTCGGGATGGCTCAGAAATATATTGATGATTTAAGTCGGAATGTGAAACGGGGCATAAAGACCAAACTGGAGAAAGGCTGGTATCCCACCCACGCACCAGTAGGATATCTAAACATCACTTCAAAAATCACTGGAGAAAAAACCATTAGCAAAGATCCAGAACGGTTTCATTTACTACGAAAAATGTGGGATCTCATGTTGAAAGGAGTATATACACCTCCCCAAATACTAGATATCGTCAATCACGACTGGGGATTTAAAACACTTCGTAAAAGAAAGCTTGGCGGGAAGCATCTCAGCCGGAGCGGAATCTACAGACTTTTCACCAATTCATTTTACTACGGCTGGTTTGAATATCCGAAAGGGAGCGACCAATGGTATCACGGAGTACATGAACCGATAATTACCGAAGGAGAATACGACAGAGTACAAGTCCTTCTTGGGAGAAAAGGCAATCCTCGTGCTCAGAAACACACCTTTTCATTTACTGGTTTAATACGATGCGGAGAATGTGTTGCCTCAATAACCGCCGAAGAAAAACTTCAAATTATCTGTTCAGAGTGTCGCTTCAAATTCTCAAGCCGGAACAGAGAACAATGTCCAAAATGCAATATCTTGATAGAGAAGATGGAAAATCCAACACGCCTTCACTATATCTATTACCATTGCACAAAAAGGAAAGACCCTTCCTGTTCTCAAAGAGCTATTGAGGTCAAAAAATTAGAAAAACAGATCAAAAACTATCTGCTTCGCGTTCAAATTTCAGAAAACTTCAAAGAATGGGCGATTAAAGAACTAAGAGAAACACATGAAAAGGAAATGCAGGGGAGAAACGCAATTGTCCAATCTCAGCAGAAATCTTACAAAGACTGTCTGAGACGGTTGGATAATCTGGTTACTCTTAAAACCTCTCCAGAAAACACAGATGGCAGTCTGCTTTCTGATGAAGAGTATTCAAGGCAACGAATGGCACTTCAAAAAGAAAAAGCCCGTTTGGAGGAGATTTTTAACGACCCCGGCCACAGAGTAGATAAATGCCTGGAACTCTCAGAAAAGACGTTTGAATTTGCGTGCTACGCTAAGAACTGGTTCTCAAAAGGTGGTGTTCAGACCAAACGAGAGATTCTAACCGCTATAGGTTCGAACCTAACTTTGAAGGACAAAAAGGTCATATTTAAAGCCGTAAAACCGTTCTTCATTTTAGAAAAATTCACTTCGGGTCAGTCGGGTGAAAACGGTAGGTTAGAACCTGGAATTGAGGGCTTAAACAAAAGACAAACAGAGACTTTTGCCTCTGTCAGTCCCACTTTGCGGGGGTATAGGGACGATGTCCGAACTTTCTCACCTCAGATGATACACCGTTTACGTATAATTGTGAATGAAGTCTGGCAGTTCTTCAAAACCTCAGATCGTGATATGTATATACCTAATTTTATAAATACTGACGGTAATAAAGAGGATGGGGATGTTGTTGAGTGAGGCAGTAAATGGTTTAAATATATGAAAGCCATTCCCAATAAAAAGTGGTGTAAGGGGACATTTGCAAAGAATATTAAAGAGGAAGTAACAAAAAACCGCCCTGTTTGGGGTGGGTTACATTGATTTTTTGTGTGATGGTTCAAGATGCACTATATGGACCCAAAAATCGTTCGCCGTTAAAGTGGATCAAATGAGAGGGTGAATCAGCTACCCATACTTCCGTTTCCCATGCAACCTCAGTTAGATAGCGCCCCATGATGGCTCGGTTTGGGAAAGCAGTCACATAGACTAGACCAGCAGTTGACTTACTAAATAGCCTCGCTAATTCAGCATGGCGCTTGCCATCGACTGGCCCATGACTAGTAACCGCCTCAACCAACAATAGCCAGTTTTTCTCAGTGTAGTGGATTACCACGTCAGGCATTTTACCGTGTGAATCTACCTCAACCCCTAGTCTGGATAGAAGCTCGGCATCGAAATAACCCCACTTGTGACCTGTATCACCGGCGTAGATAAGGTGGCTGCCCGGCGCAAAGCGCTGGGCAAAGTCTTCAATGATCGACCGAATCAGTTCGCTATGTTTACCAGGACTGAGAATGATTTCCTTTCCTTGGGTGATCTGTACAGGGATTCGGTTTTGATTGCGTTCCTTGGCATAGCGGTCAGCCAATGTTTTTCGTTTGGACAAATAGACACTCAAATTGTCCCCCCATGCCGGTGTACCAAAGGTATGTAGTAACTCCAATGCAGAAGGCTCGATTTGATAAACGGCCTTGGGGCTGTTCACTGGACGGTCGGGACAGTCGGGGTTATAAAGTGCAATTCCAGCATCGATAAACTGGTGCATGGTCTGACGGCGGAATGTTTCACGGGTGTTTGGCGCATAGTTTTTTTTGTAGTATTTCTGCGCCCACTCCATAATGGGCGTGATGCCCACAAGCGGATTTTCAGCGTCAACCCATGACTTGTTAGGCGTGAGGTTGAGTAATGCAAGAAGGCAAAGCGCGGAACGGTCATTTTGCTGTGCCCGGGGCAGACCAAGTGTAATAAGGATTTGGATTGCAGCCTCAATGTAATTGCTCTTATTCTTCATACGATTAGTGTTTTTAATTTGTTATCGAGTACTCTCTGTGTAAGTTCCCCTCTTTTTATTGCCCATTTACCAAGCTTTATTAAGGCTTCACGGCTCGGATACTTCATCGACTTGAGATCGGTTGCATTGACTTGGGTGTGACCATTGAAACGGCGGAAATTTTCATCGACTGCGGACGAATTAAGGAACGTAGCCAGTCCGGCTGCAAGTGCATGTGGCAACCCTCGCTTGTTGTTGTGAAATACATTCAGGTGGTTCTCGAAACCCAGTAATGGTGCATCACTAAATGTGAGAGGGTTGACCACACTTGCCACAATCCTACGCTTTTCTTCCTTTGATGAAAACCGACGCACTACACAATAAAAGCCATTTGGATAAAACCATTTTTGAGTATCGTTGTTGCGCTCAATCGCGTTTGGCTTCTTCATCCCAACCTTAGGCCATTCGATGCTGCCGTTGCTGAAATGACCAGGGTAGATTAAAGGCACAGTCCCTTCCCCAGGCATGTTTCGTAGGTGCTCTTTCAGCCGAAAATCAACTATCGGCCCGGTCGAAACTTTAACGTCAAGATCAGACAACGAATGGCGAATGACTGTGGATGCATCAACTGTACTTTTCCCAGGTGAGGTAGGTATATGGATAAATCGCTCCGGGTCATTATGGGACACTATAGAGTCGAATGGGTGTTTATATGTGGCAAGGTCTGTGAAGCTGTTGTCGGTGGAAGTGGAAATCGTCACTGCCCCCTGTTGTCCTTCACGCTCAAGTAAAATAATAACATTTTCTTGTAATACACCATCATCCTTAAACGCCTTACTTCGTGACTTAAATAAGTGCATATGTCGAATAGCCGCCCGTTCCAATACAAAGTCACGGAATGGACGATAGTAAGGTCCATTACAGAAACTGCGTGGAATAATTGCTACGATTTGCCCACCCGGAACCATTAGCTGTAAAGCTAATGCAACAAATGCCGAATACAGGTTAACGGTCTCAATTTCAACCTGACGAAGTAGCATCCGGTGACGAGAGTTGCTATTAATTTTTTTATAAGGCGGGTTAAGAATGGCGTGAGTGAAGTTTGCTTGTCCAGACTGAATATCCTTAACCGCAGCTTCAATAAAGTCAGTCTCGAAAAGTTTATATGAAATAGGGCCATGTTTTATATACATGGAAAGTGAACGGTTTAATTCTTTATGAAGCGCATTATCTAACTCAAAAGCAGCTAGTTCTATTTTTTCAAAACCCAATAAATTGCCAAGTATGCATTTTTCAAGAAATGCACTTGATAGGGAGCCGATACCTGCACCGGCATCAAGCAATCGGCAATATCTGTCATTTGTTGGATTAAAAAGACCAGCCATAAATTTAGCCGTCTTTACTGGAGTAAGAAATTGACCGAGCTGCGATTTTTTCTTCGCAGTAGTATTTTGTGACACTCTTAGTCTTACTTCCTCAACTGCTGATAACAATAATGTAGCTCCTCTTTGTGCCGTAAGATGGGTTTTGGCATATTTTTTTTCAAAGCGAACAGAAGTATAGGTTTTCATCTTTATTTATAGATTAAATTTTCTTTGTTTGCTCCGAGACATAAATGAGTAATTACGTTATTCGCTGACGTGAAAGAGACTGAAAGTCATTTTTCTTTAATATTTTCAAAATCTTTTACGATTTCTTTTACAATGAAAGCTTTACGAGTAAATGTAATTCACATTATATTCCTATGCCCATATATGTCAATAATTGCGAGCCCAAAATCTTATCTTTACTTTCTCTAAAAATTCATGATAAATAGAGGGTCAATTAGAGATAAACCCGCTTTACAAAGAGGATTTATCTCTCTAACCCCTTAAAAGTAAACACAAACTGTAAAATTTTTATTCCACTTTTTTTGTTTGTAAAATTAAGTTACTCTGCTCTCCTTTTATGCTCCCATATCCTATGATCCCTTGCCGATATAGTGATGCTCTATTGAGAATCCGGCAGACTTGTGGTTGAATCCACGGCTTTCCATTTCTGCGGGTATATCCTCTCTCATTGAGATTTTTTGCTATAGCCTCTCCCGTCATTCCTTGGGTATCTAAGTCAAAAATATCCCTTATAATCTCAGATTCTTGCATATCAATAACAACCGTAGTTTTGTTTCCTCTCGTGTAGCCATAGGGCAGATTGCCGCCGGGGAACAATCCCCGTCTGACCCGTTCTTGGCGTCCTTTCAACAGCCGTTCGATGATTTCTCTCCTGTTTTCTTCAGCAACGGCCTGTAATATCTGGCGCAATAAGATGTCCTTTCGTTCTCCATTGTACTGGGGCATGTCGGCTATCAAGATCTTTATCTGTAACCTTTTAAACTCATGAAATAGGTTTTCGGCGATACGGACTTCACGGGAGAGTCTGTCTAAAGACGGAAGGATTATAATACCTATCCTCCACGCTTTACAGTCCCTCATCAGTTTTTTCAATTCCTTTCGTTCTGTTTTTACTCCACTCTCTCCTTCATCAATATAAAACTTCTCAACAAGCTCATTGTGACGTTGCGCGCAAAGCGTCGCGTCTCTGATCTGAATATCAATGCCATAGCCGTTTTTCTTCTGTTCCAAAGTGGACACTCTGCAATAGGCAACCACTTTTTTCTTTTTTTTGTTCATTCTTCATTTTGAATTCTCCTTATCGATAAGCTCCCTATGCCAAGCGAACATAGGCTCGCGCAAATAGAGATAAAACCCGCCCGCGTTTGGCGTGGGTAGCTTGAATTGATGATGTAAATCCTCTTTGTAAAGAGAGATTAATACCTGTTTATCTTACTTTTAATGGAAACAATGTCAATAGAGGAGGCTTCACAATGGATACATATTGTACGACACAAAAGAATCATTTTTCGATACTAATTGTGGCAATAATTTTCGGACTGTTACTGACTGCATGTGGCGGTGGTGGAGGCGGAGGGGGTACTGAGGCAACTGATACTCCTCCCGCAACCGTACAGCAAGGTGTGTTGATTGATTCTGCGGTAGAAGGCGTTCGCTTCAAGACAGCGACACAATCCGGTTTGACTGACGCAAGCGGTACTTTCAGTTATGTTGAGGGCGAAGTCGTCAGTTTTTTTATTGGCGATATTTTACTAGGCAAAGCGACCGGGAAAATCATCTTGACTCCCATTGATCTTGTGCCTGATTCAGTTGACGAAATGAATCCCCAGGTGACCAACATCATCCGTTTTTTGCAAACACTGGATGCGGATAATAATCCGAGCAACGGTATTCAAATCACTACCGCAATCTCAAATCAAGCGGCAGGCAGGACAATCAATTTTAATGTGTCCATTTCGGTGTTTGAAAATAATGGGAATGTTCAGACAATAGTGTCCGATCTGACATCGACACTTGGTGCACCGAGGAGCCTGATTCCTTCCGCCACCGCACAGTCCCATTTACGCGATACTTTAGGTGGTGGCGGTAGTACAGGGGAGTTTGGAAGTCTGAGTATAACCGGGCCTAGTACGAATGTTATTGGTACCAGTTTCAATCCAGACTTTAATAGTCGTAGCGGAGATACGACAACAGATGTTCTCGGCCTTGGAGTTTTTGCAATCATTACTTGGTCTAATAACGCAGGGAATATTCTTGAACTGAATAAAGATACGCTCTCCGTCATTCTGTTTGGAGAAAGAATTACGATCAGTTTTAATTCGCAAACCGTCTCTGGTAGCGGAACATCCTTGGTCATAGAAACTGTGGACTATTCGCACAGTTGTGGTGTTGAGAGTGTGATAGTGTCCATCCCTGAGTGCAATACAATATCAGTTAATCTGTCGGATAAAACGATCACTTTCAAGAATACTCCATTGGAGCTTGTAAACGTCAGTTCAGGTACGAATATTAACACAGATCCCATTGCTTTAAACGGCACTCTGATCTGGCAGTAACGTAAATAAAAATGGAGAAAATTATGAAGTGGATGAAGGAACTTAACACGGTTATTTTTACTGCCCTGTTTAGTCTTTTTATGGGCGGTTGCGTGGCGGCGTTGCCAGCATTGCTGGCTGTTCAAGCTGGTGCGACTGCTATGTGGGTAGGGGGGTCACTTTACAGCGCGGTGGAAAGCGCTGACATTAAAACCAGTATTTCATCTGAAAATGAAGAGACACTGAGGAGCATCAAAACAGTCGCGGTTATATCATCCAAGCGTGTTTCGGGGCAGATGACGGGGTTTGCCTTAACTGGGTCGCCCCATTTATCAGAAGGGATGATCAACAGCATAAATACCACTTTGGAGGGTGAGGGGTTTAAAGTAATCACTACATTCGAGCTTGAGCAAAATCTCAACACCAATGGGACAGAAGCGAAAGTTGACCAATTCGGTAGTGAATATTTTCCAAAAAATGCCTTGATAAAAAGTGCGTTCGAGTTAGGAGCGGATGCCGTGCTTGTTGGTAGTGGTGTGTTGGCTTCTGAAACGAAGTCAACCGGATTTCTGGGTGCTGGTGGAGCGTCGTTCACCACCACAGTCAAGTCAATGAACGCGCGGCTTATCAGTGAAGAAGGAAAGTCATTGATGACCCTCAATCTGACTTACAAAAAAGGACAACAGGATCAGGAAGCGGGAAAAGCTTTGGGTCTGATTGTTGCGATCAAGGTAGCCGACCCAAGCGCGGATGTGAAAGCGGAAGTTAAAAAGCGGGGTGCGGAGGGGTAGGGTCAAAAGGCAATATCAGGTTTTTTTCGGTTTGCAGTATTGGGCGGATAGTGTATCATCACGTTAGAATTATTGTAATTAATCTGGATTGTCAGTTAAAGAGAAAAATAAAATAAAATGAAAAGAAATGTATTACTTGTGGCTGTTTTGGCGGTTACTGTAGTAGCAGTATTTATTGGTGTATATAACGAAGATAGTGACGCAATGTCTTCCGGTGTTTCTGTGGCCACCTCAGATGAATCTGAAACATCGGAGACATTCATCAAGATGGATGGTGTCACACTGTCTTTATTTAACACTAATCTTGACTCTAGATTGATAGATAGTTTGTCGATAAAAAAAGTGGATAGCAACGAGCTCACTGAATACTACAATTCAACAGGTAAAGATTTAGGGGCAGGCCCATCACTGGGATGGTCCTTGGAAATTGAATCAATAGACAAGATAGACACTCCTCTCAGTTTGAAAGTTGACCTTTCAAAAGAGTTCATTGAGCAATTGGGAAATAAATACGAACCAGTTATGCTTTATTATTTTCTCGCCGATTTACCGCACGAGAGCATTGAGTATGCGGAACCGTTGTCCTACTCACTGGATAACAAAAAGCTTTCTATTCAGGCAAACATAGAACCTTCACTGTTTCGAAAAATGGTAGATAATAAAAAGTATCTATTGCTCCTTATCGTAGGCAGTGTTCCAAAAAAGGAATAAATGTCAGTCATAAAAACTTGGGGATGAAACAAAAGTGGAGCGGAGGCCAAATTGAAAAATTCAACATCCATATTTCTAGCCGTTATTAGTTTTTTCGGACTTGTTTTTGTCATTGGATGTAGTGGTAATGGTGGAGGCGAGGAGGCGGGGTCTCAAGTCGAGTTTAATATAGGCTCGGACGGTGGAGCTATTGAATTAAAAAGTGTCGCAATTATCGTAATTCCAGACAACGCTTTTTCATCGGGATCTATACTATCAATTGAGGATAAATCTGATCAAGAATTCTTGGACATATACAAGATATCTGCTGATTTATTTGCGGCGGGGGATTCATCTGGACAATATTTGAAGGTCAGTTCCACGGCACTTCCAGAAAAGGATTTCTTGATTAGATACACAGTACCAACAGAATTTATTAACTTATTGAGTAATGACTTTGTTCCAAGATTGTTTGTCCAGATATTTCAATTTGGAGCCGATGACGAAATTCTAGATTATTTTGAGCCGCTTGATTTCGAATTAACAAACGGCGTACTCTCAGCGACACTTCCAAAGTCGTCGTTTACTGACTTTCGATCAGAAAACGCAGGAGAATTTGAAGCAATTATCCTAATTGGGAGTTCACCCATCGTCAGAGTCCAAACCACAAACAAGTTAGGTCTAAGCATGAAGTCACAAGCCCCGGAAATTAATTCATGTCAAGGGACTACATTAGGTAGCCCTTTGGAAAGAGCGCTCGAAATCACTTCTCCATTTGGAGATCTCGGAGCCCACAACGGAGTAGATTTGAGAGCAGCAATTGGCGACAAGGTTTTGGCAACGGCTGACGGGACTATTTTTAAAATTGGATTTGACGAAAGAGACATTCCAAATCGGTTTGGCGGCAGAAAAAAAGGGTGGGGACGATATGTCATTATCACTCATACAGACGGCTCCCAGACATTGTATGCGCACTTGATCAAGTCAAGCACGGATGCTTTGAAAGTTGGTGATACTGTCATTAAATCTACTACCGTTATTGGTCTAGCGGATTCAACTGGAGGCGTAACAGGCCCTCATCTACATCTTGAATATGTGCCAAACGGACAGATTTTTCTCAACAAAGATCAAAAGGTTGATCCATTTCCTTGCATCAACGCTAATCTCATGGGTCTTACAGCTACCGCAATTTCCTCTACCCAGATAAATCTTTCCTGGACAGTTCCAACGGATAATGTTGGCGTGGCCGGATATAATGTGTATAGAGACGGAGTCCGCCTTATCACCAAGGTGTCAACAACTTCTCACAGCGATACCGGCCTCTCTCCTTCTATCCAGTACTGTTACGCTGTCTCCGCATTTGATCTGTCCGATAATGAGTCAGTAGGGAGTGCTCAGGTATGCGCAACGACTCAATCGGCTCAAGGTCAGACATCCGAAGTAACAACAATAAAAGACATCTGGACTACCAGTGCTTTTTCTTATGCTCCAGATGGTGGTGGCCCAGGCGGTGGGCTAGATAACCATGAACTTGTGGTTGGGGGATGGGGCGACTTGTACTATACCCTCATAGAATTTGATCTGAGCAATCTACCAACAAAGGCTTCTTCCGCTACTCTTATGCTTTTCCCGTTCACTCAGAGAGGTATCGGTACAACTGGAATGTACCTCGACATGGTCACTGAATTTTGGGACTGGAAGACCGAAGGGACTGGCATTGACCGAGATCGTCTTTGGTGGGCTGATCGGCCAGCGACAATACAATGGATTCCCAGCCTTCTTCTAGCACCCACGCTTGGTGAATGGTATAGCATTGACATCACCGATCTTTACAATGCATGGCAGGATGGGACGTACTCTAATTATGGCGTTCAGTTACGTCCATTCTCAAATGCCAATCAATGGAATGAGTTTTACAGCTCAGATTTTCCAGATGACCCTTCTTTACAACCGCGATTGGTGATTGTAGAAACCCCAGTGTTTTAATTCGCAAAGCTGGAACTTTAACCTCGACCTTCTTGATGATAATGGGCAGACAACGAACAACTTCGATCTGTTAGCCCAAGCAAATATTAACCCTATCTATCGTTGTCCACCGATGGAATGACAGAGAGCGAGAATCTCTTTTTTCTTTTACTGGAATTATCCCTTGCCATCCTCGACAAGTTCCCCATCCTTCTTTCGTTTGAGATAACAAATTAATCTCAATGGAGGATGATTAAACCCGATCCTCAATAAGACCTTGCGACAACCTACCATCATCGCCTTCCCCAAAGAATCCCCCATTACCTCAAAGACAGAGGAATATCCGACAAACTGATTGATATTCACCGGATCGGCTGGAACGGGAGACGAATCACCATCCCTATATTCAACCGCGAAGGGAAGTTTGCCTTCTTCAAGTTGGCAAGAGACCCCGATAATCCAGGGGATGGCCCGAAGATGCTTACGTCCAAAGGATCGCACCCGGAACTTTATGGTTGGCAGGTTGTGTTACGAAACCCTCCTCAGCTCATCATCTGTGAAGGGGAGTTTGACCGGCTCGTTCTTAAGAGTCAGGGGTTTTCGGTAGTCACTTCCACCAGTGGCGCGGGAACATTCCGTGAGGAATGGGCCACCGCGCTCAGTTCTATCCAAAAGATATATATCTGCTTTGACCTTGATGAAGCGGGTCAAAACGGTGCGCTCCGCATCGGTCGGATGATCCCTCATTCAAAGATCATTACCTTACCCGAAGCAGTCGGCAAAGGAGGAGATGTTAGCGATTTCTTTGTCCGTTTGGAAAGGAAAAAGGAAGACTTTCTCAGTCTAATGAAGGAGGCGCAGACCGTGCCGCCACAATCTCCAGATGCTTTACCTGTCATCTCATATCCCCCTTCAAAGCCAAAGACCGTCCTGAAAAATCGTGTTCAGGAAATCAAGGATAGATTCCCTATTGTCCATATTGCCCGGAAATATATTCGTCTTAGACAATCGGGTGATCGCTTCGTCGGACAGTGCCCTTTCCATAACGACCGCACACCCTCGCTTGTCATTTATTCCTCATCAAACACTTTTCACTGTTTCGGATGCAGAAAGCACGGCGACATGATCTCCTTTCTGATGGAGATAGAAGGTCTAGGTTTCGTACAGGCATTAAATCTATTCGATAATTTAACTTGCCTCTTAATGATTTTCAGCCTGTTATTTTAGCTCCCCCTTTTTCAAAGAGGGAGGCTCCGTGATCCCTTTTGCTGAAAATTGTTATGAGGCAGGTAATTTAATTACAAACCATGATCCACAACGACAAAAAAGAAATTGAAAAAACAGAACAGCAAAAGAAGATCCCGACCATATCGAGGGTTTTTGATGATGGCTCAATCATGGAAATGATTTATTGCCACACAAAACGGCAGACCGGTTTCATCGTCTGGAAAGATGGCGCATGGCGCGAGGAGGCAAGCGTCTTTCTTGATCCGACTCACCAACTGATACCTTATTCACCTCATAATAATCTGATAAAAAACCAGATCGTCTTGTTCCCGTCATACCCCGAAGAATACGCGTCCGAAAAAGAGCTTCTGTCCTATATCCAAGGGTTCATCCACCGCTATGTCGATGTCAGTCCATTTTTTGAAAAAATAGCGAGTTACTATGTTCTTTTTAGTTGGGTCTATGACAGCTTCAACGAACTCCCGTATCTGAGGTTTCGGGGAGATTATGGATGCGGCAAAACACGGTCGCTTCTTACCATCGGATCACTCTGCTACAAGCCGATCTTTGCTTCAGGTGCCTCATCCGTCTCCCCTTTGTTTCGTATGCTGGAGTCATTCAGGGGAACCCTCATTATCGACGAAGGAGACTTCCGCTTCTCCGATGAGACATCAGAAATGGTGAAGATATTGAATAACGGTAATGCAAAGGGTTTTCCGGTATTGCGCAGTGAGGTCTCTGGCAACAAGGAATTTAATCCACGAGCATACGCTGTATTCGGGCCAAAGCTTGTGGGAACACGCGGATTTTATAAAGACAGGGCATTGGAAAGCCGCTTTATTACTGAAGAGATGGGGCAACGCCGTCTTCGAGAAGATGTGCCGATCAATCTTCCTTCCTCTCATAAGGAAGAAGCACTTCATCTCAGGAATAAACTGCTCCTTTTCCGGTTCCGAAACCTGGGAAAACAGGTAACGGATGATGGGCTGGTTGACCGGAGCATCGAACCGCGACTTAATCAGATCTTTGTGCCGCTTCTGAGCATAATCGCAGATGAAAAGATGAGAGCGGAGATACGCGAAGTTGCCCGCGCTTACAACAAAGAGATTATTATTGAGCGGGGGATGGACATGGAAGCTCAGATCCTTGAGATCCTCAAAGACATGACCACCTCATCCATAATAGCGAACCTTGGCATCAAAGAGACCACCAATTGGTTTATCGACCGCTTTGGAGAGGATTATGACCGAAAAATCACGACCAAGTGGATCGGATATGTGGTCAGGAAAAAACTCAAATTAAAGACACAAAAGAGCAACGGGGTATATGTTATTCCGCAGTCAGAAAAACCGAAATTGGAACGGCTTTATGAAAAGTACGGCATAGGTCAAAATGAGTACAGAGAGGAAGAGGGAGAAACTCCATTTTAGGAAACAACTTTTTTAAGTCTGGGGACTTTAGGACTTCAGGGACTTTGAATCAGGGGATGGACTCAATTTAAATTAAGAAAACGGCTTAAACAATAGCCTTGTTTTACCGCACTTCCACTCTTTTGATACCTCAATCAAAGTCCCTGAAGTCCCTAAAGTCCCCGAAGTCCACTCGGACTCCTTTTTTAATCGACTCAAGAAAAAATCATGAGTGTTTGTCCGCGTTTCCCCGACGCGGTTTTTTTATTTCCCAAACCTTGCCGTTCCCGGCAAGGTTTCCTTTCTTTGTCCTATTTCCCCAGACGATATGCTATCCACATCATCTAACTCAGAATTGTTAGTCCATAATTTTACGGTATGTCTAAAAATTTAAAAAATTATCTTCGATCTTACCGAAAACGAGCCGGGTTTACACAAGATGAGGTCGCGTATCTGTTGGGATGCCAAAGCGGTGCTAAGACTTCCCGATATGAGCGCCATGCAAGAGTGCCCAATCTCAAGACCGAATTTGCCTATCAGGTGATCTTTGGCGCAACACCGCAGGAGCTTTTCCCCGGCATCTATGCCGAAGTTGAAAAAGAGATCAAGCGGCGCGTTCGGGGGCTTGAGCGTAAGTTGAGCAAGGCTCCGCAAGATCGTAAGACAGAACGTAAGTTGGTATTGCTCAAGACGATTATCACGAGATTAAACGATAACGCACACAATTTATGAACAAAGATAGGAATAAGTATAAACGGGTCTTAGGCATTGATCCGGCAACCAGAGGATTTGGATTTATCCTTTTTGAAGGATCGGAATATCCCATTGATTGGGGAACAAAAGAAGCAAGAGAGAAGAAAAATGTGCGCTGTCTGAAAAAGATTTCTGAATTGATTGAATTTTACCACCCCGATGTCATTGTGCTTGAAGACTGCGCGGCGAAAGGGGCAAGACGCTGTCTTCGGGTTCAAAGATTGATTGAAGAAATTGGCAAGCTGGCATCAAAACAGAAGATCAAGGTACGCCGTTTTTCACGTACAAAAGTCAAAGTCGTTTTCTCAGAATCGAGCGCAACCACCAAACACCAGATTGCTATAAGAATAGCAGTATTACTTCCTGAACTGGAACGATCCCTCCCGCCATTTCGCAAACCGTGGATGCCTGAAGATGAGCGCATGTCCATCTTTGACGCCGCGTCTTTTGCTCTGACGTTTTATTATGGAAGTGATAAACGACGGGGGCTTGTTACTCCGTTACTTTAGTAAGGAAGTTGCTTTACCCACATGCCTCAGCCAAGCAAGGTCTCACAAAATTTACGATTTTGAGGCAGAATTTTTTGTAGCCCCGATTTGAGACATTATGTTAAAAAGCAATCCCTCAAATCGTCTGGAAGAACAATTGTTCTGATAACCGTGGTTTCTCAGACTACTCCCTTTCAGTGGAAATCCCGTAGTTTACTACTGAGGTTTCAAAAAAATTGAATATCTTATGGTTTTTTTGGTGGTGGTTTCACAACGGGTTTAGTATTGACAGGCTGATAACCTGCATCATTCTTATCAGGAGTTATATCGGGAACTATAGTTATTGGTTTCTCTGGCTTATAGCCATATTCTCTTCTCTCACTGTCGGGTGGTTCAACTAGAGTTTTTTTGTCTGCCATTTTATCTCCCCTCCTCATATCTACTGAATAATTCTACAGATACCATTTCACTTGCAAGAATTAGAATTCCCTCTGTAGACTCTCTTGCTCGTTCAAAGCCTCCGTCACTATTAATTTCCCAATGTTCTTCTAGGTAAAGCTGTTCTTCTGCGGGATTACTGGAAGCAAATGACTTATCATCATAACTTCCGCCGATTTTAGTTCCGTCTTTCAGTGTAACGATTACCCAATATGGAATCTTCTGGCCAAATACGAAGTCCCAAGGTTTTTGTATCGGATGGTGAGTGAATTTTTGAAAAAAGTTCTTTGTCCTTAATCCTTTCCAAGACCACGCCCATAGAATAGGAGCACCTAAAAGAACGAATGCATAAAATGCCAAATATAGAAATGGGAATGTTTCCTGTAGCTCACTTTTTTCGATATAAAATATTGGGATAAATAAGAGTGAGTAATTAATACAGCTATATGTAAGAGCATCAATGAGTTGCTTGGTTGAATCTGGTTTAGGTGACGGGAAAAATAGCTCATATACCTTTAAACTGATAAATCCTGGAATAACAAAGGCAATAAACAGAAAGAGGGTATCTTTTTCCCAAATATTCATTGTCTTTCTTCATCTTCTAATTCGGTTAAATCTTCAACACCAGCCATATTTGCGAGCATTCGTGTGTATTTCATTAAATCTTTCTGTAAGTCGCCAAGCTCACCCCTGAACTGAACACATTTCTCTGAGTCTTCAAATGCCCCGTGAATAGATAGCCTATGCCATTTTGCTGTAAATGGGCGCACTATTTGGTTTAAAATCACAACTGCGATTTTTGTAAATTCAATGCAGTGACGACCATTACTTTTTATGACTTCTCTTGTTATAGGAAAAAGAGAGTAGATGCTATCTAACGCAGATTTCTCGTCTCCATGTTCATGAAATAGAGGCTGCGTTGTAATTCGTGTAAGTAATTCAATATACAGCTCCCACGCTGCCGTCTTGTCTTCATCTTGTGGTTTCCATTCCATTTCAAGAAATGACGTTTTTATTTTCAGAGAAGTCATGTCCCACTGCTCTAGCCATTTACTCCATTTCATGCATACCACCTCTCACCTGAACGATTATTTACAAATGATGGATAGGAATTGTCTGGAGCGACTTCATTCCTTCGATTAAAAGCTTGATGTATCCATTCCTGAACACTATTCGCATTAGTGTCCCAATTGTAAATACTTGCAAAACCACAGTTGATATTATCGGAAAGGCGAGGTGGGATTGTGTATTGACTGTATTGGTTTGGACTTGGATAGGGGTATGTTGGAAGCAGAATCCCAATTAAACCAGATCGAGTATTATATTGAGTATCGCGAATACTTGATCCAATCTCCCAATCTACATGTTTTCTTTTCCATGTTTCTGCCCCAATTAAAACAACTGTAACAGTAGATTGCCTAAGATACTCATCTCTGACCTTTTTGCGAATTGTATCCGTTGGCAAATTCGGATTAATGTCCCCGATCTGAACAGACTTAGTTATCATAATCTCATGATAACTAGAAAACATCACCTCAAATAAGTTTCTATAAGGCTGATCAAAGGGGCTATGATGGTAACTAACAAATACTTGATGCCGCTTGCCTTGAAGTCCAAGAATGTCTGTAAGTAGAGTCATTTTCAAATTCCGTCACTATTTAAAAAGGCGGTCGTAGTTTTCTGGGTTTCGAGGAGAACCCTTGCCTTTCGTTTACTGCTTTAAACTATATCTTCAAAAATCTTTGGCTGCACAATAATGTCGTTGGTAATTATATTCTTCCTCAGCTCACCCATTACTGAATGGATCTCTTCTGTTTTATCTGTTCTTCTTCAGCCCGTTTCCGAATTAATGCCAAGCGATCTTGCTCAAAAATTTCGATTCCCTGACTCGTGGAAAGAGTTCCTTTTTCAATTTTTTGACAGATCCCCAATCTCAACGCATGGAGGCGTTGCAATCCTAAGTCGTTTGGATTCTTCTTGGCAAGATCCTCCCATTGTTGAGCGGCTTCTTTGTCGAGGCAGTAATTTTCCGTCTTTTCAGCAAATACAGGAACGGAGAATAGGAATATGAGCGAAATGATGAAAACAAGTCGTGGCATGGGAAATTCTCTCCCTAGCTGAATTCAACCAATCTTCTAAATAAATGCGATTCATCCTACATTCTTTCTAAAGGAATATATAGATTTTTACATATTCCCGCAAACTCCCCATCCTTTTGATTTTACACAGCCTTGCTACGCTTTCCTCTGTACATTCACAAAAAGGAGGAAAGCACATGAATTGGAAAGCAATAGAGGCAACCACCGTTCAGGACGATCAAAACAAGTGGGATCGCAAGGCTAATGCCCGGCAATTCCGAATCACGGAAACGGGAGTTATTGAACTCTCAAATGGTGAAAAAGGGAGTGGCAAGTACTCACTCTCTGATCTGGCAACGAGCCAGATGTGCCAGAAGCTCAAGATACCCGTTGATTATTATCGACGGCTTCCCGGCGACATGAAGGCGGTCGTGGCAAATCATGACCTTGCCCGAATGAACGGCAACCCCTATCTGCTCCGAGGTAAAGGAGAATGGATACGAGCTTTTCTATCGGGCGGCTATGTCGCCTACAACAACAGTCAGATTACGGAAACCGTTCAAGACTTGCTTCAGGGGGCGAATGTACGGGTCAAGACCTTTGTTCTTGAAGAGAGCCACATGTTTCTGAAGATCATTTCAGAAGACATTAAGGATACGGGTTCCGGCCTCAAGGCCGGGGTCATGATTGGTAATTCTGAAGTGGGTCAGGGGAGTGTCTCAGTAGAACCTTTTGTCTTCCGGCTTGCCTGTACCAATGATTTGGTTGTTGCCCAAGAGAAAAGCTTCCGCCATGCGCATATTCATTTCACGGTTTCCGAATTGAATCACCGGATGGCAAACGGCATCAGCCATGCGTTTCATTTCGCTAATGAAGCTTTAGAGCGATTCCTGAAAACCCATGCGGAACCGGTTTTAAATCCGGTTTTGACGATCAAGTTGCTCGCTGCAAAGCGGAAGCTCTCTCTGAAGTTCACCGATGAGATTGTGAGCAGTTACAATAGCGAACCGGAGCCGAGCCGGTTTGGGATCATAAACGCCTTCACCGGAGCGGCTCAGAAACTCGCGCCGCTTCAGAGAATCGAGATTGAACGGTATGCAGGAACGCTCTTGGCGGGGAAGTGGTAGTTCTTTTTGGTAAGATTTTAAGAGGCAAGCATTACGCTTGCCTCTTTTTTTATTACGACAAG
The DNA here is from genome assembly GCA_029261135.1 of Nitrospirota bacterium. Classification (GTDB taxonomy): domain Bacteria; phylum Nitrospirota; class Nitrospiria; order SBBL01; family JAADHI01; genus JAADHI01. The sequence goes on from JAJDBX010000074.1 coordinate 177,116, forward strand.
TAAGTATAATTGCTTGATTTCGTGATTTATCTTACCATTTTTAAATATTTTTTATAGACCCAACCTGTCTTTGGAACTCCTTCCAAATAGTCAAAATACCGGACATAAATCCATTTTCCTTTTCTTTGTAGGAGTTCTACTCGTTGGTTAGGATGCAAAATAGCTATGGTAGAGGACTTTATTGTGGAAGGCTTAGTACGGAGATTTACTGGTCGTATTGCGATGTAATATACATTGCTATCTTCCACGGGGATTAATTTTTCGACTTGCTCTAAAATCGTTATTTCAAGTTGTTCCATTCTCCCTATTATTCGTTCTTCACTTTCCTGAGAAGACACCATTGCAACAATGAAAAAGATAAAAGAAAATAATAATGAAAGTATGCCATCAGAACTGATGAGACTTGGTGGGAGGGTTTCTGCTTTTTCAGTCAGCGCCCCTTCTATAGAATCAACCGCATTACTGAATGTTATGTCTTTCCGCTCTAGTTCCCGAAATAATTTAATTGAAAAGGAATTTCCCAATTCTTTATATATGTTGGGAAAGGTGTTTAGGCGATTGATAGTTTCCATCATGCTGTTTATACCTGCAAGCGATGAGGTCATTATGTCGCTTTGAATAGAGCGGGAAATATGTGTGAGTGAAGATGAATCCATTCGCATGGATTTAAAAACAGACTTGTTCAGTTTCTCCAAACCTTGAACTGTTTGAAGAAGAGAATTTCTGAACACCCCTTCATCCATCCTTAATTGGTTCACCGATGAGTTTACTATATCGAGTGCCAAGGGTTTTACCATGCGAATGATCTTCTCATGATCAGCAATAGCAGTTTTTGCCAATTGAGTTTGGATACTGTTCAACTGCTCAATCATTTTGATGTCGAATGACTTCCATGCAAGTTGGGCGACACGCCCTCCTCTGGTGAGTCGTTCGAAGGTGTTGGATGTTTTCTTTGAATCTGGAGGATACATAGGCTATCCGTTAATATCTCATATCTATTTGTTTTTTAGCCACAAGTAATCTGGTAATTTCAAATATTGATTTTTTTGTTTGTGGTAAGTAATCTGTACTCGGTGTATTTTAATATGACGATTCAAGTCACGGAGACGTGAACACCACAACCCTTAGAAAAAAAGATAGTATATGTGATGCTGCCTCAAAGAGTATTCCTCCTCATCGCCTTCATTCTTTTTTTCGTCCAAACTTCCTATGCCGACATTTTTGTCATTTCAAGAAAGTCGGTGAATGTCCGCTCTGAACCGACGACTCGTTCCTCAACTATCCATAAAGCTCAGAAAGGGGACTGGTTCCTCCATTTAGGGAACAGTCCAGACAATAAGTGGCGCAATGTGGAACTGCCTGATGGCCGGAGCGGATGGATTTACTATACGTTGGGAAGAATCGAAGATGATAATTATCTCAATACCTCCAACGACACTCCGCCTGATATTATCCTCACACCTCCCGAATTTGATATTGTCAGATTAGAGGTGCATGTCATCAACGTCAGACAAGGGGACAGCACCTTGATTGTCGCCTACGGAAATGATAATCAAAAAGTGGGTCTTCTCTTTGACGCTGGGAAACAGAGAAGAGGAGACGAGTTCGGTGTGCCTTATTTAAAATCCATTGGGATACCAGAGATAAAATATATTATCTCCAGTCATCACGATTCCGATCATACCGGGGGCTTGGATGAAGTGCTTACATATGATCCTCAAGATCCAAATGATTTTCAAGTAAAACTTATCGGGAAAGCCTTCGTGACCAAAGCCGAAGTAAAAAGCAGTCAGAAAAAACAATACGATCAGTATGTGACAGCAGTAGTTAAACAGACCGGAGAAGCGGTATCGATTCTATCACCTCCGGCTATGCTCCCATTGGCACGGGGAATTACTATTCAAACCGTCACCGGAGGAGGTGCATACCTGGACAAGGACACAAACAGCGTGGTTGATCTTGGCGTGACAGATGCCAATGCAAAAAGCATCGGGCTTCTCATTACCTATGGCAAGTTTACTTTTTTTGTCGCAGGGGATTTAGGCGGGATATCGAAACACAAATACATTGAAAACAAGATCGCCCCGTTTATTGGCAATATTGATGTGCTACGAGTCAGCCATCACGGGTCACACACCAGTACCGATGAACCGTTTCTTTCTGTCGTGAAACCCGAAGTCGCCTTGATTTCTACCGGAAGTGACAACAACTATGGCCATCCGAGAAAATCCGTTATCGAGCATCTCAAAAGCTCCAATCCAAATATCAAGATCTACCAGACAGAAGAAGGAGACCAGACGAGCCAATACAAGGATCTTGTATCAACTGAGGGGCTTGTCGCAAACAATATCGTCGTCAGTACCGATGGCGGGTGTTTGTATTCGATTGAAGGGAGCGGTGTGGAATTTACCGGAAAGGTTGAGATGCAGAATGACGATTGTTGATGATTTGTGGGGCGTAGAGCGATTGAACCAGTGAAAAAATACGGATGAGACTTGCAAAGAGTGCTTCCTGAAAGTAAGGTTTTAGGGTAATCCTCATTATACAGCCTTTTAAGTGGCATTCGATGTCATTGACTGTAAGCATGATTTTATCGATCAGTTCAATTAATCAAAGTTCTAAGCAGAATTTGCAATCTTTCAAAAAGTATGTTTTAAAATAATCAAATGAATTTACTACCCACGGAAATAGAATTATGTCAGGAGTACCTTCGGATTTAGAAAAAAATATCAAACCAAGCTTGTTGCCGCTGTTCACCCAAAGGGATGGTGGTGTTCTGCTAGCAGCTGAACTACCCAAGGTCTATCTGCCTGAGAAAATATCTACAAACACTGATGAACAAAGAGTCTGGGAATTGTCAGGACTTTTCTTTTTCCATGAAAAACGCTACCACGAAGCACTTTCTATCTTCACATCATTGTATTATCAAATGTTAAAAGCACAATTGGACAAGACTAAGTGGGTTCATAAAGGCATGCCACTTCTTTGGATGAGCGAGTGCTATATGGGAATGGGCTTTCCAGTCCTAAGCAAAAGGTATCTGATGTTGGCTTTTTGTGAGGACGCTATCCGTGGTCATGGGTTTGTGTCTCCTGAAAACACTGGGGTCTATTTTCGTTTGGTCTGGAGGAATGGTCTTCCCGATTCAGAGTTAAAGAGATACGCTAAAGAAGTATATGACTTGAGGAATAATAATCTTTCCGACAGTTTATTCCCAGAGTTCATGCTTCAGAAGCTCACCCATGAATGGATGATTGAATTTCCCGCACCAGAGGAAAGTGTCTTCTATTTATCAAACCAGCATTACATAAGATATCTGGTCTCAAAGCTTGGGGAACCAACAGGCACGAAATTAGAACAACTTGCAGAATACCTGTTATCTTGCATGCCTGGTTGTAGAACTTCTCGTAGACTAAGTAGTGAATCTACAGACTATGATGTAGTTTGTTCGATGGACGGGAGTCAATCCCAAAGTTAGTTGAAAATTGATCCATGACCTATGCTGCTTTGCAATGATTTCTGTCTTGGTCAAATGCCTTCATATTGGTCTTTAGAAGCGGAAGAAATTTAAAACCTTTGATCTTTCTCAGCGAAGGTTCAATTGCAAGCAAGGCCGTTGCAACCCACCGTTGCCGTTGATTGCTGTTTTTCCAATAGCTTACCCGCTTCGTATATTGCTCCAGCTGGCTGTTCAAAGATTCGATGCAGTTGGTCGTCTTCAAGCTGATTCCCAATTGTTCAAAAAGCCC
>JAJDBX010000075.1 GCA_029261135.1 Nitrospirota bacterium
GCTGAGCGATTGTCTCTTGAGATGTTTGTATTTCTTTTCGGATTCGAGCCGTTGTCTTGGCATTAGCATGGTATATATTGCCCATAGATCTACCTCCTGAAGTTTTTTATACAATACTCCAGAAGAATGAGGAACTAAACATTTAGCGTACATTTTCGCCCCGTTGGACTTCAGCCACCGTCTCGTAAAATAGATACCGGAGTGATTCAGAAACCCACCATTTTTTCGTCTCAGAAGCGACAGTTGTGCTATCCACATGCACCGACCGATATGGTGCAAACTGACGTTTTTAAATCAGAGAACGCTTGTTCACTCCATAGGTCCTTAATCAGTGAATTATTGATGAACGTATTAAACAGCCATTGGACAAGCGTATACTACGGGAAGCAAGTAAAATAAGACGGAGTCAGTGCCAACCATGAAGGTACTCAAAGACAATTTATCGATTATCGAAGAGACCGATGCGGATCGGCGGCGGGGGATTCTTGCCGACAACGCACTTTCTCTGGATTTTGTGTCGGCGCTTTCCGGAGATCGGGCGCTTACGGGATCCGAGAAGAACGGCCTCGCCAATTTCAAAAAACGCCGCGGGGGAAGATTCTTCTCCGATCTGCTTTATTCCATCGGTCTCGGTACAAAATAAAACGATTCTTGCGACAACCCTTCTCATTATGATGCTGATTTAATTCAAGATGTGCATGGGCCTTAGATGAAGCTTGAAGCGCACGAACTACTCGACGCCATGAATGTGGGCATTTTCGCCATCGACACGCACAAGAAGGTGATCTTCGCGAATCGGGTCTTAAGGCGGATGCTCTTTCATGAGAACCCAGAACAGATTGATCTCGACACCGTTCAAAAAGTCCTCCGTAAAAGCCTCCTTGCTTTCAATCATGAAGTTTTGCTCAATCGGGCGATGTTCCAAGGTGAAGTCGTCTCGGATCATGAAGCGATCTTGTTGGATGCTGAAGATGTTTCGATTCCGGTTCATATGCGTCTCGATCTCCTCCTAGATACGGATATGAAGGTAGTTGGAGCAATAGAGAGTCTTCGAGAAATCACCCCTGCGTTGCTTGCACGGGTAGTGGGCTATCCGCGCCCGACGGGTCTTCGATCGCTCATTGGCAAGAGTAAAATATTTTTGGAGACGCTCGATCTGGTCGCATCGGCCGCCGCTTCTCATGCGACGGTGTTGCTGGAAGGGAGAAGTGGCACAGGAAAAGAACTGATTGCCCGCGCGATTCATCAAAGCGGACTGCGGAGAAATAAGCCCTTTATTGCAGTCAACTGCGCCGCGCTTTCCGACGACCTCCTTGAGAGCGAGCTCTTCGGTCATATGAAAGGGGCATTTACTAGCGCCATATACGATCGCCCCGGTCGCTTTGAGTTGGCCGACCAAGGGACGCTCTTCTTGGATGAGATCGGAGATATGAGCCCGTCGGCGCAAGCCAAAGTACTCAGGGTCTTGCAGGAGCACGAGTTTGAACGAGTCGGAGGGACAAAAACAGTCCGCGTTGATGTTCGAATTATCGCTGCGACAAACAAGGATCTTTCCCAGGAGGTGTTGGAGGATCGTTTCCGAGAGGATCTTTATTATCGGATCCGGGTTTTTCCGATCCGTGTTCCACTACTGCGCGAACGCAAAGATGACATCTTCCCATTAATAAAACACTTCATGGCGAAGTTTAGCCGGGAAACCGGGAAGCAGATCATTAGCATCTCGCCAAAGGCCCTGGAGTATCTCCTCTCATATGACTTTCCTGGAAATGTGAGAGAGCTGGAGAATATGATTGAGCACGCGTTTGTCACCTCCCCAGGACCGACCCTTCTGATCGGACACCTTCCCAAATCCGCCCTGTTTTCTTTGCAAAAACCTCCCACGCTTTTACATTCCGAAGTCGGCCTCTTGGCCGAGCAAGAGCGTAACATCGTGATGAAAGTTCTGAAAGATACCGATTGGAATCAGACCAAAGCGGCTGAGACACTCGGAATCAGCCGATCTACCCTTGCACGGCGTCTGAGGAATTTCGGAATAAAACGGAGCAAAAGTGCTTCAAAATGAATCTATTGATGCGTCAGTTTGCTACTATATGTCGGGTCTAAAAATACGACTCATTCGTAACACATTAAAAAATAAGGTTATTTTTTGATATAAATTATGGCATGACCTTTGCTCTTATTACTGAGTGTACGAACAGGAAATCAGTCTTAAAGGAGGTCAACTATGAATACAGGATTTTGGGAATTTGGATTGGCGGCGCTACTTGGATATGGCTTCATGATTGTGTATTCGGTTTGGTATTTTTCCAGTGCCACGGATTTGCCACCAGGGTTGAGGAAGACCCGTCCGGAGCCTAGAAGAATGAACGAGGGTCTTTCGACAAATGGAGCGATACTCATTACTCCGCAGATCAGTGAAGAGAGCTTAGTAGCAAAGAAAGAGAGTTTAGTAGGAGTATAACCCTTATGGTTAAGTAACTGCCTCTTGCTACCCCCAAAATCAGGAGATAGAAGTAAACCTTCTGACTCCTGGCTTTGGGGACTCATTCAAACCCTAAGTTTCAAATTTTGGGAGGCCCCTATTCATAATAAGGTGTGTACTCCTTGGCTCTCCTCCACGACATAAAATACAATATACTCGGTCACTTCAGTTAGTGACCCTGAGCCCAGAATACAAAACAATGACCTATACTCTTTTTCTCATGGAAATCGTCAAATTTCTCACTCACTCGAAAGTGAAAAATTTAAGATGTATATAAGGGATTTAAATAATTTTTTTCAAAAGCTCAGATGTGAAACCGATAGCTTGTAATCCCATCGACCTATTCCCCTGCTCCATGAGACGCATTACATTTTTTGGCTTGATCCATTCCGAACAATAAAATGATGGTTGCGATCCATGTTTTTTTATTGTCCTTTTTTATGTGTCGAAAATTCTAAAAATATCGAGATATATACTTGAGATGTTGATCAGGCAAACATATCGTCATTGAATCACGTTTTGGAATTTTACCCTCATGATTGAACAAATTGACCATATCAATATTGTTGTCAGTGATCAGGAACAGATGCTTCACTTTTATGAAAAGAGCCTTGGGTTTAAAATTTCGAAGCGGGTCGAAATCCACGGGAATTGGATTGAGGATGTTGTGGGTTTAAAAGAAGTGAAGGCAAAAGTGGCTTATCTTGCATTGACGGCAGGGCTGCGGATTGAGTTAATTCAATACTTATCCCCTGTGAGTGAAAAGCTTGAAGGTATTGGGATCCCGAACACCCTTGGGATACGTCATATCGCGTTTTGGGTGATTGGGATTGCGGATTGGGTCACGAAGTTAAAAGCGGAAAGCATTTCCTTTTTTTGTAATATTCAGCAGGTACCGGGAAGCCAGGTGAGGTATGCAGACGGTCTGCGAAGACGTCTGGTCTATTTTTATGATCCCGAAGGGAGCATCCTGGGGTTCTGTGAGTATCACCCTCAAAATGATGAAGATCTTTCCAGTGTGGAATCTGATGAATGCTGACTCTCTCTTTGAAAAACGGAATCCCAAGTTCCTAACATCACAATCCCCGCGTTTCTTTTTTCAATGATGTCTTAGATCAAAGGGAGTCTTTGTTTAAGATTGGTCTCATGGTTGTATGAATCAATTGAGTAGAATACAGGAAAAAACTCATGATAAAATCTTTTGATTTCGTTTCTAGAATATTTAAATCCTAACAAATTTTTTTCTAAGCTCCTCGGGAAAGCAAATCGAGGAAAGAAGAGGAGGTCGTGAATGAACTACGTCGTTGCCAATAGAGTGTTTGTGAAGCAGGAATACAGCCAGGAATTTGAAGTACGGTTTAAAAAACGTTCGGGTCAAATCGACAAACAGGCGGGTTTTGTTCGTATGGAAGTCTTAAAACCTAGATCAAAAGAGACTCCTTACATCGTTTTAACCCATTGGGAGGATGAGCAGGCATTTCACAACTGGGTGGGGAGTGATGATTTTAAAGTCGCGCATCAAAACCCCATGACAAAAGAGGCTTTCTTAGATGGCGGTGGTTTGGAACAGCATGAAGTCATTATTTCTTCGAGCGCGAGTCACGACGAATAATTGATGTAAAAAAGAACATTGGTATAAATCCAATACGAGAATGTCACGTTATTCCACCAAACAATCCAGGCTGGGAGCCCTGAATCCGTGATCAATATCGTCTATTTTTTTGCAGCAGCTGTTTTTGAAATCGCTGGGTGTTACGCGTTCTGGTCTTGGTTCCGTTTAGAAAAAAGTGCCCTTTGGATAATTCCAGGGGGCATCAGCTTATTACTCTTTGCTTTCATCCTCACTCAATCGGATGCCCAGTTTGCAGGTCGAAGCTATGCGGCTTATGGAGGGGTCTATATTGTTTCATCGCTTGCATGGCTCACCTTGATCGAAGGCAGTCGCCCTTTAATGTCAGATTATTTAGGGAGTCTTCTCTGTTTAATTGGAGCGGTAATCACCTTGTTCGGGCCTCGATTGTTGACGTTCACACCTTGACAGGCTGGGAGCGATAATAAAGTCTAGAGCTTGAATATCGCGATCACATTGAAATGAACATTGTGTCATTCGGTTGTCCTTTTATGCCCCTTGTGCCCTCTTTGATCTCAGATCTCTTTCCCACAACTTCAGTGGATAACCTGGGAATAACCGAGGTCTATTTTTGTGATCCCTTTGATTTATTATGGGTTTTCCCATTTTGCACAAATAGAGGGCATAAATTAATTCTCAATAATATCAATTAGTTGCAACGACAAGGGCCCGATAAGCCAATAAGTCTGCCAAGATATTTTGTTCAATTAAAGTCAACATACAAAATGTGGACAAAGCTGGGGATGGACTACAAAATACAGGAAGTCATTCCAGAACAGGTTCGGAAGAAAGACTTGGGTTTAGAGAGTTGGGAATGTTTTTTTAAACGGTATTTCTACCCGGATGACACTCTTTACAAAAAATATTTCCCTTCTGATCAATTTCTCCAATTTGACTCGAAAAATACATCACACAAGCCGAATTCGAGCAATGTCCCAGGTTATAGATATGCCCCAGCCCATGTGCCGCTTCTTTGAGGATACGCTGCTGAAAAAGGGTCTTATCTGGCGGAAGATTATAAAATTCTTGTTGTAGGCGGATGATTGAAATCACACCCACCCTTTCATGAGTGTCTTCTTCTCCAAAGACAAAGTCAAGGTCATCGGTATACAGATCAACCGATACGATCCCGAGAACACGTTCAAGATTGGTGAGTGTATTCTTAAAGGCGGTCAGGTTGACTAACATTTGCGAAGAGGAATATTGTTCGCGTTCAGGGTCATAACCGGAAGCCGGTAGGGTTGTTGGTTCATGTTGTAAAATGGGCACTTCAAAAAGTGCTTCTAAAGAAGACCCAAGATCTTCTATGATTTCTCCAGAGCGGTGATCGAGTGGAATGAGGTGAATCACAATCTTTCTTTCTGAACTAAGGTGAAAGTCCTCACAAGGTTCGGATGACCTGGCCCATCTCACCTTTTTCTAAACCGTTCTTAAAGATAGAGTAGACAAAGCAACAGAAGTGAACCCCGAAAATACGACAGGGTCTTCAGTGCGATCTATCGCGTTTGAATCCTTCTCATCAAAACGCTTTTGGCCGTTTGAACTTGTTGGAATATGCCTCAACTGGTGTCATCCGGTCAAGCCAATTATTTGAAAACAGGTCAATTCTTTCGCGATCCTTCAGTTTAGGTCGGTGGAGACCGATAAGTCAGATAAGATGGAGTTTATACAATTTTAAAGAGAACGTGTCCCCGTCTATACGGGCTTTCTTGAGAAGGGAGAGGACGATGTCGATAATTAACGGTTCTTACAATAATAGGATTTCTCCTAAACAGAACATGGGCGGAACAAACACCCGACCCAAAGAGGGAGAAAAGACCTCTCAAAAAGAGATCGCCGAAAGTCCAAAAGCCCAATCCAATAAAATGATCTTAGAAATGCATCTGAAAATTCAGCTTGAATCCAAGAAGCGATTTGGGACGCAGGCCGGAATAAAAAGATTGTCCGATTCTGTGGGTGGTTTTGATTTATCTCGGTTGGAATATAATGGAAAAGCGATTACAGCGCTTACGCAGGAAGAGGCACAAGGCTTGGTGAGTGAAGACGGTTATTTCGAGGTAGAACAAACGGCCGAAAGAATTTCTAGTTTTGCCGTAAGCGGGGCGGGTGATGACTTAGAAAAGCTTAAGGCCGGTCGCGATGCTGTTTTAAAGGGTTTTAAAGAAGCTGAAGATCTCATGGGTGGCAATCTTCCCGGCATTAGTCACGAGACTATTGAAAAGGCGATTGAGACGATTGATGAAAAAATAAGACTGCTTGGGGGATCTGTCGTGGACGTGGCAGCCTGATGGGACGGGGACAAGATCAATATTTTCATTTCAAATCCATGATAATAAAGAAGGTTTAAAGTTCGAATCTCTTAACACGTATTTCTAATCCCCTTTAATCTATCGGACTTAAACGCTTATTTCTTGAAGGCTTCATGTGGGCTTGTATTTCTTGTGACTTTTTCTGGAGTCGAATCCAGAAGCGATGAAAGTACCTCAGATCTTGACATCCAACTTTTCGTGTGACATATCCAAAAATCTGCCGCCTCATTATAAAAAGATGAAAATGTAGAAATTATTTAAAATCGCGCTGCCAGCGTGGGCGCTGCCTTCTAAAATATCGCAGTAAAATCATCCCTGCGATAAAACCGCCGATGTGTGCAAACCAGGCCACTCCCCCCTGGCCTGTCACCGAAGAAAAGGCGTACATTAACTGCCCGACAACCCATAGCCCAATCACAAAGAGCGCGGGAATACGCACAGTGGTGATGAAAAACCCGATGGGAATTAAGGTCAAAATTTTTGCACGAGGGAAGAGCAGAATATAAGCACCCAGTACGCCGGAGACGGCACCACTCGCCCCGACCATCGGAACTTTGGAGGAGGCGTCAACCAGGGCATGGGAATAGGCCGCAACCACACCACAAAGTAAATAAAAGAAGATAAAGCGAATATGCCCCACTTCATCTTCGATATTGTTGCCAAAAATCCAGAGGTAAAGCATATTCCCGCCCACATGAAAAAAACCCGCATGGAGAAACATTGAGGTAAAAATACTTTGAAACACAGGCGCGGGCAGCCCCCCGGATAGAGTAAATTCATGGATCATTTTGTATGGAATCGCGCCATGCGTGAAAAACATCGCGTTGACGCTCGGCCCGATAGAAACAGTAAAAAAGTAGATCAGTACATTGAGGACAATCAGGGTAAAGGTGACAAAGGGGACTGTACGTGTTGGAAGATCTGCTTTTAGGGGAATCAATTTTTGTTCTTTCTTAACAACTTAAGCGATTAACCGAGCCTCTTCAAAAGAGGCGCATTATAGACACGCCAGGCCATTCAAGACAATAAGGTCGCTAATGGATGAACTCATCGTCATGACGCGTCTAAAGAAAGTCTTGAAACAACACTGAAAGTATAGGACACTGTTGTTGGATTTAGAAGCAGCCTGTTTTTACCCCTAATTGAAGGAGGTTCCAATGGCCTCATCTGCCTCATTTGATGTTGTTTCAAAAGTTGAGATCCAAGAAGTCAAAAATGCTGTTGTAACCGCGTCCAAAGAATTATCACAGCGCTACGACTTAAAAGGCACAAACAGCAGCATTAAATTTCAAGACGAGAAAGAACTGGTGATCAGTTCTGCTGATGAATACAAATTGAAAGCCGTGCTGGATATCCTGCAATCCAAATTGGTCAAGCGCAGCATTTCGCTCAAGTCCTTAGTGTATCAAAAAATAGAACAAGCACTGGGGGGTACGGCCCGGCAAAAAATCACAATTCAGCAAGGCATCGACTCAGAAAAAGCCAAAAAGATCAGTAAAACCATTCGAGATAGCAAGCTCAAAGTACAGGCACAAATACAGGGAGAGCAGCTTCGTGTCACCGGGAAAAGCAGAGATGCTCTCCAAGATGTGATTCAATTGTTGAAATCAAAAGATTTTGAGCTCGACCTTCAGTTTGTGAACTATCGGTAAAGACATTTCGTCTTGATTATTTTATCGATAGAAACATCCTGTGATGAAACAGCCCTTGCCTTGCTGAAAGATGGCGATGTCATATTGGCCGATTTGCTCTCCTCTCAAATTGATCTTCATAAAACCTACGGCGGAGTTGTGCCAGAGCTGGCCTGCCGTAGACACATCGAAGTCATCGGCCCGCTGCTCAACGAAACACTCCAAGAAGCACAGATTACACTGGGTGAAATCGACGCCATCGCGGTTACTGTCGGCCCCGGCCTCATTGGTGCCTTGCTGGTGGGCGTCTCTTTCGCAAAATCACTGGCCTATGCCCTGGGTAAACCGCTTTTGCCCGTGCATCACCTCGCCGGTCATATCAGCGCCGTGTTCATCGAACATCGAATAATCTGCTTTCCTGCTGTGGCATTGGTCGTTTCAGGTGGACACACCAACCTGTATTACATGGCTGAACGGGCAAACTACAAATTGATTGGACAAACGGTGGATGACGCCGCAGGAGAAGCATTAGATAAAGGCGCAAGAATGCTCGGCCTGGGTTATCCGGGTGGTCCGGTCATCGACCGGCTGGCAAAAACAGGGGATGTTGAAAAGTTCCCCTTCAAAGTTCCCTACCGTTCTTCTGAACACAACAATTTCAGCTTCAGTGGATTAAAAACCGCCCTTAAACAAGCGCTTTTAAAAGTGTCGCCTGATCAACAAGAAGACCCCCGTTTTCAAAATGATATCGCTGCGGGATTTCAGGAAGCCATTGTGCGCAGCCTCATCGAGAAAACCATTCAGGCCGCAAAAAAAGCTTATGTCCAGAGCATCATCGTCTGCGGCGGGGTGGCCTCCAATAGTTTGTTGAGAAGCAGAATTGCAAAAGAAGCCATACAACTCGGGATGGACACCCATATCCCCTCTCCCCAATATTGCACCGACAACGGTGCCATGATTGCCATGGCGGGTGCTATTGCTTTTGAAAAGGGACACCACGCACCCTTAAATTTAAACCCCAATCCAAACCTGAAAATCAGCTAATACGATACACTTTTTATAGATTCCTCTGGCATTTGACAGGTCATTTTGTGTGGCGTATTCTGAACTTGATTCACTAGAACAATACTAAATTGCCTCTCTGAGAGAGGTTGCTTCTAGCAAGGAGTTCCCTGATGAAGCATTTCAGATCAAATCGGTTCGTCCGAGTGCTTGCCGTTTTGCTTCCCGTACTCCTCTTTGCAAGTCAGAATAGACTGTTCTGTTCAGAAAGTACGGTCACGACCCTATCGGCAGACATTTTTAACCCCACGATGATTCAAGCCGAAAAAGGCACTTGCGAATTTGAAGCCCATACGATGGGGATCGATTGTTCTCATCTATGCCACTTTAATCCCATAAGTGCACCATCGCCTCAGCATATGACATCTCTCGTGCCGAGGGATTACCCGATGTCTTCAAGCCAATCTTCTTCAAGGGGAATGGTTGATTATATATTTCATCCTCCGGCCCTCTTCTGATCTCACATAAAGCACCTTTACGTCTTTTTTCAGACGAATAAGAAGAAAAAAGACTTGAGCTGTGTCCAAGACCCACGCCGTAAGATCGATTTAGCTCTTTTAGGGATAGACAACAAGTTACATCAGAGCAAAATCAGGAGGTTCTGAAATGTTTCATCATCGCTTTTATTTAATTTTATTCTCTCTTGTTTGCGTCTTTTTTCCTTGGGAAGGATGGGGAGAACAGGCCAGGGATGGCTCGAAAGAAAAACCTCTGCTTTTGCAGGAAGCGCTCTCCGAAGCACTGGCTCAAAATCCGGGTCTTAAGAAAATGGACTCAAAAGCAAAGGCCTTGGCCCAAAAACCCTCGCAAGCGAAGGCCTTGCCAGATCCATATTTAAGCCTCAATGCGCGTAATCTTCCGACCGACAGCTTTGATACCGAACAGGAGCCGATGACACAATTCCAAGTAGGCATCATGCAGGCCTTTCCTTTTCCCGGAAAACGGGCCTTAAAAAAAGAAACGGCGCAATTTCAGGCACAGGCCGCAGACAAATCAGTGAGTGAAATGCGCTTGATGCTCATCCGGCAGGTCAAAACGCGCTGGTGGTCAATTTTTAAAAATGACCGGGCTTTAGAGATTATCCAGCAAAATAAAGCACTGCTCACACAATTTGTTGAAATTGCTCAGACCAAGTACAGAGTGGGGCAGGGTTTACAACAGGATGTGTTACTGGCCCAATTAGAGTTGTCCAAATTACTTGATCTTGAAATCACCCTTGGTGCGAAGCGACGCAAGGCAGAATCGGCTTTAAATGGCCTTTTGAACCGTCGGACCGAGCAGCCCATTTTGATTCCGAAGTCTGTTTCAGAACAGTTGCTCCCGGCCCCGAATGAAAAAGCCTTGCTACAAGCTTATAAAAAAGACCGCCCCCTACTGGCTGCCGTGAAAGACCAGATCTCTGCCGCTCGCACACGCCTTGATTTAGCCAAAAAAGGCTATGAACCGGATTTCAGACTCGGTGCCGTCTACGGCTACAGGGAGGGACAAAACCCGGGTCGCGGAGATCGCTCCGACTTTGTCAGCCTGCTTTTTTCGATGAACCTGCCGATCTACGGGAAAAACAAACAAAGCAAGGCTATTGATCAGCGCCTGGATGAACTCAGTACGGCACGCTGGTCACTTGCAGACCATCAAAAACAAATTGAAGTAGAAATCTCCGCAACTTTGGCCGGATATCGTCAACTGAGTGCACAAGTCTCTTTATTTAAAACGGGTATTATTCCACAGGCAAAACAGACCGTCGCTTCGATGTTGTCCGGCTATCAAGTGAACAAAGTCGATTTTCTTAACCTGGTGCAGGCACAACTCACGCTGTACAACTTTGAAATTCAGTATTGGAAGACATTCAGCGAGGCAAATATCTCATTGGCGCGGCTCGCCCATGTTATTGGAAAGGAGCAAATCAATGCGAAATAATCTACTGTTTGCGATTGTCGCACTTGTACTCGGATTGTCCGGGGGCTATTGGTTTGCGAATCAGAATCCAAAGCATGGGGCGAGCCCTGTTTCAGAAACAATCGGCCCCAAGCCTCTCTTTTACCGTCACCCGATGAATCCCGGCATGACCTCGGTCACGCCCACAAAAGATGACATGGGCATGGCCTATATTCCTGTTTACGCCGATGATGCAAAAAATGAGAATGCCGTCGTCGGTACAGTTAAAATTGATCCCGTCACCACTCAAAATATCGGGGTAAGAACAGCGATGGCGGCGTTAAAAACCCTTTCACGCACGATCAAGACCATTGGACGTGTGGACTACGATGAAGAACGCCTTTCCCGTCTGCACCCGAAAACCCAAGGGTGGATCGAAAAACTCTATATTGATAAAACGGGACAGCCGGTTTCGAAAGACATGTTGTTGCTCAGCATTTATTCGCCGCAGTTGGTGAGCAGCCAGCAAGAATATTTATTGGCTTTGGACAATCAGAAAGTGCTGGCCGACAGCCCCATTGAAAGCATCCAACAAGGTGCTCAGGCCCTTGTCGATTCGTCCAGAGAACGCTTGAAACTTTTGGACGTACCGGAGCACCAAATTGAAGAGTTGGAAAAAAAACGGCAGGTTAAACAATATCTGCACATCCACTCCCCTTTTGATGGTTTTGTACTACACATTGGCGCACGGCAGGGTCAATTCGTCACGCCTAAAACGGAGATCTACCGCATTGCCGGCCTCAATAAAGTATGGGTGTATGTCGATATTTACGAATACGAATTACCCTGGATTACCGTGGGCGATACAGGAGAAATGACACTCACTGCCCTGCCCAGTCAAAGTTTTACCGGTAAAATCACCTACATTTATCCCTATGTTGAAGCCAAGACACGCACCATCAAAGTCCGTCTCGAATTTGATAATTCAAAAGGCCTGCTGAAACCCGATATGTATGCCGAAGTCAGTATTCGGGCTACCCGGCAGATTGATGCTGTTGTAATTCCTTCTGAAGCCATTCTGCGTGCCGATGGAAAAGAACGGGTCTTTGTGGTGCGCAGTCCCGGAAAATTTGAACCCAGGGCAGTCAAGGTGGGCATCGAATCCGGCAATGAAAGCCAAATTATTGAAGGGCTACGATCGGGCGAAAAGGTTGTGACCTCGGCACAGTTTCTCATTGATTCGGAAAGCCGTCTGAATGAAGCCGTCGGCAAAATGATGGAGCTAAAAAAAGAAGAGACTTCAGAAGCACCTGCCTCTGGGGAAAAAGACAGAAATAAAATGGAAGGGATGGAAATGGAGAATAAATAAAAACGTCATTCCGGCATGATGTAAGCCGGAATGACAAGAATTTTCAGTTTTTGAATTTGTAAAAATAAGGATCTCGCCGTGATTCGTAAAATCATTGAACTTTCCATCAACAATCGTTTTCTGGTCATCCTTTTCACCCTCATGGTTTTGGGTGGCGGCTTGCTTGCCCTGAAAAATACCCCGCTCGACGCCATCCCAGATCTCTCCGATGTCCAGGTCATTGTCATGACAAAATATCCGGGACAAGATCCTCAGGTCGTCGAAGATCAAGTCACCTATAGCCTCACCACGGCGATGCTTTCTGTGCCGGCGGCCAAACTGGTTCGTGGCTATTCCTTTTTTGGTGTGTCTTTTGTGTATATTATTTTTGAAGACGGCACGGACATGTATTGGGCGCGAAGTCGCGTGCTGGAATATCTCAACTTTGTCTCCGACCGGCTGCCTCCCAATGTCACCCCGAAACTGGGTCCCGATGCTACCGGGGTCGGCTGGGTTTTCCAATATGCCATCGTGGATAAAACCGGCAAATATGATCTGGCCGAACTCAGAAGTATTCAAGACTGGTTCCTGCGTTATGAATTGCAAACTGTGCCGGGTGTCGCCGAAGTTGCCAGCATTGGGGGTTTTGTCAAACAGTACCAAGTCGCGGTCGATCCCAACAAACTGCTCGCCTATAAAATTCCGATTAAGAAAGTCATGATGGCGGTACGACGCAGCAACAACGATGTCGGCGGCCGCTTGCTCGAAATGGCCGAAACGGAATACATGGTGCGCGGCATCGGTTATCTCAAAGGCATTGATGACCTCAAAAGTATTCCCATTGGTCTTGACCACCAAGGCACCCCTATTTTGTTGAAAGATGTGGCACACATCCACATCGGCCCGGAAATTCGCCGGGGACTACTGGATTTCAACGGTGAAGGGGAAGTCGTGGGTGGCATTGTCATTATGCGCTACGGCGAAAATGCCCTAGAAGTCATCAACGCTGTGAAAGATCGCCTGGAATCGCTTAAAGACAGTCTGCCGGAGGGGGTCGACGTGCTGGCGATCTATGATCGTTCCAGCCTCATTGAACGTGCCATAGAAACCCTTAAAACATCACTCCTGGAAGAAATGATCGTGGTTGCAGTGGTCTGTGCTGTTTTCCTGCTTCACTTCCGCTCGGCGCTCGTTGCCATTTTAGTGCTGCCAATCGCTATTTTGATCTCATTTTCCCTGATGTATCTTCAGGGGCTTAATGCAAATATTATGTCATTAAGTGGCATCGCCATTGCCATCGGCGCGATGATTGATGGGGCCATTGTCATGGTCGAAAATGCCCATAAACATCTGGAACGGGGGAAGATTACCGACCACTGGAAGATTGTTGCAGAGTCCTCAAAAGAAGTGGGCCCGGCACTGTTCTTTTCGCTCTTAATTATTACCATCTCCTTCATGCCTGTTTTTACGCTACAGGCGCAAGAAGGACGACTTTTTGCCCCACTGGCCTTCACCAAAACCTATGCCATGGCGGCAGCGGCCCTTCTTTCTATTACGCTCGTACCGGTTTTGATGGGTTATCTCATTCGAGGCCGAATTGTTTCAGAAGCAAAAAACCCCATCGTGCGTGCGCTTTTATTTTTCTACCAACCCTTGTTGAAAACCGCACTGCGCTTCAAAGAAGGTGTCATCGTTCTTGCCATCCTGGTGGTCGCTGTGACGATGATTCCGCTCAACCGTTTGGGCTCGGAGTTTATGCCGCCTTTAAACGAAGGCGATATTCTTTACATGCCTTCGACGCTTCCGGGCATTTCGATCACAAAAGTCAAAGAATTACTTCAGCAGACGGACCGCATTATTAAGACTTTTCCCGAAGTGCATCATGTATTGGGCAAGGCAGGTCGTGCTGAAACGGCCACCGACCCCGCGCCTTTGAGCATGATGGAAACCGTCATTACCTTAAAGCCCGAATCGGAGTGGCGAGAGGGTTTGACAATGGAGAAGCTGGTGGAGGAGATGGACACCGCCTTAAATATCCCCGGTGTGTCCAACGCCTGGACGATGCCGATTAAAACGCGCATCGACATGCTTTCCACCGGCATCAAAACCCCCGTCGGCATTAAAGTCGCCGGAGAAAATTTGAAAATTTTAGAAACCATCGGGAAACGGCTGGAGACCGTCCTGAAAAAAGTGCCCGGCACACTCAGCGTTTACAGTGAACGGGTCGCCGGTGGCAATTTCTTGGATATCAATATCCGCCGTGATGATGCAGCGCGCTACGGCCTCACGGTGGGTGATATTCAGGAGGTCATCAAATCGGCCTTGGGCGGGATGAATATTACCTACACGGTTGAAGGGCTCGAACGCTATCCCGTGAATCTGCGTTATGGTCGCGGCAACCGAGAAAACCTGGGTGAGCTCAAACGCATCTTGATTCCCACACCGATGGGTCGACAGATTCCGCTGGCTCAGCTTGCAGATATCCAGATCAAACGCGGTGCGCCTGTGCTCAAGAGTGAAAATGCCCGTTTAAATGCCTGGACTTACATCGATATTCGCGACATCGATGTCGGTACTTATGTCGCCCAAGCACAAAAAGTGGTGGCGGAAGAGATTCAATTACCCCAGGGCTATACACTAAAGTGGAGCGGTCAGTACGAATACATGGAACGTGCCAAGGCGCGTCTCACCCTGGTCGTCCCGCTCACCCTCCTAATCATTTTTTTGCTGCTCTATTTTAATTTTAAAAGTGTCGCGGAAAGCCTCATCGTCCTCGTGTCTCTCCCTTTTTCCTTTGTGGGTGGTATTTGGCTGATGGATGTTTTGGGCTACAACATGAGCGTCGCCGTCGGTATCGGATTTATCGCACTCGCTGGCCTTTCTGTTGAAATTGCCGTTGTCATGCTGGTTTACCTCGACCTCTATTATGAGGAACACCTGCGTAATGGCACACTGCAAACACGTGAGGACCTGTTTGAAATTATTTTGGAAGGGGCCGGAAAACGCATTCGACCCGTTGTCATGGCCCTCGCCACCACCGTGGGCGGCCTGCTCCCCATTATGTGGGGTACGGGCACTGGCTCTCAAGTGATGAAACGTATTGCGGCCCCGATGGTGGGCGGCATGCTCTCCTCTACCGTCCTCACACTCCTGGTCATTCCGGCGATCTACGCTCTTTGGAAGGGTTGGAGTCTGAAAGAAAAAACCGAATAAAGGAAGACTCCTCTTCGAAAAAGGAGGGCGAGGAGGGTAGAGCTTCAAAAACGAGATAAGGAGAAACCCTGAAAGAAATCAAAGCTTATGTGAGAACCCTCAAGGTTGAAGAAGTCATCCGAGCGCTCTAAGCGGCGGGCATGCCTGGTATCTGCGTCATCAATGTGAATACCTTCTGTTTTCCATCAGAGGTCGAGCTTTAACGCAAAAAGATGTCGCTTGAATACGTGGAAAATGACCGCCATATTTCAAAACTGGAGATTGTCTGCCAAGATGCGGACACCTCCGGCTTTGTGGATATCATCCAAAGAAAGGCCTTTACCAGACACAAAGGAGGCGGTTATATCTTTGTCTCCGAAATCAAAGAAGCCGCCAAAATCTGAATCGGCGAGAGGGATAATGCGGCCTTGCGTAATCCACATCAATAAAACTGACTTCAAACCCAGGTTCACGCTCGGAACTTGACATCGGCGAGGTTTTTAGTCTAAAAGAGGAATTGGTGAAAACGACACACACACAAACCCAAAAGCTATTGCTCTGGGTCGTGATCCTTGTGGCGGCCACTTCTCTCTGCGGTATTGGCAGCTTTCAGAAGGATATGCCCCATTCCAGTGAATCGTCGCATGCGGCTTTCAGTTGTATGCTCGGTTCCTGCGATACTCTGACTTCCAAAAGCCTCTCCATACCCGATACCGTCAAGGGGTTTCTCTGTTTGCTCAGCCTGGCGCTGCTCCCTCTCTTGTTCCATCTTTTCTACCTTGAGGCACCCGCCCAAATCGCATTTCTCAGAGATCCACACTTACACAAGAGAAATGCGCCCCGACTTTACCAGCTTCACGCCACATACCTGATTTGATCCGAACCATTTTTTAATATTTTTTACTCCAATTCATTTGGAGCAATGGATCAGAACAGACTTGTTTTCCTGTTGAGAGGAGTACGTGATGCTAAAGTTGAGCCAAGTTACGGTCTTTTTTTTGATTTTGGGAGTCCTGATTCCCTTATTTTTTCCAGCTTCCGCCAAGGCTATTCCGGCCTTTGCGAGAAAATATGATATGTCCTGTACCTCCTGCCACACGAAGCCGCCGAGGCTTAACGCCTTCGGGGAGGCCTTTCACATGGCGGGTTACCAAATTCCACAAACCAAAGAAGGCGAGCTTCGGAAAAAGCGGCAGATTGGGCGTATTTACTCCGAAAAAGAACTGCTGAATATTTTTGCGCTCCGAGCGACGGGTAACTTCGCCGAGTCGGTATCCGGTGGCAATCCGGTCGAAACGAACCTGGCTCTACCTCGCGAAATCGAACTGTATTTTGGCGGAACGTTTACCGATGACATCAGTTATTTCTTCAACTTTAGTAATGAAATTGATACGATTGAAGGGATTGAAAACAATCTGTTTGAAGAAAAGACCGCCTTTGGTCTTGGAAAAGAATTTTTCCTCATGTTTGATCTTGGGCCCGCAATCTTAAGAAAGCCCTCAGGCAATATGAGCAGCATGAGTGGCCCCATGATGATGGGGCCAATGATCATGGTCGGCAAGGTCGACCCTTCAACCAATTTTTCTTATTCGACCAACCGCCAATTTGTGATCAATAGTCCGGGCCGCGTCGATAAAAACGGGAACATACAACGGTTTACGCTTGCCCCCTATGCTTTCGCCGCAAAATTCTTCGGACTTCAAACGGGGGAGGGCAAGTCACTCGAAGTCACGCGATCCGTGCTCTACAACTCTGCGGGGGATTTCGGTTTGGATGTGCATGCCATGATGGGCCGATTTATGTTTCAGGCGGGTCTCATGCAAGGCATTGAAGCAGGGACGACTGACATCAACGAAAAAAAAGATCCCTACCTCATGGCCCGCATGAATTTCGGGGGCACAAACTATTTTTCCGGCAGTGTTTCAGGGCTCGTGAATTGGGGAAACGATACCGCCATGGTGGGCAATCAACTCATCGATTGGTTCCGATATGGATTTGCCGGCAATGTGAAATACGAATTACTCGATATTTACGGCGCAATTATTTGGGATGAACTGAGCGGTTTGCCTTCAAGTATCGCCGAAAATTTTGACGACAGCGCGATGGGTTTAACGATTGAAGGGGATCTGATCATCACAGATCAACATTTACTTTCTCTTCGTTACGATCAGATGGAGGCCGGTGGTTTTTTGAGCCAAAAGGCGGACGGAAAAACCTTGACCCTGCAAGTCCGAAAATACTATCGAGATAACTTTGCCCTTTACTTTCGGGACACCGTCAATGTTGGGACAGTCAGTGATAACCCGCTTCAAAATTTCCGACATTTGATCGCAATGGGTATCGATTTTGATTTTTAGGGAAGAAATCACTCTCAATCCCCCTTTTTCAAGGGAGGAAGATAAAAGGAGGCCGTATGCATTTCAGCAATAAAAAAATTGGACAAACAGGACTTTTCATTTTTGTCATCACGCTCTCCATCGCGACACAAGTCCGATCACAAGAGATGGATCACTCCACAATGAATATGGAAAAAAGTGAAGTGAAAGAAGACAAATCCGTGGATCATTCTTCCATGGATATGGGGACGGACATGACAAAAGAGAAGGGCGATATGAAAAACATGCCCGGTATGGGCAAGATGAACGATCCCGATGCCATGGCAGTCATGCGCGGCAAAATGATTTTTCAGATGAGCTGCTTTTTATGTCACGGAGCAAAGGGAGAAGGCGATGGGCCCGCAGCAAGGTTTATCGGGCCATACTCGCACCCGAGACCCAATAATTTCACAATGGGTATTTTTAAATTCCGCTCGACGGAGTCAGGGGATCTGCCTATGCTCAAAGACCTGATGCGGACAATTCGTGAAGGTATTCCCGGTTACATGCCTTCCTTCCGGAATGTGGGTGAAGAGGGCATCAAGTCCGTGGCGATGTATATCGCAAAAGAATTCATTCAGGAAGAACTGCCGACCACGACAACCATCAAGTATGCCAAACACGTCGGCCCCTATACTTATTCGGCTAAGAGTGCTTGGCGCGGTGGTCTGCTTTTTAAAATCATGAAATGCAGTGAATGTCACGGCGATGATGGCAAGGCAGGGAGAATGGATCTCAAAGATGAAAGAAAGCTGATGATCCACCCGATTGATCTCACACGGCAGGAAACCTTCGGCAACGGCACATCCCATGAAGATATCTATCGCACCATCATGACCGGACTCGACGGCACCCCCATGCCCGGCTACAACGATTCTTTTCTAGGAGAAGAGGGAAGTGCCTGGGATCTGGTTCACTATATTCTGTCTCTACAGGGGCGGTGAATGAACAGAAGGAAAAAGACAATCGAGATCAACAACAAACAGTGAGGGATAAAAAATGAAAACGCAGGTTCTATTGATTGCTATTCTATCCACATTTTTTACTTTTTCGATGGTCGATGCCGTTCCTTATTGGTTTACCTGACTTTTTTATTACTTCCCATGAAACCATGGACAAGGGCGCAAAAACAGTCGTGACCTTCGTCCCTTTTAAAAATGGTGGTTTTAGCTATCACTGTATTTTGGAGAACCACCGCGAGATGGGCATGGAGGGAGAACTCATTGTCATTCATTGAGAACGCCCTCAGGGAGAGGCATTGAAATGAATAACATCGAAGAAGGGGTTCGACACCTCTTTGGCGAGAGAATGGGCGGACTCATGTTTCCGGACTGGGTGGCACACGGGCTGGAGCTTCTGGCTCTTGCTCTCATTCTGCTTGTCAGCACGATCCTGCTTATCCTTGTCACCCTCTTCATTATTGATATCACGCAACACCGAAACGCTGTCCGGCGCAACTACCCCGTGCTGGGCCGTTTTCGCTATCTCTTCATCCGGGCCGGGGAATTTTTTCGGCAATATTTCTTTGCCATGGACCGAGAAGAGATGCCCTTCAACCGGGCCGAACGGGATTGGGTCAATCGTGCGGCAAACAATACGGACAACACCATCCCTTTTGGTTCCACAAATAATCTGAACATCGTCGGCACGCCGATTTTCCTAAGCTGTGCTTTTCCGGAACTGGGAAGCGATGCTGTGAAATCGCTGCCGATGGAAATCGGCCCCTACTGCCAGAAGCCCTACCTTGTGCCTTCCATCTTCAACATCTCGGGCATGAGTTATGGTGCCCTTTCTATCCCTGCGGTTCGGGCACTCTCCCTTGGCGCAAAATTGGCAGGGTGTTGGTTGAACACCGGAGAAGGGGGCTTGTCCCCCTATCATCTGGAAGGGGGCTGTGATCTCGTTTTTCAGATCGGCACGGCCAAATATGGTATCCGTCAGGCGGACGGACGCCTTGACGAAGAGAAGTTGCGCTCAGTCGCAAAGCAGGCGCAAGTCAAAATGTTTGAGGTCAAACTGAGCCAGGGCGCCAAGCCGGGTAAGGGCGGCATTTTGCCCGGTGCAAAGGTCACCCCTGAAATCGCGGCCATACGGGGGATTAAGCAGGGGGAGGATTCCATCTCACCGAACCGGCATCCGGAAATAAATTCCGTCAGCGCCTTACTCGATTTTATCCAGCAGATCAGAGAGATGACGGGAAAACCGGTGGGCTTCAAAACTGTTCTCGGAGAACGGGAATGGTTGGATGAATTGTGTCGCGAGATTGAGAGACGGGGCATTGAGAGCGCGCCTGATTTTATAACAATCGATGGTGGCGACGGCGGTTCCGGGGCTGCGCCGATGGCTTTAATGGACAATGTGGGACTTCCACTGAGTGAGGCCTTGCCCATGGTCGATGGCATTCTTGTCCAGAATCGGCTCAAAAAACGTATTCGTCTGATTGCTTCAGGCAAACTGATCACGCCCGCCAACGTTGCCTGGGCCTTGTGTGCCGGTGCGGATTTTATCAACGCCGCACGTGGATTCATGTTTGCCCTAGGTTGCATCCAGGCGCTCAAATGCAACAAGAATATTTGTCCAACGGGTGTGACATCGCACAATCCACGATATCAATCAGGCCTCAATCCAAAATATAAGTCCGTCCGTGTCGCAAACTACTGTCGGAATATTGTGCATGAGGTGGAAATCATTGCACACGCCTGCGGCGTGAAAGAGCCGCGTGCCTTGCAGCGCAGCCATGTCAGAATTGTAGGGGGAGATGTTTTTTCTAACCCCATGCTGTGAGCCGTCATTTTCTGAAAGTTTGAAATGAGATCAATGCTGAAGGCCTCATTTTAATGGGGAGCAACAATTGGAGGCAAGGAAATGACTGTTACTCAACTGGCGAAACAAGTCGGTATTTCTTCTGAGATTGTCCGGCATTACACACGAATCGGACTTTTGAAGCCCACCCGGAACGCCCAAAACGGCTACCGGATTTTTTCTGCCGAGGATATGAAACGACTCAAATTCATCCTCAGGGCCAAGGGTCTTGGCTTCACCCTTTCCGAAATTGGACAAATCTTAGAGCATACGAAAATCCACGACTCTCCCTGCCCCCTCGTGCGTGATCTTATCGCTCGACGGATTAAAGAAAACCGTGAAAAGCTTGATGCGATGGCTTGTTTGCAGATTCGCATGGAAAAGGCCCTCGCCCAATGGAAAGAAATGCCCGATGGGATACCGGACGGGCACTCCGTTTGTCATCTGATTGAAGCGATGGATGATCTGTAAAAAAATGTTTGACCTGTGAGTAGGACACAGGTTGTAGAATGAAACCAAGAAGAGAAATGCATATGCTCGAAAGCGCTGTAAAACAGACAGGCATCTCATTTTTTCTCAAGCAAAGGAGTTCATATGAAAACTGTCTTAATGACTTTAAGCACAATTATTATTCTTAGTCTTTTAGGCGGCTTGACTGTAATGTACGCCGGATTATTTAACGTGGCAACAGCGTGGGAAGATCCGGCCTTGGTCCGCTGGGTTTTGAACACCACACGGGAGAAGGCGGTCGCACGCCGCGCGGCATCAATTGAAGTGCCTTCATTAGGTGATGAGAAACAAGTGGAAGAGGGCTTTCGGAGTTATCGCGAGATGTGTGCGATTTGCCATACCCCACCCGGGGCCGATGCCTCCCCGACCGCCCAGGGCTTGAACCCTGAGCCGCCTGATCTGTCAAAACACGTCGAGCACATGTCTGAAGCCGAGTTATTTTGGGTGATTAAAAACGGCGTTCGTATGACGGGCATGCCCGCATGGGGGCCGACACATGACGATACCGAGCTTTGGAATGTTGTTGCTTTTGTTAAGGCTTTGCCCACGATGGGTGGCGCGGGCTATCGCGCCTTGGATCAGCAAGCGGAAAAAGGACATAGTCACAGCGGCGGCGGGCATGGAGACGAAACTCAGATGGGTGCAGAAAGGGAAGCCGGCCACGACAATGAACCCCATGAAGAAGCGGAACATCAAGATGACGGGCACGCACATTAAGTTAGGCGCGTAACAAGGAGGTTGAAATGGTCAAAGATGTTGTTTGTGGGATGGAAATCGAAGCCGAATCGGCGGCGGGCACACATGAGTACGCCAGGAAAACCTATTATTTTTGCAGTGCCTATTGTCTCTCCACGTTTCAAAAAGAACCTGAAAAATATCTCGTATCTTCTAAGGAAGAAATAAAAGAAGAAAAGACCAAAACTGAATCGGAGGCGATCTACACTTGCCCTATGCACCCGGAAATCGAGCAAGTCGGACCGGGAGACTGCCCCAAGTGCGGGATGGACTTGGAAGCGCGTAGCATCGAGAAAGAAGAGGACACGCGCGAACTCGATGATATGAATCGGCGTTTTTGGGTGAGTGCCGTCTTAGCCATTCCCATTTTTTTCAGTGCGATGGCGGCGGAAATGTGGCCGGAGGCCATGGCCGAGCTCTTCGAGCCGAAACTGAGGCAGTGGATCGAACTGGCACTTTCCGCCCCCGTCGTGTGGTGGGCTGGGTGGATTTTTTATGTGCGGGGCTGGAAGTCTATCGTCACCCGAAATCTGAACATGTTTACCCTCATTTCGATCGGTGTGAGCGTCGCCTGGTTTTACTCCCTGGTCGGTGTTTTAATGCCGGGCCTTTTCCCCGCCACCGTCTTCAATGAATTTGGCGTCATCCCAGTCTATTTTGAGGCAGCTGCTGTGATCACCGCCCTGGTGCTTCTTGGCCAAGTACTGGAATTACGTGCACGCAGCCAAACCAATGCCGCTATCAAACTTTTGCTCGGACTTGCGCCCAAAACAGCCCGCATTGTCCGAGAAGACGGCAGCGAAGAGGACATCCCCTTGGAACATGTGCAGCGCGGAAACATTTTGCGTATCCGTCCCGGCGAAAAAGTGCCGGTGGATGGTCGGGTTGTCGAAGGGGAAAGCAATGTGGATGAATCGATGGTGACGGGAGAACCCATTCCCGTTGAAAAATCCACGGGAGAAAAACTTATCGGCGCGACCATCAACGGCACCGGCGGACTGCTGATGACGGCGGAAAAAGTGGGTGCCGATACCCTGCTCTCCCAAATCGTCAAAATGGTGGCCGACGCCCAGCGCACGCGCGCTCCCATCCAAAAGTTGGTCGATGTCGTGGCGAGTTATTTTGTTCCCATTGTCGTCTTCATTGCGGTCTTGACCTTCGTTATTTGGGCTCTCGTTGGCCCAGAACCGGCGATTGCTTATGCCGTGATTAACGCCGTGGCGGTTTTGATTATGGCCTGCCCCTGCGCTCTCGGCCTGGCGACACCGATGTCCATCATGGTCGGAACCGGCAAAGGGGCGATGATGGGCGTCTTAATTAAAAATGCTGAAGCTCTGGAAATTTTGAGAAAGGTCGATACCTTGGTGGTCGATAAAACTGGCACCCTCACAGAAGGGAAGCCAAAATTGGTGGCGGTTACGACCTTCAATGGTTTTGAAGAGGCGCAGGCCTTAAGTTTAGCCGCCAGCTTAGAACGGTCGAGTGAACACCCTTTGGCTGAGGCAATTGTCCGGGGGGCCGAAGCGCGTGGTGTTGTGCTGAGCAAGGCAAACAACTTCCAGTCTCTGACCGGCTTAGGGGTCACAGGGGAGGTGGATGGCCACACCGTGGTCCTTGGTAACATCAAGCTCTTAGAAAATTTGGACATTAAGGCAGGTGAACTCCCGGAACAGGCTGATCTTCAACGAGCTGATGGCCAAACGGTAATGTTTTTGGGCATTGATGGCAAAGCCGCCGCACTTGTTGGTGTTGCCGATCCGATTAAAGCATCCACTCCAGAGGCCATCCGAAACCTGCACAATGAAGGCATTAAAGTGGTGATGTTGACCGGAGACAGCTTAAAAACCGCGGAAGCCGTCGCGGCAAAACTGGATATCGATCAAGTCCAGGCCGAAGTGCTGCCTGATCAAAAGGCTTCTGTTGTTAAACAATTGCAAGCGGAAGGACGGATTGTGGCAATGGCCGGCGACGGCATCAACGACGCCCCGGCTTTGGCGCAAGCCCAAGTCGGCATCGCCATGGGCACAGGAACAGACGTTGCGATGGAAAGTGCGGGTGTAACATTGGTCAAAGGAGATTTGCGCGGCATCGTACGGGCGCGGCGGTTGAGCCGGGCAACGATGGCAAACATCCGCCAAAACCTTTTCTTTGCTTTTGTCTACAACGCGCTCGGGGTGCCGGTGGCCGCTGGAATCTTATATCCGGTTTTCGGTCTACTGCTTTCTCCGATGATCGCAGCGGCTGCGATGAGCTTCAGCTCGGTATCGGTTATCATGAATGCCCTGCGTTTGAAAGGGGCGAAATTGTAAGGAGGAAATGATGGAAGGTTTAGCTTCATTTCTAGTCTTCACCGCTTATGAAGTGGCGATTGTAGGTGTCAACCGGGCGATTGAATTGAGAGGTTTTTGAAAAGGGGTGATTGAGGTCTTGAAGAACTTGCGCTTCGGTTTGCCATTCATTCCATATAGTGTTAAGATTTCAGAGATGAAGAAGAACCGGATCCATATTGCCGTCTTGACCCTGCTTACTTTTCTCTTTTCAGGGATTGGTGCCACAAGTGTTCTTCCGATATTGATCACGACGCTGGCTCCCGCCCATCCGGTCTTTATCACAGAAAATAATCACAAGTTTCGTCTGGTTTTGCATCACCCCGGTAATCATGATGAACATGAAGCACGTGAGGATAAAGATCATCACCATGACCTCCTAGACATCATTATTGATGTTTCAAAAAACAATGAAGTTTCCCACACTGATCATGAAATTGAACTCCCTTCCTTTGAAGAGGAAATTTCACCAACAACAAAAAGTTTCGTTGACATCAATCAAATTTTTCCCTTGTCCGGCACGCACATATTGCCCCTTTCTGTTGCGCTAGAATCGGGATATTCTCTGCCCCATTCACCGTCGATCTCAATTTTTCACCAAAAATTTTTCCGTACGACCATCCTGATTATCTGATTCCTCCCTGAATTGTTGTTCTCTTTCCCACCCTTTAAAGGGTCAGGGGATTGATCACCCTATTTTACGGAGTAATCGATGGTTTTTGTTGTTACTGTTTTATCACTTATCATATTTGTTGGTGGTGCACTTGGAGATATTGCGCTCACTTTTGCCGCATCTCCACTTTCTGAAGCCCGTTCCCTGGGCAGCGAATTCCACTCAGTTCAACCGGATGACCTGGGCACCTCTTCCGCATTTCCAGACTTAAAAG
This sequence comes from Nitrospirota bacterium, assembly GCA_029261135.1. Taxonomy (GTDB): domain Bacteria; phylum Nitrospirota; class Nitrospiria; order SBBL01; family JAADHI01; genus JAADHI01. The sequence goes on from JAJDBX010000075.1 coordinate 25,166, forward strand.
TTCCCTCTGCCGCGCTTATCCTGGAACAGGCTCTTGCATTGGCTTTGATGAAAAATCCTGAGCTGACCGCGATTTCGTGGGAGCTACGTGCGCGCGACGCGGCGAAGCTTCAGGCCGGCTTGTTGCCAAACCCCGTATTCAGTTTTGAGATCGAAAATTTTATTGGCACCGGCGCACTCAGTGGAACCGATGCCGCAGAAGCAACGCTTTCGCTTGAGCAACGTTTTGAAACGGCGGGCAAACGTGGAAAACGAAAAAAAGTGGCCGCGCTCGACAGGGTGCTGGCTGGATGGGACTATGAAAGCTTACGGCTTGATCTGTTTACCGAGGTTTCGCAAATTTTTGTCGAGGTTTTGGGCGATCAGGAAAAAGTGAAGCTAGCGGAAGATTTATTAAAGCTTGCGTCTCAGGTGGCCGAGGCCGTCGAAAGGCGGGTGGATGCAGGAAAGGTGTCTCCTGTTGAAGCCGTGAAAGCAAAGGTCGCACTTTCATCGGCGAAGATCGATTTAAACCGCTCGGAACGCGAACTGATTGCTTCCCGCCTTACCTTGGCCGCGATGTGGGGCAGCACCGATCCGAAATTTAAATCCGTTGAAGGTCAGTTAAGTCCCCCCGCAACCCTCCCCTCTTTTGAAATAGTTTCCGAGCGTCTTTCACAAAACCCGGAACTGGCGCGATGGGACGCGGAATTGGCCCAGAGAGCCGCGGTGGTCGATTTGGAAAAAGCGAATGCGGTGCCGGACATCTCCCTTGGCGGCGGTTTCCGGCAATTTAACGAAACGGACGATAGCACCTTGGTCGCAGGGATTTCCATGGACCTGCCGCTTTTTGATCGAAACCAGGGCAATATTCAAGAGGCGAGGGCGACGCATTCCCGAGCGATGGCGAAACGGGAAGCCGTAGTTCTGCGTATAAGAACCGCCTTGGCGCAGGCGTACAGGTTTTTATCCACGACACATGCCGAGGCGGAGGGTCTCAAGAACGAGCTTTTGCCAGGGGCGGAAAAAGCCTTCTCCGCGGTGAGTGAAGGTTACCGTCTCGGAAAGTTTGATTTGCTTGATGTCCTGGATGCGCAACGGACGCTCTCTCAAGCCCGTGCGCAACATCTACAGACACAAATCGACTACCAGAAAGCGCTCGCCGACGTAGAGCGCCTGATTGCAGAAAAATTAAGGTAGGGGCGCGTGCCCAGACAGAAGGGGATTCACAATGGAAAGCAATGAAGAAAACGCGACAAGCAAAAAAAAGTCTAAACCGCGGATTCCGATATTAATTGTTCTGGTCATCTTAGCTGGTGTGCTCTGGTTTTGGTCGACAAATCGTGGGGTGAGCGAAGAAGTCACGCCCGTCGCGGATCGTGAAGACAAAGATGCGGCAGAAGAGGAACACGGTCATGATGAAGGCGCGGTGCACGATGAGGAAGGGCATTCGGAAGCAGGCCACGACGATCATGAGGAAGGTGAAGATGCCCATGGTGGTCACGATGAACATGGAGAAAAACAGGCGATTAAACTCAGCGAAGCAGAAATGAAAGAGTTTGGGATCAAAGTCCTCAAAGCGGATGCGGGTACACTCAGGCGCTATGTGGATTTACCCGGAGAAGTCCGTGCGAATGGCGATCGCTTGGCGCATATCGTGCCGCGCGTGCCCGGCGTCGTCCGTAAAGTATTCAAAGGGTTGGGCGATCATGTGAAAAAAGGCGAAGTAATGGCGATATTGGACAGCCGTGAACTTTCGGATACGAAGGCGGACTTCCTGGCTGCGAGCGAACGGGTGATACTGGCAGAAGTCAACTTTACGCGAGAAGAATCGCTTTGGAAGAAAAAAATCTCTTCCGAACAAGAATACCTTGAGGCGAAGCAGGCCTTGGCCGAAGCGCAAATCGAACGCCGCTCTGCGGAGCAAAAACTACATGCTCTGGGTTTCTCAAATCGCTATCTCAAAGACCTCTCCAAGCATCCCGAAGAGTCTTTTACCCAATACAAGATCACAGCACCATTTTCCGGTACCGTCATAAAAAAACACATTACGCTGGGTGAAGTTTTAAAGGATGACACGAGTGCTTTTATTGTTGCCGATTTAAGCTCCGTTTGGGTGGATTTAAGTGTCTATCAAAAAGACCTGGGCGCGCTTTCAGAAGGTCAGTCCGTTGTGATCGAAGCGGCACAGGGCAATATAAAAACGGAGGGAAAGATTTCCTACTTGGGTCCGGTGGTCGGAGAGGCTACCCGCACGGCGCTTGCCCGGATTGTGCTTCCGAACAAGGATGGCAAGTGGCGTCCTGGTCTTTTTGTGAATGCAAAAATTGCAGTGAGTGAAACCGAGGCAGGTCTGGTTGTTCCAAAGTCGGCCATTCAAAAAATAAAAGACGAGGATATTTTGTTTGTGATGGAAGCGGGTGCTTTTGAAGCAAAACAAGTAAGACTGGGTCGGAGCGATGAAGACTTTGTTGAGATAACAGAAGGCATCTATTGGGGGGATTCCTACGTTGCAGAAGGCGGGTTTACTTTGCGTGCCCAACTTGGCGTCGGCGACTTAGGTGATGGTCACAATCATTAGAGACTGGAGCCGAGGGTGCGATATGACAGACGAACTTGTTTATCATTCCCGTATGATCCTAGCCGGAGTGACGGTGATCTTGCTTTAAGCGTTCATCCCGATATTAAACAAGTTATTCCCTAAATAAAGGAAGATTAAAATGCAGAAACTGATTGATTTTACCCTCAAAAATCGCCTCATGGTCATTATTTTGGGCTGCCTGGTTTTGGCCGGGGGGTATGCCAGTTATTTGAAGCTCCCTGTCGACGCCTTTCCCGATGTCACGCCCGCCCTCGTTCAGGTTTTTACAGAGACGGAAGGACTGGCGCCAGAGGAGGTCGAACGCTATGTGACCTATCCGGTTGAAGTGGCCATGAATGGCCTGCCCGACCTCAAGAAAATTCGTTCCGTTTCAAACTTTGGACTGTCAGTGGTGAATATTTATTTCGAAGACGGCACGGATATCTATTTTGCACGGCAGCTCGTGAACGAGCGTTTGCAACTCGCAAGAGAATCCATTCCCGAAGGATTTGGCGAACCGGAGATGGGTCCGATCTCCACCGGCCTCGGACAGATTTTGTTCTTTTTTGTTGAAGATGAAACCAAGACCCGCGGCCCGGAAGAAATGCGGAAAATTATGGATTGGTTGATTAAATTTAATCTTCAGACCGTGCCCGGTATTACGGAAGTGCTCTCATTGGGCGGTGAAGTGAAACAGTTTCATGTCTTGGTTCGACCGAGCGATTTACTGCGTTACAAACTCTCTTTAAAGGAGGTCGTCGAAGCGGTCAAAGCGAATAACGCCAATGTCGGCGCGCAATACATCGTAAAAGACGCCGAACAATTTCTCATCCGCTCCGTCGGTCTCGCGAAGTCGATCCCCGATCTCGCACGGATTATTGTGAAGTCTGTCGATGGCACACCGATTTTTTTAGACCAAATCGCAGACATCGAAATCGGAGGGGAGATCCGTCAGGGTTTGGCGACGAAGGATGGCGAAGGGGAAACGGTTGTCGGCATGGTGCTCAAATTGATTGGCACCAACACCTCAAGCGTCATTCGCGACGCCAAGGTTCGCATGGCGGAGATTAACAAGATCCTTCCGCCGGGGATCAAAATGGTGCCTTATTACGATCAGGCCACGCTCGTCGCAAAATGCGTGAAAACCGTGACCGAAGCCCTCTTTCAAGGCATCGTGCTTGTGACCCTGGTTTTACTTGTTTTCATGGGGGGTATCCGACCGAGTATCGTCGTAGCGCTCTCGATTCCCTTTTCGATCTTTTTTGCTTTCATTCTGATGAATCTCTATGACATTTCGGCCAACTTGATGTCCTTGGGGGGATTGGCCATTGCCATTGGCATGATGGTGGATGGCACGATTGTGATGGTGGAAAATGTTGATCAGCGTCTGCGGGAATCACGCGAATCGGAATCGCGTATCCACGTCATCTCCCGGGCCTGCTCAGAGGTCGCGCGTCCGATTTTGTTTGCCATTGCCATCATCATTATTGTTTTTCTCCCGCTTTTTACCCTGGAAGGTGTTGAGGGAAAAACGTTCAAACCCTTGGCCTATACCGTGGCGCTTGCCATGGGTGGATCGCTGATCTTTGCGATTTTGCTTTCGCCGGTGATTGCCAGTTTTCTGATGCGGCGACCCAAGGGCGAGGGTGAGGCCAAAGAAAGTTTTGTGGTGAGAATGCTGCTCGCCCCTTATCGTCCATTGGTGATGCTTTTTGTAAAATACCGGGCTTTGGCTGTGGGCCTGGCGATTCTCATGCTGGTTTTTGGGGTCGCGATTTTTGGACGGCTGGGCTCGGAATTTGTTCCGCGTTTGAACGAAGGGGATTTGCTGGTGCGTGCGACCATGGCGCCTTCGATTTCCCTCGATGAAGCGGCCAAGACGGTTACACGATTTGAACGTCGGCTAAAACAACAATTTCCAGAGGTCATTCGTGTGGTCTCACGTGTGGGACGGGGAGAGGTCGGCGCCCACGCCGATCCGGTCAACAACGCCGAAGCCTTTGTGGGTTTGAAACCGCAAGCGGAATGGACCACGGCAAAAACGCCGGACGAACTTTATGCCAAGATGAGCGAAGCCTTTGAAAACTTCCCCGGGGTGCGGTTTAATTTCACCCAACCCATTGCAGCAGCGGTTGATGAACTTTTGACCGGAACAAAGGCCGAATTGGCTATCAAAATCTTCGGGGAAGATATGGAGGTTTTGAAAGACAAGGCCGCTGAGATTGAAGCCGTTATTCGCGCCGTACCGGGCTCAGCGGACGTGCAAAAAGATCAAGTCACGGGCACACCGCAACTGCGCATCATCGTAAACCGTGAAGCCATCGCCCGTTATGGCATCAATGTTGACGACGTGCAGACCGTCATCCGAACGGCGATCGGTGGGGAAAAAGCGGGGCAGATTTTTGAAGGCATCCCGCGTTTTGACATCCTTGTGCGTTATGAAGCGAAAAGCCGGGATAAGGCTTCCGCCATCCGGCAAATCTTAATCCCCTCGCCTGAAGGCATCATGGTGCCCCTGTCCGATCTCGCGACCATTGATGAAATTGTCGGCCCGCGGCAGATCACGCGGGAAGACAATCAGCGTTTCATCACCGTGCAAACCAACGTGCGTGGCCGCGACATGGGTTCTTTTGTCGCCGAAGCCCAAGCCGACATTGATGAAAAGGTGAAACTTCCGCCAGGCTACTTGGTGACCTGGGGTGGCCAATTCGAGTTACAGCAAGAGGCCAACAAACGCCTCGCCATCGTCGTCCCCGTCACATTGGGCATTGTATTCTTACTGCTCTTCATGAGTTTCAATTCCCTTAAAAATTCGGTGCTGATTATCCTGAATATCCCGCTCGCCTTAGTCGGCGGTGTGGTGGGATTGTGGCTGACTAGGCAGAATTTGTCGGTTCCGGCCTCTGTCGGTTTTATCGCCCTCTTCGGCATCGCCCTGGAAAATGGGATGGTATTGGTGACTTATTTGAACGAGTTGTTGCAAGAAGGGATCGACATCGATAAAGCTTCTGTTCAAGGGGCCTGCCGAAGACTGAGACCTGTTTTGATGACAGCGATTACGACCGCTTTAGGATTGATTCCCTTACTGTTTTCATCCGGCACGGGCAGTGAAGTCCAGCGGCCACTCGCGACTGTGGTGATTGGTGGTTTAGTGACTTCAACGATTTTGACCTTGCTTGTCGTGCCTGCGCTTTACAAGTGGTTTGCGGTGAAACCAATGCGAGCCGTGCAGCCGGAAACGGCGTTGCCACTTCACTGAAAGGAGTCGGCGGTTAAAATCTGTTTGTAGGGGCGGGTTTTAACCCTGCTCTGATTGAAAAGGAGAGCACATGAAAGAAGTGAAATCCTATAACAAACCCCACACTTTCGCCCGTGACTTGGCTTTATACGAGCTTGGAGGTCTCACCGGCATGAGTGTTATTGACGCACAAGGTTATGGCCGCAACCGGGAAAAATTACCACCAAAAAAAGCAGGAGTAGGCTGAGGGATTTTGTGCCACATGTTACAATAGAAGTCGTTTGCATGGACGACTTACTTGATCCCGGGATCACAACGATCGAAAAAGAAGCCTACGCTGGCTTACGTGGAGACGGGAAAATCTATGTCAGCTCGGTTGTAAATGCTGTTCGCATCGAAACGGGAGACCATGTCGATGGTGCAGTGTAAAATCGAAATGAGGCGGCGGCAAAAAATAGGAATGACAACATAGGAGGTGATTCGCATGGAAGAGGGGAAAAAAGAGCGATTGAAGGTTCGCACTGAGCATGCCGTTTATTCCGGTGATTTGTTTATCCCGGAAAGACGGAAGCGATTTTCAGATGTGATTAATGATCCAGAGACGATTTTTATTAATTTGACAGATGTTTATGAAAGTGGAAGCAATGAAAAGACTGAACATCTGTCGATTAATAAACGTTTTATCGAGTCTGTCAGAAAAGCAGAATAAGCCATAAATACGACTCGGGGGCGTTCTCAATTAACGTGAACGGTTCCTAGAGATCTGGATGGAAAAAGAAACAGGTTTTGACTGAAAAATGGTGGCAGTTTCCTTCCATGCCGAACAGATAGATTGCAGGGTCGCTGGCGGGGTCGAGTTTTCTCATGGCCCACTTTACATGTATTCCCGCAAATATAAGATCCTTTTTATCTTTTGGCGATTCCAATAGGTGGCGACCACTGGACTCAGGATGGATTGAATAGAATGCAATAGGGAGAAATTTTATAAAAAATGAAGGTCTAAAAAACTGAAACAATGTTTATGCTGTAATACCCCAAACAAAATATTGCTCGTAATAAAAAAGAAACCTCCTGTCATGGCAAACTACTAGAAATAGGAAGGCGCAAAGCTATGGATCTTTACCCGATCGCCGGGCCACCAAGGTGACATTGATTTATTGTCAATTGGGTGACCTTTTTTTATCATGGTTTTAAAAATAGGCCGTGAATTAGAGGTAATTTCGTAATATGAACAATAAGAATAACAAACTTTTTTTGTCGTTTTTTCATTTTTTGCCCTTATTTTACTGAGCGCGTGTGGCGGCAGTGGGGGGCGCAGAGAGTGACAATAGAGATACATCGACCACGACCAGGACACGTGAAACAGACACGAGCACACCCAGTACCGATAAAAATCTCACCGGTCGATTCGAGAACAGCCCCGTTTCGGGAATGTAATATCGGAGGCTTCTCTTTTTTGCCTGACAAACGTCAATGGCGAGTTTAGCTATTTAGAAGGTGAGGGCATTCCTTTTTCGATACTTACAAGCAGAGATCAAAGTCGTTTCGGTTGAAGAATCGGATGACGATGGTGATGAGAATGGAGAGGGGGATGTCGATAGCCGGAGAACGCTTGCCTTTGATGATGAAGGGAATCAGGCACTTGTTGAGACAGATACCAAGGGTGAAAAGGTGATCAATCTCCGACAAATATCGACATACGATCCAAACGGAAAATAAATTCTTTTCAAGGAAGACAGCAGTGGAGACGGAATGGTGAATTGGCGTCAGACGAGTGCTTATGACCTCAAGGGCAATTTAAACTTGTTTAAAGAAGACTCTAATGGGAACGGCAGTATTGATATTCATAAAAACAATTTTTACGATGACGATAGTAATCTCGTTCTTTTTGAGGAATACACTAAGGGCGATGGTGTCGTCGATCACCGCCACAATACCTCACATACCCCAATCAAGCCTTGGGTCGCATTGAGTTATTAACTCGCCCATATAAAAAGGCTTCCTGTGGGCCACGCGCTTGTCAGGTATTCTGAATGTTTTCTCCCCTTTACCCTGAACTAAATATTGTTGATTCTATCGCCATTGATGCTTACAATCTCTAATAAGTAACTAGACAGTGCATGTCACATAGACTGCGCGTTTGAAATTTCTCGATGGGTCAAGCCAATCCGTAAAACTTGCGACTGATCATTCAGGGCCACAATATCAGCAATTTATTTCATAAAACATTCAGATCAATACAGAAAGTCGTATGATGCGCTTGTTTTTCTTCCTGCTTGTGATTCTTAGTCAAGGGCTTGCTTCTGCCTATGCCAATCCCGATCTTCTTAAAAAGGAATTTCAAGGATTCACACTTTGGTTGGACTGCCAAACACATCATGGGGCGGTCGCATTTTATTACCCCATTGGAAAAGACAAAGGCAATTTTGATCTGAAAAATAAAGGGTTTCGATTTGCGCCTCGAATGGCTTCATCTTGCCAACCGGAAACATGGCGATCATATAAAACAACCACAGTGAATCCCGCAGAAGGCACATGGGTTCGCGGCTTATTGGTACCAAGAAACCACATGGACGGGAATCGACAGGCACTTAAAGAGACACATTACCTGACGAATACCCTGCCACGGGACAGTGCCTTTAGCGGATCAAAAGGCGCTTGGCGTAGAACGGAGCTTATTACAGAATGTTATCGTGACATTACCCCTTTAAAAATCTGGGGTGGGGTGATTTGGGGAAAAAACACCGACAACGACTTTTTCATGGCCACACATGGGATAAAAACTCCCGATTTCTGGTGGAAATTGATCTATCGGGAAGACAAAGCAGAATACATCGCTTGGATTTTCCCAAATCATTGGTCCGCCAAGGCATCAAAAATTGATCACTTCCTGGTTTCGATCAAAGAACTCAGTGCCGTACTGGAATTTATGCCTGAGATTGATACGATCAAAACATTGGGACAGGCCGATATTGTTCCTAAAAAAAGTTGGCCGCTTGAAATCTCAGATAAAACCCTGAGTTGCGAAGAACACACGACATCCAGAGACTGATAGAACCCCTCATACCCGCTTCAATAAAGCCTATGAATCTTATTTTACACCAGAAAACTGCAGAGCGACATCTTCAGGATATTGTTGATATCGTCTTTTGTCACACACCGGAGCAGCAGGCACTGATCATATACGATGAACGATCCGAGCTCTCAAAGTGTTTGACTTCCGCCTATCAATCGATTCTCCCGGATGCGAATGCATTTCACTTTGACCACTCCGATCCGGACACGATTTTGGATGCATTTGAAACTTTAGAAGCGGGAGATTTGGTTGTTTTGATTCAATCCACCAGTTTTCGTTTGAGTAAGTTCCGCATCCGGCTTGAATTATTTAACCGGAAGATAAAAGTGATTGAACACCCGCATCTCGCACGGATGCGGGAAGAGGAATTAGAGACCTATATTCACGCCCTGGCCTATGATCCGAGCTATTACCGGACATTGGGTCCTCAACTCAAAAATCAGATCGACCAGGCCAATGAGATCAAAATCACCAGCGAAGGGAGAGTGCTTATTTACGACTCCTCATTTTTAGGGGCCAAGCTGAATATCGGAGACTATACCGGGATGAAGAATATCGGCGGTCAGTTTCCGATTGGAGAAGTCTTTACCGAACCGGCTGACCTGGATCGACTCAATGGGGAAGTTAAGATATTTGCTTTTGGAGATGCCAGCTTTAGTGTTAATACACCAGATACCCCCTTCACCGTACAAATTGAGAAAGGGATTTTGGTTTATAGCGATGAGGCTCCAGAAAGGTTTCAAATCGTACTCAATGATATTCGAGAGAAAGAAGAAGTGGTTTGGGTTCGAGAACTCGGTTTTGGTCTCAACCGCGCGTTTACGCGTGAGCAGCGCGTCACGGATATTGGTACTTATGAGCGGATGTGCGGTATTCACCTGTCCTTAGGCAGTAAACACCTGCAATACAAAAAAACGGCCTTCCCGAATAAAGGGGGTTTTCATGTCGATGTCTTTGTTGAGGCAAAGCGGGTTGAGATTGATGGCCTTACTGTTTATCAGGATGGGCGCTACCTAGATGGACTTTCTTAAATCCCGTCCCGTGTAATCTCTTCGATTTCTCTTTGTGCGCTTAAGGCAAGCGGACTCCCTTCCTGAAGCAAAGTCAGCGCCTGTTGGTAGAGCGTGAGCGATTTAATAGGTTCGAAATTGAGCCGGTGATACTGGCCCAAGTGAAACTTTTCTAAGCCCGGCATTGAGAGGGCGTGATACGAACGGGCCAGCTGTAGATGGACAAATCCATAGTCAGGCGCTCGATTTTTTGCATCCCTCAAATGGTTTACGGCGGTCTGATGATCCTCTTCGGATTGAGCGATCATCCCCAGTACAAGATAGGGGGTCGGACTATTTTTGGAAAGACGAATGCTCTCATAGGCTGTGGACTTGGCAAGCTTGGCCTTTTGTAACTGCATCCAAATATAGGAAAGATCTGCATAATAGATGGCTTGATCTGGTTCAAGGCGGATGGCCTCTTGATAATTTTTTGCCGCCTTTTGTAATTCCCCCGCGCGAAATTGAGAAAGACCTGCGAGATAGAGTTGACGACTGGTCTGGGTTTCAGCTTCCTTCGTCCCGGATTCAGACAACGGAAGGGGCTTTCCCATATTCTCGGCATTTAAAATAGCAATGCTTCGTGCCCAATCATGACGCCAATCCTCAGTTGACGAAGGCAGTGGGCGTTGTTGTTTTTGGAAATCTTTCATGAGGGTTTCGACCATGAATTTTCGTTCACTCAACCCCGGATGGGTTGAAAAATAGGGCGGCGCTGCACCCCGCGTAAACCCCGCATAAAAGGAAAGTGTTTTAAAAAAGTCAGCAAGTCCTAAAGGATCATAAGGGCTCTGCTTTAGATACTCGATGGCATGGATATCCGCTTCTTCTTCATTTGCCCGGCTAAATTTGAGCTGTGCGGAAATATTCAACGCGGATCCAATGACACCGGTAGCTCCGATGTTTTCTCCCGTGAGTCCGGCCAAGATAATTGAAGCCATGGTCGCCAGGTTGATTGCATTCATTTTATCGGCGTCTTTAAAAAAATGGTTATTTTGGACATGGGCCACTTCATGCGCCAGGACACCGGCTAAGGCATCCACGGTCTTTAATTCTTTTAACAGGCCGTCAAAAAAGAAAATATAACCCCCTGGAACCGCAAAAGCATTCAATTGATTCTGTCGAATCACAAAAAAATGAAAATCTTCAGGGTCTTCCCCTATTCCTGATAAAATAGACCGCCCGACACGATTGACCTGAGCGAGTACTTCATAATCTTTTACAAAAATGTAGTCTTTTAGGGCGGCTTGTATAAATTGTCGCCCTAGGGCTTTATTCTTATTTAGTGGTGACGAGGGCTCGGGTAAGTGCTTCGGTTTCTCAGATCGCGGAGGTGTTTTTGATGCAGACGGAAAACCCGCGCAAGCGGTAAATAAAATAAGACAAATCAAAATAAGCTTTTTCATGGATTAAACCAAAGGGTTGTCGGTTTTGCAGGGGTGAGCTGAGAAACGATTAGGTATAAGCGATACCCCAGATATGCTATCACCCAGCTTAAAAAAATGTCAACTGAGGCAAATGCGTCTTATCCTTATCTTTCAGCCTGCCTTTATTGGGGGAGATGTGCTTTTTTCCTCATAAAATCAGGAGTGTTTCGCCTCTAAATGCAGACTTGTCCATCGCTTTTCACTTTTTTTGTCGAAAACATGTTCGAGGCAAGTGCGTTGACTTCAACAAAATGGACTCACTATAATTGAAAGAAATATTCGCTCATCTTTTTTTTCAAAACAATAAGGGATAAGATATGGCTCAAAGCGGTTTGAAAATTGAATCTATTCAGACGAACAGCATTGCAGATGAACTTGGAATTCGGGTCGGCGATCGCCTGCTGAGTCTCAACGGCACTGTAATTAAGGATCTGCTGGATTATAAATTTCTCGTGGGAGAAGAAAAACTCCTCCTCGAAGTCGAAAAACCAAATGGTGAGGTCTGGGAAGTCGACATCGAAAAAGGACTCGATGAGGATCTGGGCATTGAGCCGGCAGAAATGAAAATCCGCCAATGTCCGAATAAATGCTTCTTCTGCTTTGTAGATCAAATGCCGGAAGGTCAACGAAAAGCACTCTATATCCGTGATGAAGACTATCGATTTTCTTTTTTATTTGGAAATTACATCACGCTCACCAACCTATCGAGAAGAGATAAAGCCCGTATCTTTGAGCAAAAAATGAGTCCGCTCTACATCTCTGTACACACGACCGATCCGGCACTTCGTCGGGAGTTGCTGGATAATCCGAAAGCCCGACCGATTTTAGACGAAATTTCCGAAATGCTCGAACACAACATCGTCTTACATACGCAAATCGTGCTGTGTCCCGATTTAAATGATGGGGACTATCTCACAAAAAGCATTGAAGAATTAAGCCGGTGTTATCCTGGCGTTGAAACCTTGGCCATCGTCCCCGTGGGCCTGACGGGTCACCGTGAAGGATTGCCTCCTGTAAAAACCGTGGATGCCCCCTGCGCCCGTCATCTGATTACCCTTGTAGATGCATGGCAGGAACGGTTCAAAAAATCTTTCGGCGATCCCTTTGTTTTTGCCGCTGATGAGTGGTACGTCATCGGAGATGTCCCTTTTCCGTCTCTTGAAGCTTATGGCGCATTGCAACAATTAGAGAACGGGGTCGGCTTGGTCCCTCTTTTTTTAAATACATTTTCAACCACCGATTTCTCCACCCCACTCAAAGCAACAGAACCCGTGCGATTTACTCTTATTACAGGCAGCTCTTTTTCGACTTACTTAAAAGAATGTGTCAATCAGCTTCAATGTGAAAACATCACAATTGATATTTTGACTATAGAAAATGATTTTTTTGGGGATTCGATCACAGTCGCCGGGCTGATCACGGGTGGGGACATTATCCGTGCAATGAAAGCGAGAGGCCTTCAGTCTTTGACTTCAATGCCAGAGATTCTACTCATCCCGGATGTCACGTTGGCAGAGACAAAAAAAGACTTCTTAGATGGCACGACACCGAAGGATATAGAAGAAGCCTTGGAAATGCCAATATATATTGTCCCTTCAGATGCAAAAAGCTTTATAGAAACCTTGAGCATCCTCTCGAACAACCCTTTTGAAAGTGATCTTGCTTACCCTGTCACAGAAGAGACCTTGATTGACAGCGGCCTTGGCATGCTCACATGACCCCATTTCAACCCTCTGGATATAGCAAAGTTTTTGGTATTTTTGGTTGCCCCATTCAGCATACCCTTTCGCCGCAAATGCAGCACGCGGCATTTGAAGCCCTGGGTTTACCGAATACCTACCTTCCATTTGAGGTTCACCCGGATCAACTCAAAAAAGCAGTGGAATCCATTGTGGCCTTAAGGATTCAAGGGATCAACGTCACCATCCCGCATAAAGAAAAAGTGATCCCTTTTCTCGATGAACTTGATCCAGAGGCTAGAAAAATAGGGGCGGTCAATACCATTAAAAACGATGCAGGCCGTCTCATCGGTTTTAATACCGATGGGAAAGGCTACCTGAGGTCGCTCCAGGAAGCAGGGGTTGATCCGACAGGGATGACCGTGATCCTCATCGGTTCCGGAGGGGCGGCCAAAGGCCTTGCGATTGCACTTTTAACCGCCGGGGTCGAAGAGATGATCCTTCGGGTCAGAAGAAAAAGTGCCGGAGAAGCCCTGGCAGCTCAGCTGAAAACCACCCTGCCACAATCAAAGGTTTCGGTTGTTGGCTTTAATGACATTCCCAATGCTTCCATCAAAAACCATCCCCCCACTCTCCTGATAAACACGACCCCATTAGGGATGAAAAAAGACGATCCACTTCCATTTCCCACCTCCCAGATCAAACCCGAATGGCTTGTTTCAGACCTGATTTATTATCCTAATGAAACCAGGTTCCTGTTTGAAGCAAAGCAAAACGGGGCAAAAACCGTTTCGGGTCTTGGCATGTTGCTTCACCAAGGTGCGCTTTCGTTTGAAATCTGGACGGAAACAAAGCCCCCGATTGAAGCCATGCGTCAAGCACTCTCAGTTGCCATTTCACAGTTAAAATAACACCATTTCAACCTGAATTTTCTTCATCTAAAATGTGCTCTTCCTCTTCTTCCATCTGGTTGACAGCTTATTGATCATCGGATAAGCTTTTTAAGCGACGAATTGTCTTAACCTCATCTCCAGCCAGCCAAGTAATGCCATCTTGAGCTGCATTAAGGGAGGGAGATGTCCTTCTGTTCAATCAGTTTTGTATGGGGTCTTATCTTTGAGTACAGACAGGCTGGGAGCAATGCTTGTCAAGGCGGATCTTGTCTCCGAAGAAGAGACCCAAAAAGCCTTGGCCGTACAAACAAAAAAAGGAGGACGGCTTGGAAGTATTCTTGTCCGACTGGGTTTTATCGATGAAGTCAAGCTCCTTGATTTTTTAAGCCGCCAGTACGGGCTGCCCGCCGTTGATCTGGGCACAACAACAATCGATCCAGATGTGATTAAACTCGTTCCGCTCGACTTGGTCAAAAAATACCGAATCGTCCCCATCAAACGTCGAGGCGCAACCCTCTGTATTGCGATGATCGATCCCAGCGATGTTTTTGCCATTGACGACATTAAATTTATGACTGGATATAATATTGATCCTGTCATCGCAACCGAATCCAGTGTCGTTAAAACCATTCGAGAATTTTATGGACAAGATGTTGCACCTCAACAGCAAGACAATTTTTCTCTTGAAGCAAAAGACTACACATTAAACGACAACGTGGACGACGATGATTTTCTTGGGGAACAACAAGATGGTGGTCCGATGGTTTCAGTTGAGGATTTTGACACTGTCGTGGGGGACGCCCTTGACAATGTTGATATCGTCGAAGAAGAAAAAGACGAAGGCGGAGTGGAAGATGTTGCCGCCCCCATCGTAAAATTGGTAAATGGGATTTTGGTGAATGCCATCAAGGTCGGCGCAAGTGATATTCATATCGAACCGTTCGAAACAGTTTTTCGAATCCGGCTTCGCATTGACGGGGTCATGCGTACCATTATGAACTTGCCGACAAAAATTAAAAATGCGGTGGTTTCCCGCTTAAAAATTATGTCCAAACTTGATATTGCAGAACGGCGTTTACCGCAAGATGGACGTATCAAACTTAAACTAGGCAAAAAGAAAGAAGTTGATTTTCGTGTTTCTACCCTCCCCTGTCTCTTTGGGGAAAAAGTTGTGATGCGTATTTTAGACAAAGGAAATCTCACCTTTGACTTAACAAAGTTGGGTTTTGAACCGAAAGCCCTAGACAACTTTAATGCTGCTGTTCATTCTCCCTATGGGATGGTATTGGTCACGGGGCCGACAGGGAGTGGAAAAACGACGACGCTTTACTCTGCTTTAAGCACTATTAATACCGAAGCAATCAATATTATGACGGCAGAAGATCCGGTGGAGTATAACCTGCTCGGAATTAACCAAGTTCAGATGAAAGATGACATCGGGCTTAATTTTTCCGCAGCACTTCGTTCCTTTTTGAGACAGGATCCTGATGTGGTCATGGTCGGAGAAATTCGAGATTTTGAAACGGCAGAAATCGGGGTGAAAGCGGCCTTGACGGGGCATTTGGTCTTATCGACTCTCCACACAAATGATGCTCCCGGAACAATCAACCGTCTGTTAAATATGGGTATCGAACCCTTCTTAGTAGCGTCTTCAGTTGTCTTGATTTTAGCGCAGCGTTTGGCACGTCGTATTTGCACTGAATGTAAAGAGGCTGATCCCGTTGCCCCAGAAGCCCTTCGCGAGGCTGGTTTTCGTCAAGATAATCTTGAAGAATTGATCGTCTATAAAGGAAAGGGATGTCGAAAATGTAGCGATACCGGGTATAAAGGCCGGGTCGCCCTTTATGAAGTCATGCCAATAAAGAGTAAAATACGGGATATCGTTCTACAAGGAGGGACAACCGAAGAAATCAAGGTGCAAGCCATTTCCGAGGGGATGACAACCCTTCGCATGAGCGGACTTGAAAAAGTCCTAGAAGGGGTCACCACGATTGAGGAAGTTCTGGATAATACAATGGCAGATTTTAATTAAAAGTGCCAACACCCGGTTAGGAGAAAGCTATACATGGCAAACTTACATCAACTACTTCAGACAATGATCGAAAAGGGGGCCTCTGATCTTCATATTACAACAGGGGCCCCTCCTAAAATTCGTGTCAATGGCAGTCTTGTCGCACTTGAAGGGGAGCCACTCACGCCAACTGAAACAAAGCAATTATTGTATAGTGTTCTCACTGACGCCCAAAAACACCGTTTTGAAGAAGAAAATGATCTTGATTTTTCGTTTGGCTTAAAAGGACTCAGCCGATTTAGGGGAAATGTTTTTGTTCAACGTGGTGCCGTTGCGGGTGCTATTCGAACCATTCCTTTTAAAATATTATCATTTGACGAAATTGGATTGCCTTCAGTTGCCCATGAACTGGTCAAAAAACCGCGTGGACTCATCTTGGTAACAGGACCCACCGGAAGTGGAAAATCGACGACGCTTGCCTCGATGATTGACCGAATTAACCAGGAACGTAAAGGCCATATTATTACCGTGGAAGATCCGATTGAATTCCTTCATCCACACAAAAATTGTATCGTCAATCAGCGTGAGGTCACCTCTGATACCAAATCATTTAAATCTGCGCTCAAATATATTTTGAGACAAGATCCCGACATCGTTTTAATCGGTGAATTGCGAGATCTAGAAACCATTGAAGCCGCACTAACGCTTGCAGAAACGGGACATCTCACCTTCGGAACACTACATACCAATTCTGCCTCTCAGACGGTTAACCGGATCGTAGATGTATTTCCGGCATATCAACAACCCCAAATTCGCGCTCAGCTTGCCCTTGTACTTGAAGGGGTACTTTCTCAACAACTTATCCCAAATAAGAGTGGACAAGGAAGATCGATGGCCTTAGAAATCATGATCCCGACATCAGCCATTCGGAACCTGATCCGGGAAGATAAAGTCCATCAAATTTATTCTTCGATGCAGACTGGACAGGGGAAAAATGGGATGCAAACGATGAACCAATCCCTTTCTGGATTGATCAATAAAGGACAAATCTCACTCGAAGAAGCGATGGGGCGTTGCGATCAACCGGAAGAGCTGTCTTCTCTTGTCCAAAAAGGCGGTGGGGCGATGGGGGGAGGCATGGTTGGCAGACCCAGATCAGGACAACAAATACCAAATCGGTCTAGCAATATCAAATACCAGTAGATAAGATGTGCTTCAAGAAGGAGGCTCCATAAATGGCTACATTTGTATGGACAGGGAAAACGCGGCAAGGCGCCATAAAAAAAGGAGAAGTCGCCGCAGAAAACCGAGACGAGGCAATGAACCTGCTCCAGAAAGACCAGATCCTTGTCACTTCCATCAAAAAGAAAGCAGCAAATTGGAATGTATCCTTCGGCGAGAAAAAAGTAACCGATAAGGATATCGTGATCTTTACACGTCAATTTGCAACCATGATTGATGCGGGGTTGCCACTGGTTCAATGTCTAGAAATTTTAGGCAGCCAATCAGAACATCCGACATTGCGCAAAGCAATTACGACCGTTCGCAACGACGTTGAAAGCGGATCAACTTATGCAGATGCTCTTCGAAAACATCCTAAAGTATTTGATGATCTCTACGTTAACATGGTTGCGGCAGGTGAGGTCGGTGGGATCTTAGATACCATTTTAACGCGGCTGTCTGCGCATATCGAAAAAGCCATGAAACTCAAAAAACAGATTAAGTCCGCCATGGTCTACCCTCTCACCATTATGACCGTCGCGGTTGCCGTCATCATTGTTTTAATGGTCTTTGTTATTCCAATTTTTGCAAATATGTTTACAGATTTTGGCGGAACACTTCCAGGGCTCACACAAATGGTGATCGATATCAGCGAATTTTTCCAGAGGAATATCCTATACATGATCGGTGTTGCTTGGGCCGCGAGCTGGAGCATTAAGCGTTATTACAAAACACCCAAAGGAAATTTTAATATCGATAATCTCGCATTGAAAATGCCGGTCATTGGGGATCTTATCCAAAAAGCAAGTATTGCCAAGTTCACCCGAACCTTGGGAACACTCATTACAAGCGGTGTCCCCATTCTTGAAGGGCTCGAAATCGTCGCAAGAACTTCAGGGAATAAAGTGGTTGAAAGAGCCGTTAATCGAGCACGGGTAAGCATCAGCGAAGGAAAAACGATTGCGGATCCTCTGTCAAAAGAAAAAGTTTTTCCTCCGATGGTGGTACAAATGATCGCTGTGGGAGAAACAACCGGCGCGATAGACAATATGCTCGGGAAAATTGCTGATTTCTACGACGATGAGGTAGATTCAGCGGTGGCCACACTAACTTCAATGCTTGAGCCGATGATGATGGTCTTTTTAGGCATCACGATTGGCACCATTGTCATCGCAATGTATCTCCCTATCTTTGAAATGGCTTCGATTGTCGGATAATACCGTGGAGAAGGCGAAGTCATTTCTTTTCGAGAATCGAAAGAACATCTTGTATGACAATGTCTGGGTGCGGAGACTTCGCTTCTGAATATGGAACCTGCAATCCATAAAACCGAAACACTCTTTTTAAAACGAATCAAATACATGATGGCACTTCGTGTTATCTTGGTGACCCTTTTTTTGGGTCTCCCCCTCCTACTTGAGCTCAAAACCACCCACAATCCATGGTCGATCACCACATTCTACTTTCTCATCGGGACCACCTATGCTTTAAGTATTCTCTACGCCATTGCCCTGAGGTTGAACGTCCCATTGAACCCATTCACCGCTTTTCAATTGGGCATGGATCTCATACTAGAAACTGTGCTTATTTCTGTTACGGGAGGGCTTGGCAGTCCGTTTCCATTTCTCTTCATTATTACCATTGTTTCAGCTGCGATTTTATTTCAACACAGAGGCGGAGTGCTTTTGGCCGGACTCTCGACGATTCTCTTTGGTCTTTTAGCCTTGCTTCAACGATCACAATTTCCCCCTTTTGATGCTGGAACGCCCTTAGGGGATAAAGAAGTTTTGTATGGGGTCTTTCTCTACATGATCGCCTTTTTTACCGTCGGTACACTAAGCGGAAGACTCGCGAAGCGCTTGCGTGAAGAAGAAATCGGGTTTTTAGATCTGCGAGTTTTTCATGAAGATATTGTGCATAGTATGCCAAGTGGTCTTATTACGACGGACCTGGAAGGAAAAATCACTTCTTTTAATCGATCGGCTACTGAAATTACCGGCTATCAAGCGGAAGAGGTGATGGGCCAAACATGGTGGGAACAATTTTCATGGCATGATATTGAAGATCGCTTAAATACTCTGAGCCAAACAGGAACCCCGGAGCGTTTTGAAGGTGAGATTCATTATGAATCGGGTCATACACGGCTTTTAGGTGTGACGATCTCTGCGCTACGTAATGAACAGGGCATCCATACGGGGTTTATCGGCACTTTTCAAGATCTGACAGAGATCAGGAATTTGGAAGAAGCTGTTCAACGAAAAGAACGACTCGCCACGATTGGAGAAATGGCGGCCGGGATGGCCCATGAGATCCGCAATCCACTCGCTTCCCTCAGTGGTTCAATTCAAGTCTTACAGAATGAACTCGACTTGAGCGGCGAAAACATCAAATTGATGGAGATTGCCATCAAAGAATCTGAGCGGCTGAGTTCCTTCGTCACACAGTTCCTCCGTTTTGCCCGACCGCTCCCGCCGCAACGTGAATGGGTGAACTTTCAATCTCTTTTATCTGAAACCGTACAACTTATTCAAAATCATCCCACAGGTACGCATCGCGTCGAAACCGTTCTTGAAGCATCAAACAAACCCATTTTAGCCTTTGTCGACCCGGATCAAATGAAACAAGTCTTTTGGAATCTAGGGAACAATGCCTATCAAGCTATGCAGACAGGCGGAATCCTTACACTTTCGGTACAGCATATTTCGCAACACATGAAAGAGGACTACATTGAGATTCTCTTTAAAGATACTGGGAAAGGTATTTCAAAAGAAGATCTTCCCAATATCTTTGAACCCTTTTTTACGACAAAAAGCGCGGGTTCAGGATTAGGCCTTGCCATCGTTCAACGGGTGATTGAAGAACATTTTGGGAAGATTTTAGTGAAAAGCCAAGCTGGAGACACACGCTTTCAGATTCGACTGCCCATTGCGTCGGCGATGGCTCCACCAACAATAGATCCTCTTATTGGAAATGATGAAATTCTTATAAAAAACAATGGAATAGGAAATGGAGTTCGTGAGAACATCAGCCCTCAATTCATTTCCACAGATAAATAATAGGTTAAGAAAATGAGCCAAATACTTATCGTTGATAACGAAAAAAGCATGCGAGATTTTCTTTCCATTGTCCTCAAAAAAGAAGGCTATGATTGTAGGACCGCGGAAGACGGTGAGGAAGCTTTAAGCCAGGTTGAAAAAGATGGGGCTGATCTTGTGATCACCGACATCAAAATGCCCAAAATGGACGGTCTTACGCTTTTGAAAGAAATAAAAACGGTTTCTCCCGAAACCGCAACGGTCATGATGACCGCCTTTGCTTCCACCGGGACGGCGGTTGAAGCCATGAAAGAAGGCGCCTACGACTATCTCACCAAGCCTTTTCAAATTGATGAAGTTAAACTCATTATCAAAAATGTATTAGAACGGAAAACCCTCAAACAGGAAAACCGCCAGCTTCGGCGTGAATTAAAAACAAAGTCCCACTTCACTCAAATCATCGGGAACAGCAAAAAAATGCAGAAGGTGCTCGCATTGGTTGAGAAAGTGGCAGATAACAAAAGCAACATCCTGATCACCGGGGAATCGGGGACAGGGAAAGAAATGATCGCCCGTGCGATCCATTATAATAGTGACAGGAAAGACCACCCTTTTGTGACCGTGAATTGTAGTGCCTTGCCTGAAACACTGCTCGAAAGTGAACTTTTTGGTCACATGAAAGGTTCTTTTACTGGGGCCATCGGGAATAAAGCGGGCCTTTTTGAAACCGCTGATAAAGGCAGCATCTTGCTTGACGAGATTGGAGATACTTCCCTGGCCATTCAAGTGAAGCTGCTCCGCGTTCTGCAAGAGCGAGAATTACGCCGAGTTGGGGGGACAAAAGATATCAAGGTCGATATTCGGATCATCGCGGCAACCAATCGGAATCTTGAAGATCTCATCGCTGAAGGAAAATTCAGGGAGGACCTTTATTATCGACTCGACGTGATCCCTATCCATCTGCCGCCTCTTCGTGAACGGCCTGAAGACATCCCGCTTCTTGCAGACTATTTTCTCCAAAAATACAACGAAACACTCGGAAAACAGATTGAAGGTATCGCACCGGATATGATTCGACTTTTAAGCCGACATGAATGGAAAGGCAATGTCCGTGAATTAGAAAATGTGCTGGAACGTGCTGTCGCACTCACCTCGAACCGTGTTCTTGATATTGATGATTTCAGCGGAAGCTTCATGAAAGTAACACAAAACGTGCCGATCCCCACCGATATCCCAGAAGACGGGCTCGATCTGGAGGCATTGATCGGTAAAATAGAAAAAGACCTTTTAATCAAAGCGCTGCAAGAAACGCATTGGGTCAAAAAAGAGGCGGCCAAACGGCTCCACCTCAATTTCCGTTCATTTCGTTATCGGCTCGCAAAATATGGCATCAACCGCCACCGTGAAAATGGCAACGCTGAAGATTCCCAGAGAAGCTCTGACTGAGGCCCTTCTCTTTTTGATCCTTCCAGTGCTATCATTCATCTTCATGATGCAGCAAAAATTCACTCTTCAAGCACCCGCTAAAATTAACCTTTATCTCAAAGTCCTGAACCAAAGAGAAGATGGTTTTCACAATCTCACCTCCCTCATGCAGATGGTCGGGCTTTATGACACACTCACCTTTGAGGCAAAACCGGATGCCATCACTCTGCAGGTTGAAAAGAGTTCACTGCCTGCCGACCATTCTAATTTGGTGATGAAAGCCGCAATATTGCTTCAAAAAGCTTTGGTCTCAGCGGGTTATCCGCGAAAAGGCGTCTTCATGACCCTTCAAAAAGAAATTCCGCTTGCGGCTGGATTGGCCGGTGGCAGTAGCGATGCCGTCTCGACGCTGATCGGACTCAATCAGCTATGGGGTCTTCATTGGCCAAAGAAACGTTTGGCAGAGTTAAGCGAATCGCTTGGAAGTGATCTCCCCTTTTTTTTTGATGGCCCGACCGCCTGGGTTTCGGGACGGGGAGAAATGGTCGAATCCGCGCCCAGCCCTTTCAGTGGGTGGGTTGTGTTGGTCAATCCCGAAATATCCGTTTCCACTGCTTCCGTTTTTAGGGATTATTCAGCGCAAAGCGGGTTGACAAAAATAGACGCACCGCTTAATATCAAGCCAGATAAAGGGTGGCCTTCCACAGCGGAGATTCTCCGACATACGGCTAACGATCTTGAAAAAGTCACTTTGAATCGCTTTCCGAAATTGAAAGCGATTAAGTCGCAGCTTCAGGAACGAGGAGCTCGGTTGGTGCTCATGTCTGGAAGTGGTCCCACACTCTTTGGTCTTTTTAAAGATGAGCAACAAGCAAAGCATGTGGCGGAAGAAATCCGAGCATTACGACAGCATCACTCGATTAAGGTGTGGTCTGTTCCGCTCTTGCAGAAATCGCCGTATTAATAAAAATTGATAAAAAATTGACTGGGGCGTCGACAAGTGGCAAGTCACGAGATTTTGGCTCTCGCATTCCCAGGTTCGAACCCTGGCGCCCCAGCCAGTTTTTTCTTCTCTGAGTGCTTCCAAGCATTGAATCAACCCCATAGACCGAGACATCTACTCTTCACCGATGCTTGTCCCTTTTTTCGCATTTAAAAATAGTTTGTATTTTGTCGATAGTGCTTAGGGGCGTTCTCAATTAACGTGAACGGTTCCTTTTCTGTTATTTTCATCCCTGACTGCGTTAGTTTCTCTTTGCAATGGCTGGCATTGTGTCCAAAAACTGACCTTGTCAGAACATAAAATCCCTAAAAAATGCACTCTCCCAGTTAATTGAGAACGCCCCCTAGTGAACTGAATTGAAATAAACCTGGGCTTGAGTCTGGATAACACTGCTCCCGCCTAAATGACCGATCCATGTTTCCCGTCCAATAAAATTCTTTAAAAAGGGCAATTCTCCTTGGTGAGGCCCCCTCATCGGCGGTTTTTGGGTATATTAAAAGATAAGAATTGCTCCAAAATATTCTTCCGCACTAACTCATCCAGGTTCCATTGTCTCATTAAAGATTTTGGAATAAAATGCCGATAAATAGAGATAGGTGGAGTTGTTGTGTCAAGGACGCAATCATTATGAAAAAAAAGATAACGTCACAAAATATTAAAGAGGTGTGGGAGGAGGCCATCCAATACCATGAGCTCCATGAATTGGAGCATGCCATTATTTTGCTCACACATTGGGTGGATCAGAGTCCGAAAGACAAAGAATTAGCGAATGATGTCAGGATTGTTTTGGCTGCCGCGAACCATGTTCTGCATGAGCACATTAATTAAGCCATTTCCATGTCTACATCCTCTGCTTGCCTTGATCCCCCTGACTTGATGATGAATTTGAAATCTGAAACGAAGAACCAATTGACAAAAGACTCGCTAACGAAAACAGATTTTTGAAAGGGTCTTCCAATGAAAAAAAATGGGCGGGTCTTTCTTTATTTCTTATTGCTTATCTCGGTCAGTGATTATTTATGGGTACACTCAAATTCTAAAGCCCGACAAGCTCACATTAATTTAGCACCATTAGAACAAGTTTGCTTGAAAGAGCCCAGACCACTCCCATTGTCAGATTTTCAACTCACAAGCCATAATAATCAAGCCTATCGCCTCAAAGATCTTCAAGGAAAATGGCGTATTGTCCTCTTCGTTTACACCGCTTGTCCCGTTTTTGTCCGCTCACCCTTCGCTTACTCACACAAGCACTGGATGAGCTAAAGGGAGAAGGAGAAGCCCCAATCCCAGAGGCGATCTTTATCTCTATCGATCCCGAAAGAGACGTGCCCTCGAAGATTACCGCTTTTCTTGCTCCCATACATCAAGATTTAATTGGACTGACGGGTACACATACGGAATTGAAGAAGCTCATCCAATCTGTTTGATCCGATTATCAAATCGACAAGCTAAAAGATGAGATCTCAGTGAATCATCCGACAACTCTTTATTTCATTAATCCATCAGGTCAGCTCACAAGTATGTTTAGTAACATTTCACAAAGCACACAATTAAAGCATGATATTAAAATGGCCATGAGTGAAACGCACAATAATATCTAGAGTTGGGTGTCCAAATGAAATTCCTCAATAAAGATCACCTTGGTAAATTGTTCCTCATTTTTGGGATCTCTCTGATCAGTATCGTGATTAGTTTTCAAATGGTGAATCATTTTGCTTCAATGCCTTTACCTGAAGATTATCAAAAGATTTCTGAAGGCCTTGCCCCGCTTGCGACAAAATGCGGGCTGGCTCATTGTCCACGTCATCTACGAAAATTGTAGCTGCACAAATTCTCTGACGAAGAGTCTTCTAGAAGGTGGTGCCCAAGCGGAGGTTGAAGAATGAATTTTATATGCCGGAGAGGGTGTAGACTTAAAAGAAAAATTTGAAAATAAAGGATTTGCCTTTGATTCCGAAACAAAAACGTCCATTGGGGGACGGTATGGTATCGAAGCGGCACCCTTGCTCTTGATTTTTTCACCCAATGATCAGCTCAAGTACGGTGGGGGATATTTTGAGCGGCCATCGGTTTTTCGTTCGATGGATCAAAAACTGTTCACACAAATTAAAAATAATGAAACTGTAGAAGCACTTCCACTATATGGCTGCGCAGTCAGTACCCGATTGGAAAAAGTTTTCGATCCCTTCGGCGTGAAACTGTAGATATGAGAAATTTACAGCTCACTCTTTTTCCCTCTGCTCTTTTTTTCAAAATAAAGATCGAACGAGTCGTATCAAGCCCATCAACCTATAATA
This sequence comes from Nitrospirota bacterium, assembly GCA_029261135.1. GTDB lineage: Bacteria > Nitrospirota > Nitrospiria > SBBL01 > JAADHI01 > JAADHI01. The sequence goes on from JAJDBX010000075.1 coordinate 50,079, forward strand.
TCCATTTGGACGCAGCGAGCGTTTGTTTTAAATGGGCTAAAAAGGTCTTTGCAGTTTGATCGGATGAATATTTTATTTGAGAAGAAAATGACTTCCCATAAATCACCGACCCGCGTTGTAATAGGGTATTGAGTTGTCTTTTTTGCGTTTCGGTGAAATGCCAGCGTTGCGTAATTTCATGATATTCCTGGTTTGAGCGATCAAGTTTTCGGAACTCTTCGACTTCACTGACGAGTATCTTTAGGATGTTGGCTATTTCATTGAGGCGGTTATTGATAAGAGCGATAATGGTTTCTTTTGTCATTTTTTTTACAGGATGTTGCCGATTGTCTGAAATAATCTTGTAGCAATGGATCAATTCAAGTGTGCTGCTGCGAAGGGCGATTTTATAATATGCGCTCGCTTCCATATCGTATCCTCCGTCATTTTCATAGCGATGCTCCACTTGGTCCACGGTGGTTAAATCACTCGAAGGAAAGGGGAAAGGGTAGATATGTGGGGAGTAATAGCTTTTCCCAGTCGCATCATCACGCACACGATGTGCCATAAAACCTTGGCCGATCTCTAAGGTACGATGTCCAGCGATCCCCAGATTGAGCCAGGCCATCATGCCTTTATCCAAGGAAAGCGCTTGTAAGTAGCCTGTAGCTGCGGCAGCGTTGATTTTTCCGAGTCCAGAAATAATAAGAGTCAATTGCGCACGGGTATAAATGATAAAGGGGTGCGCCCCTTGTAACTTGGCCATGGCGTAATGATCAATTAAGGGCCTGGCTTCATGGATGCTTGCGACAACAATGTTTAGCATATCTTGATGATGGTGCATTTTTTTTTCACAGGCTGCAAGTCATTTATTTGAGAGTCTAGCGATGTTCTCTTTTTTGCTTGTCATTCGATCCAGTGGAGCGGTTAATAATCAACACTTTACCATCTCGACCCAGAAAGGTAGAATAGCATCAATGTGGTTTGGAAAATCCCATTTACTGATTAAAGCACTTTTATGTTCACTTGTAATTTTCACCATTGTAGGCTGCAAACAAAAAAAGAGCCCTTTGCCTGATCATCTTGGTGGACAAATTTATCAGGGAAAGATGCGCTTAGATATCAAGTGTCATGGTTGCCACGGATGGGTGGGGGAAGGCAGCGCCCAGGCCCCGGCCTTGGTGAAATTAGGCAAAACCATTCCTTACAACCGGTTTTATGCGGCGGTGGTCTTCGGGCGTTTTGGAGGCATGCCCGCCTATGAAAGAATATTGAAAGAAAAGGAAATTCGACAAATCATCGATTGGCTCGAAAAAATCTCACTCATTGGGGTCGCCCCATAAAGAAGTGCTTATTCTATGTTATTCAAAAAATAGAGAGGAAAAACCATTGAAATACAAAAACCCTAATTTAACCATGAAAACAACGATGCTGATTCTCGTTTTATTCATCTTTACGGCATGTGAGAAAAAGGTAAACCCCTTTCCAGATCACATGGGGTCAAAAATATTCCAAGGACAGCAGAATGCCAAAGTGAACTGTGCCAATTGCCACGGGGATCTCGGAGGCGGCGGGATGAAGGCCCCCAACGTGGCGAAAGCGGTAAAAAACCTCACAGCGGAGCAATTTTCCGGTATCGTCATGAACGGGAAGGGAAGCATGCCGCCATTTGCTGACACTTTAAAAGAGGAAGAGATTCTCGAAATTTTGGATTGGCTCAACAAGCTCCCCAGTTAGTCTATGTAGCTAATGACTCCTTGGTCTTCGCCAGTGAGTGATCGAAAAAGGACATGGAATTCTTCGTCGGAAAGGGACTCGTCTCTAAGTTTGTCCAGGTCTTCAGGCGTAATGGGGATTTGCGCCTGGATATCAAACGAAGAATTCCCAAATGCCGCATAGTGATCGTAAAAACGGAACTCGGGGACCAAGTGGGTCACGCCGTTATTGTAATGAATGGCGAGCTCAATCATCATACGGCCGACATCCGCTGGGATGCGTTTTCCGAGCACAATATTTTTAGGGGGGTTGCCTGCGCGGAAATATTGAATCATCACGCGTTTGATTTTTTGCTCCGCAAAGAACCCCTTGAGAAACTTGTCATCTTTTTTCCGTTCTTTCATTAAAAATAATTCGATTTTGATCTCTTCACGAGGCATCGGGACAAAGGGGCCTTCATCCTCTTTAAAATGTCGCTGTCCTTTTTCTTCCGGGGTTTCTGCAAAACTGGGGTTCGGGATGAAATTGATGAGCGAAATGCTTACAAGTGTGACAATGATCCCGATAATTTTTGTTCCTTTATTCACGCGTTTCTCCTTAACTTTCAGTATTGTACTCTAAAATAAATTGTTGTATGTTCTTCAAATAGATTCACTTCACTATAAAATATGGGTGTGAATGCGAGCGAATGATAACAAAAATCCTTTGAAATTTAAAGGAGACCCCCTTACCTGCTTTCAAAACTTCTTCCCCAGCTTGTTGTTATTTGTGTTTGTTTTAGTTTTTTTCTTCAAGTTGCCTTCTCCTCTTTTCGCCAAAGAATTGCCAACTCCTGTTTCCATCAAGGCCTTGGCCGAAGATGAAACACGCTTTGATGGACACCGGATTATTGTCAGCGGTCGTGTCCAATCAATTTTTATGCAGCGAGGACGCTTGGGGAGTCCTTATCTAAAAATCATTCTTGAGGAAAACCGCCCTAACAATAAGACTGAGATTTTGCTTGTAGAGGTGATCAGCACTGACTTCCCCAAAATAAAATCAGGAGATGATATTCTGGTTCAAGGGAACTATCGTATCTCAGGGGAAAGAGTCGGTCGGATTTTTCCCCATTATATTGATGCTGAAATCATTGTTTATGATATTCCAGAGGTTTAACCTCCCCCATAAAGTGCCTCTCATTTCTGGATTTATCTTAATGTTTTAGACTGAAAATGGTCATTTCCCTCTTGATTGACACCTCAGGAACCCTTTGTTATTCTGGCGGGTATGAAGCTTTCTAAAGCACGCATCGAAGCACTTGCCTCCCGTGTCTCCGCACATCTGTCCGGTGCCAATTTGATTGGAACCCTGCAAAAAATAGAGAGGGTTACGGCAACGATTTCTGCAGTGATCACAAAAGAGTTAAAAGGCGAAGATCGTTTAGACCGAGAAGTGAATCAGGTCATGAAAAAATATGAACGAGAGATGCAGGACGAATCCATTGATTCTCGTGCTATGGTCGTGATGATCAAGAAACAAGGGGTAAAAGAGAGAGATTATTCTTTCAAAAAACTCGATAGCGATACTCAGTGAAGAGAAAAACATACACCTTTCAGATCTTGTTCAAGACGTCTTAGAAAAAGATCGCAGTATCGAGGGGGAGAGAACCGAAATGAGATCCTAAAATTGATTAAACAGGCCTTTACAGAAGCCGTGTTATCAGAAGAAGTTGGTTACGATATCATGAGAAACAAAGTAACCTCAAGCGCGCGAAAAATCGTGGATGGGTGTTCAAATTTTGAAATCCTTTACAATAAATCTATCGCTAAGAAATACAGGAAAGAGGACTTTAAAACAATATCCGCTCTGTCTTGAGCATTTTTCCCATACCTCATTTATAATTGGTAAGGAATCTCTGATTCAGTCAGGGTTGAATTTTTCGGTCAGTATTTTTCCCGAGAGGTGACACACACTTTTTCAGAGATTTTTTAAGAAAGGGATGACCGAATGGCAAAACGATTAAAAAAAAAAGGTGGGGAAAAAGGTTTTCGTGATTTACTCATCGGGCAATTTTTATTGGCCGTACTCCTTTATGTTGCAGTCGCCTTTTACGAAACATCGAAAACCCTGACTCTGGTTCTGAGCTTTTTGCTTTTATTGGGGATCATCTACTTCTCATGGAAAGGCTTTAAGTCGCTCTGGGCGAATTAAATTAGGTTGTCCAATGGTACATACTCATCACGAAAATGGAGAAACACTGCATCTGCATGCCCCAAGCTGTGAGTTGGATCTTTGTCATGACGGAGAAAGCAGCCAGGCGATCACAGGGCCGCTTGATCGTCGAAAATTCTATTGGGCGATAGGACTCACAGGCATTGTGATGCTTTTCGAAATTGTGGGAGGCTTCATCACAAACAGCCTTGCGCTGCTTTCTGATGCCGGTCACATGCTCACGCATCTTTTGGCTCTTGTGATTAGCTTTCTGGCCATTATTCTTTCAAGTCGTCCTGCCACTTCAGAAAAATCATTTGGGTTTTACCGTCTTGAAATTTTAGCCGCCTTACTGAATGGCTTTGTCCTATTTGTGGTCACACTGTGGATCCTCTACGAAGCCTACCATCGCTTTTATGCCCCGGAACCTGTTGCAACCACTGAGATGATGATTATTGCGGTCATTGGACTCGTGACCAATTTAGTGACCGCCTTTTTTTTAAGCGGCTCAGAACGAAAAGATATCAACACACAATCTGCCATCCTCCATCTTGCCGGAGACACCATTGCCTCGGTCGGTGTGGTCATCGGGGCAGGACTGATGGCCTATACACATTGGTTGTGGGTCGATCCGCTTTTAAGTGTGTTAATCTCTGTCCTCATTCTGTGGTGGGCTCTCCAGCTGATTCGAAATGCGATTGATATCTTGTTGGAAGCCACCCCGAAAGAGATTGATCCCAGTCGTGTGATTGATGCAGTGAAGGTGATTGAAGAAGTGCATGACATGCATGACGTCCACGTTTGGACACTGACCTCCGGGATGTATGCCTTGTCTGCACACGTTGCGATTCAGAATATGCCCCTCAAAGAAACCGCTCCGCTTTTGAGAAAAATTAACACCCTGCTTTGTGAGCAATTTAAAATTGGACATGCCGCAATTCAGCTCGAAGCAGAACAGGGTCGTTCTTCCAAGGATAGCGATTGATCTGGGGCGCAACCGCCATTGAGGGATTTGGGGTGCTTCATCAAATATCGATTTATCGGTTATAATAATACAATTGATATTTGGCGTTGAGACCTTTGGATGACTGGATTCCGTTCTAAAATTCCGATCCCTAAAAAAGAAACCTGGGCCGATTTCTCAGGAGAGTTTAATCAACCCCAATATGCTTTGGCCATTGCCCAATTTGAAAGGGCAGCGGAGAAGTTAGGGATTGACACAGATCTTTCAGATTGGTTTAAAATTCCTGAACGCTCGCTTATTGTCAATGTGCCGGTTCGATGTGATGATGGGCGTGTGCGACATTTTCGCGGATATCGTGTTCAACATGATAGCGCACTGGGTCCCTTTAAAGGTGGGGTGCGATATCATCCAGATGTGACGCTTGGAGAGACCAGTGCTTTAGCCATATGGAATACATGGAAGTGCGCCCTCATTGGGGTTCCCTTCGGAGGCGCAAACGGAGGGATCCGATGCGACCCGAAGAATTTTTCTCGCAGAGAGCTGCAAACCCTCACGCGAAGATATACCTCAGAACTCTTTCCAATCATCGGCCCAGAAAAAGACATTCTTGCCCCGGATGCTGGGACAAATTCCCAAATCATGGCTTGGATGATGGATGCCTACAGTCAACAGGTCGGCTTTGCAGTTCCAGGAGTTGTGACCGGAAAACCGGAGGGTATCGGTGGCTTAGTGGGTCGAGGAGAAGCGGTGGGTTTGGGTCTTTTTTTTGCAATTATGGAAGCGATGAATTATTTAGAAATCCCCGTGTCCCGGAGCCGTGTCATTATTTATGGATTTGGAAATATTGGGCGATATCTCGCCGAAAAATTGATAAAATATAGTATGATCATCGTCGGTGCGGCGGATTCCACAGGCGGTGTTTATAATGAACAGGGTCTTGATATTGATGCACTCATCCGGCACAAAGCAAAAAAAAATACTGTTGTGGGTTTTCCGGAAGCAGAGAGTTCTCCGGCTGAGGTTTTACTTGAGCGACCCTGTACCATTTTGATCCCATCGGGTCTATCCGGGGCAATCAACATTGATAATGCGGGAGCCTTACAATGTCGCATGCTGGTTGAGGCCGCAAATGGGGCAACAGACTTGGAAGCGGATTCTATTTTGGAAGACCGGGGTGTTTTTGTGGTTCCAGACTTGCTGTCGAATTCGGGAGAAGTGATTGTCTCTTACTTCGAATGGGTACAAGGGGTTCAAAATTTCCTTTGGTCAAAACAAGATATGGAAGAGCGCCTGCGTGATATGATGGTCAATGCATTTGGACGACTTTTGATCAAATCAAAATCAAAACAGGTCGGCATGCGGATGGCAGCTTTGATGACCGGGATTGAGCGGATTTCAGAAGCACATGTTTCGAGAGATCTCTTTCCTTAAGAAATTAGGCCCACCTTCTAAAAAGGGGTATTTTCTAAGATCATGATGGATTTATTCGAACGGATCAAGCAGGAGGGGGGCCATGAACAGCTCCTTGTGTGTTCAGATGCGTCTTCTGGCCTTAAGGCACTTATAGCGGTTCATGATACCACTTTGGGCCCCGCGCTTGGCGGTTGCCGTATGTGGCCTTATGCGTCTTTTGAAGCGGCCTTGTCAGATGTACTGCGATTATCAAGGGCAATGACCTACAAAGCAGCCGTGAGTGATCTTCCCTTGGGAGGCGGAAAAAGTGTGATTTGGGGAGATGCAGCGAAGGATAAATCAAAAGACTTGCTTGAAGCTTTTGCCTCTTATGTGGACAGCCTCGGCGGTCGATATATTGTTGCCGAAGATGTTGGAATTTCACTTGAGGATATTGAGTGGGTTCGGGAAAAAACATCGTATGTGGCTGGGTTTTCAGTCAAGGATGGGGGAAGTGGCGACCCTTCTCCTGCCACGGCGCATGGCGTTTTTTGTGGGATGAAGGCCTGCCTGGAAGAAGTGTATGGCAAGAGCTCCTTTGAGGGAAAACGCGTTGCCATTCAGGGTATGGGGAAAGTGGGGAGTGCCTTGGCAAAACTGCTGCATGAAGCTGGTGCATCTCTTTACGTGTCTGATATAGATCCGGAGCTTGTGGCGAATGCAATTCGTGATTACGGTGCAGACCCTATTCATGGTCATGAAGTTTACCGTGTGGACTGTGATATTTTTGCCCCCTGCGCCTTAGGAGGCATTATCAACGAACGTAGCATTGAGAGTCTCTCGTGCCGCATCATTGCCGGTTCGGCAAATAACCAACTAAAAGATCTTGAAATCGCATCAGTACTTGATGAGCGAAATATTCTATATGCACCCGACTATGTGCTCAATGCCGGGGGCCTGATCAATATAGCCGAAGCACTTGAAGGTTATGATCAGGAACGCGCATATCAAAAAATTTCAAAAATTTATGATCGCATGAAAACTATTTTTGCATTGTCAAAAACCGAGTCAATCTCAACTGGAAGAGCGGCAGATTTGTTGGCAGAAAAACGATTAAAGGCAGGAAAACGTGTTTGAACAATTTCGAAAACAATCCATTGGGCGGGTGGTAATCACGGTTATGTTTTCCCTCTTTATTTTGAGACTGCCGGAGTTTCTGCCCGTCGTCTGGAAATGGCTTATTGTTATTGCGATTTTAATTTTCTTTCTGGGCTTGCCTGATCTGAAAGGCATTAAGGGCGGACTGATTGCCGGCATTTTTTCACTGGTTTTCGCGGGACTCGGGCAATTGTATGTCCGGCAATACACCAGAGGTTTTGTCTTCGTCCTCACCGGAGTTTTTGCGTATATGACCTCAGGATATTCCTCAAAATCCGTCATTTTTAACGACATCTTGTTTGTTTTTGCGGCGGTCGATGCCTTCTCATATGGCAAACGAGGCATCGGGATTCTTTAGCAATCATCCCTTCTTTCAAATATTTTCCTCACCAATCGGGATTTTTTTTATTGTAAGTCGCTTTCTTTCTCTTTAATTTTAGGTGGTATAATGAAAAAGACGGGGAGCGAAGAATGCAGCCAGTAAAACAGAAAGAAAAGACCACGACCCTTGTTGAGAAAACAGAGATCTGGGCGGGTCTGAACCAGCCTGATACTGATACGCCTGATATTTCAATCTTAGGGCTCCCTTACGATGGCGCGGCCTGTTTTCGCCCAGGGGCTGCTGAAGGGCCTGATCGCATTCGCAGTCTTTCTTCTGAAATTCCTGCTGTTCTTGAGACGGGAGAAGTGTTAAGCGGACTCTCTATTCGTGATGAAGGCGACTTCGTTTTTGGCGATGATTTTGTTTCGGCCCACCCCAGAATTGAAACCCAAATCACTCAACAATTGGCAGGGTCTTTTCCCCTGACCCTGGGAGGAGATCACTCTGTTGTGATTCCGGTGCATCGTGCCTTCAGCCAGCGTGCCACAGAAGAAATCGGTATGATTTTTATTGATGCGCATGCGGATCTTTCCGATCAATTTCAGGGTTCCCCTTATTCCAATGCATGCCCGCTTCGGCGGGCGATGGAAACAGAACACTTTTCTCCTGAAAATACAATATTAGTCGGGACGCGCTGTTTGGAGCCCGCCGGGCTTCGTTATATTAAAGAAAATCAAATGAAGATGTTTCCGGCCTATGAAGTCTCAGAACGCGGTATTCAGGTCATTGCAGATGAAATGATCACCGCATTTTCCGGTCTTTCTAATGTGTATCTTTCAATTGATATCGATGTGCTTGATCCTGCTTTTGCCCCTGGAACGGGGATCCCGGATGCCGGTGGTTTGTGTACACGGGATGTTATTACATTGATCCGGGCACTGGATGCATTACCGGTGATCGGATCCGATTTAGTGGAGGTCGCCCCTCCCTTGGATATTTCGGATATCACCAGTTTTGCCGCATTGCGTATTATCACAGAACTCTTTGGGCTTGTCGCCCGAAGAAAGCAGCGAAAAGAACGAACGACACTTTTATGACAAACTTTTTACCTTCTTTTGAAAAGAGGGGGAGGATGATATGAAATCAAAAAAATCGGGAAAACCTCCAGGGCCTAAGGCCAAAGCTTGGATCAAGCGGGATCATCTCGTGATCTCAAAATCTGTTACGCGCGCTTATCCATTGGTCGTCGCCTCTGCGAAAGGATGCCGGATTACCGATGTGGATGGCTTCGATTATCTTGATTTTACTTCCGGGATTGCGGTGACATCGACAGGCCATTGTCATCCTAAAGTTGTAAAGGCCATTTGTGACCAAGCCAAAAAACTCATCCACATGTCAGGCACCGATTTTTATTATTCCTCAGAGGTGGCCCTGGCTGAGGTGCTTTCAAGCCTTGCTCCGGGAGGCATGAAAAAAAAGGTTTTTTTTACAAACTCCGGGACAGAATCGGTCGAAGCGGCCATGAAACTCACCCGTTATGCAACAGGTCGTCCATACTATTTAGCCTTTTCCGGGGCATTTCACGGCAGGACGATGGGAGCGCTTTCCCTCACGGCGAGTAAAGCGCTTCAAAAAAAGGGGTTTGCCCCCTTGATCCCAGGTGTTGTGCACGCCCCTTACCCCAATCCTTACCGTCCTCCCGAAGGCGTGTCGGCAGAACAATGTGTTGATTTTACTTTAGACTGGATTGAAAATCAGGCCTTTAAAAATTATCTGCCGGGAGAGGAAGTGGCGGCCATTTTTGTTGAAGCCATTCAAGGCGAGGGGGGCTACATTGTCCCACCAAAAGATTTTTTAAAACGCCTGACCCAATTGGCCAAATCCTATGGTATTTTATTGGTTATTGATGAAGTACAAAGTGGTATGGGACGGACCGGAAAGATGTTTGCCTCTGAGCATGTGAATGCGGTTCCCGATGTGATGACACTCGCCAAAGGGATTGCCTCGGGTCTTCCTCTGGGGGCCATCGTGGCTAAAAATAATATTATGGATTCCTGGGAGTCGGGTTCGCATGCGAATACCTTTGGGGGCAATCCGATTGCCTGCGAAGCGGCGCTCGCGACAATTGAGCTCTTACAGGGAGGGCTGATTCAAAACGCAGAAAAGATGGGGAATTTATTTTTTAAACGCCTGGGTGAAATGCAAAAAACCCATCGTTTGATTGGGGATGTTCGCGGCATGGGTTTAATGGTGGGCGTCGAGCTTGTCAAAGATCGAGAGACCAAAGAAAAGGCCATTAAAGAGCGAGATCAGATCATTCAAAACTGTTTTGAAAAAGGCGTATTGCTTCTCGGTTGCGGAGAAAATTCCGTTCGATTTATGCCGCCGCTTACCGTGACGCAAAAAGAAGTCGAAGAAGGTTTGGAAGTTTTTGAAGCGGTCTTGACTCAGGTCGAGAAAAAAGGGCGCTGAACTTTTATTTTTTCTTTAAAAAAGAAATAATCAGAAAAAACAAAATAAAAACAAAGATGGGCGCAAGTGAACTTGCAATGTGAACTAGATTGGGAATTTGCGAGATGATCATAACATGGCCTTAAGCCATTATACGAAAGTGAACTTGGGAAAGAAAGACGTCTTTAATCTATTTAAGAATAAGTTCGTCTCTAAACTCATCTAAATTTGACCGTCATTCAGTTCTCCTTATCACGCGGAGGGCCTTACTTTTTCCTATTGTTGTCTAGAATTTTTTACAAAAGACGTTTGTCGATCTTGATTGTTTTCTCAGTGGGGGTTTTTTTTGTCTTAATCGTGAATGTTAAGAAAAAAGCAAAAAATGCCACTAGAGACGACATTTCAAAAATATTGAATTCCATTTTAAACTCCCGATGGCCTACCCGATTTGAAGTGTGTGCGTTCACTGTCTCTCTATTGAGTCTAACCGACAAAGGGGAAGCTGTCCACGCAGATTGGCCATATTTTTGTTAAGCCCGGCATTTAAATACCGGGCTTATTTTTGAGTGTGAATCGGTTTGTATTTTCTAAAGCGAATTAGAAATGTTTCAAGGGAAAGTTGGCGGTTCACATTTCGAGTCCGGGCGTGATAAATGGTCTGAAGATCAGAGAAGAGATCATGGATTTCTGATCCACTTCGCTGGGCTGTCCACGATTTTAATTCCTCAACTCGCCAGGCATATCGGAGCATCGCAGGATCAGACTGTTTTTTATATTCAGACGACTTGAGTACCAAGGCATCACGAATCCAAGTCATCAGATAAGATAGGGCTGCTTCAAGATCTGGGTTGTTTCCAGAAAAAATTCCTACGGTCTCAAAGAGGTCATTTGGGGCCACGAGCTTGTGGTATTTATCATCCATTTCCCTTGCGGACTCAATATCAAATCCACGAGATTCTTGAAGACGACCATGTGTCGTTGCGGTGACAAGCTGGGCGTCTGAATTCGTCCATCCCTTTTCTCTCTTCAGGATGTGAACGATTTGAGAAAAAGAGTGAGGATGGAATGAAATCTTCTGACAACGAGAACGAAGCGTGGGGAGTAAAGAAAGGGCTTTGGCACTAACCAGAATGATCATGGCGTAAGACGGGGGTTCTTCAAGGGTTTTCAGCAATCCATTCGCCGCGGCTTTATTCATTTTATCGGCGGGGTCAATAATGACAATTTTCCTTTGCCCATCGATTGGTTTGTAAATCATCTTCTCCTGCATTTCCCGAATTTGATCAATCTTGATCGCATTGCCATCGGGTGAAATCACTGAAAAATCGGGGTGGTTTTGATTGCGCATCTTCTGACAAGAAAGACAAGTGCCGCAAGCCTCCATCGTATCCGCTGCATCGGAATGACAAAGAATTTTTTGTGAAAAGACTTCAGCTGCGAGCCGTTTCCCAAGCCCGGACTCCCCTTCAAAAAGAAGTGATTGTGGGTAGGTCTTCTTTTTGAGAAAAGATTGTAGTATATGGATACTTCGGCGCTGACCAACAATGTCATGAAAGGAGGGCATCGATTTTTTCCCGTATGATTAAAGCGATCGTCTCAATAGAATCAGTGGCGTCGATGACATTAATCCGTGTTGGATTTTCTGCGATGATGCCCTTGTAGCCCTGGTATACACTTTCATGAAACTGAAGCGCTTCCTGATCCATCCTGTTGATTTCTTCACGTCCGCCCAAACGCGCCAAGCCCGCTTCCGGTTTAATATCGAGGAAGAAGGTCAGGTCGGGTTCAAGATTGGATGAAGCGATCTGAGTCATCTGCACAAGCTCAGTTTTGGGCAGTCCGCGTCCTGCCCCCTGATAAGCGAGGGTCGCATCGGTAAATCGATCACAAAGGATAATTTTCCCGTCATTGAGGGCCGGTTGAATGACTTCTGAAATGTGTTGTGCGCGGCTCGCAAGGTATAAAAATAATTCCGTCTTGGGGGCGATTTCAGGATCTGCCTCAGGGGCATTAAGAATCAGCTTCCGGATGACCTCTCCGAGTTGCGTTCCTCCCGGCTCTCGCGTACAGACAACTGAAAAACCTAAAGCCTTGAGATAGTCCGAAAGCAAGGCGAGTTGCGTACTCTTGCCACTCCCTTCACCGCCTTCAAATGTAATGAAAAAACTTCGCTTCACAGTGCGCCCATTTTAGAGAAGATCAGGAGAGATTTCAATCAAACGATAACAAATAATCAGTCGTGTTTTTCAGCCAATATTTTAAGACATCCCAGAATTGGTATTGATTTTTGGATGAATCGTCAGGGGAATCGGCGATTTTAAGTCCCGCTATTGCGGGATTGGGAAGCATCTTGGCCTTGCCATCCCCCCGTCCTTATAGTACTATCCTCGAAAATTTGTGTAAGACCATTGCTGTTCTATTTGAAGGAGAAAGAACCATGACCTATTTTAATTTATTTCTTGCCGTGACTGTTATCATGATGACGCTAATCCCGGATGCCTCTGCTGAAGAAAAAAAACTGGAGCCGGGCCTTTATGCCATCTTTAATACGACACAGGGCAAAATCACGATACAACTTTTTGAAAAAGAATCGCCTAAAACGGTTGCGAACTTTGTCGGGCTCGCAGAGGGAACAAAGGAATGGACCGACCCCGATTCAAGGGCCAAAATGAAAAAGCCCCTTTATAACGGACTCATCTTTCATCGTGTGATTCCAAACTTTATGATTCAGGGCGGCGACCCGATGGGATCAGGTATGGGCGGTCCAGGATATCAGTTTGAAGACGAATTTGATTCAGGACTCAAGTTTGATCGTCCGGGGCGTCTGGCCATGGCCAACTCAGGGCCGAACACGAACGGCAGCCAGTTTTTTATTACAGAAGGTGCGACAGATCACCTCAATAACCGGCACACCATCTTTGGCCAGGTTTATGAAGGTCAGGATATTGTCCGGAAAATTGCCCGCGTCCCGCGTGATAGAAGGGATAGCCCCAATACCCCTGTCGTTTTGGAAACAGTTGAAATTGTTCGGGTAAAATAAAACGTCTGTATTTCCATTTTAGACGTTTTCACCCGAGAAAAAACCATCAGGGGGCTAGCCTAGATAAAGCAAAAATAGGAGAGCCCCCTGAAAATTATTTGCAGGAAGGCGCCGGTGTTGCCTTAAAGTTATGCGCTACACCCGGTGTGAAATTAATTTTCATCATTTCAAATTCCCCTAAGGCGATATGGCGTAACCAGTAACCCTGCTGTCCCTTTTCTCCGCCATGCCCGTGTTTATGTCCTTCTGCTTTTTCAGAGCTGTGAAAATGGACATATCCTGTTTTACCGCCCTCAGGTTGGTCTTCTGCACAGAACCGCCCTTTAATGGCGTCTCCCATAAAAAGGAGTTTGTTGTCTCCTTCGGAAGCCGCTTTGGCAAAATGGAAGAATGCCATCTTATCTGAATCTGTCTTCATCCACAGGTGATTTTTGAGCGGGGGATCAAAGGGTTCGAAGTTAAAGGTACTCCCGACTTTAACGCCAATGGCGTGTAAGGCTTTGTCTGAGGCTTTATGGGAGCCGCTCGCAAGTCCAATGCCTTGGCTGAGTAATGATGCTCCAATAAACGTAATTGCAACAATTAATATTTTCATTTTTTTTCTCCTTTTTGTTGGTTTTGAACATATTTTTTAGAGGCAAGGACTTTCTCTCTCAACAGAAATACAAGCTGTTCCAATGAGGGAGTCCCAATGGTCAAAATATCTGTGTCTACCACAAACGCTGGAAAGATAAAGAGTCCTATTGATTTTGCTCGAGCTTGGTCGATGGCTTCGTCCCGAAAAATGAGTTGAAACTGCTTCACTTTTTTTACGGCTTTTTTAGCGATAGACCTTGCTGCGGGGGCAGAAAGGCAATCACAGGATAGGAAGACTTCTAGCGTAAGCATATTGCGAGGATAGGCTTTATCGAGGCAAAAAACTGTGGGCCTGACTACAAACAGTTTTAAATTGATATTCTGTTTAGAGAAGAAATTAGACGAGCGTAGACTCGAGTCGTTGCTTCAGTTTGTCTGGTTTCAGGAGTTTGATTTGGCGCCCTTCAAAGGCAATCCATCCTTCTCTCTTAAAGTCCCCGAGAATTGCGCTGACAGTCTCGCGAATGGATCCAATTAAATTTGCGATTTCTTGATGTGTAATTTTAATTTTCAAACTGATCCCCTCCGGGGTTTCTTTTCCATATTTTTTTGCCAAATCGAGCAAAAGATGGGCGAGGCGCGCAGGGACATCTTTAAAAACCAGGTCTTCAACACGGCTTTCAATTTTACGCATTCTAAATCCAATCAGCTTCGTCAGTCGAAAAGAAAGCTCCGGTTTCTGACTCAGCATGTGGAGGAAGAGATCTTTTCTGACCACACAAACCTTACTGTCATCCAAGGCCTCTGCCAAGGTATCACGGGGTGCATCGCCGAGTACCTCCAGTTCCCCGAAAATTTCCCCGGGTTCTAAAAGTGCGATGGTCACTTCGCGTCCTTCTTCTGAAAGTCGTGAAATTTTAACCCGTCCCTCTTTTAAAAGATAAACTTGTTGGCTCGGATCGCCAGGGAAGAAAATGGGGGTTTTTTTACTGACGGATTCCATTCGAGTTTTCGTCGCAAGTTCTCCCATCTCCTCTGAAGACATGCCGGTAAAGAGATTAATTTTCTTCAAGTACCATAACTTGCTTTTCTCTTCCATGGCGAACATCGTAGTTGAAAGCACATAATAAAGCAATAAAATGACAGTTCCCTGTCTCGCGCTGATTTGATATAATTGGCCGATTTTGTTTTGCTGGATGGCTTTGGTTTTCTGCGATCAAAAACGTATGACAGCCTACAGTCGAAAGCCAGTAACTATGATATAAAGGCTGCTCTAAGTATCGTTGGCCGAAAAGGTCTATATTCTATTTTAAGGAAGGAGTCTATTAGATGGCAGCTGTGTTAAAAAGTAATACACGTATTTTTGCCCCGGTTTATCAAGAAGTTTCACGAGAAGGCCTCAGGCTTTTAATCGATCCTGAAGCACCGCATTGGTTGACGACCGATTTACGCGGTGCGGCCATCATGCATTTAATTGATGGCAAGCGCGATTTTAATGAAATTATTCGGGATTACTGCCGCACCCAAAATTTAGATTGGCACATGGGATGGCTTCATTGCCAAAGTTTTTTACAAGATGCCTTGCTTACCCGTTTTATATCCACCTCTCCCATTGTGAGAGCACCTTATCCCGGTCGCTCAGAAGTCTTGTCTCTCGGAGGTCTGACTGATCTTTGGTTGCATGTGACCAATGCCTGCAATCTTCAGTGTGCACATTGCTTGGTAGATTCTTCTCCCAGCGGAATCCCGGGTGGCGATACAGCATTTTGGCTCCGGATGATTGACCAGGGCTTAGCACTGGGTGTCAGCCGTTTTTTTATTACCGGTGGAGAGCCCTTTTTGCGAGATGATATTTTTGATGTGATCGACCATATCCTGTCTCCTGTCCATCAAAAAAAAGTAGAACTGATGATTTTAAGCAATGCCATGCTTTTTAGAGGCGATCATCTCAAACGTCTGGCAACATATAAACCCAATGCCTTTCAACTACAGATCAGCCTTGATGGCCCAAGCGCTGAAATCAACAATCTGATGCGGGGAAATGGGACATTTGATGCCACCGTGCGAGGCATCAAAGAAGTCATTAATCTCGGATTTTCGCCCACGCTGGCCACAGTCGTCAACCGGAGCAATGCGGACTATTTCCCCGAGTTGGTCAAACTCGCCTCCTCACTTGGCATTCAAAATATTCACTTGCTCTTAAGTCATCATCGGGGGCGAGCGGTCGAAGCAGAAGGGCTTCAATCCCCAACCGCCTCAGAATTGCTAGAGATCTTTAAGACAACAAAGAAATTGACTGATCAAGCCGGGATGACCTTTGATAATTATGATGTGCTACTCGGGAAGCTGATGGGGCCATCTGGAGTAAAGGTCGACCTTTCAAATGCGGCCTACGAGTCGCTCTGTGTTTACGCTGATGGGTATGTTTATCCCTCTGCGGCCTTGGCCGGCATTTCAGAACTTCGCATGGGGAACTGCGAGTCGAAATCGCTTGATCAAATTTGGAGAACTGCGGCCATCGCAGAAGAAATGCGGAAAGGTACGGTACAGAAAAAAGCAAAATGTAAAGACTGTTACATCAAATATCTTTGCGGGGGCGGCGATATTGAACAGAGCTATCACGCAAGTGGCCAAATGATGGGAGAAGATCCATACTCTGAATTTCACGAAAAATGGATTTTGGATATTCTCCTCGACTTTGCGCAAAATAAAGCCCAACAAAAAACGGCTTCGGGTTATGACCGCCCCATGCTTTTTTCTGCAATGGGAGAAGGTGCGATTTCAGACAACCTTGAAGTGGGAAGTATTTCCAAGGGTGGATTTGAGGTCTCGCTCTCTCGATCGGCCTGTGTCCTCTCAGTTGATTTGGATCATTCCCGTCGGCTTGTGAGTGATTTTTATGGTGATGCCGCGGATCAACCTCAGCCGGAACTGTGTTGTACGGATGCCCAGACTTTATCCGATAGTGGGCATATCCCTCAAGAGGTACTCGATATTTCCTATGGTTGCGGAAGCCCGGTGGGCTTAGCAAATATTACCGAAGGAGAAACAATGGTCGATCTTGGCTCTGGCGGCGGGATTGACTGTTTTATCGCAGCAAAACAAGTCGGGAAAACAGGCCAGGTTGTGGGCATCGATATGACCGATCAAATGCTGCGTGAGGCCAGACTGGCCAAGAATAAGGTCGAAAAAAAATTGGGCTATGCCAATGTTGAATTCAAAAAAGGGTATTTAGAAGAGATCCCGCTACCCGACCAATTTGCAGATTTGGTGACCTCCAATTGTGTGATCAACCTCTCTCCCGATAAAAAACAGGTTTTTCTAGAAATTTGGCGGATTTTGAAAGATTTTGGTCGTATTGTTGTATCTGATACCATTTCGGAAAAACCCGTGCCACAAGGTATGCGGGCAAACCCTCGCCTCTGGGGCGAATGTGTCTCCGGTGCATTGACTGAAGCAGAATACCTTTCAAAAATGGAACAGGCCGGTTTTTATGGTCTCTCTATTTTAAAAAGAACACTCTGGAAAGAAGTGGAGGGTTACAAATTCTTTTCGATTGTGATTCGAGGTTTTAAGTTCGAAAAAAGAGCGGGATGCCGTTACATAAGCCAGTACGCAACCTATCTGGGGCCGATGCAGGCAGTGATGGATGAAGAAGGTCACCTTTTTCCACGAAATCAGGCCATCGAAGTGTGCACAGACACTGCAGAAAAATTACAAAAACCGCCCTATCTATCTTCTTTTGTTATTACGAGCGGCGAAGCCGTCACCCAATGTCAGGTTTCGGCGGATGAGGAAAGATCCGATACAGCCTGCTGTTAGAAGGCGGTGTCTCCTTTAACATCTCCCGGATTCCTTCTCTTGAGTCGTTCAATCTTGTTGTCATTTTTATCACAAAATATGATACAACAGATGAATTTAAGCCTTAGAATTTTTTTGTTTTAAATGGGTTTATCTCATCACAGAGCGCATGATGCGCAGAAAGAGATTATGATTGATATTCAACTGAGCCAAGAGGAGATTCGGATTCTCGGTGCTTTGATGGAAAAAGCACTGACGACCCCCGATTATTATCCGCTATCTCTCAACGCGCTCAAAAATGCCTGCAATCAAACGACCAATCGCGATCCCATTTTTTCCTACGATGAGACGACTGTACAAAAGGCGCTGGATTCATTAAAAGATCAACAATGGGTTTGGGAAAGCAAATTGGGTCGGGTCACAAAGTTTGGAGAAAATTTAAGTAAAAAGGCCAATCTTCTACCTCGCGAAAGCATTATCTTGGCCTTTTTAATGTTAAAAGGGCCGCAAACGCCTGGTGCATTGCGTAGCCGGGCAGAACGAGTTTACGCATTTAAAAATTTGGAAGAAGTGCATGAGGTTTTGGTCAATATTTCTGAATGGAACCTCATTCAACAGCTCCCTCGGCAGGCCGGTCACAAGGAACTGCGCTACACACATTTGTTTTCCGACCCGACACAAAATAAAGTCAATGTTAGCCCAAAACCAGAAGCTGAAATAAATAGTCCAGTCGCATTTGATGTGAGCAAGATTGGCCAACTTGAAGCCGATTTGAAACAACTTAAATCTGATTTTGAAGAACTCAAAATAGAGTTTCTAAATTTTAAAAGTCAATTCTAGATGATATCAGGACTCAATTCCCGCGCTTAAATTAGCATTGCCCCTTCATGAAAGAAGTGACGGAAAACTTGACACCCTAGGGATCCCTCATCTGCGTATAAAATAAGGTCAGTTTAAAAGAATATATTGACATCTGGCCTGTATCTTATTGAAATAATTAGAGATTTAATCTCTTAAAATAAGGTGTGTTTAAATAT
>JAJDBX010000076.1 GCA_029261135.1 Nitrospirota bacterium
CTTACTTGCCTATAATTTTCAACGTCCACTGAAAGCCTTGAAATTCAAATCACCCTATGACATCATTCTCCAAAAATATCAACAACACCCTAAACTTTTTTATTTTAATCCAAACTAGAAGACTGTGGGACTTAACAGCTAGTCTATTTCTTTATTTTAACTGGGCAGCACAACACTTGGAGCCGAGTTGAAGCGATCTTCCTCCACCTTGATTTATTGGCCTTTTTTAATTTATTTGCTGCTTGTTGCTTTTGCTTCCTATCGATATGAAACGATAATTACCCGTTTTCTTAAGAAATCAAATGAAATATTCACCCAACTTGAAACCAAAAACCCTGAGCGTGCCCAAGGCATCATCTCACCTGTAAAAGAAACATTTACCTCGGGAAAGCCCAACTTATTTCTTCCCAGGTACTTATTTTCTGTCCTCTTTCAATTCGAGAACATCGCTTCGCCCCCCCGTGAAGGCCTTCAAAAAATCCTGATTGATTTTAAAGAAGATCTTTCAGGGATAGATTTTTCTCATGTCAACTTGAGCGGCATCAATCTCAGTCATGCGAATCTTCGCGGCGCAATCCTTAAAAATGCCATACTCATCGGGGCAGATCTGAGCGCTGCAAATTTGAGTGGGGCAGATCTTCGTGATGTGCAACTCCGAAATGGCGTCCTCAAAGAAGCCATCCTTTTAAAAGCAGATCTGAGCAATATCGATTTTCGGGGTGCCAATTTAAGTGGTGCGGATTTACGTGAAGCGAATATTTTTTATGCAGACTTCATCGGGGCCAATGTAAGCCATGCAAACTTAAGTGGTGTGAAAATGAGCGCTGCTGATTTTAGAAAAGTGAATTTTTCAAAAGCCAATCTCAGCGGCGCAATACTAGGAGGAACAAGGCTCAAAGGCGCGGATTTGACCGATGTCGATTTTAGCGGCACAGATTTACGTTATACAGACTTGAGTGAGAGTTTTGGTTTGACCCAAGATCAATTAAAAGACGTGCGTGTCGATCATAATACGTCCTTTCCCGAAGGGCTGAACATTAATATGAATTGAATTTTCATCGGGGTTTTATCCCCCTTTTAAAAACATGGGGGCAGTTAAGAGATCCCGCTCTGCTTTACAAATTTTTAAAATAATCTCCGATAATCTTCAGTTTTTGCCTTGAATGACTTCATTGAATCTCATAAGATTTTCCAGAAACAGAATCAGAACTTCGTCAATCATTAAGATGATCTGTTGTGTTGCTCCTATCGGTTCTCATCGATTTACGACAGAAGGGCAGAGAGTCGACTCTAACGGTAATGGGTTTGGCTTGTTTTGGTAGAGATCTACTGGTATAATGACTTGAATTCATCCAGTTTTGGGTGTCGTTTTTTTGGACCCCCAATCCGGTTGAATTTTTTTTTTGGAAAAATCCAGTAATAATAACCACTTTGGGGGTGTAAGTCTTACACAAATACATATTATGGCGACAGAAATCAAAAAGAAGTTACGGGAAGATATTCGAAATATTGCGATCATCGCGCATGTTGATCATGGAAAAACAACCCTGGTGGATAAGATGCTTCAACAGGGGGGAGCGATTCAAGCCCGAGAAAATGTGGTCGAACGGGTCATGGATTCAAACGATCTTGAACGGGAACGCGGCATTACCATCCTCGCCAAAAACACATCGATTCACTATGGCGATTACAAAATAAACATTGTCGATACCCCCGGTCACGCTGATTTTTCAGGTGAAGTTGAGCGCACACTGAAAATGATTGACGGCGTGCTTCTTCTCATAGATGCCTTTGAAGGCCCCATGCCGCAAACAAAGTTTGTGCTGCAAAAAGCCTTAGCCCTCAAACTGAACCCCATTGTTGTTATCAATAAAATAGACCGGCCAGACGCCAGGGCTCACGAAGTGGCCGATCTGGTCACAGATCTTTTTCTTGAATTGGACGAAGAAGGCGATCAGCTCGATTTTTCCATTGTCTACACCTCTGCAAAAACAGGGATCTCAAAACTGAATCTAGACGATCCTGATTCTGATTTAACCCCGCTTTTCGACATGATCCTCTCAAAAGTCGCCCCCCCCGAGGGAGACGTTGACGCCCCCTTCCAAATGCTGGTTTCATCTTTAGAATACGATAATTTTGTCGGACAGATTTGCTTGGGACGCATCAATCACGGAAAAATAAAAACAGGCATGCCTGTGACATTGGTTCAGCGCGATGGCAATACCGTCAAAGGGAAAGTCACACGATTGATTGGATATGAAGGTTTGAAAAAGATCGAGATTAAAGAAGCCAGCGCCGGCGAAATTATCGGCGTTGCAGGAATGGAATCGGCTCAAATCGGCGAGACCCTCGCAGATTCGGAAAATCCTGTTGCCTTGCCCACAATTGAAATTGGTGAACCGACTATTTCAATTAACTTTATGGTCAACACCTCTCCCTTTGCGGGTTTGGAGGGAGAATATGTCACCAGCCGTCAAATTAGAGATCGACTTCAAAAAGAACTGCTTTCCAATGTCGCGCTCAAGGTGGAAGAAACCGGGACGACAGATGCCTTTAAGGTTTCAGGACGTGGCGAGCTTCATCTTTCCATCTTGATCGAAACCATGCGTCGTGAAGGCTATGAATTTGCCATCTCCCGCCCTGCCGTGATCTACAAAGAAATTGATGGACAAAAACATGAACCCATCGAGTCCCTCACCCTTGATGTCGAGGATACCTATATCGGCCCGGTGATGGAATCTCTGGGTCGACGTAAAGGTGAGCTCCAAAATATGGGTAATTCTCATGGGGGTAATACCCGTCTTGAATTTGAAATCCCCTCACGCGGTCTTATCGGGTATCGCTCTGATTTCTTGACCATGACACGGGGAACGGGCCTGTTGAATTACAATTTTTCATCTTATCTGCCCTACAAAGGTGAAATGCCTGCCCGGACAAAAGGCGCCCTTATTTCCTTGTGCGCGGGAGAGACTGTGACTTTTTCTCTGCACAATATTCAAGAAAGAGGCACCTTGTTTCTTGGAGCAGGTGAAAAGGTTTACGAGGGCATGGTCATCGGGGCCCATTCCCGCGGAAGTGACCTTGTCGTCAACGCCTGTAAGAAAAAACAGCTCAGCAACATGCGTTCTTCAGGGGCCGACGAAGCACTCACTTTGACTCCGCCCAAGCAGATGGTTCTGGAAGAGGCGATTTCATTTTTAGCGGATGACGAGCTACTGGAGGTGACGCCAAAAACAATCCGTTTTCGAAAAAAACATCTCAATGAAAATGACCGAAAAAGGGCTGCGAAGAAAAAATAGCCCTTGATTGTTGATATCAGAAAAATATTGAATTCGAGATGAAAGAGAGTATCTGGAAATAACAGCTCTCCCTTTCTCCTTTATCTTCCACCCGACCATCAGATTAGATCATGGCCCGAGCTAAAACTTTATTACTTTGCCTTTAGCTTCGGCATCTTGATTGATATCAGCCTCTGATAATTCCTGACTCAGCTCCCAATTGGCATCAAACCAGATACGGCCATGTCCAAATTGGGAGATATCCCTGAATTGAATGCTTTCCTTTTCAGGGCTTAAGATCCTAATATTATGACCATGGACCACTTTGGGTATCTGTAAATATATTTCGAGCCCATAGGCGAGCAAGGCATTTTTTAGACGACCCAATAACAAATTAGCAATTTCTCCAAACCATCCGTCAGAGAGTTTTTAGTTGTTTTCCCCATATTCTGCCTCTAGAATCGATTTTTCAGCGGCAAAACCCAAAGTGCCATGATAATGGTCTCCCGAAAAACCAATCCTGGCTTGCAGATCATAGCCGACTTGATCATTCGATTCTTCCATAATTTCGATATGGCTTTCCTTTAAAAGAATCTCCGTGGCAATAAGGTTTCATTTATAATTTGGCCAATAGTTTTCATACACACCAGTCCACAAAATAATCCTTATCACACTTTATCGCTTGCACCCCTCCAATTCTTAACAAGGCCCTATAAGATGGTCAATGTGTTCCAAATGAGAAAGTATTGCTATTGAGGCTTCCAGTACTCCAATAAGAAATGAACAATATAGATCCAAAACGCGCCGTTCATCACCTCTCGGTTTACTAGATTTCAAACGAAGATTGGATTACGAATGGTGGATTTGTTACGTTTCACCAGAATCAACATGAACAGAACAAGGAATGAAATGAGCAAGCCTTTGAAGCCTTTACCCTAAAAGAACAACTCCCGCATACCTACCTTTCTGAGATCAATCGCTGCTTCAAACCATTGGCATCCGAAATTGCCGACCTTTGTTCTCAACGGAACGAAACGCTTCTACTGGGGATTCAGGCTGCGCCGGGTACGGAAAATCAACCTTGTCCGCCCTCCTCGCCCGACTCCTAAAAGAAGAAGCACATTTAAATGTGGCTCATCTTTCTTTGGATGATTTTTACCTGACACGCTTGGACCGTGAGTATTTAAGCCAAGAGTCCCACCCTTTATTGGCCACAAGAGGGGTCCCGGGAACCCATGATATCTCTCTTGCCCTGAATACCTTGAAAACCCTCCGATCAAAGCAGAACATTCCATTGCCAGGATTTGATAAAGCGAATGATGATCGCATGGATGAGGCAAATTGGCCCGTCGTCAAATCGCCTGTCGATTTAGTGATTTTGGAAGGCTGATGTTTGTGCATTCCACCAGAAGAAGAACAGAAGCTCCGACAGCCAGTCAACGTCTTAGAATCTTCTGAAGATAGGGATAGGGTGTGGCGGCTGTTGCAAGAACAAAAACTCGATGAGAAAACGACAGGTCAAGGGAAAATCATGTCCCCTTCTGACATAAAACGATTTGTCCAGTTTTTTGAACGACTCACGCGCCAGGGCTCAGTATTTTACCCAGTCAAGCAGATATTGTTTTTAAACTCAATGAAAAACATGAAGTGAGCAACCGTCATGATCATCCGATCCTTTTTATTAACCCGGCAATTAAAAAGAGCTATTACGCCGCATAAGCGATTTTTGGATGTTGAAAATAGCTGCTCACCCTGGCCGGTAATTTTTGTAACTTCACCATATGCGATCTGACCTTTTTGATAAGATGCTCTTGGCTCCTTGAAGGAGGTCGTGAATGGACGCCTGCTTTT
>JAJDBX010000077.1 GCA_029261135.1 Nitrospirota bacterium
TAATTGTAATGCCCCGACAGCCGTGGCAGTAAAAGTAAGCGTTTGGGGGCGTCTCTGGATCTGTGTTGTTGTCACAAGCGCTACATATAGCCTCAATTTTGTATGCCTCTACCGTATCCCCTAAAGTATGGTTAAAAGCCACCTCTCCATTGACTCCTGTTAAAACCGTTCCCGAAAGAAAGCCAGAAGATCCTCCCGGGGGCCAGCTAGAAATATTCCACCCTATCCTCCTGAAGGGCTTGGGATAGTCAGGGCCTGCCCTAAGCGGCTCAGATTCACAGTAAATAGGTTTTCAAGCTGAGTACTCACCAATCCGGTTTGAAAGTTCCCCCCGCCGACCTTAAAAGTAAGAGGAGGGGTTTGGAGTAGTCCGTTGAAGGTGCCCGTATTACCCGTTGGAGAACCACTGGCATCCATGGACTCTATATTGACGACAAGCCTAAAATCGCTAACCAAGGCTCCTGACAAAAAAGACGCAGTGTAATCCTTTTCAAAATGTTCAGCTGAGTCTATTTCGCCCCCACAAGGCCCAAAGCCCGTAACTCCAGGGCCACACGCCCTGAGGGTGTTATTTTGGAATGAGCTGGGCTTATGAATAATAGAGATTCTCCAAAACCCATTCTGAATAGGAGGCGGGCCAAAATCAACATTTAGAACCCCCTCGCTAAATAATGATGCGCTGACAGATGCCGCCAAACTTGAACCAGGAAGTAAGAAAATGAATAGAAGACCAAATAAAAAAACGCGGAACAATAATATTGTTACATTTAAAATTGGGTGAAAAGAAAGTTTAGAAAGTAATGAGTTCATTTTTCCTCCTCAATTTAGATGGCGCGGACTTTTGGGGCAATAAGAGTTACTCTTTAATAAAATATAAATGAAGTGATTCTAAAGCGGATGGGAAAAATAAGTTTTCAAATATTTTCTCAGGTATTTATCGGGATGGTTTATTTTTTTAATCTTGTCGAACCAGGATACCAAGATGGCAGAACAATGATTAACCCAGGACAACCGGCCAATCTCACTGGATATACTGGAACAGTTATAAGGGGTGGTTTTGGCTTGAACGCTGGAAATTTTTAAATCAAACTGGTGAGGATCAGTAAAGAAAATAAGTCTGAACAGATCACAGTCCCTTGAGAAATGTTTTAGAAAAACAAGATTTTTAAGACACAAAAGGCCCCTGCTCATTAACTTTCCCCAATTTTATTTCAATAAATCTGTGAGCTTAAGCTCTGAACGATCATGCCGGCATGTACTATTTATTTCGTCTTTCAACTACTTTGTAAATCCAACAAAAGATGCGACTAATTTTCAAATATCTTCATGTTGTTTCCCTTTGACATAGAAAGTATTTCTTTGTCAAAAGGAAAATATCAAACAGGAAAGGCATCGATAACTCCAGATGAGTCTTTATTTGTTCATCACTTGTAAGGTGAAGGAGACATAAGTATTACCCGATTTCAGACAAGAAGAATTCAGAAAAATAACTTGGAAAATGTCTAAACTTAGTTGAAATTGAGAAATGACCTTCGCCTCAGTATTGTGGGTTTTAGCAATCAGCGAAACCGAAAAACGGACAAAATATAATCAGGGAGGCCACATGGAAATGTGTAGAGAAAAACGAGCAAAAAGCAATGCGAAATCACGCGTTGAGGCGGCAATGAATTTGATCAATGGGATCACGATTGGGGAAGCCGGATTGCCCTGATTCAGGAACTGGTCTCGATCTTAGGTGGTAAAATTAATGGAGACTTTCACAAGAGTGAATGATGAACCATTTTCAATGAGTAAAAAGAAAAGACGGTTACACACAAAAAGAATTCAAGGAAGAAGTAGAGGCAAATGGCACTTCCTGTGGTTGCTACAAAGCCCGTACTCTGATGAAGGTGGCTGGCGTCTCTGTCCGACGAAGCAAGAAGTTCAAAGACCCTACCAAGAGCAACACAATCTGCCAGTTGCGACGTTTGAGAAGGAAGAACTGGATGAGTTGCTTGAAAGGGCATCCGGGAACTTATCGTCGTACAAGAAGAATCCCTACTGGGAGAGTTGCGTTAAATGATCCTCGTGTTGGCGACACATAATCAGGGCAAAGCCCAAGGGATTAAGGCTATTTTGGATGGAAAGGTCGAGTTCGAGATTTATACGCTTGCAGATTCCCCAGAATTGAAACTTCCGCCGGAAACAGGAAGCACCGATCGCGAGAAAGCGTTGTTTGTGGAAAAAAAAGGGGGGTGGGTGGTTATGACCCGATCTTTTTTATCCGCCTTTGGGGCGCACTTTTTCTGAACTGAGCTTCGTGAAAAAATAAGTACAGTCATCGTTCGGTGGCACTTAGAAAGGTAATCCCCATTTTAAATGAGATGTGTTGTCAAAAGGTTTGATCTTCTTATTTGAGTAATTCAGTGACGATATTTTGTTCGGGATGTGGCGCAGCCTGGTAGCGCACCTGCTTCGGGAGCAGGGAGTCGGAGGTTCAAATCTTCTTACCCCGACCATTTTTTAAGTTCGATTCAATTAAATAAAAAGGCCGCATTGATTTAAATCAGTGCGGCCTTTTTATGATTAAAAATTGCGTGTGCAAAGTTATACAGATTTTTTACGTCGTCTCCAGCTCCAGAGACCCAAACCGGCCAATCCAGAACCCATTAATACTAAACTTGCAGGTTCCGGCACTGGTGCAGTTGATCCACCATCTGCCGAAAAACCCAGGGGGTTGGTTGGATCTAAATATAAAGCAGCCCATGCCTGATGCCAGACACCCCCTTCATCCCAGTAGCTTGCATCTTCTAAGGCTGCAGTTACCACTGTGACATCAAAGAGGCTAAACTCCAGTTGATCACCCGTCGGGAGGGTTGAACCACTTAAGTGGATATGCCGATCCGTATGACCATCTGCAGTCCCAGACCAGCCTGAGGTAAGAACTGAAAGGCCCGCCACCGAAAGAAAAATATCATCTTCAAATTCTATATTTAGAAAGTTCATCCCAGAACTTCCACCCACAACATCAAAGCGGTAGTCCACCTGACCAAAAATCGACGTCGTGCCACCATTAATTACGGTCCCCGCATAGGGATGTACATAACCTTGAACGTCGAGCGATACAGCCGTGGCAACACTGGTATTGATCAAAAAAACAGAAACTACGAAGAGAAACGCCATCATTCTTTTCACGATGGTCATTTTCGAACACATAATTTTAAACATGAAAAACCTCCAAATGTTCAATAACAAAATATTGTTATCTTAGATAAGCAATAGGTATGCCATATCTATGCATTACGTCGGTAAGAACTTGGAAGACATTGATAAATAGGTCATTTTTAGTCTAAACCTTAATTGGGAAAATGGGCTCTATATTTTTGAGCTTAGTCAGGTGTCAGGTTTTCCGTCGCTTTCTTATTTACTGTTTTCATTGATTATGTATGTTTTTGTGGGGTTTAAGCGTTTTACAGAGTGATGTCCTCATCAAATGAGTGTCAAGTTTTCCGTCGCTTTCTTAAAAGCCCTTTAATTTTAGTGACTTAACAATCAGGACGCTATTTTTCTTGAACTTCATTGCCCTTATCCTGTATCTATCCTCGATGCAAAATTCAGGTGTCGTCATGAGAATCAAAGGCCTTCTTTTTTTACTTGTCATCATCTCGCAAATTCCCTTCGCCTTTAGAACAGGTGCAGCAGAACCCATCCCTGTTGTCACAACACTTCCGGTGTTAAAAGACCTGGTAGAAGCCGTGGGTGGGTCGCATGTTCAGGTCTCCGCTTTGATCTCTGGATTTGAGAGTGAACACACTTATACTCCGAAACCCAGTGATCTGTTTTCAATTCAAAATGCCGCAATCCTTTTTAAAATTGGTCTCGGGCTCGAAACCTGGGTCAATCCGCTCATTGAAAATGCGGGGCGATCCGACCTTCTCATCATTATTAGCTCTGAGGACGTCCCCTTGATTCAAGGAAAGGACTTACATGCCGACGATATCGAACATCATGCTGAAGGGAATCCCCATATCTGGCTAGACCCGAGCAATGTTAGAATAATGGTGCAACATATTAAAAATAGTCTGATTCGAATTGATCCGACGCACGAATCGGACTATGTAGAAAACGCCGCTCAATACCGACATCAACTTGAAACCCTCGAAACAGACTTGCTTGAAAAAGTGAAGGGATTGACGGACAAAAGAATCATCACCCATCATCCGGCCTGGCCTTATTTTGCAGCGCGCTTTGGTTTTGTGATCAAAGGGAATATATTAACGCAAGTCGGAAGCGAGCCTTCGGCGAAAAAAATGGCTTCGCTTATTCAATTGATCAAAAAAGAAAACATTCAAGTGATTGTCTCTGAACCGCAGCTCAATCAAAAAATCCCGATGATTTTGGCCGAAGAGACGGGCGTTCATATTGTGTCGCTTTCCCCGATCTCGGGCGCGATAAGCGGAACGGATCGCTATCTCGACTTGATCCGATATAATGTTGAAACGCTTGTTGCTGCCTTAGAGAAACCCAATTGACCCCTCATCCGATTATTCGTTTTTCAAATGCGACCTTCTCTTACAAGGGGCATACCGCTTTAGAAGGGGTGACCCTTGATGTCCATGAAGGAGAATTTGTGGGTGTCATTGGCCCCAACGGCTCTGGAAAAACGACTTTATTGAAAGGGCTTCTGGGTTTGATTTATCCCAGTGCCGGCTCCTTACAAATTTTTGATTGTGCTTGCGAAGCCTTACGATGTGAACATCGTGCGCGGATTGGCTACCTTCCCCAAAAAGAAAGAACCGATCCCAACTATCCCATTACCATCTGGGAGGTGGCCATGATGGGGCGTTACGGCGCGATCGGCCTGCTCAAGCGGCCTAAGAGACAGGATCGTGAAATCGTGCTCGAATCACTGGAGGCTGTTGGCATGGTTTCTTTAAAAGATCACCCGTTCGGACAGCTTTCAGGAGGCCAGCAGCAGCGCGTCTTAATTGCCCGTGCCTTATCCCAGCGTCCAGATATCCTTTTGCTGGATGAGCCGACCACGGGAATCGATGCTACAACTCAAAAGCGACTGAGCGATCTCATTTGTCGGCTTCACCAACAATATAAACTCACGATTGTATTTGTGACCCACGATATTAATATGATCAGCCCCATTGCTGAAACCCTCATTGTGTTAAACAATCGGCTTCATGCAAAGGGGCGCCCCAGCGAGATCCTCACAAAAGAGATTCTCAGCCCTGTTTACGGGGAAGAAGTCATTGTCGCCAAACGTGATCAGAAGCCCTATATTATTGTCCACGATACCCACGATCATGCTTGAACTCTTGTCTTACGGATTTATCCAACGTGCGCTGCTCGCTTCTTTGTTGATTGGATTGGTCTGTGCGGTGATCGGCGTTTTTGCCGTACTCAGAGGGATGACTTTTATTGGGGCAGGCACAGCCCATTCTGCTTTTGCCGGGGTGACCTTCGCTTTTTGGATCGGATTCCCGCCTTTTTTAATGGCGCTTGTTTTTGGTCTTTCGACCGTTTGGATCACGAGTTATGTTCAAGAAAAAGGAAAGATGAAGCCTGATGTGCCGATCGGGGTGTTCTACACTTTTACAATGGCATTGGCCATTTTTTTTATCGGACTCATGAAAACATCTCGTCCGGAGGTTTTCGGTTATCTTTTTGGGAGCATCTTATCTGTGACACAATCGGAACTGATCGTTATTTTTGCACTGTCAGTCGTCATTCTGTTTATTGTGGGACTCTTTTTTAAAGAGTTCCACTTTATTTCATTTGATCAGGACATGGCCGAGGCCAGCGGCATCCCGGCAAAAAAGCTTTCTTTCCTGCTTTTAAATTTAATTTCATTGGCGGTCGTGATTGCCTTGAAGTCGGTCGGGGCAATGCTTGTTTTCGCACTCTTGGTGATTCCGGCAGCAGCGGCCCAGCAGTGGGCCACGAATATGCGTTCCATGATGATCACTTCGGCGATCATCGGCGTGGCTTCGTCTTGGATGGGTGTCTTACTTTCTTACTGGTTTGATGTTCCTTCCGGGGCGACGATTGTGATGTTCTCGGCAGGGGTATTTTTATTTTCCGTCCTTTTTTCCGGGAGACAGAGAATGGGTCAAACGAGCTAAAGAAGCTCTGACTCAGCCTGGGTTGAATTTTCCCCGGTACGGCCTGTGCCTGCTTTTTTCTCTCGTCGTGCAACGCCGGTCTTGATCGCGGCTTTTGCAACATCGTGTGCGACTACTTTGGCCACGCGACGGTTAAATACCCCGGGAATGATGTAATCCTCAGAAAGCTCGCTTTTTTGAATCATTGAAGCGATGGCATGGGCTGCCGCTAAATCCATTTCTGTATTGATCTCAGAAGCGCGCACGTCTAGAACGCCTCGAAAAATTCCCGGAAAGGCCAGCACATTATTGATTTGATTGGGATAGTCGGAACGGCCTGTTGCCATGACGCGGACAATATCGCTTGCCTCTTCCGGCATAATTTCCGGCGTTGGATTGGAAAGCGCAAAAACAATAGGGTCTTTCCCCATTGTTTTGATGGCTTTGCGCGTGAGCGTCCCCGGACCGGAGACCCCGATAAAGACATCTGCGCCCTTCAGGGCATCTTCTAAAGTGCCTTTTACCTTTTTTTTGTTTGTGAATTTTGCAAATTCTCGCTTGATGGGATTCATATTTTTTCGACGACCGGGGTAAATGATCCCCTCACGGTCGCACCCAATGAGATCTTTGATGCCATAATCATTCAGGATTTTACTGATCGCCACTCCGGCGGCGCCAATGCCATTTACGACAACCTTGAGATTTGACAGGTCTTTTTTGACCACCTTGACCGCGTTGGTGAGGGCGGCCAGAACGACAACTGCGGTGCCGTGCTGGTCATCGTGAAAGACAGGTATTTTCAAGCGCTTTTTTAAGGTGGCTTCAATTTCAAAACATCGTGGGGAAGAAATATCCTCCAGGTTAACGCCCCCAAACCCAGGTGATATGCGCTCAATGGTTTCGATGATTTCTTTCGGGTCTTGCGTATTCAAGCAAATGGGATAAGCGTCCACACCACCAAACTCTTTAAAAAGCATGGCTTTGCCCTCCATCACGGGCATGGCGGCTTCCGGCCCGATATTACCGAGACCTAGAACAGCTGAACCATCACTGACAATCAACACGCTGTTTTTTTTGATCGTTAAGGTAAAGGCTTTGCTGGGATCTTTGTGAATGGCGGTACAAATTCTGGCAACGCCTGGCGTATAGGCGCGGGAAAGGTCGTCTCGTGTTTTGAGAGGAATGCGATTTTTTATCTCAATTTT
Source organism: Nitrospirota bacterium (assembly GCA_029261135.1). Taxonomy (GTDB): domain Bacteria; phylum Nitrospirota; class Nitrospiria; order SBBL01; family JAADHI01; genus JAADHI01. The sequence goes on from JAJDBX010000077.1 coordinate 7,298, forward strand.
CCCACCGAGGTGGAGAAGAAAGGTCCGATCAGATGTGTGTATTAATTCAACATCCGATAGCTGAGCCAATGCTTTTTTGATCTCTTTGAGGTGGCGGATATTCCGCGTTTTGAAGGTGAGATCCCTTAGAATCAAACCATTTTCCGTATTGACGATATCGATGGCCTCAATATCTCCCCCGGCTTGACCCACTGCTGAAGTGATTTTTCCGAGCATGCCAATTTTATTGGGAAATTTGAGTCTGAGTGTGACGCTTCGGCTTGCACTTAATGGGTTCATCTTATGTCCTCATTCACGGTTAAGTATAAGAAGGTATGCGTATTCAGAGCACACCTTCCAAAGCTAATAATTTCTTTTTGATCTGAATGCCGCCTGTGTACCCTCCTAAACTTCCGTTTAGACGTAGGACGCGATGGCAAGGCAAGATAATCGGGATCGGGTTTTTCCCACAGGCATTTCCGATGGCGCGTCCGGCACGCTTTATGCCCAGCTGATTTCCAAGCCATTGGTAACTACGGATTTCTCCATAGGGAATTTGAAGCAAGGCGCTCCAAACTTTTTGTTGAAAAGGGCTTCCTTCCAAGAAAGAGATCGGTCCGTCAAACTGTATTTTCTCTCCTGAAAAATAACGCGACAAGGCTGTGTGCCACCGGGAGAGATGATTGGGATTTTTGACTGGAGGGATTCCAGAACGGATTTCAATCTCGTGGATAAAAGCATCTTCATTCTGGGTTCGAAGAAGATAGGACAGTCCTGCTTTTCCGGCTACAATCCAGAGTGACCCCAAAGGAGAGTCGAAGTGATCATAAAAAAATTGGGTCGATGCTTGAATTTTTTTCATGAAACTATTTGTATTTTAAATCCGGGTTTTGGTTCGCGACTCAAAGGATAGCATATTACCCCAAAAAATCAGTTTCGTTGCTGATAACAAGGGGAGGGAGACAGGATTGATCAAAGGGTCAAGTGTAGAGGGGAGCGCTGAAACCTTTATTGTAAAGGGTTCAGGAAGAAGGTTTAAAGCTAAAAATTATTCTTAAATAGGGCCTTATTGTCTAAAGGAAATGCCACATTTCTTTATTTATAAAGCAGATTGGCACAGTTCTGGTTGACTTACATTCACCCGTTTGTTACATTGCTTTCGCGGGGTGGAGCAGTCTGGTAGCTCGTCGGGCTCATAACCCGAAGGTCGGAGGTTCGAATCCTCTCCCCGCAACCAATTCAACCCAGGGCTTGAGGTCGTCGCGGCTTCTGTCTTTTTTATCTCTGTCCTACTCTGATCTGTAATCGCAAAAAATAGATTATTATTGCTCCAATAAATGCGACTCTTTAGCCCTACCCACTTTGGGGGCGAATAACAATCCGCTTTACCACTCAGCTTGACCCCTTTTAAAGGTCATGTTAATATTTTTGGTTTTCTGGCTTAATATAATCTGGGTTTCTTTTTTCTGACGCAATGAATGCAATTCGTGGCATAGCGCTTTCTAAATCTTTCCAACATTATCAGGTACTCAAAGAGGTTTCCATCGAAGTGATGCAGGGGGAATGTTACGCGCTTTTTGGACCGAATGGCGCGGGAAAAACAACATTACTCCGAATTTTTGCTACACTCCATCGCCCCAATTCCGGGACTTTTGAAATCATGGGGATGGATGGAAAACGTGAACGGACAAAGGTAAGAGAAGCGATTTTTATGATCGGGCATGGTTCCTATCTTTATGATGATTTGAGTGTGAAGGAAAACATCCAATTTGCCATAGGCATCCGTGGTTGGAATCCATCGGATGCTGAAATTAAAAAAGCGCTGGATCAAGTCGGCATCGGCCGTTTTGCCCGATTAAGAAGCCGTTATTTGTCGGCGGGAATGAAAAAACGACTATCCATTGCCAAAGCTCTTTTGATTCGCCCTAAGGTGCTTTTCTTAGATGAAGGCTATGCCTCACTAGATGAAAAAGGCGTGGGAATGATGAATGAATGCATCCGGGAATTTACAGAGGCAGGGGCAACCGTACTGATGACGACCCATAATCGAGCGGTAACGGCAGAGGTGGCGCATCGGGTGGGGGTATTGACCCGATCTGTTTTGACTGAGATGACGGTCAATGAGATGGTGGAGGCCGATGCACTTTTTTAGATTGATCCGTTGGATTGCCTGGAAGGATCTCCTGAGCGAATATCGAAATCGGGAGAACGTTTCTTCGATGTTTTTCTTTGCACTTAATGTGATTTTAATCTTCAGCTTTAGTTTTTCGCTTGATCCAGACACGATCAAAGAGATTATGCCAGGTATTATATGGGTGGCTTTCGGGTTTACGGCGATTATCGGTCTCGGAAAATCTTTTTTAATCGAGGTGAACAACGATTGTATGGAGTACTTTCAAACCCTTCCGGGGCCGAAAGGGGCGATCTATCTTGGGAAGTTTCTTGGAAATTTTTTGTTTATGTTAATGGTGGAAATTATCCTTTTCCCACTGTTCGTCCTTTTTTTTAACCTCTCCATCCTTGATCAAGCCCTGCCCCTTTTGTTAGTATCATCGGTTGCGACTTTTGGGCTTTCAGCACTTGGTACACTTTTTTCGGCCCTGACGGTTCAAATTCGGGCTCGTGAGGTGATGTTCCCGATCTTGTTGCTGCCTTTGTCTGTTCCGATTTTTATTGGTGCGGTTGAGGCAACACGCGGCGCCTTAAGTGGCGATCCTTTTTCGATGTACAGCCATTGGATTGAACTGCTCACAGTTTTCGATGTAATATTTGTTGTCGTATCATTTTGGATTTTTGAATTTATTTTGGACTACTGATTGTGACCGCAACCCGCTTTATTGGCATCCTCCGAAAATATGAAAAATGGTTCGGCATTGTTGCCCTCATTTTGATCTCTGCGGGTCTTTACACGGGTCTTGTGACCTCTTCAGCGGATTATTTTCAGGGCGAGGTCGTGCGCATTATGTATGTGCATGTCCCTTTTGCTCAAACGGCAATGTTGGCCTACTCGACCCTTTTTTTCTGCAGCATTTGGTATCTATGGAAACGGGATGCCATTGTCGATAACGCCTGCCATGCCGCAGCAGGGCTTGCGCTTTTTTTTACTGCGGGTGGTTTGATTACGGGGGCGATTTGGGGCAAACCGACTTGGAATGCCTGGTGGGTCTGGGATCCGCGTTTGACGTCTTTTGCCATCATGTTTTTGACCCTGGTGGGTTATTTGATGTTGCGCACTTTTTTGGATGATGTCGAAAAAAGAGCAACATTTGCGGCGATTTTAGCCATTATCGGTTTTATCGATCTGCCGATAATCCACTTTTCAGTTGAATGGTGGCGGTCGCTCCATCAGCCCCTTTCTGTCTCGACCCGAGGGGTGAGTATCGCACCGGATATGCTCGTCCCTTTTGCTTTGATGTCTTTCGGGGTGGGTATTTTATTTACTTACATGCTTATGGTACGGACACAATTACTTTATTTGGAGCATCTACTCGAAGCAAAACAAGGACGGTTTTTGAGTGAGGCAGAGCTTTGAGTTTGTTTCTTTTTTGTGAAGGTATTTTTTAGTGAAACGGCTGTATATTCGGTGGACGGTTCTTGTGCTGATTTTTGGGAGTATTACCTGTCTGGGGATTTTGCGTTACGACCGGGAGGTCAAGACGGTTTCTCCGGCCAAAGTCTCCAGCGAGGGAGCGAAGGGGGAACTTCGCTTATTGGGCATGATTGAAGCAGGCAGCTTTGTGCGTGGTGTGGAGGGGAAGCCGACTCGATTTATGCTTTCCGGAGAAGGTGCAAAGGTTGCGGTCGTTTTTTCAGGAAAGGATGAAGATGAGAGCTTGCGAGAGCTTAAAACCATCGTTGCACTTGGAAAATGGGAAACAGAAAGAAAACAGTTCGATGCCTCTGAATTGGCTCTGGATCCCAACTATGGTTTTGTCACTTCGGCCTATGTTTTTTCTCTAATACCCTTGGCTTTTTTCCTCTTTTATATGGAAAGACGAGTGTCTTTACTCTATGTTATGATCAAAGAAGAAAAGGTCTATCAATCGGAGACGCAGGCATGATTTCAGGAAAGAAAATAGGGATGGTCGGGAGCATCGCCATTGTTGTCTTGGGCTTGGGGTATCTTGCCTTAGGGAATTTTGGTGAAAACCTGGTCTATTTTATGACCCCGTCAGAAGTTGTGACACTTGAAACAGATCGCTACGGTAAGAAAATGCGCGTCGCGGGTATGGTCGTCAAAGCCAGCATGAAAATTGTTCCTGAAACCTTGAAAATCAATTTTGATTTGACGGATGGTATGGAAACCATCCCGGTCTTATTTGAAGGTATTCCCCCCGATTTGTTTAAAGAGGGCAAAGGGGCCGTGGTCGAAGGGTATTGGGACAAGGATGGTATTTTTCATTCTCACATGATTATGGCGAAACACGAAGAAGATTATATGCCACTTGAAATGAAACAGGCCGGGGTCGAATTTGAAACCAAAGGCTTACTTAAAACACTGAAAGTCAATTAGCAGGGGTCAGCGCGTTATTCTTTTTTCCTTAATTTCAATGAAAAGACAAATGAATATGATAAAGGACTTCTCATGAGTATAGAGCTTGGACATTTTGCCGTGGTCACGGCGCTGGTTTTATCATTCGTCGGAATAATCACCCCGATTATCGGACTCAAAACACGGAATGCAACCTGGGTTGTTGTTGGGCGGCGGGCGATGATTTCGATGTTTATTCTCTTGACCGTTGGCATGGCCATTCTGATTTACGGATATGTGACCGAAGATTATTCAGTGAAATATATCTACGCCACTTCAAATAGTAAGTTGCCTATTTTTTACAAAGTGGCCGGGCTTTGGGGAGGGCATGAAGGCTCATTGCTTTTATGGGCTTGGATTCTCTCCTTATATAGTATGTTGGCGACATTAATTCATTGGAAATCACAGCCGGTGGTGATGCCTTACCTGATCTTGATCGAGTCGATTGTCCTCTGTGGTTTCCTGCTTTTGATCTTGTTTCTCTCAAATCCATTTGAACGTATTTTTCCTGTGCCACTGGATGGTAAAGATTTGAACCCGCTGCTTCAAGATCCGGCGATGGTGGTGCATCCCCCCTTGCTTTATTTGGGTTATGTGGGCTTGTCGATTCCTTTTTCCTTTGCGATGGCGGCTCTATTTTCCGGACGGCTGGGAGAGGAGTGGCTTAAAGCCACTCAACGTTGGACGGTTTTTGCCTGGACCTGTCTGTCCTGCGGGATTTTAATGGGGGGCTACTGGGCCTATTACGAACTGGGTTGGGGGGGCTATTGGGGCTGGGATCCTGTAGAGAATGCCGCTTTTATGCCCTGGCTGGTGGTAACCGCATTTCTTCACTCCACGATGGTGCAGGAAAAAAGAAAAATGTTTAAGGTCTGGAATCTTTTTTTGATTATCCTTGCTTTTTCCCTCTCCCTTATTGGCACTTTTCTTGTCCGTAGCGGCATCCTTTCTTCGGTGCACTCCTTTGCGGCTGATCCAGGGCGAGGTGTTTTTATTCTGGGTTTTGTTTGTTTTATGCTCCTGCTTTCGTTCGGCACGCTGATTCTTCGATCTGCAAAACTGAAGAGTACCGTTCGCATGGAATCAATGGTTTCTCGCGAATCTGCCTTTCTCTTCAACAACCTCTTTTTTCTGGTGGCCTTGATGACCGTGTTTGTCGGTACCCTCTATCCTTTACTGATGGAAGTCTTGGAGATGCAGAAGGTCTCTGTTGGCGCCCCCTATTACAATGCGGTGTTTATGCCGGTGGCCTTGGGTCTTATTTTTTTAATGGGGGTCGGGCCCTATATCCCTTGGCGAAAATCAAATTCAAAAAATAACAAAAAACTTTTGAAGCTGCCCCTCATGGTGTCATTGGCCGCAGTGGCCATCTTTTTTGTGCTCGGCGTGCAAAAACCTTATGCCTTGACAGGATTGGCCGTCGTCTTTTTCGTTCTGACGGCGATTTTCACTGATTTCAACAAGGTCTCCGCATTTTGGGCGAAACGTGAAAAAATCTCACGAATACAGGGATTCTTTTCTGCTTATCGGGGGAACCCAAGACGGATTACGGGCATCATTATTCATTTGGGTGTGCTGGTGATGGTGGTCGGGATTATTTTCTCATCCATGTACCAGGCTGAGAAAATCCTCATCATGAAACCCGGAGAGGAGGTGACACTCAAATCATTTCGATTCCGCATGTCAAAACTTTACGGGGTGACAGGAGTCAACTGGGGAGGACAAGAGGCCCTTGTCGATGTCTACCAAGAGGGAAAAATCATTGCTCAGATGCATCCTCAAAAACGCTTTTACACGGTATCTCAGACGCCGACGACTGAAACGGCGATACATCATCTGAACATGGGACATCTTTTTGTCACGATTCCTGAAGTTGCGCCGGATGGTACTTGGGCACGCGTTCGGATACTCCATAATCCACTTGTTCTATGGGTGTGGTATGGCGGTGGCATCATGGCGATTGGGGCGTTTATGAATATCTTTCGACGGGTGCGCCGAAGAAGCAGTCAGGTGACAGATACTGCTGGAATGCTGCCCGAAGTTTCTCCTAACATTGCTCAGCCGACGAGGTAACTCATGAAAGAGTTCCGCGCTTGGCATCTCTTCCTATTGATGGGCCTCTTCGGCCTTTTCTTTCTTTTCTATCAGGGACTTTGGGGCGACCCGACCGTGCTTCCGCCGGTGATTATTGAGGAGCCCGCACCAGAGATCCTCGCACCGGTTTTATACGAAGGTGAGCCCATTCGTTTAAGCGATCATCTTGGGAAAGTGGTGGTTCTGAATTTTTGGGCCTCATGGTGTCAGGAATGTAAGTTAGAACATCGTTTTCTTCTTGCGCTAAAAAAGCGCTTTGAAGATAATCCCAACTTTGTGATGTACGGGGTGAATTATCAGGATAAAGACCATCTGGCCAAAGCCTATCTTGAGGAACATGGCAATAATTTTGAACACATGATCGACATGAAGGGGATAATTTCCATCGATTACGGCGTTTACGGCGTACCGGAGACCTTTGTGATCGATAAAAAAGGTATTATTCGGCACAAACAGATTGGCCCCGTGATGGGTGATGTGTATTCAGAACTGATTGAAAAAGTTATTGAGCCACTTTTAAACGAACCGGTCACCTGATCATGATTAAATTACTCGCGCTGACTGTTCTATTTTTACTAACTTTCCTCTTGTTGTTCTCGCAGAACTTAAGCGCGCAAACGACACCAGAGCCGCCTCCCCTTTCAATGAATGAGGATAACTTGCAGACGAAGACGAAAGAAATTTCGCAAACGCTGCGCTGTGCCGTTTGCCAATCGGAATCGATTTGGGAATCCAATGCGACTCTGGCCATTCAGATGCGGGATATTATTCGAGAGCGACTCCTTGCAGGCGAAACAGGTGATGAAATTAGAGCTTATTTCGTCAGCCGTTATGGCGATTATATTGTCTTTAAACCAAGGTTTCGGGGCATTAACATGCTCTTATGGGGGGGGCCTTTTATTCTATTGGCCATCGGGATGGCTGTTCTCCTTCGAAAGCTGAAAAAATGGACAGCGCGTCCTGAAAAAGAAAAACCCGAACCCTTGGCCCCGATTGATGAAACGCAGCGCCAACGGATAGAAGATGAGCTCAGTTCTCTAAAATAAACGGAGTTTGAACAGATGTTTCCTTTTTTAATTACGACCTTGCTCTTCATCGTGATTGGGGCACTCATTATCCCATTCCTGAAAAAATCAACCTTGACCCTGGTGGATTACCAAGCAGCAGCCATTGACGAACAGCAGGTCAATTTCGAAATCGAGCGCCGTACGATTGCCGCTTCCCTTTCAGAGTTGGAGGTTGATTTCGGGCAAGGCAGGGTTTCAGAAGAGGATTATCAGCAGCATAAACTCGCGTTTGAACATCGCCTTTTAACCATACTGGATGATTTTGAAAAACTGAACAAAGAGACATCAAAAAAATCAAAACAAAAAATGCCTTCTATCCCTTCTACGGGAAAAGTGTGGGTGACTATGATTGTGCTTGGCATTTTGGTGGGTGCCGGTTCCACAGGAGCCTATCAACTCGTGCAGTGGAAGTTAGAACGGGCGGTTGTTTCTGCTGACAATCGGGGCGGGATGCCGACAGGCGGCCCGATTGATCCCAAAGTGATGGTGGCTCGATTAGAGAAAAAACTGAAAGAAAACCCGGATGACCTGCAAGGGCAACTCATGATCGGTCGATCCTATATGGCGATGGAGCGTTGGGATGACGCCCAAAAGGCTTGGACAAAGGTGCTTGAACTCGATCCAAGAAATTACTCTGCGCATTACCGCTTGGGAGAGATTATTTTGAGCAACCCCAAAACGGGCTCCCGCGATGAATCAGAAAGGGCTCTGGCCCATTTCGATCAAGCACTTGTCTTTGTGCCGCAGGACGCGAGTATCCTCTGGGCACGCGGCATCGCCCTCCTCCAGCTCGGGCGTGGATTCGAAGCGGATGAGGCCTGGACGGAAGCCTTTCAATATATTCCAAGAGGGTCGCCGGAATCAGATATGGTCAAAAAGGCTTTGGATGATCTTCGTGGTGGTAAAATGCCATTATCGGAGTAAGTGAAATGAATGAGGAAAAAGGGAAGGCACCGTTTTTTTGTGTAAAGAGAATTGTTCTCGTTTTCCTTATTTTATGGCTCTCATTATTAGAGACGGGCTGTTCCAAAAATGAAGATAAATCGGCCTCAGAGAAGAGCGGTTCTCCAAAGTTAGGCGTTGAAGTCGGTGATATTGCCCCCGATTTTAAGATTAAAAACCTAAAGGGTGGGGAATCCGCACTTTCCGATTATCGGGGGAAAGTGGTGCTTATTAATTTTTGGGCCACGTGGTGCGGCCCCTGTAAAGCCGAAATGCCCTCAATGGAAGCGCTCTATCAGGAATACCCGAGAGCAGATTTTGAAATCCTCGCGGTCTCCATCGACCTTGAAGAAGATGCGCCTATTCAAGAATTCATTGAGGATTTCGGGTTTACCTTCCCCGTATTATTAGATGAAGATTTTTCGGTCAATGATCAGTATCGTGTTCGTGTCGTCCCCACGAGCGTTGTGGTGGATCGTAAAGGGGTGATTACACATCGCTTGTTGGGTGCAAAGGATTGGAATGCCAAGGCTTCAAAACAGTTTCTTGAAAAACTCATTTCTTCGAGTTAAGGTTATTTAATGACGCCCACAGGTCAGATGTCATACATGATCGCCTTTTCGGCAGGATTTCTATCTTTTGTTTCTCCTTGTGTGCTCCCTGTTGTCCCTTCCTATCTCTCTTACATCACGGGTCTTTCCCTCGAAGAGTTGACATCTGAAACAGGACGTGCGCGTGCGCGAGAGATCGCAATGAAAAACTCGATTTTATTTATCCTGGGTTTCTCAACCATTTTTATCTTTTTTGGGGCTTCGGCGACATTTCTCGGTCAATTCTTTCTATCGAATCAAAACATCATCCGAAAAATTGGTGGCGCTTTCATCGTCTTTTTCGGTTTGTATATCATGGGTGTGTTCAAGTTTTCTTTTTTAGCGAGAGACAAACGCTTTCATTTTCAAAACAAGCCCGCCGGATTTTTAGGGTCTTATCTTGTTGGTGTGGCCTTTGGCGCAGGATGGACGCCTTGTGTGGGACCCATTTTGGGTTCCATCCTCCTCTATGCCAGTACCTCAGGTTCGGTGCTCACAGGGGTTCAGCTTTTATCAGTCTATTCTCTCGGCTTAGGTCTGCCTCTATTCCTGGCATCGCTTGGAGTGCAATCTTTTCTGATGTACTCTAAAAAAACTTCTAAATATTTGGGATGGATCTCAGCGGGAAGCGGTGCGTTTTTGGTGGCCGTTGGCGTAATGATTTTCAGCAATTCTCTGACCCGATTTACCTCTTTTCTCACCCAAATTGGCTTTGGTTGGACCATCGGACAGTGAGGTAAAACAAAGATCTTATCTTTGTCAAAAGGTAATGATTATTTTTAAGCACTTTATCTTTTTCTTTTTTCTGATCCACACCATTCTCCCCGCAAATATGCTTCGAGCTGAACAAGCGGCTGAGGCTTATTCATTTAAAGACCTGGTGAAAAGGGGTCGAAAATCTGTCGTGCATATTCGATCAGAGGAAGTCGCCGAGAATGGCACAAGCCCGCTCAAAGATTATTTTCGTTTAGGAAAATATCTAAAACCCGAGCTTAAAGAGGGGAGCCTCGGAACGGGTTTTATTGTGTCTTCTTCCGGCCTTGTTTTAACAAACGATCATGTGATTGCACCGCCGCCTCTCTACGCTGAAGTAAAAAAAGTGAGGGTGCGACTCAGCGATCATCGCGAAGTGACCGCCCGCATTATCGGACGGGATAAAAAAACGGATATTGCCTTACTCCAGATTGAAGGGGAAGAGAGCTTCCCCGCTGTCCGATTGGGAGATTCGAGTGAGATTGACATTGGTGAGTTTGTGATGGCGATTGGAAATGCCTTTGGGATCGAAGAATCCATTTCTGTCGGGGTCGTGAGTGGAAAGGGTCGTATCTTAGGATCGGGGCCTTACGACCATTTTATTCAGACGGATGCGGTAATTCATTCTGGAAATACCGGGGGTCCTCTGTACAATATTCGGGGTGAAGTGATCGGAATGAATACAACCGTGAGTGTAACAGGTTATGGGATTGGTTTTGCGATTCCAATCAACATGATCAAAAATATCGTGCCGATGCTCCAAAAAGATGGAAGGGTGACCCGCGGGTGGTTGGGGGTGGTGATTCAGGCTTTGACACACGATTTAGCAAAAGCCTTCAATCTTAAAAATAATAAAGGGGCCCTGATTTCAGAAGTGATGCCTGGCAGCCCTGCGGAGAAAGCAGGTTTGCACCGAGGCGATGTTATTGTCAAATATGAGGGGAAAGAGATCCAAAATATGCCCGATTTGCCTTCGTTTGTTGGGGGGACGCCCGTGGGAACCACTGTCCCGATCGATTTAATCCGCGAAGGCGAAGACCTTCAACTTGATGTGACTGTTCAAATGATGGAATAGGAATCCTTAAGGTGCATTATGATGTCGTGGTTGTGGGGGCCGGGCCGACGGGTGCTGCGGCTGCAACGCAGCTGGCCAGAAAAAACTGTAGGGTTCTCCTGCTTGAAAAAATGAAACATCCCCGCCATAAATCATGTGGTGGTGGTATTTCCTCTCGACTTTGTGCCTTTCTTGATAAAGACTTCTCTGACCTGATTGAAAATAAAGTCACAGAACTTACGATCGAATACAAAGGGAAAAAGGTTTCCTTTTCCTCAAAAGAGCCCTTTGCTTTTCTGGTCAGGCGTCCACAGTTTGATGCCTATTTAACAGAGAAAGCAAAACAGGCGGGCGTAAATGTGCGTGAAAATGCGCCACTTCAAAAATGGGATGAAACAGAGGACGGCATTGCAATTGAAAGTCCTGAAGGAAAATATACCGCTTCTTATTTAATCGCGGCAGATGGGTCCAATTCTTCAATTGCACGAAAGCTTTACCCAAAATGGAAACGCTTTCAAGCCCCTGCCTTAGAAGAAGCCATTAAATATGGCGCAAAAGGTCGGGACTCAAAAACGAAACCCAATGAAATTTTATTTGCCCTTTCAGTGAAACAAGGATATGGATGGATTTTCCCGAAAAGAGATGAGGCTGCGGTAGGGATTGGTATTTTTAATGGAAAAAGAATCAGTCCAAGACAGGAATACACTGATTTCTTAAATCAAAAAGTAGAATGGTCTGAATCTTCGGCCCGCCCTCAGGGGGCCATTTTGCCGCTATATCAAAAAACAAATGAACCTTTGGTCAAGGGACGCATCTTATTGGCGGGAGATGCGGCGGCTTTGGTTGATCCTTTTTTTGGTGAAGGAATCTATTATGGGGTGAGAAGTGGACAGATGGCTGCCAATGCGGTTGCGCAGGCCTGCCATGATCAAGAACGCCTCTCCATCTATTCCGAAACGGTTTCAGAAGCTTTTTATCCGGAGTTCGAGGTTGCCCAAAAAATTGCGAGACTGGTCTATACTTTTCCAGGTTTTTTTTTGCAGATGGTCAGGCGATATCCGAGTTTAATGGAAAATTATGCGGGGGTTTTTCAAGGAGACATGGGATATGTTGATTTTTGGAAGTTTTGTCAGAAGAGGGCGCTCCAGAAACTTAATCCTTTTACGCAATTTTCTGGAGCATCCACCCAATCATGAAGATGGCCATCCCTGTGACGGTAAAGGTAAACATAAAACCCATGTCACCATTAAATAGGGCCGAGGTGACGAGCACATAAAAAATGAGAAAAAGCCCTGAGGCCTGTACCAGTTTTGCAATATAAAAAAAAGGTTTCATTGGGTGATTCCTTAACTTTCGGATAATTTACCACAGGGCCACTGTTCAAGGCAAAACCCCGAAAAGAATTGTTTCCAAACAATAAATAAAACTGTGATTCTTCATTGTATTTTTATGCCAGGATGGAGACTGATTCTAGAAGTGAAGGAAAGTGAGTAGTTTCTCACCTCCCTTCACGGAAGCGATACTAAAATGGATGACTCAAGATTGAGACAGCCTATTTGGGGAAGGTCTCCGGCTCCTTGATCTGCTGCCAGCCTTCGCCGCTTAACGTTTTTAAAAACGCCACAAGATCTTTTTGTTCCATGTCGTTTAACTTGAGCGGCATCACCAGTTGAGAGAGAAAAGGATTTGTTACTCCTCCTTGATTGTAAAAGGCGACGACGTCATCCAAAGTGGCCAGGCTGCCGTCGTGCATATAGGGGGCGGTGTGCTCAATCTCTCTTAAGGTCGGTGTCTTAAACCCACCGATATCTTTCTTCTTCTGGGTCACATTGTAACGTCCGACATCCACTACTTCATGTCCCCATCCAACTCCGAGATTGTGAAAGCTTTCATCCGAAAAATTAAATCCGGCATGGCAAATACCGCATCGTGCCTTTCCACGAAAGAGTTTTAAACCGCGCTTCGCCGTGTCCGAGATGGCTTTTGAATCATTGCCTGCATCAAAGCGATCGAAAGGGCTGTTTCCAGAAAGAAAGGTGCGTTGATAAGTCGCAATTGCTTTTCCGACAGTCTCAACCGTAATGCCTGTTTTGAACACCATTTTGAATTGTTTTTTATATCCATCAATACTGTTCAGCTTAGCAACCATCTCGTCATTATTCATAAAACCATGTTCGATGGGGTTGGTGAGCGGACCAACCGATTGCGCTTCCAACGTGGGGGCACGGCCATCCCAAAATTGCACGTTTGTAAATGCACGATTTAAGGCGGTTGGGGCGCTTCTTCCCCCTTGTTGCCGATTGATGCCGATCGAAACAGGTTGTCTGTCTGTAAAAGCGAGCACCGGAATATGGCAGGTCGCACAGGAAATTCTATCGTCCTTGGAAAGCCGTTTGTCGAAAAAGAGAAACCGCCCCAAGACGACTTTTCCCTTGGTTATAGGATTATCCGCTGGAATTTTCAGTGCCGATGTTTTTAATCCCAGAGGCAGCTTGAGTTTCATCTCTTCTGCTTCGGCCATTTGTAGGTGTCCCGATGAAATGGCATAAAGGAAAAAGAAAATGAACAACAAGTGACGAGAACAGCTCCTCTTAGTGCCATTTCGCTCATTTATTCTATGCCGATCATTGGCTTTTCCCATCTCGAATGCCTCCGTATAAAAATAGATAAATGGTATATTCAACCTGGAAACTTATCTGCAGTTTAACGCCTGCGCTTATTCCTACGCAACAAAAAAAGTAAATTTATTCTTTTTAGGAATAATATTGCCACTGGCAAATTGAATGGTTATGGAAAGTAAAACAGCTTGAAACTCAGGATTTTCGTGAAGGATGGAGTAACAATTTAAGTACTTTTTCAGAAGTTTCCATGCCTTGTTGAATGCAGTCCGGGATGCCCACTCCGCGATAGGCCGCCCCGGTTAAAAAGAGGCCGGAGTGTTGTTGACAGGCACTTTCGATTTTGGAGACGAGGTCGAGGTGCCCCACGTAATATTGGGGGTTGGCTTTCTGCCATCTAAAGGCGCGAGCAACGACAGGGTCGGCCTTTATCCCTAAAATGGTCTGAAGTTCTTTTCGCACCGTGGCAATCAGTGCCTCATCTGTTTGATTGGTAATGTCTTGTCGATAGGCCCCCCCCATAAAAACTCTGATCAACACATGGTCTTTTGGCGCGCGCCCCGGAAACTTCGTGGAACTCCAGGTCGAGGCCATGATTGCGGAGCCTTCTTTTCGCGGAACCACAAACCCAAAACCGTTCAAGGGATGAGGCACATCTTTTATTCGAAATCCTAAAGAGACCGTCGCGGTGGATACATAGTCAATTTTCTGGAGCAATGCACAAAGGGGCATATCCCATTCCTCAATCCACTCGGCTGTTTTGTAAGTTGGCGTTGTGATGACAAGCGCATCAGCATGTTGTTTCTCTGAACCTGTGCCCACTTCATAGCCTGGTTGAGTCGGGGAGACCGATGTGACTGGCTTGCCGATGTCCATTTCGACATGATCGAGTTTGTTCTTTAATTCAGTCACGATGCTTGAAAGGCCCTCTTCGAGTGTGACAAAAAGAGACCACTTTGGCGTGGGCTGGCCTTTTTGAGCGGCTCCCTGTTTTCGTTTCAACATGCCTTTAATCAGGCTACCGTGAGCCTGCTCCAGCATTGCAAATTGAGGGAAGGCCGCCTTCATGCTCAATTTGTCGGCATTCCCTGCGAAGATGCCTGCCAAGATGGGCTCTGCAAAAAGTTGTACCGCTTCTTCACCCAGTCGACGGCGCACAAAGGCGCCGATACTTTCATCCTCGCTTGATTTTTTTTTGGGAATGAAAAGGTCAAGCCCCATTCTCATCTTCCCAAAAAGGGAGATCAGCGGGCTGAGCGCAAAGGGGAGGAGTTGCCCCGGCACCATTAAGTTAAAACCCTGCGGCATGGGGATCAGCTTGCCTTCTGAAAGGATGTAGACGGATTTCTCAACCGGGTGTGTCTGCACCAATCGCTCGGTCAATCCGAGTTGTTGAATCAGTTCCATTCCCCATTTTTTTTGCGTGATAAAGGAGTCCGGCCCTCCTTCAATAACAAAACCATCGACCTGCTCTGAGGTAATTTTCCCGCCTAAACGCGGGCTTGCCTCAATTAAACGGATCTTGATCGGGACATTGTTTTTTTTGGACTGCTCTTGTAGGAAATAAGCGGTCGAAAGGCCACTAATGCCACCCCCGATAATGATGACTTTTTTCTGTTGTGAAACCATGCCCCGCAGTTTACGTGAAAGGAGATGCTGTTTCAATCCGCAGGGTTTGGAAATGACTGGGGCTGAGGGTTTTTGACGAATATGTATGGATCACATAAGATTATTATCAGAGACATACTATATCTTGTGATATTTTTTTAGCGGAAGCTTGTGTTAGCCTGTATGTTTAAAGTACCTCAATTGGAGAAGTTTACACGATGGAAAAAATAAGTATTGAAAAAGTGTCTGGTGGATATATTCTTGCTGACGCAAACCCCGAGCCGAAGAACCCCTCAGATCTTTGGGAGAATAAGGCTGTTTTCCCTGATTTCTCTGCTGTTGTTGAAGAGCTCCGGAGGAGGTTTCGTGTATCAGACATTATTGCTTCGGAAGAAGGTACATTCAGGCTTTAAATCTTTTTTGATCCTCCTTTCTTCATCGCCACTCGATATTTGTCAGTCTGACATCTATACGCTTGATCAGGCGGTTTCTTGACCACCTCTCAAAAAAAACGTTTTGACCTTGCTGTCGTCAACTGCGGTGAGCTTCTGACCCTTGCAGGTGACGACGATAGGCCCAAACGCGGGAAAGCACTCTCTGATTTGGCATTACGTAAAAATGCGGCCATTGGGATTTCCAAGGGAAAGATCGACTGGGTCGGATCCCAAAAACAGTATCGACGATCCTATTCTGCACGACAAGAAATCAACGCAGAGGGTGCTGTGGTGATGCCCGGTTTTGTGGATCCGCATACCCATGCTGTTTTTGCAGGGAGCCGTGAACTTGAATGGGTTCAGAAGATTACTGGGACGTCTTATTTAGATATTTTGAAAAGCGGGGGCGGAATCCTCAATACCGTTGAAAAGACTAACGCGGCTTCTCAAAAGACTTTATTTGAAAAAGCAAAAACCACTTTGCAGACGATGCTGGCTCAGGGGACAACCAGTCTTGAAATCAAAAGTGGTTATGGCTTGAATCTCCAGCAAGAACTCAAAATATTAAAAGTGATACGACGCTTAAACAAGGAAATGGTCTTGGATGTTGTACCGACTTATCTCGGGGCACATGTCATTCCAAAATCCTCTCAAAACAATCGCTCCGCCTATGTGAAAGAGGTGATCGAAAGTCTAACGAAAGTAAAACCCTATGCCACCTTTTGTGATGTTTTTTGTGAAGAAGGTGCGTTCACTCATTCGGAATCAAAACAGATTTTCCAAGCCGCAAAGTCTGCGGGTTTTCAAATCAAACTACATGCGGGACAATTTTCAGATCTGGGTGGGATAGATCTCGCCTCAAGCTTTCACGCCGTTTCGATTGATCACCTTGATGTCATTAAAAAAAAAGATATCCCCAAACTGAGTGACTCAGGCACCATGGGTGTTTTACTACCAGGGGTTTCACATTTTTTGGCATTGAAAAAGCACGCGCCCGCACGGGATTTAATTGATGGCAATGTCCCTGTCGCTCTGGCGACCGATTTTAATCCTGGATCGTCCCCTTGCCTTTCGATGCAAGAGATCATCCACCTTGCAGTACTTCATTTAAAAATGACACCCGCTGAAGCTATTTCTGCCGCGACGATTAATGCGGCACATGCACTGGGTTTGGCACAACAAGTAGGTAGCCTTGCGCTTGGAAAGCAGGCGGATCTCCTCTTGCTTGATCTTGATCATTATGAGCAGCTCCCTTATTTTTTTGGAAGCAACCATGTTCACACGATTTTGAAGAAGGGGATTGTGGTGAATGCTTAGGAAATCACGTCGTTCAAAAGCCAAACTGGGCAAGCTTTTCCTCCTCATGATCAATAACATTGAAATTCTTCAATAATTGATATCGATAAGGATAATCAGAACCTTCTCTTGAAGTCATTCAGGCTTTTTGCCATGAAAATATACAATAAATATGACTTAATGAAGGATCTGTAGGGAGGTTTTCTGTCCTTTATTGTTGAACCTTAAAATGTCTGTTACATTAAATATATTCGGGAGAACGAATTCTAAGCGTATCTCTGATAAAACTCTGGAGGAAGATATGCGCCTTAGTATTAATGGTGGGTCGTTGCTTACTATGGGCAGGGGAAGGGCATGCTGTTGAATTGAATGCTTTTGGCGATGTGACTCTATGGAGAGAGCTCAAAAGATGGTGAGCCGGGTGGTTTTAGCCTGGGTCAGCTTGAAGGTTTCGGATCTTGCCTAAGCTCGGAGGAAATTGTCGATCTTATCAAACAAGAGAATGCTGGGATTGGTTATATTTCCTCTGATGAAGTAAAAGGGCTTAAAGGGATCAAAGTGGGACTGATACTTAAATGAGGCCTAGGTCATACAAGGGTAAATCTTGATGTTTTATCTCAATTTGAATATGAGGGGAAAACTCCTTTTTGGGTTTCTTTCTCTGGTCGCGATTTTTTTGCTGATCGGGAGTTATGCGTATCTCGATAGTGACCACATTCTTTCGACTGTGACGAGGCTGGAAGAGGATACGGCTATTTCTCTTCAGCGCGCAAGAAAGTTAGAATCTGACTTTAAGTACATTGGGGAGCTATTTTCCTCCGCCACAGCCTTTAGTGATGAGGAGAAACTGGAACAGGCCCTCGAAGTGGTGGAGGCATTTAGATCAACACTGTTGGTGCTTGAAAGCACCTCCAGTGTTGATCGCGAAGCGCTCCGTGATATTGGCCCTCTTTTTGAAAGTTACCAAGAGAATGGGGCTAAAATCACCAAGAGTATTATTTTAGACGAGGGTTTTCTGGAGATTGCCGAAAAGCTACAAGATTTCAGTACGATGTCAACCGCACTGACTGAAAAAATATCGGCTTTCAGGTCTGAAAAAGAGGCGGCTTTGCGGCAAGAGATTGCTGATATTCGAGATCTCGCCCATCATATTCAGTGGGTTATTTTTTTGATTGGAGGGATTTCAACCCTTTCGGGTATTGGTATTGCCCTCTTAATGAGTCGCGCCATTGCCACGCCACTTATCGAAATGTCAGATGTTGCACGCAAAATATCTAAGGGTGAGCTATCTGTGACCATCGCCATCAGTGGAGAGGATGAAGTGGGTCGGCTTTCCCAAAGTTTCAATACCATGCTCGAAGGGCTTCGTAAAGCCGATGCCCAGCGTATTAAAATTGCGCAAATTTCAGCAATGGTCGAAAATGCGCCCTATGGCATGACTTTAGCCGACAAATCCTTTAATCTCATCTATCTGAATCCAGCGGCGAAGCGCATATTTAAAAAAATAGAACCCCTCTTTCACTGCCCCGTCATAGAGATGGTCGGGAAACCCTTCCAGGCTTTTTACGACAAGCAGGAAGAGATTGAAAGGATTGTTTTCGACCCCAAAAAACTGCCGTATAACACAAAGCTTTCTTTGGGCGGAGAAGTGATCGATCTCATATTTAATGCGGTTTATGATGATGAAAAAGACCATATTGGGACCTTCGTTTTATGGCAAGTGGTGACTTCTCAAGCCCATATGTTGGATACCCTGAAAGATACAATCGCCTCACTTACGCGTGAGTCGGGTCACCTTTCTGATTCCAGTCGAGGGATGGAGAAAAATTTGGAAGCCATGAGCACGAATGCAAACCTCGCAACCACCACAGGTAAGGAAAGCAATGGCAATGTGGAAGTTGCAGCTGCATCCTCAGAGGAAATGGCAAGTACGATTCAAGAGATATCAAAAAATGTACAAATTGCAAGTAATATTAGCGTAGAAGCCGTGGCAAAGGCGGAATCGGCGGGTCAAACCATTTCAAGGCTGGGGGTATCCTCCTTCGAGATTGGAAAAGTGACCGAGGTGATCAGTGATATTGCGTCTCAGACCAACCTACTGGCCTTAAATGCCACAATCGAGGCAGCGAGGTCGGGTGAGGCAGGCAAGGGTTTTGCTGTGGTTGCCAACGAAGTCAAAGGACTTGCGAAACAAACGGCAGATGCCACAGAAGATATTCATCTAAAAATTAAAGCCATTCAGGAAAGTACAGATGAAGCCGTGCTTGCGATTGAAGAAATTACCACCATCATTAACAAAAGCAGTGAAATCTCAACTTCCATTGCAGGTGCGATGGAAGAGCAAGCGGTTACCACAAATGAAATCAGCAAGAATGTCGGAGATGCGGCGCTAGGGACCCTTGAAGTTGTGAATACGATTGTTGATATTACAATCGCGACCTCTGATACGGCAAAGGAGGCTGAGAACATACTTGGGGCTTCTAAAAACCTTTTTGGCTTGGCCAATTCGCTCAAAGAGCTCATGAATGAGTTTAGCGATAACAAGCAGGATATCGAATAGCGCGATATTTCTCTTTTCGCTAAGATCTCGTTTCCTCTATTTTATCCTGAGAAACCTCTGATCACTTCATTGTTGCTATAATGCCTTTTCTGTGTGAACGGATTAAGATGGCCCTGACCCTTAGTTGACGAGACGATGGAAGAGAGCGATGAAAGGTATTACGAAAGTAAAAAAAGAAAAAGTGCTGCAGATGCTTGATTGCCCGATGCCAGGGCTTCAATCAGATGAAGTTTTAATCCAGGTCGGTGTGGTTTCGATTTGCGGGACGGATCTTCATTTAGACCGGTGGGATGCCTGGGCCGAAAACCGGGTGACGCATTTTCCTCGAATTATCGGTCATGAATTTTGTGGAAAAATCTGCGAAGTGGGGTCAGATGTGACACGATTTCAAGTCGGAGACTTTGTAACCTCCGACAGTCATATCCCTTGTTTGGATTGTGGTGTTTGCAAAAAAGGATTACCGCACCTCTGTAACAATCTCCAAATACTGGGGATAGATCGGGACGGCTGTTTTGCCGAATATGTCTCTATCCCGGAGCGCAGTCTTTGGAAGAATGATCCCAGCTTGTCCCCTGAAATTGCTTCGATTCAAGATCCGCTTGGCAATGCTGTTTATGCCACCTTGGTTACACCGGTGGCGGGCGAAACGGTTACAATATTGGGTGACGGCCCGGTGGGTCTTTTTTCCGTGGGCATTGCGCGGGCCGAAGGTGCTGCCAAAATTATCCTAACTGGTTTAAATCCACTGACTCTCGAAATCGCAAAAACTATGGGTGCAGATCGTGTTTTTAATGTGAATGATGGGAATGTTGTTCAGATGATCCAAGAAGAAACAGAGGGGATCGGAACAGACATTCTTCTCGAAATGTCGGGAAATCCGAAAGCGATTCAAGAAGGCCTGAAAGCGGTGAGAAAAGGCGGCCGCTACTCGGCATTTGGATTATCCACTACATCGATTCCGGTTGATTTTAATAATCAGATTATTTTTAAAGGGATCTGTCTTTTCGGGATCAGCGGACGCCTCATGTTTCATACCTGGGAAAAGATGGCGAGCCTGCTCAATTCCGGCGGCTTGAACCCAAGCCCGGTCATTACGCACATACTAGATTTTGAAGATTTTGAAAAAGGATTTAGAATGATGGAAGCAGTGCCCAGGGTAGCGGCAAAAGTGGTCCTCGTCGTCAATCCTGCATTGAAGCATTTGATACGTACTGACTAAGCCTTAAAAGGTAAAATATGGACCAAGATTCAGAATCCATTTTTTTGAAAGCCCTGGAAGGCATCGCGCAGCAGGGTTTGAAAAAAGAGGAGAGTATCATCACCTCGCCGCAAGATGCCCAAATTAAAGTTTTCGGGCAGTCGATGCTCAACCTCTGTTCCAACAACTATCTCGGATTGGCGAATCACCCGAAGATCATCGAAGCTGCCGCATCAGGTCTCAATGCGCGGGGCTACGGCATGGCCTCCGTGCGTTTTATTTGTGGGACACAAGACCTCCACCAAGCCTTGGAAGCGCGCATCAGCCAGTTTCTTAAATGCGATGACACGATTTTGTATTCCTCCTGCTTTGATGCCAATACCGGCCTGTTTGAAACCTTGATCAATGAAGAAGACGCCATCCTGTCCGATACCTTAAACCATGCGTCAATCATCGACGGTATCCGTCTTTGTAAAGCAAAGCGTTTTCGCTACAGGCATTTGGATATGAGTGATTTAGAATGCCTGCTCAAAGAGGCTGTGAAATACCGGCTTCGCATGGTCGCTACGGATGGTGTTTTTTCGATGGATGGCGAGATTGCCCCTCTAGCTAAAATCTGTGATTTGGCCGAAAAATACAAGGCTATCGTTATGGTGGATGATTCCCATGCCACCGGCATTATGGGAGAAGGTGGACGGGGCAGTATCGAACATTGTGGGGTATTGGGACGCGTTGATCTTGTGACCAGTACGCTTGGGAAAGCCATGGGCGGGGCTTCGGGGGGATTTACCTCAGGCCGAAAACCGATGATTGATCTTTTACGCCAAGGATCGCGGCCCTATCTTTTTTCAAATACCATTCCGCCCATGATTGCCGCTGCTGCAACGAAGGCATTTGAATTGGTGGCCGAAGGGGACGACTTGCGCGCGAGGCTGTGGGAGAACACGGCCTTTTTTCGCAAAGGCTTGGAAGAACTTGGTTTTATCATCAAGCACGGCATACATCCCATCATTCCAATCCTGATCGGGGATCCGGACTTGGCCAACAAAATGTCACGCGCCCTTTTTGAAGCAGGTCTTTATGCCGTTGCATTTTCTTTCCCTGTCGTCCCGGAAGGGCAAGACCGTATCCGTGTTCAGATGTCGGCGGCGCACGCGAAAGCCGATCTAACAGAGGCCTTGGAAAAATTTGAAGCGATCGGAAAATCGCTTCAAATTATTGAATAACAGGTTGTACGGAATCAATGATTTTTCCCTGAATTCTTTCTTTTCGAAATTCAACAGAGTATTTAGTTTTTCAATAAGGGTACTTATAGTAAATCATCAATGGTTTGAAATGTCACATCGGGAAATTGTTGTGCAACGTGCTGCATCGGAACGGGTTTACTAAAGCAGACAACAGTTTGGATGTTGATATCTTTATCTCCAAATTTCAAGTTTTTGGTTAAAGGACGAATACGAGATCTTAAATATTCACAGCGATCAAGGTGCTTCAGTAAATCGTCCCGTTCTCCATCAGATCGGATTTCTCCCTTAAAGTTATTGAGTTGTTCCGCTATTTCGTTTGGTGTTTTTGCTTGTCTAAGGTTTTTACACTCAATTGCCATGAGGTTGCTTCCTCCTGGTTTCCAAGCAAGAATATCTACATCCCCCCAGTCTCTGTCCTGCTTTTCATTCAGCAATGCAGTGACTTTGCTTTCTAGGCGGGCTTTGTATCCTAGATTCTGGACAGCGTTAAATACTTTCTGGGCAAATTCGTGGCCACGGCGATCTAATTCACTATCGATCCAAGATTTCATTTTGGAAGATTCAGTCTCCGAAGCTTCTATTTTTGCTTTGAAGTACAAATCTAAGATATATGAAACCCCCGTAGCCAAGAGACCTGGCGAAATTATGTGCCGAGGATTCTCACCATCCTCTAACCTCACAATAGGGCGATCCAACAATGACAAACGGCGGCCAAATCGCCATGGGTACCAGTCCTTCTTTGCAAAACCTTCAGGTGCTGTATCCCAACTCTTCCGTGGCCAAAGCGCAAAGCGATCCAAAACAATCTTACCTGTCTCAAGAGAGGCTAGCTTGCTCTCATTACAATAAGATAAGATCTCGTTTCTTTGAGAAATGAATACACACTTTTGTTTTTCTATTGCGAGATTTTCAAAGGTATCTCGAACACCCCTCAGAGCATCAACAGATATGCCGAGTTCTGACTCAAATGCGATAAGAAACGCTTCAGGAAAACTTCCACTAACAGTTCGTACCGGCTTAAAAGGTTCATAAAGTTTTTCATAATTTTCCTCTGCGTATTCAAATTGTGAGGATTGATTCTCTCGCCCCAATGGTTCAAGAATATTAACTCTAAATCCAGTATGTGACTTGATAAAGCCGCTGGGCATGATTTGAATTTTTGGGTCCATGACTTTTTTGTATATCGCGTCTGATAATCCTCCGAGGTGGAATAGATAAAGGGTATCCGCCATCAAGGAGGTCAGATTAAGTTTACCTGCTGGCATACCCCCATCAAGAGGACATTCTGATATAGCCATTTCGATGATTAAGCGTGATGCGATCTTGGCGGCAATAAAATGTGAATTTTTCTCTATAGCGACACCCTTGACTAAACCTTTTTTCTCATGAAGCGCAAGAGTCGCCCGAATTGTGTTATCCCATCGGGTTTGCTCGATATCATTCCCCTCAATATTTCTAAAAGCGTATTCGATTAGATTGGCTCGATCTAGAGTCTTAAGTCGAGTACGAATTCTTTTCCAGATTACATCCACGACCTTATTTAAAAAAGAAACACTTTCATTCGCTTCGGTGAAACGATCTCCACTCCAGATATTCTTAATCACGCATCCAACTTCGAGTTGAGAAATGGTATTATCTGCTTTGTCAACTTTGATGCCCTTGGGAAAATCGTAACTCTGAATATAATCTCTAAAACACTTTGCTTCGAAAGTATGGACATATCGAGCATCTTCGTTGGGCACTATTTTTTGAACAAGACAGTCGAGTTCTTCGTCTGAACGAGAATCTATGTCAAGAAGCCTGAGTACCCCAATTAATATCGTTTTAATAATATTGCGCTCGGCCTCGTTTTTTGGATTCCTGACACCTCCCAAAAAAGGGTCACGAAAACTAACACGAACCGCAGATTTTTCTCGATCTGTTGAAACTGAAAGAAGTGATGGAAGCAAATGGGCTGGGACAGGATCAGCCTGATCTTGGTGCATCTCATTGAAGTCGAGAACAATCATGACCACTTGAAACACATTACCTTGAATGCAGTCCTCAAATATTGGAGCCGCCCTTTCCATCCAGTGGTAAACTGCCTCGAAAAGCCGAAGAACTGTGTTACGAGAAAGTTTTGATTTTCCAGGTTCGACAGCGAGCCACCAGACTACTTTTTCTCCTACCCATGCTCCTCTGAGTTCCCCTCTTAGGGCAGAATCAATGCAACGATACTGGGGGCTATCGTCTTTCTCCTTAAAATAAGTCTCTGGTCCTTTTTGAACTCTGGCAAATTGACCGCTCGGAAGCGGAAGTACATGACGATCACACTCGCTGCGAACTTTTTTTCTAGTTTCCAATAAGCAGTTGGTTG
The DNA here is from genome assembly GCA_029261135.1 of Nitrospirota bacterium. Taxonomy (GTDB): domain Bacteria; phylum Nitrospirota; class Nitrospiria; order SBBL01; family JAADHI01; genus JAADHI01. The sequence goes on from JAJDBX010000077.1 coordinate 31,625, forward strand.
GTATAACCAATCGTATTGGATCTCCCCCTAGTTCAATATCTGAATGGAGCAACATATAATCAGTGTCTAACCACCAACTGTAAAGATTCAAAAAACCATTTATATTATGGATCGATATGCCTTGGTCTCTCAGAAACCTCTTCTGTTTTGCAAGCTTCCAAAGGAGAAAGGGAGATGACTCAGATATCCATCCCAAGATATAGCGCTCAGGGGCAGATACGATTTCCACCCACCAATTCGCTGTTTCCTGTGAGTGATAAAAAATACTTGGCCGACCATATCCACACCCAATTAGAAGAGTCATTCCCTGCTTAAATCCCTTTTGATGACAGAAATGGGATTTGGCTTCTTTAACTTTGATATCAATTTCTTTGCTTAACTCTTTTTCATCCTGTTCGGAAGCTGAAAAACCGTGGTTTAGATATCCTTCGATGCCGTCAACGATGGAAATCACTTGTAGATATCGTCCTTCATCGATCCCCATCACAAAATCAAAAACTATCTTTCCTGAAATTTTTTTGGGAAATATAGGCTCATTTCTATGTTTTAGAGTTCCAAGTAGCGGCGTTTCACTGAGAAAGTTCCAATACTCTTCTGTAAAATGTTTGTTAAAGCTTTCCTGATATCCTCGACTGGCGATCCCATCGAGTACATGCCTTCGAACAGCAATACTAATTGCTGTTGGTAAAAGAACGGTCCACTTTGTGGCATCGTACACAATAGGGCATTGCTCAAGAAGACTATCACCGATAGCTTGTTTCTTTAGTTGTGATCGAAGATTTGACTCAAAAATGAAAGGAGAAAGATCTGAGGGGGAAACCCCAAGGTGATCTAGCTCCGCCGTTGAGAAAGTAAGCGTTTGTCGAAGTTGCTTTAGTTTTTCTAATGAGGGTATTTTCATCGTTCCTTTTGGTTCTCCGCCCCCACTTGAAAAGCGTGCAAGTTGCCGCCTCGTTGTTATTTCCTCACTGAGTTTAAGTAGAGCACGAATCTCCAGTTTCATTTGTAGAAAATCTTGATCATCAGGCATTTTCTCAACAACATTTAAGATCCTCTGAAGGTAGAAATCACTACTTTCCCATGTCCCCTCAAAGATCCTTACGTTTCCCTCATCCGTAATAACATTGGAAACGAAAACATCCTCAAGTGGATCTTCGAACTGGGAGAAAATAGTCATACCAAGTTCTTTGTTAAGCCATCTGCTAATGTCGCGATCTCTAGGTTTTTTCCTTCCTGAACCAAAAGCGATAAGAAGGTGGATCAGTCGTTCAAGACGTAGCGTATTTGCCTGGAAAGAAGGCTCGGTTAAAAGTCCTGCGACCAATGCGGCAGACTTTACTGGATGGAAGGGATCAAGTTGACGTTCAAGGTTCGGACACTCCTCAAAAACATCAGAGATACTACCGGGAGATCCTGTTGGGGAGAAAAAGGGTAACATGTGGTTTTAAAAACGGTACTTTATAGATACCTGTTTTAAAAAATAGAGATGGGGGTAAATGTTACTATCTGGAAGAATAACATCATTTGCATTGTAGAATAAAACTTTGGGCCAGTTTTACATATTGCACATATCACGTAGATAAGCTCAAATCGATTATCATCAATCTTAAATCTAAAGCCTTACAGAAAAAGAAAAATGAGTGACATTGTCTTGAATCAATAATTTCCCCCTGCGTTTTTTTTCTTTATAATCCTTGAATGCCTTTAACCCCGTTTCATCCAATCATTAAAAAATGGTTTGAGACACGCTTCGGCGCGCCGACGGAAGCGCAGGCCCAAGGTTGGCCAGCCATCCTCGCTCAAAAAGACACGCTCATTGCCGCGCCGACGGGATCAGGAAAACCCTCGCGGCCTTCCTCACTTGTTTAGATCACTTGCTTTGCTCAGGGCTTTCCGCCATCTGCTCCAATGAGCAGTGGAAAGAGGTCTACGAACAAATCGGTGACATGATTCAAAAACACCGCAGTACCCTCATCTTTGTAAATACACGCAGGTTGTCTGAACGCGTCACCCACAACCTTTCAGAGATAATCGGAGAAGAACACATCACCTCTCATCACGGCAGCCTCTCCAAAAAAAGTCGGCTTTCAGCCGAAAGGCGACTGAAAGCGGGCACGCTGAAGGCCGTGGTTGCGACTGCCTCATTAGAGCTGGGGATTGATATCGGCTATATTGACCTGGTCATCCAAATTGGAAGCCCCCGTTCTATCGCGACTTTTTTGCAGCGCATTGGCCGATCCGGCCACGCCCTCGGCACGATCCCGAAAGGACGGCTTGTCGCCCTGACGCGGGATGAACTACTAGAAGCCATTGACCTCATGTGTGCCATCCGCGCAGGGCGGCTCGATCAAACTGTGATCCCAGACGGCCCCCTCGACATCTTGGCTCAGCAAATGGTGGCCATGTGTGCTGCTGAGGAATGGGAAGAGAAGGCCCTCTTTGATCTTGTGAAAAAATCCTATCCCTATCAACATCTTTCCAAAACCAATTTTGAGGCTTTACTCACGATGTTAAGTGAAGGCCTGCCAAGCAGCAATGGGCGCAGCGGGGCCCACCTGTATTGGGATCGTATCCAGGGTCGACTGAAAGCGCGGCGCGGCGCCCGCATTGTTGCTTCAACTTCGGGTGGGGCCATTCCCGATTTGGCCGATTACAAGGTAGTTGCGGAACCCGATCAAGTGAAGGTCGGAACGGTCGATGAAGACTTCGCCGTTGAAAGCCTGGCAGGGGATGTTTTTTTGCTCGGAAATACCTCGTGGCGGATTCAACAAGTGGGCTCCGGGGAAGTCATCGTCAAGGATGCACACGGGGCGGCACCGACCATCCCTTTCTGGCGTGGAGAAGCCCCCTCACGGACATTGGAACTCTCGCAAGAAGTTTCAAAGCTTCGGGAAGCCTTGGATCATCGACTTGATCAACCTGAAGTCGCTTTGGATTGGCTGATGCAGCAAGCCACGTTTTCTGAAACCAAAGGGAAAGAGATGGTGGATTATCTCAGTGCCCAAAAAGCGGCGGTCGGGATGATCCCCACGGCACGACATCTTTTGTTTGAACGGTTTTTTGATGAGTCCGGCGGTATGCAGATGGTCCTTCATTCCCCTATGGGCGGACGGGTCAACCGTGCTTACGGCCTCGCCTTGAGAAAACGCTTTTGCCGCCGCTTTGATTTTGAACTCCAGGCGAGCGCGGATGATAACGGTCTCGTACTTTCATTAGGGCCTCAGCAGGGTTTTGCGCTTGAAGAGGTGGTGAAAATGATTCGTCCTGAGGGGGCGCGTGCTGTGCTGGAACAGGCGCTCTTGCCCTCTCCTTTTTTTACAAATCGCTGGCGGTGGAATACCACACGCGCATTGGTCGTCCTGCGGCAGCGGGGTGGCAAGCGTGTGCCGCCCCCTTTGCAAAGATTTCGTGCCGATGATCTATTGACCAATCTCTTTCCTGCGCTCAGGGCTTGTCCGGATAATGGGATGTATGTGGGAAACCTGGAGATCCCGGATCATCCGCTGCTTCGGCAGACGGTCGATGATGTCCTGCATGAAGCGATGGATGTTGAGGCTTGGGTTCATTTATTAGAAGACATTGAATCCAAAGAATAAAAGTGACTTGCATCGATACGAGGGAACCCTCTCCTTTTTCCTCCCAGTTGTTAAATGCTCACCCTATGCCTTTTTAGACGGCGCACTCTTTTTTAAAGAAATACAGACGAAAGCGAAGCTCTTGCCGGCACAACTTGAAAAAGTATTGTGGGAGCTGGTGGCCGCCGGGCGTATTAGCGGGGATGGCTTTAGCGCCATCCGATCACTGACAAAAACAAAACGTAATAATACGGATTATTTGAAGCGCCGTGCGAAACGATTTTGGGGCGGACGTGTGCCCGTCACACAAGAGACGGGCAGTGGTCGTTGGTGGCTCATGCCAACGACCACTGCGGATGATGCTGAAAATCAACAAGAAAAAGACCCCGTCCAGCTCTGGGCTTGGCAACTTTTAGAACGATACGGCATCTATTGGCACGGGAATCGGCCGCACCCCCTTGGCGGGCGCTTCTAGCGATCTACCGCCGGATGGAAGCGCGGGGTGAAATCCGTGGCGGACGCTTTGTCCACGGCGTTGGCGGAGAGCAATTTGCATTGCCGGAAGTCGTTCCGCTTCTACGGCAGGCCAGTCAAAAAGCAAAAACCGAAGAAGTCATTATTCTCTCGGCAGCAGACCTGATGAACCTCATTGGAATACTGACTTCGGGTTCGAAGGTGACGGCTTCCGCTTCCAATACCGTGGCTTATCTTGGCGGTTTACATGTGGGGCATCGCCAGGGGAAGGTTCTATGGATTGATCCGAAGCTTGGTGAAGAAAGCAAAGAAAAAGTATCTCAAGGCTTGAGACGGTTTTAGGGTGCAGAGCTCAAACTCTATGTTTAATAAAAAAAGCGCAGTAATCTCATTAGAAAATCGATAGGAATTAAAGCGCCTGAATTCAGGCAATAAATTTATAATCCAATCAGTTGGCGATGTCTAGGCCGGTTGCTTTTTATTTAATGCTTTATGCGAGTGTTGAGGCGGGTTGTCCGAGGTTTGAGCCGGTATGATGGCGGCCTTGCTTGAAGGGTCCATTTGGTAACTTGGAATGAGCTCTTTCAAAACTGTTTTAATTTTCTTCGGGTCAGTATTTGAGTTCATTGCGGCAAAGCGTTTGATAAAGGCAGGGAGGTTTGAATGGATTGAGCCATTTTGCGCCAAGCGTATTTTTTTATGATGGGTTTGAATCACTTTTTCCCCCGCTTCAAAAAGTTTTTCGCTGAGTTTTTCTCCTGGACGCAAGCCAATGATTTTAATCGGGATTTCAAGGCCCGGGGAGAAACCAGAGAGCGTAATCATGGTTTTGGCCAGATCCATTATTTTAATGCTTTTCCCCATATCTAAAACAAAAATTTCTCCCCCATGACCAAGCACGGAGGCTTGAAGCACAAGCTGGACGGCTTCATGGATTGAGATAAAGTAGCGTTCGACTTCCGGATGTGTAATCCAAAGAGGCCCGCCTTTTTTGATCTGTGCTCGAAAAAGCGGGACGACACTTCCGGCGCTTTCCAGCACATTTCCAAAACGAACGGAGACCATCTTTGTGCGACTTGTTGGATCAAAATAACGCACCATCATTTCAGCCACACGCTTGCTTGCACCCATGACACTTGAAGGGGAGACCGCTTTATCCGTCGAAATCAAGACAAACTCAGAAACACCGTGGCGGTCTGAGGCCATCATGAGTCGGTAAGTCCCGATAATATTATTTCGCACGGCTTCCAGGGGATGGCGTTCCATCATGGGCACGTGCTTATGTGCCGCAGCGTGAAAAACGATCTGAGGTCTTGTCTCGAAAAAGATTTGATTGATCTTTTCTGTGTCCAGTATGTCGGCCAAGTAAAGTTTAAGCGGAAGCCCCGGGAATTGCTCACCTAAGGTAATTTCAAGTTGGTAGAGGTTGTTTTCATGGCGTTCAACTAAAATCAGTTGTCTTGGCTTGAATGACGCCACTTGTCGACAGAGCTCAGAGCCGATGGATCCTCCCGCACCGGTAATCAGGACATTTTTCTCTCGGATGCTTTCTTCTATTTTGGGATCATGAATTCGGATCTCTTCCCTGCCGAGCAATTCTTCTATGTCGAGCGGTCTGATATCCGTTGCGATTGCTTTTCCATTCAGGATTGCACTCAGATCTGGAAGGGTTTTAATGGGGAGCTGTAATGACTGGCAATGATGGATGATTTTTTTGATTTCTATCGGGGTTCCTGAGGGGATGGCAATAAGGACTTCATCGGGAAAAAGTTTTGAAACAGCCATGGCCATTTCGCTGCTGTTTCCGATCACGGGAATGTTATGAATTTTTTTAGTGCGTTTTTCGGGGTCATCGTCAATAAATCCGACGGGCAAGCACTGCTGACGACGATTTTGCTTCATGTCGCGGGCGATCATTTCGCCCGCGTCACCTGCACCGATAATCAATACTCGTCGTGCGCCTACACCGGTCTGCGTCAATATGGTGTAAACCTGTTTTGAGCAGCGGAGCATGGATAACGCAACGATGAGTAATATGGCATCAATAAAATAAATTGAGCGGGGGTAGCCTTGCCATTGAAAAAGTGAGATTGTCCCCCAGATGAAGATCTCACTGAAGATGACGGTCACTGTAATATTGAGGAAATCTCTCAAGCCTGAATATCGCCAAAGCCCTCTGTTCATCCCAAAAAAGTAGAGAAAGGTCATTTGAACGGATAAAACTGTCGGAGCCAATTTTAAAGAAAGATTGAGGGTTTCTGAAGGGATTTCTCCGTCAAATCGGAGCCAAAAAGCACTTTGGTGGCAGAAGAAGACTGCGATGAGATGGACAATAAAAATAATCGTGCCTTTCGCATCGAAAATTTCTTCTCGTAGTTGCTTTTCTTTTGATGTTTTCCTGTATCTGAATGGGGAAGGTGCTGAAAGAAAAGACCGTGTTAAATATGAAAATAGAATTTTGAGATCGAGTAAAAAAGAATGATTTTGGAGATATCGTTTTGCATGCAGAATATTTTTAGGAGCAGAGGGTTGTTTGTAAGAGGGCTCAGCATTTTTAGAGGATAGAGTCTTGGATTCAATGTTGCCTGAAGTTGATAGCAGCCCAACCATGCCGGGTTTTATCCTTAATATAATTTCAAAATCCTCTTGAAAGATCTCAATAAAGGAAGGTGTTTCCGGTCGAGGGCCGACAAGACTCATGTCCCCTTTCAGCACATTAAAAAGCTCTGGAAGAAGGTCTATTTTGAAATGAGATCGTTTTTTTCCGAGGGGCGTGAATGCGGGTTGAAGCGCATCCTTGATGTCAGATGTATTATCAACAGTGTTTTTTCTATTAAAAAAAGGTGTACGGAAGTGATACAAGTCGAAGGGGACACCTCTCATCCCAATCTTTTTATTTTTTGAAAAAAGGGGGCCGGGAGAAGAGATCTTCATGATGATACAGGTGATCACCAGAAGCGGGGAGAAAAAAAGGAGTGCAAGTGAGGAAATTATGACATCAAAAGCGCGTTTTCGCATCATCGCCTTAGCCAATAATAATGGGCCATTTTATAACCTAAACAAGCATGTCAGTCAAAGAGAATTTGGTGGGTGGCTATTGCTTGCATCCCCACAGGCTTTATGAGAAAATCCATGTCGCTTTCTTAAAACTATGTTTATACAAGGAATTTTATGCCGGATGATGTTTTAGACAAGATTTACGATCCCAAAACAGTCGAAGAAAAATGGATGAAACGCTGGGAAGAGGATCGTGTTTTTCATGCCGATGCCAGGTCGGATCGGCCTTCTTTTTCAATTGTGATCCCACCACCGAATGTGACCGGTTCACTCCATTTAGGACATGCCTTAAACAGTACGCTACAAGATATTCTGGCCCGATGGAAACGGATGTCGGGTTACAACGTCCTTTGGCTTCCGGGAACAGATCATGCCGGGATCGCGACCCAAAACGTGGTTGAACGACAGTTGGCAGCCGAAGGAGGAAAGGATCGTCACGAATTGGGTCGCGAGGCTTTCATCGAACGGGTGTGGGATTGGAAAGCCCATTCCGGCGGCACGATCCTAGAACAACTCAAGCGACTCGGGGCTTCCTGCGACTGGTCACGGGAACGCTTTACAATGGATTCTGGACTCTCTCGCGCTGTGCAGGAGGTCTTTGTCCGATTGTACAAAGAGGGTTTAATTTACCGCCATAAACGTTTGATCAATCTCTGTCCTCAGTGTCGAACCGCCTTGTCTGATATTGAAGTGGAACATGAAGATGTTCAGGGTAAAATGTACTATATTAAATACCCACTGGCTGGAGACGCGGAGGCCTTTCTTGTGGTTGCCACCACACGTCCTGAAACGCTGTTGGGCGATACCGCCGTTGCGGTTCACCCCGACGATCCCCGCTATAACGCTTTGATTGGGAAAAAGATCAAGCTTCCTTTAACAGATCGGACGATTCCGATTATTTCTGATCCCATACTGGTGGACAGAGAAAAGGGCACAGGCGCGGTGAAGATCACACCGGGCCACGATTTTAATGATGAACAATCGGGGAAGCGTCACGGGCTTGAAAAAATTTCGCTCATTGACTGGAGCGGAGAAACGAGTCCGTGGGCGCTTCGAGAAGAGGCTCAAGTCCAGCCCGATCTTGTGAAATCCTTGTCTATTAAATCGATGTCGAAAGCGAGAAAGATCGTTGTTAAAACCCTTGAAGAAGCAGGCCTGCTAATTAAAACAGAGGACCACACTCATGCCTTGGGAAAATGTTATCGCTGCAAAACGATTGTAGAACCCTTCGATTCACCGCAATGGTTTGTGAAAGTTGATGAACAAAATAATTCTTTGGCGAAAGGGGCGATAGATGCCGTTCGTCAGAAAAGAATCCGGCTGATTCCTGAAAGTTGGGAGGCGAACTATTTCGGCTGGATGGAAAACATTGAAGATTGGTGCATCTCCCGTCAAATCTGGTGGGGGCATCAAATTCCTGTTTGGTATTGTAAAGTTTGTGATGAAAGTGATCTTTTGGCCGTTCCGGGTTCTGATGAACTTATTATCGCATCAGACGCAACGCCAATCGTCGGCGCGTCATCCTGCGCGAAATGCGGCGGGACAGATCTCGTGCAAGACCCCGACGTGCTCGACACCTGGTTTTCATCTGCACTTTGGCCTTTTTCGACACTCGGCTGGCCGGCGGAACTTCAGCCCGACGAGGCGGGGCGGCTCGAAGCCGAAGCCATGCTGAAACGCTTTTATCCCACCTCCACATTAGTCAGTGCCTTTGACATCCTCTTTTTCTGGATTGCGCGAATGATCATGATGGGTCTCCATTTTATAAAAGAGGTTCCTTTCAAAGATGTTTACATTCATGCTCTCGTACGCGATGCCGATGGGCAGAAGATGAGCAAATCGAAAGGTAACGTGGTCAATCCCCTGGATCTCATGGCGAAACACGGGACGGATGCCCTTCGATTTACGCTTGCCTCCATGGCGTCTCCGGGTAGAGATATCAAGCTTGCGGAAGAGCGGATTGAAGGTTACCGAAATTTCTGTAACAAGCTTTGGAACGCGGCGCGTTTTATTATGATGAATCGCCCCGAAAATAAAGCAGAGGCTCATCCCAAAAGTGAACAAACATTAATTACACGATGGATTCAAAGCCGCCTGCATCAAAGCATTCAATCTGTCAGTCGTGCCTTAGAAAATTATCGTTTTGATGAAGCGGCTCAGGAAATTTATCAGTTTACCTGGCATACCTACTGTGATTGGTTTGTGGAACTATCCAAGGTGGATTTGCAGCGAGACGAGACTCGGCAGGAGAGTTATCAATCTTTAGTCGATATTTTTGAAGAAACCCTAAGACTGCTTCATCCCTTCATGCCATTTTTAACTGAAGAACTTTGGGCTTATTTCCAAGAAGGGGAGACTTGTCTCGCTATTGCCCCCTATCCGGTTTACGATGCCCAAAAAATTGATTCTCAAGCAAAAGAAGTCGTGCAGTCTGTCGTCATTGATACGGTACTGGCTGTTCGAAATATGAGAGGTGAGATGAATATTCCCCCTTCTGAAACGCTCCCGCTTTTCATTAAAACAACAGAGCAAGGCATTGAAGATCAGATTGAAAAAGCGCTACCCTATCTTAAGCGGCTTGCACGTTTGAGCGAAGTGGTGATTGGGGTCTCAGTCACAAAACCGAGCATGGCGGCGTTTGCAACGACCTCCTATGGAGAAATTTATCTGCCGCTTGATGAAGCGCGCATTCGCGATGAAGTGGATCGGCTTAGAAAGCGGCTTGATAAAACTGAAAAATCTATTGAAGTGTTAGGGAAAAAATTAAGCAATAAAAAATTTGTGGCCAATGCCCCTGAAGCCATTGTGGAAAAAACAAAAATGGAGCAACAGGAACATCTCGAAAATAAAGAACGCCTTTTAGGAGAGGTGAATCACCTTCAGGCTTTACTCTCAGCCGAGTCAGGAGATGTATGATCGAACCCTTCCTTGCAAGAGACTTAGTCCACCAAGCCCTGAGTGAAGACCTCCTTTATGGAGATCAAACGACAGAAGCCCTTTTCCCAGAACCTTTTTCAGCCACGGGAGATGCTGTGGCGAAGGAGGCCTTGGTGGTGGCAGGACTGGATCTTTTTGAAATTGTTTTTAAAACACTTGATCCTGAAATAAATTTTGAAGCAGCGGCTTCTCCGGGCCAAAGCCTGCGAGCGGGGGAGTTGATCGCACGGGTAAGCGGGGATGGCCGAAGTATTTTAAAGGGAGAACGCACCGCGCTGAACTTTATGCAACGGCTTTCCGGTATCGCGACCCTCACGCGGCAATATGTGAAAGCCGTCGAAGGGACATCGGCTCAAGTGGTCGATACGCGAAAAACCACCCCGGGTTTTCGCGCGCTTGAAAAAAAAGCGGTTCGACTGGGCGGTGGCGGAAATCATCGCTTTCATCTCGGCGATCTTATTCTCATTAAAGATAACCATATTGTTTTGGCGGGTGGGGTCAAGAATGCCATTGCGCAAGCGCGAGCGCATTCAGGTCATGCCCTCAAAATCGAAGTCGAGGTGAACAACCCTTCAGAACTTAAAGAGGCGATGGAGGCCAATGTCGAGATCATCATGTTGGATAACATGAGTTTGGATGAGGTCTCAATGTCTGTTGCGTTGATCCGAAAAGCCGCTCCGACGGCTTTGATAGAGGTTTCGGGGGGTGTAGATCTCGATCAAATTGGAGCAATTGCGGCATGTGGGGTAGACATTATTTCTGTTGGAGCCCTCACACACTCAGCCAGGGCAGTGGATATCAGTTTGGAAATGGATGTACTCAAACCGTGAACATCAATGCAGATAAAATTACGGCCTTTTGTCGGGCACATTCCGAAATCCGGGAAATTGTCCATGAAGCCCTGTTATTCGATGAGGTGGGCTCCACGAACGACATTGCGCTCGAGATGGCGTCCAATGGGATGCCTGAAGGCATTGCGATCTTGGCGGAGTCTCAAACAGGGGGTAAAGGGCGACTGGATCGATCTTGGTTTTCCCCTGCGGGTCGTAATATTTATCTTTCTTTATTGCTCAGGCCTGCCATTCAGGTGAGAGAATACCCGCTCTTTTCACCTGCGACTGCTGTGGGTTTGGTTAATGGCATTCGGGAGTTTACGGGTCTTGCGCTTGGGATTAAATGGCCGAATGATTTAGTGATTTCAGATAAAAAAGTGGGGGGTATTTTGTTGGTTTCAAGTTTATCAGGAGATCAAACGGCCCCACTCGTTGTGGGTGTGGGTCTCAATGTGAATCTAGAACCTTCAGCCTTCCCGGAAGAACTTCGGGAGACGGCGACCTCTCTTAAAGCCGTTCTCGGACGAGAAATTGACCGGACCGGTTTAATCACCGCGCTAATCGAAGGGGTGGTCGCTGAAATACATCATTTGCAAAATGGGGAAGTGCTTACAGTCATGGATGCAGTCCGGTCTCATTGCGTGACCCTCGGGAAAAAGGTGCGTGTATCGACGAATCGGCAGGTTTTTGAGGGCTGGGCCGAAACCATTGAAGCGGATGGCGGATTAAGCATTCGCTTGGGTGATCAAAGCAGGCGAAAAATTCTTATCGGTGATATTACACATCTGAGAGAAACAGGCAGTCCCTCATCCGCTGTAACGCAGTCAACGATTTCCACAAAAAATTAAAATGGGAGAAATGAATGTTACTTGTCATTGATATTGGAAATACCGATATCGTTTTTGGCATTTTTAGGGAAGAAAGGCTTCTAGGGCAATGGCGTGTTGCAACCCATCTTCAAAAAACAGCGGATGAATATGGGCTATTGTTGCTTCAATTGTTAGAGGCGCAGCTGATGCCCGTCTCAGAGATCAAAGGGGTGATTTTCTCAAGTGTCGTGCCGCTATTGACTCCCCTTTTTCAGGAGATGATCCAACGCTATTTTTCTACTGATCCGATGATTGTCTCAGAAAAATTAAAAACGGGACTCAAGGTTTGTTATGAAAACCCAAAAGAAGTGGGTTCGGATCGAATCGTCAATGCGGCGGCAGCCTATTATTTGTATGGCGGCCCGGTTGTCATTGTTGACCTGGGGACGGCAACCACGTTTTGCGTTGTTTCAGAATCGGGAGAATATCTGGGTGGGGCTATCGCGCCCGGAATGGCACTTTCTGCGGAGGCCCTGGTGAATCGAGCCGCCAAGCTGCCCCGGGTGGAATTAAGCCAACCCAAAAATGTCATCGGAAAAGAGACGACTGCGAGTATGCAATCCGGAATCTTTTTTGGTTATGTGGGGCTGATCAATGAGATCGTTCAACGTATTCACGACGAAATGGGCGCAAAAAGCCTCGTCATCGGAACGGGTGGGCTCGTCGCGCTGATTGCCTCAGAATGCCAATCCATTTCAAAAATCCATCCCACCTTGACTTTAGAAGGTCTCATGATTATCTACAGAATGAACCAGGTTATTGACTCTCGATGAAGCGATTTGGTAGGGTGCCGGCACTCTACAGGGACGAGTGCTAGAGCATGCCGTTGGACGAACGCAGTCAACAAGTTTTGAGGACTATTGTCCTTTCTTATATTAAGACCGCCCTTCCAGTGGGTTCTCGCAGCATTACTGAACGTCATGATTTTGGAGTGGGTTCAGCCACAATCAGGAATATTATGGCTGATTTGGAGGAGAGGGGATTTTTGACCCACCCACATCCTTCGGCGGGTCGTATTCCAACTGAGAAAGGATATCGTTTTTATGTCGATGCCCTTTTTCAGGAGGGGACGTTTTTGAAAAAACAGGCAGAAATTACGCGAGAGGCGGAACAGTTGGTTCAAAGAGAAGATGCGGGTTTGTTGCTGCAAGATACCTCAAAACTTCTTTCAGATTTGACGCATTATATGGCCATTGTCTCTGCCCCAAAAATTTCTTCTGCACGGATCAAACATATTGAGTTTGTCCGTCTGAGAAGAAACGCTATTATGGCGATTACGGTTTCAGAGGCTGGATTTGTTCAGAATCGTTTTTTTGATTTAACAAAAGATATCTCACAGAAGTCGCTCAATAATATCTCCGATTATTTGAACAGTTTTTACCAGGGGATGACCCTTGATGGGATTCGAGGGGAAATGAGAGGCCAGATGGAAAAAATGGAGGATCTTTACGACCATCTGCAAACGGAAGCTTTTGAAGTGACTAAGGATGCAATGGGGGGCCTGGCAGGGAAAGATGAGGGTGAACTTTATACCGATGGCACTATTAATATTTTTGACCTGCCTGATTTCTCTGATGTGAAAATGATGAAAGGTCTGCTCAAAGCCGTAAAAGAAAAAAAAGCAGTGATTCAACTTTTGGACAAATATATTCAGAGTGAAGGCGTACAGGTTTTTATTGGATCTGAGAGCCAATTTTTAGGAGATCATGGTTGTAGTCTGGTAGTTTCTCAATACAAACGTGGTGATCGTGTTTTAGGGGCTTTAGGGGTGATCGGCCCGACGAGAATGGATTATTCAAAAGTGATTCCCCTGGTCGATTCAACCGCAAAACAAGTGAGCCGCCTACTAGAAGATTTATCGTAACTTCATTTAGGTATTTTAGGAGGAAACATTGTCCGAGAAAGAAAATAAAGAAGAGCCTGCTTTTATCGATCCGGAAGAAGCGAACGATGCAGCGCCGCTTTCTGAAGTAGAAGAGCTCAGGCTTGAACTTGAACAACAAGTGCAGTCTGGAAAAGATGCACAAGAACGATGTCTTCGGATACAGGCCGAATTTGAAAACTATAAAAAGCGAAGCCAAAAAGATCAGATCGAACAGAGCAAGTATGCCAATGAGCGATTGATTAAAGAGACACTTCCTGTGATTGATAACCTGGAGCGCGCCATTGAGCATTCAAAAGAGAGCCGCGATTTTGAGAAGATGCTTGAGGGCGTCGATATGATTCAAAAGCAGTTTCTTGACGTACTCGATAAATTTGGGGTTAAGCCGATTGAAAGTCTGAATCAAGCTTTCAATCCTTTTTTCCATCAATCTGTTGGATATGTTGATATTGAAGCCGATTCCGATGTGGAAGAAAACCATGTGGTGAATGAAGCACAAAAAGGATACGTCATCAATGATCGGGTGCTTCGACCCTCCTTGGTGCTTGTTGGGAAAGAGAAAGCGCCTTCGGTTGATGGAAAAAATGAGAAAAATAGGACTGACACCCAGGGAGAAAAGGGCCCGTCATAAGTTTTAATTTCACAATTTATTTTAAAAAAGAGTTTTATAAATTTCAAAGGAGGAAAAAATGGGGAAAGTAATTGGTATCGATCTTGGGACGACATTTTCTTGTATGGCGGTTGTGTCTGGTGGAGATCCCGAAGTGATTTCAAATGCGGAAGGGAACCGCACAACACCTTCCATTGCAGCAGTGACTGACAAAGGGGAACGCCTGGTGGGTTTGGTTGCACGGCGGCAGGCGGTGACCAATCCGGTCAATACCGTTTTTTCGATTAAACGACTGATGGGACGCAAAATAGATGCCCCTGAAGTGGTTGAAGCGAAGGGACGTCTGCCTTATAAAATTGTTGCTTCTAAGAATAATGACGCCCATGTTGAAATTCAGGGCAAGCAATACAGTCCACCTGAAATCGCTGCGATGGTACTGCAAAAGCTCAAACAAGACGCGGAAGATTTTCTGGGAGAAAAAGTGACTGAGGCGGTGATCACCGTTCCTGCTTATTTTGACGACAGCGAACGCCAAGCCACAAAGGATGCCGGTGCCATTGCAGGATTGGATGTGCTTCGGATTATCAATGAGCCAACAGCCGCTGCCCTTGCCTATGGTCTTGATAAGAAAAAGGACGAAAAAATCGCCGTTTACGATCTTGGCGGGGGAACTTTTGATGTTTCCATTCTTGAAATTGGTGATGGTGTTTTTGAAGTGAAATCAACTAATGGGGACACCTATCTCGGCGGAGATGATTTTGATTTGACCATTCTAGAATGGTTGGTGACTGAGTTTAAAAAAGAGAATGGCATGGATCTTAAAAGTGATAAAATGGCGCTCCAACGATTGAAAGAGGCGGCAGAGAAAGCAAAAATCGAGCTTTCTTCTTCACAAGAGACAGAGATCAATTTGCCCTTCATCACCGCCGATGCCTCAGGTCCGAAGCACCTTGCCATTAAGCTGACACGCGCTAAACTAGAACAATTGGTAGGAGCGCTGGTTCAACGAACAATTGAGCCTTGCAAAAAAGCACTTGCCGATGCAGATCTTCAAGCGAGTGATATTGATGAAGTGGTCTTGGTCGGTGGCATGACGCGGATGCCAATGGTTCAGGAAATTGTTAAAAAGTTCTTTAAGAAAGAACCACACAAAGGGGTCAACCCAGATGAAGTGGTGGCCATTGGTGCAGCCATTCAGGGCGCAGTCCTGAAAGGGGATGTGAATGATGTACTCCTGCTCGATGTGACCCCGCTTTCTCTTGGCATCGAAACCATGGGAGGTGTTTTTAGCCGAATTATTGACAGAAACACCACGATCCCTACAAAAAAGAGTCAGACCTTTTCGACGGCGGCCGACAACCAAAATGCGGTGACCATTCGGGTGCATCAGGGTGAAAGAGAGATGTCTGCGGATAATAAACTTTTAGGTCAGTTTGATCTTGTGGGTATCCCCGCAGCACCTCGGGGTGTCCCTCAAATTGAAGTCACATTTGATATTGATGCGAATGGGATTGTCCATGTTTCAGCGAAAGATAATGCGACCCAAAAAGAACAATCGATTCAGATTACGGCTTCAAGTGGGTTAAGCGATGAAGAAATCAATCGCCTCGTCAAAGAAGGAGAAGCACACGCTGAAGAGGATAAACTAAAGAAGGAACGCGTTGAAGTCAAAAATGAGGCCGATACCCTTATTTATTCAACGGAGAAATCTTTGAGCGAATTCGGAGACAAAGTTTCCGAAGAGGATAAAACGGCGATTGAAGCCGCATTGGCCGATTGTAAAAAGTCTATCGAATCAGACGATATCGACGATATTCGCGCGAAGATTGAAGCGCTGACAAAGGTATCGCATAAGCTTGCTGAAGAGATGTATAAAAAAACCGCTGAAGAGACCGGTAGCCCGGAAGCGGGCGGGACGACCTCGGATGCGGGTGGATCGGATGCGGATGAAACGGTTGTTGATGCCGAGTTTGAAGAAACGGATAAGACAACAAAATAAGGACGGTTCATGGCGAGTAAGAGAGACTATTATGAAGTACTTGGTGTTCAAAAAAACGCCTCATCAGAAGAGCTCAAAAAAGCCTATCGCAAGTTAGCGCTTAAATACCATCCAGACCGGAACGCCGGAAACAAGGCTGCAGAGGATAAATTTAAAGAAGCCAATGAAGCTTATGGGATATTAAGTGATGCGCAGAAACGTCAAGCCTATAACCAATTTGGACATGCGGGGCCGGGCGGGGGTGGATTTGATTTTGGTCAGGGCGGCGGCGGGTTCTCAGATGTTTTTGGAGATATATTTGAGGAGTTTTTCGGAGGACAATCGGGAGGCGGCGGAAGCCGGGCCCAGCGCGGGAGTGATCTTCGCTACAACTTCACGCTGAGTTTTGAGGACGCGCTTTTCGGTAAAGAGGCGAAGATCAAGCTTGTTCGCCCGGAACAGTGCAGAAAATGTGATGGGACGGGTGCGAAGGGTGGGGCGACAAAGCGCTGTACAACCTGTAATGGCGCGGGTCAGGTCAGGTTTCAACAAGGGTTTTTCACCGTCAGCCGGACATGCAGCACTTGTCGCGGTGCAGGAAGTATTATTGCCGATCCCTGTACAAAATGTAAGGGCCAGCGCTATGTAGAAAAAGAAAAATCAATTTCAGTCCAGATCCCCGCCGGGGTTGATTCTGGCACACGGCTTCGTGTCACAGGTGAAGGGGAAGTGGGTCTCAATGACGGCCCCTCGGGCGATTTATATGTGGTTATCACCGTGGAGGATCATCCCCAATTTGCGAGAGATGGGGATAATATCCTTTATGAAGCGCCGATCAGTTTTGTAAAGGCCGCGCTGGGTGCAACGCTCGAAGTCCCAACGATCAAAGGAAAGACCCCTTTGAAAATTCCAGCGGGTTCACAGGATGGTAAAATATTTCGTTTGAAGGGCCTGGGTTTTCCCAGTCTTCGTGGATACGGGATTGGAGACCAAGTCGTCAAAGTCCGGATCACTATCCCCACCAAGCTCAGTCCTGAACAGAGACGAAGCCTCGAAACCTATGCAAGCTTGAGCGAGGAAGAAGTACACTCTGAGTCCGGCACGATTTTGGATAAAGTGAAGAGTCTTTTTGACTCATGAGATTGGTTTTCCTGTTTCATGCCAGTTTATTTTATTCATTCTGATCAAATTGATCAAGGCATTATTCGTCTTCGGAGCGCTCTGGATCACCACCTCCGCACGGTTCTTCGTATAAAGGTGGGTGAGCACATTTCTTTTGTGGATGAATGCCCGAGACGGTATCAAGCAAAGGCCATTTCCATACATCCAGGTCAAATGGCCTTTAAAATAGAATCAGAGACCTTGCGTCCCACAAGTAAATTCCCTAAGATAAGGTTGTGTGTGGCTTTGATTAAAAGGGATAAAATGGATTGGATGGTGCAAAAAGCGACTGAACTGGGGGTTTCAAGCATCTCCCCCGTTTTGACGAATCGTACCGTTGTTCGGCCCGACCTCAAGCGAGGGGCACAGCAAGTTGAACGTTGGACAAAAATTGCGATGGAGGCCTCACAGCAATCGTGTCGGTGGGATGTCCCCACCCTTGATCGGCCTATTGGCTTAAAAACATTATTTGCAGAACCGCCCTCAAATCGGGAGCGATTTATTTTTTCAGAGCAGGCCCCCTTGTCTTCCTGCAAGGCAGATATTGAACAAGAATTTTCTGGATCCATCATACTGTTAATTGGTCCAGAAGGGGGCTGGACGAGCACTGAATTGTCTGAAGGCGAAGTGGCAGGATATCGTCCTTTTTCTTTAGGGGAGCAGGTTTTACGAACTGAAACGGCGGCACTGGCCGCCCTGAGCATTTTTCAATACGAGATTTTGAATGGAACTCGTCACATCAGCGACACCAGAAAAAGCCCCCCCCCTTCATAGAGAAAAGGTAGATTCGACGGGCATAGGTTTGGGAATGCAGCCTGCGGGTTTTATTCGGCGCGTCATTGCTTATATCATCGATACCTGTATTCTATTTACCCTCGTTCTCTTTTTTATTTTTTCTGGACTCATGGGGGTGCATTTATCGACCGGGATTGATTCCTTTTATTACGAGGGAAGCGGAGCGATTTTTCTGCTGAGTGTGTTGTTTCTTTATATGGGCTACTTCACTTTTTTTCAC
Organism: Nitrospirota bacterium; assembly: GCA_029261135.1. Taxonomy (GTDB): domain Bacteria; phylum Nitrospirota; class Nitrospiria; order SBBL01; family JAADHI01; genus JAADHI01. Next base: position 50,016 of record JAJDBX010000077.1, read on the forward strand.
GCGCATGCGGGGCAGACTCCGGCAAAAATGATCATGAGAATTAAAGTCGTCACCCACCAAGGCAAGATCCCTTCTCATTTTCAAGCCTTGGTTCGGACGTTTGGATTTTTTTTATCCCATCTCTTTTTTGGCTTTGGTTTTTTACTCACCCTTATTGGACATCAAAAGCGGGCACTACATGATCTGTTTTCCAGTACTCAGGTGATTCTTTCCCCCTAGGCTGTCGACATGCGCTTATTTCTTCTTTGTTTTCTTTTTTTTGTTTTGTTCTTTAACGTATTGGGATTAAAAGCGGAAACCCTTGTTGAAGGGGTTGTCGCAATTGTTTTGACAGATAAGAGCAAGCCTGGACAAGAAGTCCTCTTTTTTTCTGATCTTGAGCGATACCGACTTTTTTTCAAGCCTTTAGCAGAAGTCTTGGCCCATGAGAACGAAGCGGCACTGAAAGAAGGAGAGGGATTAAAAGAATCCCTCCGTTGGATGATTGCGCAAAAATTTTTTAAAAAGGAAGCGCTCCGATTTGGACTAAAAAGACCGACTGAACAAGAGATCGAAATACAGCTTGAAGTGATTCGCCAACGATTCAGCGATGAAGAAGATTTTCAAAATGCACTCAAGCAAGCGGGGTTAACGGATAAAGCCTTAAAAAAAGAAGTTTTCGATTTTCTTTGGGTCGAAAAACTGATTAAAGAACGGATTCGAGAGTTTATTTTTATCAGCCCCAAAGAAGTCGTGAAATACTACCTCGATCATCTCACTAATTTTTCTGGAAGTCCCTTTGAAGAATTTGAAGCAGAAATAGAACAGATTCTCTCAAAGCAAAAAGAGGAGCTCAAAAAATCAGCTTATCTGAACCGCATCAAAGAAAAGGGTGAGATTAAGATAATGTTCGATGGGGGGCGTCCTTTTTAGTCTTTATCCTGTCCTATTTTTCTGTTCTAAAAGGACGTCTTCTATCCAACTTTTGAGCTTCTTTTTGACGGTATCGATTGGGATGGCAAAGCCGATTCCCTGACCCGAAGCAACAATTGCGGTATTGATGCCAATTACTTTCCCTGCGACATTTAAGAGGGGCCCTCCGCTATTTCCGAAGTTAATGGATGCGTCTGTCTGAAGAAACGTTTCTTGATCTGGGAGCCCCAAGTGGTTTCGTCCTGTTGCGCTAATGATCCCCACCGTGACTGTTCGGTCGAGCCCGAAGGGATTTCCGATCGCAATGGCCCAGTTTCCCACTTCGATTTGCTGGGAGTTTCCCAATTCTACAACGGGGAAATCATCGTTGTTTGGGATTTTAATGAGGGCTAAATCACGTGCTTCATCTTTTGCGATAATTTCGCCGATAAATTCTCTGTGATCAGAAAGACGCACTGTAATCTGATCGGCCTCTGAAATGACATGGTGGTTGGTTAAAATAAACCCTTCTTTACTGATGATAAAACCCGAACCGAGATTTTTTTCTTTATATTGTCGCCGAGGGGCATTTTGAAAGAGATCCTCAAAAAAATCTTGAATACCGCCCCTCTTTTCAGATCTGGGACGATCAGGGTGTCGAACAAAATGGATGGTACTGATGTTGACGACTGCGGGCGTGACTTTTTTGGCGACACGAATAAAGGCTTTTTCAGTGACAAGCAGTGCCCGTGCTGGAATTTCTTCAATAAAATCATCCGGGATTGGTTCTGGCATTAAGAGGGATGTTGACGTTGTTGTTGGCGTGTGCGCAGATGGTGTTTCTTTTTGGCAGGAAAATAAAAATGAACCGATGAGCAACAAAAGCAGGAAGGGAAGGTTCATTTCCCTCAGTACGGTCTTGAATCGTTTTATCGCCACTGATTAACCCTTTAAGAGTTTATATGCGATGCTATCGACGAGCGCTTGCCAGCTGGCTTCAATAATATTCTCAGCCACACCCACCGTTCCCCATTTTTTTTGACCGTCTCCTGATTCGATTAAAACACGCACCTTGGATGCCGTACCGTCACTGGCTGTTAACACACGGACTTTATAGTCGAGCAGTTTCACTTTTGACAGGGCCGGATAAAATTTTTCAAGAGCGTTCCGCAGGGCGTGATCGAGCGCATTGACAGGCCCATTCCCTCTTGAGACCGTGTGCTCTACCTTTCCATCCACAGAGATTCGAATGGTGGCTTCAGAGATCGATTGGGCGTCTCCCTTTCGTTTTTCGTCAATCACACGAAAGCCAATCAGTTTAAAAAACGACCGGTCTTCGCCGAGGGCACGTTTCATCATGAGTTCGAATGATCCTTCCGCCCCTTCAAATTGGAAGCCTTCATGTTCTAACTCTTTGAGTTTCGATAATATTTTTTGGACTTGCGGTGAATCATCCGAAAGCGAGATGTTATAGGATTTAGCTTTTTCAAAAAGCGTGCTTTTTCCTGAATAATCGGAGATTAAAATACGTTGTTGATTTCCGACTTTTTCCGGCGAAATATGCTCATAGGTCTCCGGATTTTTCCGCACAGCGTGGACATGAATGCCGCCTTTATGGGCAAAAGCGGATCGACCCACATAAGGTTGGCGTTTGTTGTGGGGCAGATTCCCGATCTCGCTGACGTAACGGGAAACACTGCGGAGTTGTTTCAGTTGATCATCGGAGACGACATCCAAGCCCATCTTTAATTTCATGTTGGGAATCACCGAGCAAAGGTTGGCATTGCCACAGCGCTCTCCAAATCCGTTGATGGTGCCCTGTACCTGTGTGACCCCAAGGGAGACAGCCATCAGGGTATTGGCCACGGCGACTTCCGAATCATTATGGGCATGGATCCCGATAGGGTTTCCAATGTTCTTCATCACGACTTCCAAGATTTCTTTGATCTGCCAAGGCATCGTGCCACCGTTTGAATCGCAAAGAATCAGACATTCTGCACCCGCATTGCGCGCGGTTTCCAATGTTTTTAAGGCATAGTCGGCGTCGGCAAGATAGCCGTCAAAAAAATGTTCGGCGTCGTAAAAAACCCGTTTCCCTTGTTGTTTTAAGAAGTCGATTGAGTCGGAAATCAGTTCTAGGTTTTGGTCGAGCGTAATGCCGAGGGCTTCAGTCACATGGAGATCCCAGCTCTTGCCAAAAATGGTGATCCAATTCGTTCCGGCATTGATTAAGTTCTTTAAGTTGATTTCTTCGGAGGCTTTATGACGCCATCGACGTGTCGATCCAAATGCGACAAGCTGCGCTGATTTAAGCTCGACTTTTTTCATTTCCTCAAAGAAAAGAATGTCTTTGGGGTTTGCACCCGGCCATCCGCCTTCAATAAACTGAAAGCCCAGTTCGTCCAATTTTTGAGCGATACGCAGCTTGTCTTCTACTGAGAAGGCGACATCTTCAGACTGTGCCCCATCCCGCAAGGTTGTATCATATAAATCAATTTGTGACATGTTTCCCTTTAATGCAAACTAGATGGATTCTTCCTGGGGTTCTTGTTTGTCACCCAGTTCAAAGGCTTCATGTAAGGTGCGCACGGCCAGTTCTGTATATTTTGATTCAATCACACAGGAGACTTTAATCTCAGAAGTCGAAATCATCATTATATTAATGCCTTCGGCGGCGAGAGATGAAAATATTTTTGCCGCAACGCCGGTATGGGAACGCATGCCAACCCCGATGATGGAAACCTTTGAGATGTGCTCGGTCAAGGCCACCTCCGCAACGCCCAGTTTTTCAATCAGGGCCATTAAAATTTCTTTGGCGCGGCGTGCATCTGTATTCGGTATGGTAAATGAAAGGTCTGTTAAACCGGCTTGACCCACATTCTGGATAATCATATCTACATTCACATTCTCTTTTGCAATGGCTTCAAAAATCATCGCGGCGATGCCTGGACGATCAGGAACCCCGACCAGCGTGACCTTGGCCTGATTTTTATCATAGGTAATTCCAGAAACAAGTTCTTGTTCCATCTCACTGTCCTCCGTCGTGACCAAGGTGCCCCCAAGGTCGTTAAAGCTTGATCGTACACAAATCGGAACATGATATTTCATCGCAAACTCAACAGATCTTGTCTGAAGCACCTTTGCTCCCAGACTGGCCATTTCTAGCATTTCTTCATAAGAAATTTTGTGAATCCGCCTCGCCTCGGGGACAATATTGGGATCGGTGGTATACACGCCGTCCACATCCGTATAGATTTCACAGAGATCGGCTTTTAAAGCGGTGGCGAGTGCCACCGCCGTGGTATCCGATCCTCCTCGACCTAAAGTGGTGACATCCGATTGTCGATTGATGCCCTGAAATCCTGCAACGACAGGAATGATCCCTTCTTTGAGTGCTTTTTCCAAACGGTCTGCTTGAATTTCTTGGATTCTGGCTTGGGCGTGTGTACTATCGGTGAGTATCCCCACCTGTCTGCCGGTAAAGGATTGGGCAGAGAGCCCCAATTCTTGGAGGGCCATGGCGAGCAGGGCGATAGAAACCCGTTCTCCCGTTGAGAGTAGCATGTCCATTTCACGTTGGTTTGGTTTTGCGGTAATCTTTTCCGCCATCTGCGTCAAATGATCTGTTTCTCCTGTCATTGCAGAAACCACGATCACCAATGATGTGCCTGTTTGAACGCATTTAGCAATCCGTTTGGCGACATTTTGAATTCGTTCAAGGTCACCCACGGAAGTGCCGCCGTATTTTTGAACAATTAAAGACATCTCTTACTCATAAAATACTAAATACTGTTTAAGAATGTTGGGGAATGTGAGATTGTCAGAAATTTCATATCAATGGTAGCAGGGGGCATTATTTGCAGACCAATCGATCTTCGACAAAGTCAAAGATTTATGGGGAAGTTTCATTTGCTGCCTGGCCCCGATTCCTGCTGTTAGGGCCAAAGTCCAAAAGACAAAAAGACTTACAGTGCCGACTGCTGCTTTATCGATCCATTTTCCTGCACCAATTTCAAGATCGAGTCTACTCTCCGTATGACGAAACACAATGTTCAGAGAGGTGGCCATCTCCACAAACTTTCGCCAGGATCCTTTTTGGGCAAGCTGAAGTACCATCCCCCAGTTCTCTGCGTTTAGGCGTTGGTAATTGTCGTTTTGCGCATCGAGCCAATTTTCGAGATCAGAAATAAGATTGGCGAAATGCTCCGGGGGATAGACAAATCGGCGGGTTTTGGTGTCAGATAAAGTTGTTGTCTTCAATTTTTCTGAAGCTGAGGTTTTGTTGTTCTTTGGCGTTTTATCTCCTTTGTCGATATGGTTCAAAACATCATCAATTTCTTTTTCGATTTTTGCGAGTAGGCCATCCTGGTGTTTCATCAATTGAAGGAGCTCTTGGACTTCGCTCGGAGGACAGCCCTTTTTGTCGAGACTCGCTCTAATCTTTGAAACAAGAAAGAGCTGCTGCTTGTATTTTAAGGACTCGGTTTGTTCAATCTGTTCTCTCAAGGTGCTTAAATCCGAAACAGGCATCGATGGTGCTTCGGGCAGGGGGACGGGCAATGGTTTCGAGTCCGACAAACCTGCGATAGCTTTAATGAGAGCAAATGCCGCTTTTTTATCTTGTTGGCAATAATCCATCACCTGAATTTTATTCAGCGGTGGTGGCAGCAAACTCAAATTCACTTGATCCGAAAGCAAGACCGGCAGAATGGTTTTCCCGAGTTTTTGCACATAACTCAATTCATGCGTGCAGGCATCCGAACTCAGAGAATCAGGGGAGACGGCGAGAATAAAAAAATCACACGATCGAATATTACTCAAAATTTTATCCCACCAGGATTGTCCACCAGACAGAGCTTGGTCAAACCAAACCTCATGCTCAAGTTCTTCCAAGTCTTCGACCAAGTCTCTAACTGTATCTTGATCTACGTGGTTATAACTAATAAATATACGAGACATTATGTCCCTCTTATATTTAGAATCTTCTTAAAACCCTAATATTTTTAGAAGATCATCTTTATGAGAAACCATTAATGCCGGTTTTTTGGAAGATCTGAGTGAAAAATCCGTATCTTTTAATCCATGACCGGTCAGGGTGCACACCACCTGATCCCCTTTTTGAAAAAAACCATGCTGATTGAGTTTAATAAGCCCTGCGATTGCCGCGGCTGAGGCAGGTTCGCAGAAAACACCTTCCAGGCCGGCAATCATGCGATAGGCCGTGATGATTTCTTCATCGGTCACCATATCGATTTGTCCTTTCGACTCAGACGCTGCCGCTTCAGCTTGTTTCCAACTTGCGGGGTTGCCGATTCGAATTGCTGTTGCAATTGTTTTGGGTTTTTTCACCACTTTTCCCAGAACAATGGGTGCTGCCCCTGCGGCCTGAAAGCCGATCATTTTAGGGCACTTCGTGGTTTTTCCATTTTTGAGGTATTCTTTATAACCCATCCAATAGGCGGTGATGTTTCCTGCATTACCGACCGGCAAAAAATGGAAATCTGGGGCTTCGCCCAGTTGGTCGCAGACTTCAAAAGCGCCTGTTTTCTGGCCTTCCAGCCGATAGGGATTGACCGAATTGACCAGGGTGACAGGGTAGGATTTTGAAACCTCTGTGACCAAGGTGAGGGCTTCATCGAAATTGCCGTCAATTTGAAGAATGGTCGCATCATGCATCATGGCTTGTGCCAGTTTGCCCAGGGCAATTTTCCCTTTTGGAATCAGGACATAGGCCTTCATCCCGCCACGCGCCGCATAAGCAGCTGCGGCTGCGGATGTGTTGCCCGTCGAGGCGCAAATTACTTTTTCTGCCCCGGCTTCTTTGGCTTTGGTGATGGCCATTGTCATGCCCCGATCCTTGAAGGATCCGGTCGGGTTTGCGCCGTCATATTTTAAGTAAAGATCTACATCGACCCCAATTTTTTTTGCGAGACGCGGCGCGGGTAAAAGAGGGGTTCCCCCTTCCTGAAGGGTAACGATGGGGCTTTGATCAGAAACCGGAAGAAATTCACGGTAAGCTTCGATAATGCCGGGCCATTTCATGAAGATTCTTCTCCTTCCACTCGAATCAAGAGGGTCGATCCCGAAATGCAATCCAGCTGATCAATTTCAGAAAGGGCGGTTTGAAGATCTTGCTCCTTGGCCATATGTGTCATCATGACGAGCGGCACACTGCCCCCAATTTTCCTCCCCTGTTGAATCATCGCGGAAATACTAATATTGTTTTTTCCCAAAATGCCTGAAATTTTCGATAAGACGCCGGGGTCATCTTGCGCCATAAATCGCACATAATAAAGGCTTTGAATTTCTGCCATGGGTCGAATTCGGAGTGCTTCTCGTTCGGAAGGCACAAAGGCTGCGGAGGGAACACGGCCACTTGATTGGCTTGTGATATTCCGTGCAATATCCACTAAATCACTCACCACTGCACTGCCAGTCGGCAGACTACCTGCGCCCTGCCCGTAAAAAAGCAGTTCTCCAACCGATTCTCCATCAACATACACCGCATTAAAAACCCCATTTACTTTTGAAAGTAGGGTGTCTTTTGAAATCATAGTGGGGTGCACACGGGCTTCAATCTCGCCATCGACCCGTTTTGTAATCGCTAAAAGTTTAATGTCGTAACCAAATTCGTCGGCAAAGGCGATGTCAATGGAACTCACCTTTTCAATGCCTTCCGTATAAATTTCCTTCAAGGCGACCGGGGTGCCAAAAGCAAGATTGCTCAAAATAGCTAATTTATGGGCGGTGTCTCCCCCGCCAATATCCAGTCTTGGATCGGCTTCGGCAAAACCGAGTGCCTGTGCTTCTTTTAAAACTTCATCAAAATCGCAGCCTTCGTCTCGCATTTTTGTGAGAATATAATTACAGGTGCCATTCATAATGCCGTAAATAGCGTTGATTTTCTCTGCAGCTAGTCCTTCTTTTATTTCTCGAATGATCGGGATGCCCCCACAAACCGAGGCCTCAAAACCCAGATCCACGCCTTTGTCGGCAGCCTTTTCAAAAATTTCTTCCCCATGCATGGCGAGCAGGGCTTTGTTGGCTGTAACCACATGTTTCCCTTGCGCAATGGCATCGAGAACAAAGCCTCTGGCGTGATCGGTTCCACCGATGAGTTCCACCACGATATCGATATCAGGGTCTTGCAAAATTTCTGTGACATCCGAGGTCAACAAACCTTCTGGTAGCGGAATGCCGCGGTCACTTTTAAGATCACGATCTGCAATTTTTGCGATCTCGAAGGTTGTGCCAATCCGCCGTTCGAGCAATTTTTTCTGTTTGAGTAAGATCTTGATGGCACCTGAGGCAACGGTACCAAAACCGATGAACCCTATTTTAATGGATGGTCTCACAGTCATTATGCCTCTTTGAGCACCTTTTTAATGCCTTGAATGGCCTGCCGGGTTCGATGTTCATTTTCAACCAGTGCGAATCGCACATGGTCGTCCCCGTATTCACCAAATCCAACACCGGGGGAAACGGCCACTTTGGCTTTATTGAGCAGATGTTTCGTAAAGGCGAGTGAGCCGTCTTTTTTAAAGGGTTCCGGGATTTCTCCCCACACAAACATGGTTGCTTTGGGTTTTTCAATTTTCCATCCGATGCGGTTTAAGCCATTGACCAGGACATTTCGGCGCTTGCGATAGAGTTCGACCATTTCTTTGACACAGTCTTGAGGGCCGTTTAAAGCAATAATGGAAGCAATTTGAAGGGGTTGAAAAATGCCGTAATCCAGATAACTTTTTAATTTGGTGAGGGCTTCGACGATTTTCGGGTTGCCGACACAAAAACCGATACGCCATCCCGGCATGTTGTAGCTTTTAGACAATGAAAGCAGTTCAACCCCCACATCTTTCCCTCCCGGGACTTGAAGCAAACTAGGGGCTTGGTAGCCATCAAAAACCAGATCGGCATAAGCGAGATCGTGAACGACAATCAGATTATTCTCTTTTGCAAAATCCACAATTTTTACAAAAAAATCGAGATCGACGACTTGTGTGGTCGGGTTGTGTGGAAAGTTGATGATCAACATTTTCGGTTTCGGCCAGGCTTGTTTGGTTGCGGCGGCCATATCCTCAAAAAAGTCACGGTCGGCACGTAATGGAATTGAACGCAGTTCCGCGCCGGCAATAATAACGCTGTAGGTATGGATGGGATAGGTTGGACTCGGAGCCATGACGACATCGCCTGGCCCAACCAATGCCAGGGCCAAATGGGCAATACCCTCTTTTGATCCGATGGTCACAATGGCCTCAGATTCGGGATCGAGTTCAACTTGGTAGCGGCGCTTGTACCAGTTGGTGATGGCCAGTCGTAATTTGGTAATCCCTTTGGATGCGGAGTAGCGGTGGTTTTTTGCATTTTGAATTGCTTCCACCGCTTTTTCTACAATGTGAGGGGGTGTGGGTTGATCCGGGTTGCCCATCCCAAAATCGATGATATCTTCCCCGCGTTGCCTTGCCTCAATCTTGAGGGCATTGACGCTGTTAAAAACATAGGGGGGAAGCCGCTTAATCCGTGGAAATTCGTGCACAACTCACTCCAAAAACAAGTAAACAATTGATTTTATTTAAAAACACTGAAGTTGTCAATTTAAGGGGGTGAATGTTCCGCTTATTAAGGTCTTCACCAGGAAGACCCAGAACGTGATTATTTCCAAATCAAGTTTTTATAAGGTCAACAGGCAGTCAATGAAGACACAAAAACAGGCCTTGTTTTCAGAGCAGGCCATCAAAAAAATCGTTTCCTTTGTCATCAACAATAATAAAAGCGGGAAAGTTTATTACTGTGATCATAAAAATCGCTTCCATGCCAAATTCTGGATAGGCGATGGTTTCGACTTTCGTGATACATTCCTTCCCTAAAATGCCGGCGGGCCCCCCGATGGAACCCAGATAAAATCCTCCATAGTCTTTGCAGGATTGCGTGACCCCTTTTGAGCGGTTACCTTTTGCCAGCATAATCATCGAGCCCCCCTGCTTTTGGAAAATGGGTACGTAGGAATCCATGCGTCCTGCCGTCGTCGGGCCAAAGGAGCCTGAGGGATATCCTTCCGGAGTTTTGGCCGGGCCCGCATAATAAATCATGTAGTTTTTAAAAAAATCCGGGAGCGCTTTTCCTCCGTCCAGTTCTTCTTTTAGTTTGGCGTGTGCACTGTCTCGTGCAACCACAATTTTTCCCGAAAGAGACAAGCGCGTGGCAACGGGATACTGACTCAATTGAGCACAAAGACTTTTCATCGATTGGTTTAAATCGACCTCAATGACTTCGGATTTTGCGGCGGGCCGATCCGGCAAGTATTGTGCGGGGTGGGTTTCAAGTTGCTCTAAAAAAATCCCCTCCCTTGTGATTTTTGCTTTGATATTGCGATCCGCACTACAACTGACCCCGAGGCCGATCGGGCAGGATGCCCCATGTCTTGGCAGGCGGATGACCCGTGCGTCAAGACAAAAGTATTTTCCGCCAAATTGTGCGCCAATGCCGAGTTTGTGTGATATTTTGACCAGTTCGGCTTCCACTTCCAAATCGCGGAAAGCATGTCCGGATGGAGATCCTTTTGTCGGCAAATGATCCAGGTATCCGGCCGAAGCCAGTTTGACGGTTTTTAAAGTCATTTCGGCAGAGGTGCCCCCCACGACAAAGGCCAAGTGATAAGGCGGGCAAGCGGCGGTGCCCAGGGTTTTCATTTTTTCGGTCATAAAATTGAGGAGTGTTTTCGGGTTCAAAACGGCTTTTGTTTCTTGGTAAAGAAAGCTTTTATTTGCCGACCCCCCCCCTTTTGCGATGAACAAAAAATGGTAGTCGCTGCCCTCAGTCGCATAAAGTTCAATCTGAGCGGGAAGGTTGTCGTCCGTATTTTTTTCGTCATACATGGTCAGTGCCGCGTTTTGAGAATAGCGGAGATTGTCTTGGGTATAGGCATTAAAAATCCCTTGCGAGAGCGCTTCTTCGTCTGAAGTGTGGGTCCAAACCTGTTGCCCTTTTTTCCCCATGACGATGGCCGTGCCCGTATCCTGGCACATCGGGAAAATCCCCTGTGCGGCAATGACCGCATTTTTGAGGAGCTGTAGCGCAACATAGCGGTCATTTTCAGAGGCTTCCGCGTCGTCTAAAATTGCTGAGAGCAGTTTGAGATGGGATGGCCTCAAAAGGTGAGCCACATCAATAAAGGCACGCTCGGCCAGTTGTGTCAGTCCTTCTGCTGCGACGACAAGAATTTCTTTGCCTTCAAAAGCTTTGACTGAAACATGGTCTTTTGTGAACAGTCGATATTGCGTGGTGTCTTTTTGAATGGGGAACATCTTTTGAAAGGTAAAATCGGCCATTTCTTCTCCTCGCCCATTGGAAAACTTTTTCTCTGCTGGTCGGCGATTGTAACAGAAAAGAGAGGGCAGATCGATATTCCACAATTCGGGTTGATTTGATAAATTGCTCTGTCTATAATCTCCCGAATCAGTCATATGAATATAGACGGAGGCCGTAGCATGGTTTTTGAGGTACATCATTTGGAAGGGTTTGATTGGGATAACCGAAGTTTTAGCCGCGATATCCGTATTGAAGTTGACGAAAAGGGCTATTCAGGAACCTTTAGTTACGAGGGTTTACGCATTCAAACAGAGATATACCCGACGGTCGAAGAGGTTCTAGCCGATGCGACAAGAAGGCTCTATAAAAAAGGCTTCAGAGATCTCCGCTCCAGAGTGAATCTACGAGAAGATCGTTACCTGGCCGAAAGAGAACCTTGGGTTGATTACGCCAACCCCGAGTAAGGTTGTTTCCTTATTCCCTCCGATCACGATTCCCCGCTTTTCTTGCGAGGGCTTCTCTTTTAAAAAAATCGTTTTTTCTATTTTGTGTTGTTGTTTTTTGACTTCATGTTTTGTCATCGACTTTGCCTTTTCAAGTGAAATCGAACAAGATCAAACCCGTTTGACCTTCCTCCGAATCGAGGCCTTCAAACGGGAATTGCGCCTCCCTCACTTGCCGGTCACTGGATCTGAGACACAAGGTCAGCTCCAGAAACTGTACGAAGAAAATCATTTTCAAGAAATTGTACTTGCCATCAACAAAATACCTCTTGATCAAAGAGATGCCTATCTCTCTCTTTTACACGGAAATAGTTTGTTATTTCTCGGAAAGAAAGAAGTGGCGGTTCCTGTTTTCCAGAAAGCCTTCCGCTTGGCGGACTCCGCAGAGATTAAAGCCGCCGCAATGGCGAATTTCGCATTGGTTTTTTCGATGTCTGGTCGCTGGAAAGAAGCAGCCCTCTGGCTAGAAAAATCCCTCGATTTAGATCGTGAGTCCGATAATTGGCTTGGGCAAGGGATGGCACTTTCTCAGTTGGGGGTATTTTATTTTAAACTGGGTAACACAGAGAAGGGGGCAAAGGCCCATATTGAAGCCTTGGAGATTGCCGAAATTATTCCAATCCCATGGCTTCAGGCGAGACAGTTGAGTCATCTTGCAGGTCTTTACTACAGGGATCAGGTTTATTATCTTTCGCGTGATTATTACAAAAAAGCGATTCAAATTTACAAAGAAACTGATGATGCTTTGAGCGAGGCTGGGGCGCTGACGGCACTCAGTTTCGTTTATAAGGATCTTGGAGATGATGACCAGGCACTGGCGCTTCAATCTGAAGCACTAGTTGTGTATCGGCAATTGAATGACTCAGGCAATGTCTCCAAGGTGTTCCTCAATTTAAGCTTGATTTATCGGGATCAGGGCTTGTTTGACCAAGCATTACAATCAGCAGAGAAGGCGCTTCTCGTTCAGAAACAGATTGGCGGGCTCAGCCGCCTTGCTGGCATTGAGGGGACGATCGGAACTATCCTTGAAAAAAAAGGGCTTTTGAAAAAGGCCATTTCCCATTTAATAAAAGCACGGGATTACTTTGCACAGACAGGCGCGTCCCAAGAAATTCACATTGTCGATTTACGCATACAGGCTTTGGAAGATCAGATGCATTAAAGGTAGGCTGTGGGTAAGTTTGACAGATAGCGTGTTCTTTTAATAAAATGGTTCTTTCAATTTGCTCTGAGGTTTTTATGAATAAATACTTGAAAACAGGTCTCTATGTCCTTGCAATGATTTTTGCTGGATATTATATTATCCAAATGGTCATGGTATTTTCTCCTTCAACAGACATTTTTGCACCCCACTAACTTATAACGACAATCCATTATATTTCCTAAATTTCAATTCTGATTTACGCGAAGCTTCCATTCACTCCCTTGTGAGGTTTGACGCGTTTAGCCTATCGCAGGTATACTGAACAGATCCTTTATATCACTGATCGGAGGAGATGCTGATGAAAACAAGATCGATTTCCACCCATTCCATGATCGTGTGTGTTTTATCCCTTGTTGTTATTTTTTCTTTGGTCGGCTGTGGAGGAAAGGGGCTCCATAGAGCAAGCGAACCCGATTGGATTCAGAGAGGTAGCGGTGCATTTTTGGATAAAACCCAACAGTCTTTTTACGGTGTGGGCGCAGTGGTTGGCATCAAAAATAAACCACTTGCCCGAACAGCGGCAGACAATCGCGCGCGGGCTGAGATCTCCAAAATATTCGGAACCTATTCCGCTTCATTGATGCGAGATTATTCCGCTTCGACGACAGTCGGGAGTTTTGAGGTCAGTAGTGAAGAGCAGAATGTTGAGCAATCGATCAAAACTTTTTCGGCGACGACTTTAAATGGCGTGATGATTATTGATCACTGGTCTGATCCTTCTGATGGCACGTATTACGCTTTGGCGCGCTTGGATCTGGCGCAGTTTAGAGAGAATATCAACAAAGCAAAAGAATTAAATGCCTCTGTCAGAGATTTTGTGAAAGAAAATGCCGAGAAGGCATTTAATCAACTTAAATCAGAAGAAGAAAAGCGCCGTTAAGTGTCGATAAAGGCAACTGAATCGTGTGCCCGATAAGTGAATGTGAGGTGAGGTCATGAGTCGTTTAAGGTGGGATCTATTTGTAATTATGGGCGTCTTTTTAATCGGGTTTTCGGGTTGTGCGACGAAAGTGGCTCGGGTCGGGACAGATGAAGTGACGGATCTTTCGGGGCGTTGGAATGATACTGATTCCCGACTTGTCTCGGAAGAAATGCTGAAAGACGCCCTGAATCGCACTTGGGTGGACAAATTTCTAAAAACACAGGGGAAGGAACCCGCTGTGATTGTGGGACGGGTGACGAATCGGAGCCACGAACATATCAATATCCAGACCTTTATCAAAGATCTTGAACGCGGGCTGATTAATTCTGGAAGGGTTTCTTTTGTTGCGGCAAAGGGAGAGCGGGAAGAAATCCGATCAGAACGCATTGATCAGGCAGAACATTCTTCCTCAGAGACGTCAAAAGGCCCCGGAAAGGAAATCGGAGCCGACTATATGATGATTGGCACGATCAACACCATCCTTGATGAAGCGGGCGGGACTAAAGCGATGTTTTATCAGGTTGATCTTGAGATGGTTGACATGGCAAACAACCGAAAGGTCTGGATCGGACAGAAAAAGATCAAAAAGATTATTTCTAAAAACAAGCTAAAATTTTTTTAGAGGATCGCTGTTGTGATGCGCAGACTGCTGATCGCGCTCTTTTGTTTCATTCCTGCCTGTGCCCCATCCTTAAAACACCATGAACGGCTTGATCGGTATTTGAGTGCCCATCAGTACGAAGAAGCGGCCCAGCTGGTCAAGGAGAATAAAAAAGGCTATGGCGAACGAAATGCTGTACTTTATGATCTTGATCGGGGAATGCTACTCCACCTCTCTGGAAAATATGAAGAAAGTAATACCTTTTTTGAAATGGCAAAAACAAAGATAGAGCGGCTCTACACGCAGTCACTGGTGGCCAACGTTGGCGCATTGATTTCAAATGATAATCTTTTGCCTTATGTCGGGGAAGATTTTGAAAAGGTGATGGTTCATCTTTTTTCCGCACTCAATTATGCGGCACTGTCACAATGGGACGAAGCCCTTGTTGAATCAAGGCAGGTTGATGCCTTGCTCAATCGCCTCAATGACAATCACGAAAAAAAGAATGTCTACAAAAAGGATGCTTTCGCGAGATATCTTGCTGGGGTTTTATACGAAGCGCGAGATGAGGTGAATGATGCGTTTATCTCATATCGTAAGGCATATGACGTCTTTAAAAGTTATCAAAAAGATTATCGGACCCCATTTCCAGAACGGCTTGGTTTTGATCTTTTAAAAACGGCAGATGCCCTGTTTTTAGAAGAGGAATTCACCACATACAAAAATAAATTTCCGAAGGCCGCGGCGCGTTTTCCCCTGACGAAGCGGAGAAAAGAAGGGGAAGTCATCGTGCTTGCTTATGCGGGCCGATCTCCGATCAAAGAAGATTTTTTTATTGCGACTCCAATTCCTAATGGAGAAGGCGGCATATATTTACTAAGCGTGGCCATGCCGAAGTTTGTGGATCGCCCTTCCAGAGTTGAGCACGTTGAGATCATTCTGCGAAAAGGCGAGACGATACTGACGACAAAACTGGATCTTCTGGAAGATATTACCGCCATCGCAAAAAAAAATCTGGAAGACCGGGTTGGACGAATTACCGCAAAAGCCATTGCCCGTGCAACCACGAAGTATCTTGCAACGCGTGCTGTCCGGCGAAAAATTGCTCCCCAAAAAGGGGATCCGCTTGGGGAGCTTATCGGCATGATTGGAAATGTTTATTCTGTTGCAACAGAACAGTCGGACAAAAGAAGCTGGCGTACGCTCCCCGGTCAAATCTATCTCGGTCGTCTTTTATTACCTGGAGGGCATTGGGATGCAGAGGTTCGTTACACCACGGGTCAAGACGTGCTGGTTGAAACACGTCACTTTCCAAATTTGGAGATTGAACCCAAGAAGAAACGGTTTTTGATTTCACATTCAAGCCATTGAGCACTTTTTTTTTGGGGGGGGGTATGAAAAATTCATATGTTCGCAATATCTTGCTTGTTTTGTTTTCCCTCACGATTATGAGAAATCCCGCGTTTGCAGAGCTTAAACCGGATTGGGTAGATGGTGTCAGTCCTCGCTACCCGGCCAGTTCATATATGACGGGTGTCGGGTTTGGTGATGATCGGCAGGCTTCTGAAAATAGCGCCTATGGCGCACTTTCTCGTATTTTCCGTTCAGAAATTGTTTCTGTCATTGAAGAAAAAGAAGTATTTCTTCAAAAGGAAAGGAGTCAAAAGGATACAGAAGTGGATCGGAGCATCGATATTCAGAGCCAAACCGCAGTGAGCAGTCAAATGGTGCTTGAACAAGTTCAGATTGTGGATCATTGGGTCGATTCTAAGACAAAGGTGCATTATGCCCTGGCCGTCATTAATAGAGGTAAAGTTGGATCTTCCCTTCGTCAAAAAATGCTTGAAGCGAATTTGGATGCGAAAACCTGGGAAGGTCGTTCTAAAACAGCAAAAAATAAACTCATGGAAGTGAGAGCCTTGCGTAAAGCAGTCTTGGCTTCAAAACGGGCTGATGAATATGAAGGTAACCTCCGTGTGATTGATTCAGGAAAAATTGGATTGTCAGATCGAATGGGCACGACAACACAACTTCAGGATCAACTCGATACCCTGCTCAGTGAGTATTTTCAAGTTTCTGTCGAAGTCAGTGGTCCTCATCAACAAGTGATTCAATCTGTTCTTCTCGAAGGACTCAGTCAAAAAGGACTGATCAGTGGACCGGACGCAAAGCTTCTTGTCAGGGCCAATGTTCAGTTTAGAGAAGCGGGTCCAAAAACACCCCCGTGGTTTTATGTCCGGTGGATGACACAAGTGACCTTAATCAATAAGGAGGTGGGTCAGGTTATTGGATCCTTTAACCGCTCAGGAAAAGAAGGACAGCTTTCTGAGGAAGATGCCGAAGAAAAAGCACTGACGGCCTTAACGCAAGAGCTTAATAGGACAGTCGGAGACCACGTTTCGCGATTTATCTTCGGGGAATAAAATGAACTGGAGGGTGATCATTCTTCAGCTTGAAGTCGCACAATTTCTTTCTTAATTTCGGTTTCAGCGATTGGGGCAACAACCTCCCATGCCACCTTTTCAAGAATAGGCGTCACGACTTCTTTTGAAATAGTCGATCTCAGGAGTTCGGGGAGGATATCGGCGGTGATCTTTTCGATGGATGCTTGTACCTGCTGTTGTACGGCTTGATTAAGGAGTGATTCATTGATTTGAAGTGGATCCATTTTTTGTTGCGCCCCAAGTGTTTCTCGCGGGATAGGCGGAGCCACGACGGTCTCCTCATCCGCAGACCAGCCAAGCGCAGCTTCCATTTTTGTTGCTTCACTGTTCACTTCGGAAAAATTTCGTGAAAGATTTGATGAGCGGTCTTGGGACTCCAGCCCTGGAAGGGTTCCGGGTTCAGTTCCGGAGGAAGTCCCTGGGTGACGTGATCCTTGAATCACGTCACCCGTTAATTTTTTAATTTCTCCGAGCAGTTCCTGAGCATCAAGCGGCTTTTTAAAGAAAGCCTGAACGCCTGCAGATTGTAATCGCTCTGGGTCAAATGTTTCTGTCGCGTTGATCAGTAGAATAATGGGGACATGTGATAGCCTCGGGGTTTGTCTTATTTTTTGAACAAAGGTAAAGAGATCAAAACCCTCAAGGTTGAAATCGGCCAAAATTAAATCTGGAGTTTTTTTGAGGGCAATGTCAAGAGCAGAGAGGTTGTTGTCTGTTGAAGTGACATCAATCCCCGCATTTTGAAGTGTTAACTCAACGAGTTTCTGAACGGCAATGTTTTGATCGGCCAGTAAAACACGAAGTGACATCTTCACAGTCCTGGAAGCCCCCTTAAACGGATAGGGCTTTCTACATATAAGTCAAACCAAACACAACCCTACCATATGTCGCTATTTCTGTCAAGAAGTAAAATCCTTTTAGGGAGTATTTTTAGGGGAATAATATTGAGAGCTTCTATTCTTTATGGGATAATATTTCGATGGGAAATAACCTAAAAATAGGTGGATCTTCTCTGAAGATTTGTATGTTCTCCAAGAGCTTTGGTCTGGATCTCATTTTTAGAAGCGATGAAACTTGACAACACATCATCCCTCGATTATAAGTACTACATTAATTATATCGGAATAATAGGAAATATGCGGTTTGTTTCAGCAAAAGGGGAATATGCGGTCAGGGCGATGCTGGCATTATCGCTACATTCGGGCAAGAATCCACTCCAAGTCAAATGGATTGCACAAAAAAAATCGATTCCACTCCGTTTTTTAGAGCAGGTCATGAGTGCGCTCAAAAAAAAAGGCTTGGTTGAGAGTGTTCGAGGGCCTCATGGTGGATATCGACTAACACGAAGCCCCGATCAGATATTTTTTGGTGAAGTCTTGCAGGCGGTTGAAGGGCCCTTCGTCTCGGAAGATCTTGGTTCTAACCGCTATGGAAATGAAAAAATAGAGACGATTGTTTTAAAAGAGGTTTGGTCTGAGATTAATAGTGCGTTGACAGCTCATTTAAATTCAATTAGTTTCCAGGATCTTTGTCATCGTAAAAAAGAAAAAGAAGAAAAAGAAGTCCTCATGTTTCATATTTAGCAGAGTAAATGAGTGAGAAGATAACATGATTGAACGCCAGGTCGTTGAGACAGATATCTTAATTATTGGAGGGGGTACCGCCGGGTGTATGGCGGCAGTAGAGGCGAAAGAACAGTTTCCGGAATATAAAGTGACTATTCTGGAAAAAGCCCATATTGACCGGAGTGGTTGCCTCGCAGGTGGCATGAACGCGATCAACGCTTATCTCAATAAAGGAGAGACCCCTGAAAGCTTTGTCCGATATGTGCGATCCGACTCATGCGGGCTTATTCGTGAAGACCTGGTGAAGTCGATGTCGGAGCTTTTCGAATATTGTGTTAAAAAAGTTGAAAAATGGGGGCTCCCGATTTTATCTGACGAAAATGGAGAATACACGGCACGGGGCCGCTGGAATATAAAAATTAACGGCGAATCACTCAAGCCCATTCTTTCAAGAGCTGCACGCTCAGCGGGTGCCAAAGTCTATAATTGGCTTGTCGTGACGAATTTGCTCAAAGAAGGGGATCGTATCACGGGGGCCGTCGGTTTTTCGCTCAGAAATGGAAAGTTTTATGTGGTGCACGCAAAAGCGGTTTTGATTGCCACAGGAGGTGCTGCAGGCCTTTATCGACCCAATAATGCAGGAGATGCGTCGCATAAAACATGGTACTCCCCTTATAATGCAGGTGCCGGATATGCGATGGGCATTCGTGCCGGTGCCGAAATGACCTCTTATGAAATGCGATACGTTGCGCTAAGGACTAAAGATGCGATTGCACCAACCGGCACGATTGCACTGGGTGTGGGTGCACCGCAGGTCAATGCAAAAGGGGAGCGATTTATGGTGACCCGATACAAAGATATCGGTGGAGATGGCGCGCCAACTCCCTATCGTGCTCATGGGCCGATCCAAGAGATTAAAGCGGGCCGTGGTCCGGTTTATCTCGATACGAGGGGAATTGGGCCAGAAAAAGTCGCAGACCTCAAAAAAGCCTACCTCGATATGTATCCATCTCAAGTTCTCTATTGGTTGGCCAATGATATCGATCCAGATAAAGAACCGGTGGAAGTGCAAACAACAGAGCCTTACATTGTGGGTGGACATTGCCAGGCAGGCTATTGGGTGGATCAGGGAAGGCGGACGACACTAAAAGGTCTTTATGCCGCCGGTGATGTTGCGGGTGGGGCACCCTTTAAGTTTGTTTCGGGTTGTTGGGCCGAAGGGGTGTTGGCTGCCCGGACGATGGGGGAAGATCTGAAAAAAATGGAGACTGTTCAAGCAAGGGATGATCAGATTGATCTCGAAGAGCAGCGTGCCTTTAATCCCTTTCGAAACCATGAAGAAAGGAAACATGGGATACAAGCGGCTGAACTTGAAGCACGCCTGCAGAAAGTGATGGAGCAATATGCCGGAGGCGCGTCGACCTATTATGAAATGAATGAAGAGATGCTGACGGTTGCTCGAAAAAAACTCTCTAGTTTGCCGGCTGAAACCGAGGCATTGGTTGCTGATGATTTACATCAGTTAATGAAAGCCCATGAAGTGATTGATCGTGTGGATGTTGCCCAAGTCCTCGTTGAGCACCTTGCCTATCGTAAAGAAACCCGATGGCCAACCTATCACACACGAACAGACTATCCCGAACGTGATGATATTAATTGGTTGAAGTTTGTGAACTCTGTCCGCGACCCCGAAAGTGGTAAAATCGAAATGATCACACGCCCCTATGAACAGCTTGTATCGGGTGACCGCTATAAACCTTAATTCCGTATACGACAATATAAAATGAGGTAAAAATGCCTGTTTGGATTGACCCTAATAAATGTAATGGTTGTCATAGTTCACGGCAGCCCCCGTGTTTGCGGATGTGCCCTGGGGATCTGATTGTTAAAGATCATGCCTTGAACAAGGCCTATCTTAAATATCCTGAAGATTGTTGGGACTGTCTCCCTTGTATCAAAGTCTGCCCGGAGGAGGCGATTGAATTTCATCTTTCATACCAGTTTGGGTCAAGAGGTGCAAAGCTTTCACCACATGTTCATAAAGGGCGTGATCATATTTCCTGGGAAGCGGTGGACATCAATGGGAAAGAAGAGACCTTTACCATGCAAACAAAGGTGATGAAGGTTGCGCTCGATGAAAAAGTCGAAGATGGTGAACAGGGGCTTGATTTCTCTATCTAACGAGCGATCAAGGTTGGCCGACTTGAATCTTGTAAAAAACAGGCTATATTATTGATTTAAGGAGTGATGAATGGGTATTTCGACCCCACATGGCGGGAAGCTTATTGACCGATTTGTAGATCCGAATACGGTTGATTCGCTGACACAAAAAGCGGAAACGCTAAATCGCATTCGTTTAAGTGAGAGAGAAATCTCTGATTTGGTGCTCATCGCCACGGGTGTTTTTTCTCCCCTTGAAGGCTTTATGGGTAGTGCGGACTATAATCGTGTCCTACAGTCAATGCGGCTGAAAAGCGGACTGCCTTGGAGTCTCCCCATTACGCTTTCTGTGACGGAAGAAGAAGCAAAACCCTTGAAAGAAGGTGCTGAAATTGCTCTTTTTGATGAAGAGGGTTTGGCTCTCGCGATTTTGCATCTTGAGGAAATTTACAATTTTGATAAAGAAAAGGAAGCACTTTCTGCATACGGGACAAATGATTTGTCTCATCCGGGTGTGGCCTATACCCACTCTCAGGGTGATTTTCTGCTTGCAGGAAAAATTGACATGATCCGTCGTCCCGCAGTCCAAGCTTTTCAGGAACACCATCTGGAGCCTGCGCAGACCCGGAAATTATTTTTAGAAAAAGGCTGGAATCGTATCGTTGCGTTTCAAACGCGCAACCCCGTGCACCGTGCTCACGAATATATACAAAAATGTGCAATGGAAATTACCGACGGGCTTCTATTGCATCCCATTGTTGGCGCAACAAAAAAAGGGGATATTCCTGCCGATGTCCGTATGGATTGTTACAAAGTACTGCTTGACAATTATTATCCGAAAGATCGAACCATTCTTTCTGTCTTTCCTGCGGCAATGCGTTATGGTGGTCCGAAGGAAGCCATCTTTCATGCTATTTGCCGGAAAAATTACGGGGTGACCCATTTTATTGTGGGTCGAGATCATGCAGGCGTCGGCGATTTTTACGGAACATACGACGCGCAAAATATTTTTAAGGAATTTGAAGAGGGTGAGCTTGAGATCAGACCGCTCTTCTTTGATCATTCATTTTATTGTAAACACTGCATTGGCATGGCCTCATCGAAGACCTGTTCTCATGATCCGGTTGAGCGGATTGCCCTTTCTGGAACCAAAGTCCGTGAAATGCTCAGTAAGGGCGTAAAACCTCCTCCTGAATTTAGCAGACCTGAAGTGGCTGAGATTTTAATCAAAGCCATGACAAATCGGAGAGAGAATTAACCAGACATCGATCTCTTTTTTTAATCTGATATGAGATGATCTTTGAAGTCTAACCTATTTTTCAAAGAGGTATCTGAGAAAGTTAAGCAGCCTTTCCGTTCTGTGATTCATCAGTTACGGGAAGTGAGAAGTTTTTCGACACCTGGGGTACTTTCCCTCTGCCTTCTGCTTGATTTTTCAATATGGTTTTCTACGGTTTGCCGCCTCGTTGCTCTTGTTTTACAAGCAAGTCTCCTTGTGAAGCTGGTGTTTGAAGAACGATTGCTTCATCTGAAGTTCCGGCATCTCTCCTGGCAGAAAAAGTTTATCCCCATCGGATTATTTGGCATTTGTCTCCTTTTTTATGTCGAAAAGGCCATGATTCTTTTCTCCGTTTGGAAAGAGCCGGTTGATCTCTTAATTAGCCCTTACCGCTCCTACAGCATTATATTTTTTATTGCTGCTTTTGGTATTTATGCCTTAAGGCTCAATATTATTGCAAAGTTTTTAGGCGGACTCCAATTGAGGCCCGCGCAAACCCTGGCGATGGGTTTTATGGTATTGATTATCATTGGAACCTTGCTACTTTCTTTACCTCAAATGGTGGCAGATCCTTCTAAAATTTCGATCATTGATGCTTTTTTTACCGCCACCTCGGCCAGCACGGTCACAGGATTGAGCGTTGCCCCCATTTCTGAATTTTATCGTCCGGCTGGGGTGTGGGTGATTCTTTTTTTAATCCAAATGGGTGGATTGGGCATCATGACCTTTGGTGTGCTTTTCTCTCTTGTATCGAACCAGCGAATCAAACTGAATGCGGCGGTGACCTTAGCCGGGGTACTCGAAACAGAGTCTATAGGCACCGTTCGTAAAGAAATTGGACTTATTTTTCTATTCACCTTTATACTTGAGGCACTCGGGGCATTGATTCTGTGGGTGTTTTTGCCCGAAGGAGCGAACCAACCTATATTCACTGCTATTTTTCATGCCATATCTGCCTTTTGTAATGCCGGTTTCTCGTTGTTTCCGAACAACCTTGAAGGGTTTTCCGGCGGAGTGCCGTGGAATCTTGTCTTGGGGTTTTTGATTGTCTTGGGCGGGATTGGGTTTCCTGTTTTAAACAATTTAGGCAGTTATCCCTTTTTTAAAAAAGATCGAACTGCTTGGCGTCTGTCTTTTCATTCTAAAATGGTACTTTCAATCTCTGCCGGACTGCTCTTGTTTGGGACTATTGGAATTTATATCCTTGAATTTAATGGGACACTCGCATCACTCTCCTGGTATGAAAAATGGGTTGCGGCACTCTTTCATTCAATTACGGCACGTACTGCGGGGTTTAATACGGTAAATGTCGGTCATTTTTCTGATGCGACACTTTATTTACTTTTAATATTGATGTGGATTGGGGGTTCTCCCGCATCCACTGCGGGTGGGATTAAAACAACCACCTTTGGGGTGATGCTGGCGACTTTGAAGGCCATGCTGAATCAGAGGCAGGAGGTCTCTTTTTTCAAGAGGAGCCTTTCTCCGCTGGCCATTCAGAAATCACTTGCCATTGTTTTTATCTCTTCGGCTTTGCTTGCCTCCCTTTTGCTGCTACTTCTATTTGTAGAAGAGGGAAGTTTTAAAGACATTATGTTTGAGTCGGTATCTGCTTTTAATACAGTGGGTCTTTCCACAGGGATTACATCAGAATTGAGCCCGATGGGTAAAATCATTATTATTTTAACCATGTTTTTCGGCCGTATTGGCCCATTGACACTGGCATTCAGCCTTGCTGAACGTGCCAGTAAGGGGAAATATACTTACCCTCAAGAACGTGTCATTATTGGCTAATTGTGAAAATGAATCTTGTTAGGAGAAAGGGATGAAAAAACGATTTCTAGTCATTGGGTTAGGTCGCTTTGGGGTTTCTCTTGCGGAAACCCTCTACGCTGAGGGTGCAGAAGTGATTGCTGTCGATGAGCGAGTAGATAAAGTGGAAGAAGTTAAGGAACGGGTTTCTCATGCGGTTCAGTTGGATGGGACTGATTTTGATGCGCTCAAATCTGTTGGTGCTGACGGGGTCGATACTGCGATCATTGCCATAGGAGAAAACCTTGAAGCGAGTGTGATTACCACCGTGATCTTAAAGGAGTTGGGGCTTAAGGAAATCATCGTCAGGGCGTATACCGCGCGAGAAAAAAGAATTCTTGAGCTGGTGGGAGCCAGTCGAGTGATTTTTGTTGAACAGGAAATGGGGCGGCGTTTAGGAAAAGCCTGTTCTGGAAGCGATATTCTAGACTATTTTGAGCTCTCAGGGTCTCACTCGCTTGTGCAGTGGGAAGTCCCTGAATCGCTTGTTGGTGAGACCTTGTCTGAGATTGATATCACTAAAAAATGGGCTTTAACCCTTTTCGCAATCAAAAAAATTTCCAGAACTTCTGGTGCATTTAATTGGGGAAAAGAAAAAGAACAGCTTCAAATTTCTCCCTCATCCGACTACTTGCTTGAAAAAGGGGATATCCTTATTTTAGTCGGTAAAAACAATGACCTGACTCGTTTTACAGAGGAGAAGAAAAGCCCGTCCAAAGGTTTTGGACAAAAATAATAAAATAAATCTAACTAAATTTCCATAAATACTTCATAATTTTATATTATTCTTTCATATTTGCATTTTTTGGATAGCCCGAACGGTCTTATTCCGTACTTGTTTAGACTGGCTTTGGGGGGTATTACTTGTTTTTTTTAAGACTATAAACTATACTGAAGTGATATAGACAGATTGATCAATTTCAAGTAATTCAATCTGTCTTAATTTATTGTCGATAGTCATTTTAAGAATGTGAACTGTAAAGAAAGGGACACAAAATGGATAAGGTTTCTCCAGAAAAAGTGGGTGAGAGGATTCGTGCAGTACGTGGTAGAAAGACACAGACTGAATTTGCAAATGTGCTGGGCGTAAAAAAACAAAATTACATCAGCCGTTATGAGCGAGGACGGATCCCTTCTCCTGATCTTCTTGTTCGTATTGCACAAGTGGGTCGTGTCACAACAGATTGGTTGTTGACCGGACGGCGTGGTGGTGCAAGAGGAATTACTCTCGCTAAAGAAAGTAAAACCATGCAAAAAGCCATGCCAAAAGCTAAAGTCAAAGTAAAGGCAACACCAAAAGCCAAGCAAAAAACTAAAGTCAAAGTAAAATCAAAACCAAAGGCCGAGGCAAAAGTAAAACCAAAAGCCAAGCTGAAAGCAAAGGCTAAAGTCAAAGTAAAGATAAAGCCTAAACCAAAGACAAAGGCCAATCCAAAGACAAGGGTCAAAACAGCTGCGAAGGCGAAAGCAAGAGCCAAAACAGTGGCGAAACCGAAAACCAAGGCCAAGGCCAAAAGCAAAAGCAAGGCAGTGGCCAAACCAAAGACTCGGATCAAAGCCAAGTCGAAACCTAAGTCAAAAGCGAAAGCAAGAGCAAGAGTGACGGTTAAGTCTGCTTCAAAGAAGAAAATAAGTTCAAGAAGGAAATAAGGCAAAGGGTTGATCAAAGAAACATCGTTTATCTGGATGGATGGAAAGCTCGTTCCTTGGCAGGATGCGACCGTTCATGTACTAACACACACACTTCATTATGGGTTGGGTGTTTTTGAGGGGATTCGCTGTTACAAGGGCGAAATCAATACAGCTGTTTTCCGTTTGCGGGAACATGTCGATCGTCTTTTTTCTTCGGCAAAAATTGTCCAGATGAATATCCCTTTTTCTCATAAAGAGGTTGAGGGTGCGGTACTGGAAACAGTCCGCGCCAACAAACTTGAAGAGGGTTATATTCGCCCTCTTGCTTATATCGGATATGGTGAAATGGGCTTGTATGCGAAAGAAGCCCCAATTAATCTTTCCATTGCCGTATGGCCCTGGGGAACGTATCTCGGTGAAGAGGGTATCCGTAAGGGCATACGTGTTTGTGTTTCTTCTTTTTCTCGTCACCATGTCAACATCAGTTTGACACGTGCAAAGGTCACTGGGCATTATGTCAATTCTCAGTTGGCCAAACGGGAAGCAAAAGAGGCAGGGTTTGACGAAGCGGTGTTATTGGATACCGAAGGATTCATCACCGAAGGGCCTGGGGAAAATATCTTTATTGTTCGGAATGGGATACTACAAACAACCCCTATGACCTCGTCTGTCCTTTGTGGAATTACCCGGGATGCCATTATTCGCTTGGCTCAGGAGAAAAAGGTTCAAGTCGTCGAAGCCCGGTTTACCCGGGATGATCTTTACATTGCTGATGAAGCCTTTTTCACAGGAACTGCGGCAGAGGTGACCCCGATCCGAGAGGTTGATGGACGTACAATTGGAGAAGGAAGGCCTGGGCCGATGACGCAACAACTCCAGAAAAATTTTTTTGATATTGTTCGAAACAAAGTAGAAGACACGCATCACTGGCTGACATTCGTTTAGCTTTTTTTTCACTAAAATCAAGTAGAGTTCCCTTTTTCAACGGGGGCTTGTGTTTCTAAGGGGGTTAGCTCGAAACGGTTTTTAGTCTTTCTGACCTTCCCCTGTTTTCAGGGACACCGATTTAGCATAAAATGCTGAGGGAGGTAAAGGATGAAAACACGCAGAAAATTCAGTTCATCATTCAAAGAAGAAGTGGTTGATCTGGTCAAAAAGAGCGGAAAAAGCACGAACC
>JAJDBX010000009.1 GCA_029261135.1 Nitrospirota bacterium
ATGTGTATCTACACCAAGAATAACCTCGTGTTTCAAGGATTGTTTTTTCATTTGTAAAGTCCTCTGAGAGTCTTTGGATGCATCTCCGATTGCATTGCAGGACAGGACACTCAGGTTGCAGTACAAAGCTCCTATTAGGTCACGGACAATGCCCCCGGTGATACTCGGGAAACGCTGGTATCCAACCGACAGGTCAACGCAAAGGCAGCTTCGCCAATCCCAGCACGGGTCAGGTTGGACCAACGTTCGATAGCATTTTAACTGAGTATCCCAACAATTTCCCTTACGACTCATGCTGGGAACCATTTTGTGGATCTTGAGCATCTTCACAAAATCATTGCTGCAATACTGGCTTCCCCGATCTGAATGAAAAATCAAACCAGGTGGTGGACGACGATGCCAGACTCCCATTTGTAAGGCATCCATAACCAATTGCTTGTTGATCCGATTGCTCATGGACCAACCCACAATTTTTCGATGGAATAAATCCAGAATAACGGCAAGATACAACCAGCCTTCGGAGGTCCAGACGTATGTGATGTCTGAAACCCAAACCCGGTCAGGCACAGCGACTTTGAAATTACGGTCTAGTAAATTCTCGGCAATTGGCAGATTATGTTTACTGTCTGTCGTCACCTTGAACTTCTTTCTTCGTCGAACAGAGATCCCAGCCAAATTCATCAGCGTTCGTGCTCTGTAGCGACCACAGGGAGTGCCACTTGCTGCAATTTCTTCTGAAATACGACGAGCCCCATAAGTATCTCTTGATTCCTTAGATGCCCTTTTTACGATTGGAATGAGGTTTTCGTTCTCTATCTGCCGAGGCGATTTTTCTCGTTTCCGCCACGAATAATAACCACTTTGGCTCACTCGCATCACTTGACACAACAGGACAATTGTATAGACCTTCTTCTCGGTATCAATAAATTGATATCTCAGTCCGTTTCTTTCGCGAAGAAGGTTGCCGCCTTTTTTAATATTTCGCGCTCCAACTTCAAACGCTTGTTTTCTTTGCGGAGTTGTTTTAATTCGGTCTGCATATTCAGCAGGCTGCGCGACTCAGACACACCACCTTCACTCTTTTCCATCTCCCGCTTCCAGCGGCCCAGGAGATTCGGATTGACGCCCAAATTCCGCGCTGCTTCTGATATCGCGTATCCCTGATCCTTTATTAATTTTACTGCTTCTTCTTTGAACTCCTTTGTGTGATTCCGTCTTTGCTTATTACTCATTGAACACCTCCTGAATGATTGATAATCCAATCTTAAGAATGTGTCCACTAAAACCCTAGCACCTCGCAGCAATCGATTTTAGGAAAGAATGTCAATTGGACGGCGGTAAAACGCATTGAGATATCTTTCTTCATGTTTTCTTTTTGGCTGTTCTTTCGATAATATGGTGATGCAAGTGATATTGATCTAACTGATAGGACAGAACAATGTCGATGAACAACCCGCCACATCTCGGAAGAAGGTAGAGACTATCTTGCCAGTGTACGCCGTTCATGCCAAACGTTATTTTACTAAAGGCCGTATCAATGAGTAAATCAAAAGACTATTTTATTTCCTTCAGTGAGATAGCCAGTACTTTAGGAATCCTAGAGGGTGATTTCCTGGAATGGGTGAAAGAAGACAACCCAGAAATAGGCAAAGACCATATAGGAAGAAAAGCAACTAAAAGGTCTTATTTAGAGAAGTGTGCGCTTAAAAAAGATTATTTATTTAAATTGGAAAAATCATTCCACGCTGAAAATCTAGAAATTGAAAGTGAGTCGGAGGACAAAATTCGATTCTATCTAATAGAGCGCTCAAGGCTTATTGGTCTATATGCCATATTTATTGAAGATTTGATTAAGCTACATAAAGAATATAAAAAAGT
Source organism: Nitrospirota bacterium (assembly GCA_029261135.1). Classification (GTDB taxonomy): domain Bacteria; phylum Nitrospirota; class Nitrospiria; order SBBL01; family JAADHI01; genus JAADHI01. The sequence goes on from JAJDBX010000009.1 coordinate 1,879, forward strand.
TGCTGAGTTTCATGGAATAGAAAGTCCTGTTTTAGCTGCATATTTATTGTTTTCAAAGGCTATATCCGTATTGTCTTGCCTTTGTGAAAACCTAAAGAAAGGATATTGGTATGTTGGTTCAATGCTGCGTGAAATTGATGAAACACTAGATGTAGCGTTATATTTCATTTTGAGTAGTGAAGGAGATTCTGGAAAATTGGATTTAAAAAAATGGTTTCGCCTTGGTTCGTCTCCAAGTCATTTTAAGTGTAGAGAGATAATTTCCGAATGGCATTCACAACTCAACCCTTCAATTAATGAAGAAAATCACAGGGTATTAATGAGTAGTCTTTATGGGAAAAAATCAAAATTTACTCATCCAACATTTCAGTCAATAAGAGATAGTAGTGTGATGTCATATTCTAATGGAGAGATAGTCATAAAAAATCTATGTTATGGGAGTTCGTCCAGGCAAAAATATTTATGGGAACTTACGCATTTTACTAAATCTAGCATCTGGACATGTTTTCAACGGTTTATGCTGATTTTTATCCATTCAATGCCACTTAATCAAAAAGATGTAGACTATTTGTTAGAGTACGACAAAAAATTTATCGCCTTGGATAGCAGTTGGGAATGGTAATATAACAAAAGCATTCGTCAGACGGCGAGAAGCTCGGCTGTTACATGCAACTCTGCAGATGCAGATTGTTAGGTCTAGAGAATAATCACCCCTGAGGCATAATTGGTAATACTGTCTCAGATTTTTACAGTTTTTTCCTTCCCTGCATTTTTTACTGATTTAAGTTTCAGAATCTTCCGATTTGATATCGCTGTCTTTTTTTAATTGTTCTGAAAGATCAATCAGTTTTTTTAAGGCTTGCATCGGGGTGAGGTTCATCGGGTCGATATTTCTCAGCGCATCGATGACGGGATGTTCAAGCACTTGGAGTTCCGGTAAGGGGTCTTGATCTTCAGGAGTGGATGCTGAAAAAAGAGAACCCTGATCGGAAAAATTTTCAATGGAGTCGGCTGAAAAATGGGCGTGAAGGGGGGTCCCGATGGTTTTATCATCTAATTTTTTGAGAACGTCTTTTGCCCTGTTGATGATCTCGGCAGGTAGCCCTGCCAGTCGTCCCACTTGAATGCCGTAGCTTTTATCTGAACCGCCTTCGACCATTTTTCTCAAAAAGATGATCTCATCGTTCCATTCTCGAACCAACACATGATAGTTTCGAATCCCCGGATAAATCATCGAAAGCCCGGTCAGTTCATGATAATGTGTCGCAAAAAGCGTGCGGGCTTTGAGTGTAGTGTGGACATATTCCGCAATGGCCCAGGCGATGCTGATGCCATCGAAGGTGCTGGTGCCGCGACCAATTTCATCCAACAAGATCAAACTTTTTTCAGTCGCGTGGCTTAAAATCTGAGACATTTCCGTCATCTCGACCATGAAGGTGCTCATGCCTTCATTCAGGGCATCCTGCGCGCCGACGCGGGTGAAAATCTGATCGCAAACCCCGATGGTGGCTTCGCGTGCAGGCACATAACTGCCCATCTGTGCCATGAGCACGATGAGGGCGATCTGCCGCATATAGGTGGATTTTCCGGCCATGTTCGGCCCGGTCAAAATAAGCAATTGTTTAGAGGGCGGGCTGATCATGGCGTCATTGGGGATAAAGCCCGCTTTCCCACCTGAAACCATCCCGGCTTCCAAGACCGGATGCCGACCTTCGGTAATTTGAATACTCATGTTTTCATTCACTTCGGGTCGGCAGTAATTGTTGTTGTGGGCAACTTCGGCCAAGGTCGATAGAAAATCGATGAGGGCGATTTTTTTTGCCATGGTTTGAACGCGCGCGGTTTCTAAAGAAAGGTCATCACGAATTTCCTCAAAGGCGCGGGCTTCGAGCGCCATAATCGCATCTTTTGCCCCCGTGAGTTTTTCTTCCAGGGTTTTCAATTCCAGGGTCATATAACGTTCGGCATTGGCGAGTGTCTGCTTGCGGATAAAGTGTTCAGGCACTTTTGGTGAATGGGTTTTGCTGACCTCAATATAGTAACCGTGGACTTGGTTGTAGCGCACCTTGAGCGAGTCAATCCCGGTGTCTTGCCGTTCCTTTTTTTCCATCTCCGTGAGCATGGCGCGGCCTTCTTTTTGGAAATGTCGCAATTCATCCAATTCAGCAAGGTAACCGGGTTTGATCACGCCCCCGTCTTTGAGGGAAAAGGGCGGCTCCGGCACGATAGCCTGATCAATGAGTTGATAAACGGATTCGATATTGTCCCAGCTTCCCAGGAGTGTCGAGATAATTTCGGGGTGGAGCGTCGCGTCCGTCGCATCCTCAACATGAGAAAGGGTTCGCTGAATTTCCGGCAGAAGCGCGATGGATTCTTTCAGGGCGATCATGTCGCGCGGTTGTGACGCTCTGAGGCTGATGCGGCCGATCAAACGTTCAATATCTGCAATAAGTTTGAGTCGATCTCGAAGCCCTTTTCTTAAAGCAAGATGATCATAAAAAAAACTCACCCCTTCCTGTCTGTGATGAATTTCTTTTGCATCCAGTAATGGCCGAAGAATCGATTCTTTGAGTAGCCGGCCGCCCATCGCCGTGACCGTGTGGTCAAGTAAGTGAAAAAGAGTGCCGCCCTTTTGATCTCGGTAAAGGGGAATGAGATCCAGGTGCTTTAAGGCCAGAGGATGAATGCGCATGAGCCCACGGCTGGGAATGGGCCTTACGCGCGTGATGTTGCCGAGGGCTTTTTTTTGTGTCTCTTGAAGATGGGTCAAAAGTGCCCCGGCCGCCATTAGGGAAAAGTCGCCACCCCCAAAAGCCGCCGTTGAATGGACTTTAAAATGCGTTTTCAAAACCAATTCCGCTTCTTCCTGTACAAAGAAGGAGGAGGGTACAAATCGAATCGGCCATTGATCGTTGAGCGGACCCAATGGCCCTTCATTTTTTTTATAACGGGATGAGAGCATGATTTCTTTGGGTGAAATTTTTAGGAGTTCTGCCTCAACGACTGCCCAATGGCCATCTGTGGCGAGCATACGAAAATCACCGGTCGAAAGATCAATACAAGCCAGTCCGATCTGTTTGGCGTCTTTAAGACCCGCGTTCGATTTCCAAATCAGTGCCGCGAGATAATTGTGTTCTTTTTCTGTAAGCAGTTCTGGTTCGATGACCGTTCCGGGGGTAATGACACGAACGACTTCCCGCCGCACGATGCCTTTTCCCGGACTCGCCTCCTCGACTTGTTCGCATATGGCAACCGATTCTCCCGCACGGATCATTCGGGCAATATAACCGGAGGCTGCATGATAGGGGATGCCACAGAGCGGGATGGGGTTAAGATTTTTTTTGTCGCGGGAGGTCAGGGTGATTTGTAAAATTTTAGAGGCTTTAATGGCATCGTCATAAAACATTTCATAAAAGTCGCCCACACGAAAAAAAAGAATGGTCTCTGGATGTTCTTCCTTGATGGCCAGAAATTGTTTCATGAGAGGTGTGGTCGCTTGCATGTTTTTCGTCTTCCTTTTAAGTCCGTGAATAATGATCTAATTGAGGAGGGATTTTACAGCAAATCGACCTGATTTGCTGTAAAATTATTTTGCCTGAAAAAATAAGTGGAGTATCGTTTTTGATCTTTTTATCTCCCCTTTGACAAAGGAGGGATAAAAAGAAATCCAAGGAATTGTTGGACAAATAATAGATCTCTCTCAATCCCTCCCTTCCAGATACCCTCTCCCGGTTCTTGACTTTATTCCTTAATTCCGGTATAGAATTTCATTCTATTTATTAAGCACTTATACATGATTTGTCTTCAAATCTGTGTGTTGTTTTTGATCAAGAAATACCTATAAAACTATTTTAAGGGAGGTTTTCCATGAGACGTATCTCTTTGTCTTTAGATCAATTGAAATCCCATTACGATGTGGTGGTGATCGGTTCTGGATACGGCGGCAGTATCGCGGCATCACGATTGGCGCGTGCAGGTCAGAAGGTTTGTTTGTTAGAGCGAGGCAAGGAGTTCTTGCCCGGTGAATTTCCAGATACCCTGCCCGAAGCCCTGAGTGAGATGCAATTTCGATCAAAAAAGGGAAACATCGGGGCAGAGACGGGTTTGTATGATGTGCATGTGAATGACGATATCAATGCCGTCGTGGGTTGTGGTCTGGGGGGCACGTCCTTGATCAATGCCAATGCCGTGATCGAAGCAGAACCACGAGTGTACGACGATCCTGCTTGGCCACAGGACTTTGTGAATGATCTTCAGGACGGTATGAAAAAAGGTTATGATCGCGCACGCGCCATGTTGGGTGCCAATCCTTATCCAAGTGGCGCACCGGGTTTTCCTTCATTGAAAAAAACAGAGGCACATAAAAAATGCGGGGAAGCCCTGGGTGAAGAATTCCGCATGCTGGATTTGGCAGTGACCTTTAAGAAAAATAAAGACAATATTAATGCGGTGGGTGTTGAGCAGCATCCCTGTATCAATTGTGGTGACTGTGTCTCGGGCTGTAATCATACCGCTAAAAATACGACACAGATGAATTATTTGCCGGATGCTTATAATTTCGGTGCGGAAATTTTTACGGAAGTAAATGTGGAATATCTCGAAAAGCAGGCGGGAAAATGGAAGGTGCATTTTAAAGCGGTGGGGGCGGCCCGCGCGATTTATGATGTCGCGCATCCTTTTGTGAGTGCAGATCTCGTCGTGGTCTCGGCGGGGACTTTGGGTTCGACGGAGATCATGCTGCGTTCGCGTGAAAAAGGACTGAGCTGCTCCGACAAGTTGGGTGAAAACTTTACGGGCAATGGTGATGTTCTGGGTTTTGCCTATAACAGTGATCAACGCATTACCGGTGTCGGCTGGGGAAATCGCGCGCCGGATGAGAAAAATCCGGTCGGCCCGACAATCACCGGCATTGTGGATACCCGAAAAAGTAGTCAAGATTACCACGATGGAATGTCCATTGAGGAAGGCGCATTACCGGGCCCCTTGACGCCTGGGTTGCCCCAGTTTTTATCGACCCTTTCAAAATTGGTCGGGAAGGATACGGACAGTGGGGTCGTGGACTTCATCTCTGAAAAAACCCGGGAACTCAAAAGTTTTCTATTCGGGGCTTATCATGGCGCAGCGCAAAATACCCAGACCTATCTCATCATGACCCACGACAGTTCTGATGGAAAGATGGTACTCGAAGAGGACAAACTACGTATCAAGTGGCCAGGGCTTGGAAAACAGAAAATCTTTGAAAAAGCCGATAAGGTGTTGATGAAGATGACAGAAGTCCTCGGTGGAACTTATATCCCGAACCCGCTTTGGTCCGACAAATCACTCTATCCAAAATTTTTTGGCAATGATCTGGTCACGGTGCATCCTTTGGGGGGCTGCATCATGGCAGAGGATGCTTCCTTAGGAGTGACGAATCACAAAGGCCAAGTTTACTCTGCTCAAAGCGGAACAGCGGTTCATGAAGGCTTGTATATATCAGATGGGGCGATTATTCCGAAGTCGATCGGCACCAACCCTCTCTTGACGATCTCGGCTCTTGCAGAGCGGAATATGGAGATCTTGACACGTGAAAAAAATTGGGAAGTGAACGCAGAATTTGGTTCGCTGCCGCCCTCGCCGACAGCGCCCTTGAAACCGGGCATTCAATTTACAGAAACGATGACGGGTTATTTTTCTACAGAAGAAAAAAATGATTACCAAGTCGCAGCGGACAAAGGGAAGTCGAGTGATTCTCCTTTTGAATTTACATTGACTGTCATTTCCAATGATTTGGAAACAATGCTTTCAGAAGAAAACCATGAAGCGCGAATGTTTGGCACGGTAGATGCCCCCGCACTTTCCAATGAGGTGCTGACGGTAAACGGGGGCATCTTTAATCTCTTTGTGCGAGATCCTGAGAATGTCGACACGAAAAAGATGGTTTACCGGATGAAGATCGCGGCGCAAGACGGGAAGACCTATTACTTTGAAGGTTTTAAGTCTATTCATGATGATCCGGGTTTGGATCTTTGGTTGGATACGACGACTTTGTATATCACTCTCTACGATGGGGCGGATGCCACTGTGCCTGTTCTGGGTAAAGGCATCCTTAAAATTCTGCCGCTCGATTTTGCAAAACAAATGACAACAATGAAAGCGATTAATGTCAAGGATACAGCAGGGCGATTGAAGTCCCTCTCGAAATTCGGAACATTTTTTGCCGGATCACTTTTTGATACCTATGGTTCGGTTCTAAGTGGTTTGAATTATTTAAACCCGGAGGCCGAGCCGCGTAAAAAACGAGTCTTGCGTGTCTCTGTCCCGGAAGTCCATGATTTTAGAACAGAGGATGGTGTGAACCTCAGGTTGACACGTTACGAGGGCGGGAGACGTGGTCCGGTCATTTTGGCCCATGGCTTGGGCGTTTCAAGCCGTATTTTTTCTACAGATACGATTGATACGAATTTACTGGAATATCTTCACGCGCATCGTTTTGATGTGTGGCTCTTGGATTTTCGTGTGAGCATCGAATTGCCTGCGGCTTTGATGCAATCTACCGGAGATGAAATTGCTCAATACGATTATCCGGCGGCGGTCGAAACGGTTCGGATGATCACCGGTGCCGAAACGGTACAGATGGTGGTGCATTGTTATGGTGCAGCGACATGGACAATGTCCATGCTAGGAGGGCATCTCAAACATGTGCGTTCAGCTGTGGTGTCCCAGGTATCCACACATGCCAAAGCCGCATTGGGGAATAAAATGAAGTCCGGTCTTTTTGTCCCGACCTTGTTGGATAAGCTGGGGGTGGATTCTTTGACAGCTTATGTGGATGAAGGTTCGGCATGGCATGAAAAACTTTTAGACAAGGCCCTGAAACTTTACCCCATTCAAAAAGAAGAGCAATGCGAAAACCCTGTTTGTCGCCGCGTGACCTTTTTGTATGGGCAGCTTTATGAACATGATCAGATAAATGATGTGATGCATAGGAATATTCATGAACTCTTTAGCGTTGCGAATATTTCTGCCTTTGAGCAACTGGCTTTGATTTTCAGGAAGGGACATCTCGTGGATGCAGATGGCAGAGAAAAATACTTGCCTCATCTTGAACGTTTGGCGATTCCGATTACGTTTATTTCTGGTGCGGAAAACGATTGTTACCTTCCGGAAAGTACCGAGATTACCTATAAACTGCTTCAGGAAAAAAATGGGAAAAAAAGTTACAAACGCCACCTCATCCCGAATTACAGCCACATTGACTGCATATTTGGGAAAAACGCCGTGCAGGATGTCTATCCCCATATTCTTGATGGACTGAATGAAGAGGCCCTTTAGTTTTTTGTCATCCCCCTTTGAAAAAGGGGGACTGAGGGAGGGTTGAAGTACAGTCTGAAAAATTAAAAAGATATTGCAAAGAGGAGGAAAGTTGTGGCACGTGAAATTCCCTTATATACGACAGAAGGTGTAAAAAATGCCGAGGTTTCAAGCCATTACTTTAGCACAGAAGATGGGCTGGGTTTAAGTTTGCAGCGCTTTAAGCGTGATGACTGTGAAGACATCGTTGTGATCATTCATGGCTTGACGACCTCGACCGACATGTACATTATGCCGGAGCATTATAACTTGGTTTCTTACCTCCTGGATCATGGTTTTACTGACTTGTGGTGTTTTGATTTCAGGATGAGCAACCGGCACAGTTATAATCTCATTCCCGGAAAATACAGCATGGATGACTGTGCGTTGTATGACCATCCACGGGCATTGAAGAAATCCGGAAACAGGTCGGGCCGAATAAACGTATCCACGTGATTTGTCATTGTCTGGGTTCGATGAGTTTTTTGATGGCTCTGGCGGCGAAGACCGTGACAGGGATTACGAGTTGCATTTCAAACAGCATCGCACTGACACCGCGCCTACACAATTGGTCTGAGTTTAAAATCACCTATGTCCCAACGATATTGGAAGGCCTTTTGGACATCCCCTATGTTTCCCCCCTCTGGAGCGAGTCTCCGGGTTTTTCGCGTGGAAAGATGCTTTCAAAACTGGTGTCTTTATTTCATCGTGAATGTGATGTACCTGCTTGTCATATGTTGAGCATGATGTGGGGCACGGGTTGGCCTGCACTTTACCATCATAAAAACCTCCATGAGGTGACGCATCGCCGCGGGGGAGATCTTTATGGGGGAACGATGATGAGCTATCACCGCCATGTGGCAAAGATGGTCAAGGGGAATGGAGATGCCAGCCCGATGTTCCCTGAGGATGGGCCTTATAAGCAGCTACCCAAAAACTACATGCGCGCAGCAAAGGATATTGAAACGCCCGTCCTATTTATGACGGGAAAAGACAACAAGGTTTTTACCAATTCCAACATTGTTTGTTACGAAAAACTCAATCAAGAACGTCCTGGATTTCACCAACTTCATGTTTTTCCAGAATATGGTCACCAGGATGTGTTCATGGGTAAAGACAACGACAAAGATATCTTTCCCCGCTTGCTGAATTTTTTAGAAGAAAAACGTGATGCGGCGATTATCCTGATGGAAGAGTCTGTTCTAACGAATGTTTAGAAGCTCTAAATGATTAGAGCCTTAATCTCCCCTATTTAGAGTCGATTTTTTTTCGGTGCGATGTTTACGTTTTATGACAATTTCATCTTCGATGTGTCGAATGGTTCCCCGTGGCACCATCTGCCACACACGTTCGTGGAAATAATACAAAAGAAGTTTTACAACGGCCTCAACCCCACCAATGCCTAAAGCAACGGCGGTGTCTCCTGTAATCAAATAAGCAATCCCGATTGTCGAGGCGGATGCCAATATTCTCCAGCTCAAGCCTTTGAGTAGACTTCTAAGACGTGTCTCACGCTGCATAAAAGATTCCCGGTGGACAAAAATGAGTGCTTCGTTGCTTAGTAGGATAAGCGAGAAAGGCTTTCCGGTCAATAGAGACGGTCTTCTGTTTCCCGCCTTTGGTATTCTGCAAAGTAATAGATGATGCCGTTTTCTTCCACTTTGTCTGAGATGTTGACCGGGTGGAATTTAGACTCAAATGGCGGGAAAAAAGTATCGCAGTCGAACGTACTTTTAATATGAGTGACGTATAACTTCGCGCAATTCTCCAATTGCAAGGCCGGTTTATAGATCTGCGCTCCGCCAATGATAAAAAGGTCTGATACTTGGTATTTTAAATCGGGCCGCTCTAAAAGTAACAAAGCATTTTTCAATGAATCTTCAAAGTAGACGCCCTTCGGTCGCTTTAATTGTTTATGTCGAGTGACGACGATGTTGATACGATTCGGCAGGGGGCGATATTTTTCAGGGATCGATTCCCAGGTCTTCCGTCCCATCAAGAGGACGTTTTGTTTTTGTTCTAAATCCGTTGAGTAAGTCAGTTGTTTAAAGTGGTTTAAATCACCTGGTAAATGCCAGGGAAGCTGGTTGTTTTTTCCAATACCTCGATTTTCGTCCATTGCGACGATCATGTTAAATGGTTTCATCTTTAAACGGCGATTGGGAATTTGATGAAGGGATCGTGTTGGTAGTTGCAGAGTTCAATGTCATCGAAGGTGATGTCGAAAACATTTTTTTGTGTGATCTTGAGCTGTGGAAGCGGTTTGGGGTTCCGTTTGAGTTGTTCTCTCAGCCCTTCCACATGGTTGGAATAAATATGGGCATCACCCAGGGTGTGGACAAAAATACCGGGGATTAAATCACACTCCTGCGCAATCATCATCATTAATAAGGCATAACTCGCAATATTAAAAGGAACCCCCAAGGCCACATCTGCCGAACGCTGATAAAGCTGGCAGTCGAGCCGGTCGTTAATGACATAAAACTGGAAAAAGGCATGACAAGGCGGGAGTGCCATCCGATCAATGTCACTCACATTCCAGGCACTCACAATGATTCGGCGAGAATCTGGGTTGTGCTGGATGAGATCGATCGCATTTTGAATTTGATCCACGTGTTCTATTCTCGGTGTCTTGCGATCGTCGTCCCAAACGAACTTTTCCCAGTTACGCCACTGATGACCGTAAATGGGGCCTAATTCCCCTGATTCATCTGCCCAGGCGTTCCAGATGGGCGTGTGTGCCTTCAGATTGTCATTGATATTGGTTGATCCTTTTAGAAACCACAGGAGTTCATGCACCACAGCCGGGAACAGCACTTTTTTCGTGGTTAATAGCGGGAAGCCCGCACGAAGGTCGTATTTTGTTTGGCAGCCAAAAATTGAAAGCGTACCTGTGCCGGTGCGATCGCCCTTTGCTTCCCCGTTTTCCAGAATATCGCTGACGAGATCTAGATATTGTTTCATTTAATTTCCATTTTTTGAAGCTGAATTTCTGAGCTCGTTTGTGTGGTGTTGGATGAATATTTTCGTTACGAACTAACAATATCCGGCCTTGATGTCAAGAGAAACTCAGAGGGCGGGGTAAAGATAAATAGCAGATTAAACGTCCTTTATAAAGAACGACTCTATCAACTAGGAGGCGCGCTTGAGGATGCGTTTGCTCTGAACTTTTTTAAGCTGATTTTTTTGCCACGAAACAAGTAGCGCACTCGCAATAAACCAGGAGGAGTAGGTCCCGACAAAAATGCCAAGCAAGACGGATAAAGCAAAATCATGAATGACTTCTCCCCCAAAGATAAAAAGGGCTCCGACTGCGAGAAAAGTCGTTAGACTCGTGATGAGGGTCCGGCTGAGGTTGTCGTTGATGGAGCGGTTAATAACTTCTTCATAGCTTTCTTTTTTTCTCCGTTTCAGGTTTTCACGGATTCGATCGAAAATAACAACAGTATCATTTAAAGAATACCCTGCAATGGTGAGCAGCGCAGTCACCGTCAATAGGGTAATTTCTATATTCATCAGAAAAAGAATGCCAAGAACGACAAAAACATCGTGAAAAGTCGCGATGGCGGCGGCAATGCCAAATCGAAACTCAAAACGAAAGGCGATGTAGGCGATGATTAAAACAAGGGAGAAAATAATGGCATTCACCGCATCTCCCTGAAGTTTCTTCCCAATCGTCGGGCCAATTTCAGTACTGCTTTCGATGACAAAATTGTTTCCGGAAAAGGCCGAAGAAAAGGTTTCTTTAATTTTTCCTCGAATATTTAATTTATCAATTTCCTGTTTCTTCAGGCGGATAATAATTTTGTTTTCTGAAGAAATTTCTTGAATCTGCGCGTCATTAAATCCGCCTGCTTCGAGGGCCTTTCTTGCCGTGTTGATTTGGATGGCTTGATCAAACTTGAGTTGAATCGCAGCCCCACCGGCAAAATCGATTCCTAAGTTGCCTCCGCCTCGGGAGATCTGAACGAGGGCAATGACCCCAATTGCAACCAAGATAAGCGAAAGCATAAAACATTTTTTCCGCTTTCCAATGAAATCGATATCTGTTTTTTTAATAAACGTTAACATGGTGTTCCTTCTATTAAATTAATGATTAGACACTCAGTGTCTCAAGCCGTTTTCGACCATTCAGGTAGTCGTAAACAACCTTTGTCGCGACGAGGGCTGTAAAAAGATTAATGGTAATCCCCAGGCCGAGCGTGACTGCAAAACCACGAATGGGGCCTGTGCCAAACATGAAAAGGGCCATCGCTGTGATCAAGGTCGTGACATTCGAATCGAAAATTGAGGTGAAGGCTTTTTCGTAACCTGCGTCGATGGCCAAACGCGGCGGGCGGCCCACTCGAAGTTCTTCTCGAATGCGTTCCAGTATTAAGACGTTTGCATCGACAGCCATCCCGATTGAAAGGATGATGCCCGCAATGCCGGGCAGCGTGAGTGTGGCTTCCAGAGTCGCTAAGCCCCCGAGGAGGAGTATCATGTTAATTCCCATGGCCGCGACGGCCAGCAGACCTGAAAGACGATAATAGATGACCATAAAACCGACCACGAGTGCCGTGCTGATGATTCCTGAGATCCAACCTTTTCGGATAGAGTCACTGCCGAGGGAAGGGCCGACGGTTACATTTTGAAGCACTTTAACCGGAGCAGGCAAGGCCCCAGCCCGAAGGATGATGGCCAGATCGCTTGCTTCTTGATGTGTAAAAGTGCCGCTGATCTGGGCACGTCCACCTGAAATTTTTTCCTGGATTCTTGGCGCGGAGTAAACGTTATCGTCAAGAACGATGGCGAGTCTTCGTTGGACATTCTCTCCGGTGATTTTTTCAAAGAGGCGGGCGCCGTCGTTGTCGAAGGTGATAGAGACATAAGGGTCGTTAAATTCTCCGATCGAAACACGGGCATCGGTGAGCAGATCTCCCGCCAATATAGCCGCATTTTTTACAAGGTAAGGCCGTTTTTTGACGGCTCCGGTTTCTTCGTCGCTTACCCGCTCAAATAGAATTTTGTCGCCCTCTTCGATACGGTCTTTAAATCTATCAATAAATTCCGTTTCTTTTCCAGATTCAATTTGGTCTGGGAAATCTCTAATGATCGCATTGGTTTCGTTTAGAAGTTTAAATTCGAGTAGTGCGGTTTTTCCAATGAGTTCCATGGCTCGCTCCGGCTCGGTAATGCCGGGAAGTTGAATGAGTATTTGATTGTCTCCTAGTTTTTGAATGAGCGGTTCTGCGACACCAAATTCGTCTACACGGTTCCGGATGGTTTCTAAAGCTTGCAGGGTTGAGGTGGTGAGAATACGGCTTTTTTCCGATTCACGCAGGGCCAGTACCTTTTCTCCGCCCCCTTCTTCTTTTGTGACGAGATTTGGGAAATTTTCATCAAGGATAGTTTTGATCTCGTCCGCTTTTCCTGATGGGAAAGAGAGACGAATTAATCGCCCTTCCCTTTTTACACTGGGGTTTTCAATCCCATTTTCTTTCAAAACCCCGGGGAGGGACGCGGCTGTTCTTTCAATACTGTTATCTACCGCTTTTTCGACTTCGACTTCTAACACGAGGTGCATGCCACCCCTCAGATCGAGTCCGAGTGAAACGCCTTTGTCTGGGAAAATAGCGCTCCACCAAGTGGGAAGTATGGAGTAGATTGGAGTTGAGGGCAGTAGGAAGAAAACCGCAATGACGAAGGAAACGATGATAGAGAGTAGTCTTCCTTTAATACCTTTTTTCATGGATCAAACTCCTACTTATCTTTATCTGAATCGTCGTCTTTGAGCTCTTCAATATTGGCTCGAATCACTTTTACGCGTACGCCTTCAGCAATTTGAATGGTAATAATCTTGGGGCCGAGATTTGTGATGCTGCCGATGAGTCCACCCGAGGTGATGACCTTGTCGCCCTTTTTTAAGGCTTGGACCATTTCTTTACGGTCTTTTGACTTTTTCTGCTGTGGACGAATGAGCAGGAAATAAAAGACAACAAAAATAAGAATAAATGGGAGGAATGAAACGATCGGATTGAGCTGAGGTCCGGCCGCTGCGTCACCTCCTGTCTGTGCCCATGCCACTGATTCTAAAAATCCAAACAAAACAGCCTCCTTAGCTTTATTTATTCTCTTTAAATACCCATGTTGTGTGTTTTGTAAAAGTCTTGCCGGAATTTTTCAAGTGAATGCTGCTCAATGGCCTTCCGGAGCTTAAACATTAGCGAAAGATAATAGTACAAATTGTGTAAGGTATTCAAGCGTAGTGCCAATAACTCTTTTGATATGAACAGATGTCGTAGGTAGGCACGCGAAAAATGGCTGCAGGTGTAACAGTGACAATCCGGATCAATGGGGAGGTCGTCGTCTTTATAGCGTGCATTTTTGATGTGGAGTTCACCCCGTGAAGTGAAGAGTGAGCCGGTTCGCGCATGACGTGTCGGAAGCACGCAGTCAAACAGGTCGATCCCCCGTGATACTGCTTCTACGAGGTCTTGCGGTCTGCCGACGCCCATCAGGTAACGGGGTTTGTCCGCTGGCATGAATGGAACAACTTGTTCTAATACCTTGAGCATTTTTTCCTGTGGTTCTCCGACAGAGAGGCCGCCCACGGCATAACCATCAAAACCGAGATTCAGCAGTCCCTCTATTCCCTGCTTTCGCAGATCGGGATAACAACCTCCTTGAATAATACCATATAAAAATTGGTCTTCCCGGTGATGAGCTGATTTTGAACGAGAAGCCCAACGCAGTGTCCGTTGTAAGGAATCTGATGCGCGTTTATAATCGGCAGGGTATTCCAGGCATTCATCAAAGGCCATGATGATGTCGGCGCCGAGAGCGGCCTCGATTTCAATGGCTTTTTCCGGGCTGACAAAATGCCGGGAGCCGTCGATATGGGATTGAAAGGCGACGCCTTCCTCCGTGATTTTGGAAAGGTCATTTAAACTAAAGATTTGATAGCCGCCACTGTCTGTTAAAATAGGGCGATCCCAAGCCATAAATTGATGAAGCCCCCCTTTTTTTTCAATGAATTGATGTCCTGGCCTTAAATAGAGATGATAGGCATTGGAAAGAATGATCTCCGCGCCGAGTGTTTTGAGGTCCTCCGGGGTCATGCCCTTGACTGAGCCCGCCGTCCCCACAGTCATAAACGCAGGGGTCTCAATGCTGCCATGTGTCGTCGTGACTCTGCCGCGTCGGGCCGGACTGTTTTTTGAATCAGACAAGACTTGAAAATGCTGATCAGGGGACGAAGGAGAATCTGTTTTGGTCGAAACTTGTTTTTGAAGAGGCATCAGTCCTTACATTTCTTCGGGGGCGGTGAGGCCTAAGATATGGAGCCCATTTTGGAGAACAATGCGAATTGCGGTGACCAAAACGAGTCGCGCTTTTGTTAAAGCGACATCCTCTGTGATGACGCGGCAACTGAAGTAATAACTGTGTAGTAGCCCAGCCAAGCTTTGAAGATAAAAGGTAATGCGATGGGGTTCCATGGCTTCAGCAGATGATTTGATCAGTTCTGGATACTGGGACAATAGCCGGATGATAGCCAGTTCTTCGGGAAGGGTGAGTGCTGCCAAGGATTGTAGGTTTGGATTTTGAATGACATGATCAACATCCCAAGCCTTTTCTTTTGCTACACGTACAATACTACAGAGCCGGGCGTGGGCATACTGGACATAAAAAACGGGGTTTTCATTGGTCGCTTTTTTTGCAAGCTCCAGGTCAAAATCGAGTGAGGTATCGGAGCGGCGCATTAAAAAAAAGAAGCGTGTGGCATCCACCCCGACCTCTTCCAAGACTTCTCGAAGCGTCACAAACGTGCCGGCCCGCTTTGACATTTTCACAGGTTTGCCATCCCGAAGCAGATTGACGAGTTGGTGGATCAAAATGGTCATGTTTTTAGGGTTATAGCCTAAGGCTTGTACGGCAGCTTTCATCCGATTGATATAACCATGGTGGTCGGCTCCAAATATATTGATGAGCCGATCATAACCGCGGTCAAATTTATTTTTATGGTAGGCAATATCTGAAGCAAAATAGGTCTTCTGTCCGTTACTGCGCACAACGACACGGTCTTTATCGTCTCCAAACTGAGTGGTGTTTACCCAGCTTGCCCCGTTTTTTTGATACGACATCGTCTTTGTTTTTAAGAAATCGAGTGCTAGATCCACTTCATTTTTTTCATGGAGTTCACTTTCAGAAAACCATCGATCAAAATCAATGCCGAAGTCATGAAGATCTTTTTTAATCCAGAAAACAATGGTGTCAAAACTAAATTTTGTGAAGAAGGGAAGGGATGAGGCTTCATCACGATCAAGGTACTGATCCCCCTTTTGTTTTTTGATGGTTTCAGCAATTTCGATAATATATTCCCCCTGGTAGCTCCCTTCAAGCAGCGTGACTGTTTCGCCAAAAAGTTCGCGATATCGGAGGTAGGTTGAGCGTCCCAGCAAAGTCATCTGAGTGCCAATGTCATTTAAGTAATATTCACAGTCCACTTTATGTCCGACCGTTTCAAGAAGTCGAGCCAAGGCATCGCCGAGGGCGGCCGCTCGGCCACTGGCGATATGCAGTGGTCCGGTCGGATTCGCACTGACAAATTCAATGAGGACACGCTCTTTATTTTTCGGAGTTGATTTTCCAAAGTGTGTTTGTTGATCGTGGATGTTTAAAAGTGTTTGCAGCCAGTACGCATTGGTCAGGAAAAAGTTGATGTAGCCCGGCCCGGCGATTTCGATTTTCTCAATCCAGGAGACCTGGTCCGTCAGTGCAGAAACAAGATGGCTTGCAATTTCACGAGGCGGTTTTTTTTCGATCTTAGCAAGGGACAGAGCCAGCGTAGTAGCGAAGTCTCCCTGACCGTCATGCTTCGGGACTTCTAATACAATTTTTGGCGTTCCCGTTCCGGTGAAGATGCCTTGAGATTGACAATGGCTTACAGCTTCTTTTAGCAGTTGAACGAGTGTCTTTTCCTTAAGGTTTTCCTGAATGGACAAAGTGCAAGTCTTTCATGTAAGTGAACAAAAAAATAAGTTAGTATAATCTATACATTTAAAATGTCAAATAAAGGATTATGGAGAAATCAGCGAATAGACTTCATGAATTTGGGGTCTCAGAGTATCTTGGAATAGATATAGATTTTATGTGTTTTTTTTTATAGAATACCCTGCTTTTTGGTATATTGATTGATCTAAGGCGTTCGGAGCCTCTGTAATGAGAAGTCCCCTGTTAGGAAAAAGAAGAATCAAATGAAGCAGTATTTCGAACTTTGTCGGAGGCCGGGTTTTTCTGCCTTTCTTTGGACACAGTTTCTCGGAGCATTTAATGACAATGCCTTTAAGATTGTGATTTCAATGTTAGCGATCAAAACCAAGGGGGATTCAAGTGGGGCTTATGTTTCATTGATCGGGGCTATTTTTATGGTGCCTTTTTTTTGTTTTTCCGGTTACGCGGGATATGCCGCTGATCGCTTCAATAAACGCATATTATTAGTGATCACAAAAGGCATTGAGCTTCTCGCGATGCTTATAGCCTATGTGGCATTTGTCGCAGGCCAGTTTGAATGGATGTTGGTCGCACTCTTTATTATGGCCCTGCATACGACTTTTTTTAGTACAGCCAAATACGGCATTTTACCTGAAATGCTGCCTGACAAAGATCTCTCTCGCGCAAACGGCCTGGTCGAAATGAGTACCTTTATGGCCGTCATTGCCGGAACGGCTGTTGGCGGATTTTTATTTTCAATCTGGCAACAGCAGATGGGCACAGTAGGATTGATGTTTATCGGGGTAGCCATCATTGGTTTTGTCACGAGTTTTAGGATTACAAAAGTCACGGCGGCGAAAATTAAACCGACGTTTTACCTCAATCCCTGGGCGGAAATCGGACAAGGCTTTAAACGGCTTTCTCAGAATAAAATCCTATTGTCGACGGTTTTGGGAATTTCTTTTTTTGGTTTTTTAGGGGCCTTCCTTCAAATGGATTTCCTTCTTTTTGGCAGCGAGATCATGCATCTGGATGAATTTTCCATAAGTTTGCTCGGGACTTTTCTCGCGATTGGGGTGGGGATCGGTAGTTTGCTGGCCGGGAGGCTTTCCGGTGACAAAATCGAACTGGGCTTGGTGCCTTTGGGTGCGATTGGCATGGGCTTATTTGCCGTACTGCTTTCATTCTCCGGAGCATCCTTTTCCAAAACGGCTCTAATACTGATGTTGCTTGGGACGGCAGGTGGATTTTTCAGCGTCCCGCTCTACGCCATGCTTCAACATAAAAGTGACAAAGCAGAACGCGGTAAATTGATTGGAACGTCCAATTTTTTAATGACACTGGGCGTTCTATCTGCCTCAGGATTTCTTTGGGTTTTCCACGATTTTTTTTCGATAGGTTCTGACAAAATAATCCTCATCCTCGGTTTATTTACCTTGGTGATGACGCCTTTTATTATGAAAATCATCCCTCAATACCTGATTCGTTTTTCTCTTTGGATGTTGACCCATACTATTTTTCGAATCAAGATACATGGGCAAGAGCATGTGCCTTTCCGAGGGCCTGCCCTCTTGGTTTGTAATCATGTCTCTTATATTGATGGCCTGCTGGTGGGAGCTTGTGTGCAACGCTTTATCCGTTTTGTCATCCACAAGGAATATTTTAAGATCAAAGGGCTGGGATGGCTTTTGAGGAAAATGCGGGCGATCCCGGACAGCGGTGGACAGACGCAAGTGCTTGAATTAATCACACAAGGTCGTCAGGCGCTTTCAGAGAACCACGTGGTCTGCATTTTTGCTGAAGGGGCTATCACGAAAACCGGTAAGACCTCTCCTTTCAATAATGAGTTCGAGGGCATAGTGATGGGCACGGATGTCCCGATTATCCCCGTCCATTTAGAGGGCTTATGGGGAAGTGTTTACAGTAATCAAAATGGAATCCCTTTGATGCAGCGGCAGAGGAAGTTCTTTATTCCTGTCTCCGTTTCCTTTGGTCTCCCGCTTCCATCAAACACCAGTGCTGAGGAGGTGAGAGGTGCCGTGATGGCGCTTGGTAATGAGCCGTATCGTAAAGAACCCGTGCTTGAACCTGTATTGATGAAACAAAAGTGATGCAAAATAACAAAGCTACAATTCGCTGTCCCTGGGTGGATCTGAGTAAAGCAGACTATGTGGACTACCATGATTTAGAATGGGGCTTGCCGCTTCATGACGATCGCCGTCTATTTGAATTTTTGACCTTAGAGTCTGCTCAGGCGGGTTTGAGCTGGTACACCGTATTGAGAAAACGAGAAAATTACCGCCAGGCCTTTGATGATTTTGATCCAACAAAGGTGGCAGCTTACGATGAACGTAAGCTCGAAAGCTTATTGGCAAACAGCGGAATTATTCGGAACCGACTGAAGCTTTCAGCCGCAATCAATAATGCACAGCGTTTTTTAGAAGTGCGAGAGACATTTGGGTCTTTTGATCGCTATATTTGGGGATTTGTGGATGGGAAGCCCGTAGTGAACAAGATCCAAACGATGGACGACTACGCGGTGACTACAAAGGAATCGGATGGGATGAGTCAAGACCTGAAAAAAAGAGGATTTAAATTTATTGGTTCTACAATTTGTTATGCGCATATGCAGGCAACGGGGATGGTCAATGACCACACTCAGGGCTGTTTTCGAAGGTCTGAAATTATCGCGGGATACGAGGTTTAAATGACGAGAGCAATCCGAAAAATTAAAAAAACTTTAAAAGCCAAACCGACCCTTGAAGGGGCGGGTGTTCGTCTGAAACGGGTTTTTGGTCATCCTGAAAACCCGCAATTCGATCCTTTTCTTTTAATGGATGACTTTCATTCGGACAATCCAGAGGATTATCTGGCGGGTTTTCCGATGCACCCGCATCGCGGGATTGAAACCATCACTTACATGGTTCATGGGACGGTTGCCCATCGCGATAGCATGGGAAATGAAGGGAAAATTCATGGCGGTGATATTCAATGGATGACAGCGGGCAGTGGTATTATTCACGAGGAAATGCCGGCGCGATCCGAACCTGAACTTTGGGGTTTCCAACTTTGGGCCAACTTGCCCGCATCTCACAAAATGATGCCCCCGCGTTATCAGGAGATCAAAAGCATTGAGGTGCCGGAGTTGTCTTATCAGGAGGGCGTGACGATCAAAGTGATTTCCGGGGAAATTGATGGGATTGTTGGCCCCGTTCAGGATATCGTGACCGATCCCGCTTATCTTGATGTGACCGTTCAAGCACACATGGTGAGTGACTTGCCGGTCAAAACCGGACATACGTGTTTTGTTTATGTCATAGGAGGCGAGGGACTATTTGCTGAGGATGCAACTGAAAAGATAAGTTTGGAAACCCTTGTTTTGTTTGATGAGGGAGATGCAATTCGTGTGAGCAGTGGTGATGCACCACTACGATTTCTTTTGATTTCTGGAAAGCCCATTAAAGAACCCGTCGCCTGGTCTGGCCCCATTGTGATGAATACGGCTGCTGAAATCGAAGCCGCCTTGAAGGACTACCAAAATGGGACTTTCATCAAAAGATAATTCGGATCAGGCGATCAAAAAAAAAGCGCATTCTCTTGACAGAATACGGATGAGAACGATAGACTCACGCGATTTCTCACGAGGGTAAAATGATGGCATCTGAAAAGCGCTTAATTTTGTCGGTGGATCGAAATGAGATCACCCTGCCGAAAGAATTGATCCCGGACAACGTCGCCATGTTTGTTTATGATTTGCAAGAAGACGGACAGATTATTTTAACGCCCTTTGATGCGATTTCTGAATCCCGATCCTCACCCGAAGCTCCTCCAGAATCTGATAAAAGGGATGTAGAATGCGATAATGTCATCGATTTTCGCGCTGCCCGCCTGCGGATGCTAAACCGTAGTCAGAAAAAGAATCAATCATTCTCTTTGACAAAGCCTAAAGAAAAAACCCCGAAAGCGACGGGTTTTGTGAAATTGCACCATTTTCACTCTCGGCTTGAAGCAGAAATGATGGGGGAAATCTTGGAGCAGGCAGAGATCCCCTATCTGATTCAGTCTGATGACATTGGCATTTTTGGCCCCAGTGGTTCTCCTGTTCCAGGTGGAGCACGTATTGCGGTTAGAATGTCAGATCTTGAGTATGCGAAGGTCTTGCTCTCCGGCCTGATCTAATCGCGTTTAGATCGTTTAGTTTTTCTGTCTATTTTCTTTAATAAACACATTATATTGAGTTCTTTATTCATATTGTCTCCCATCCCTTGTTTTTTGTCTTGATTCTCATTTTTGTTGCTGTTATATAAAAACACATCCTGTTGTGTTATTTTTGGAGGAACCATGGCCCTTGAAACTCCTTATGAAGTAAAATTAGAGGCATTTGAAGGGCCGATCGACCTCTTGCTCCACCTCATTAAAAAGAATGAAATTGATATTTACGATATTCCTATTGCGCTGATTACAGAGCAATACCTTGATACGGTTAACCTGATGCAGTCCCTTAACTTATCTGTGGCCGGAGAGTTTTTGGTTATGGCTGCGACACTCATCCATATTAAATCGAAGCTGCTGCTTCCGACACCTGAGACAGATGATCAGGAAGAAGATGATCCGCGCATCGACCTTGTCGCGCGTCTATTAGAGTATCAGCGTTTCAAAGCGGCTTCGGAAGCTTTTGAAGTGAGAGAATCCATATGGCGAGATATTTTCCCCCGGGGGGATACGGAAGCCCCTGAACTTTTACCTGAAGAGATCCCCATCTCCGACCTCAACGTCTACGATTTGATTGGCGCTTTAAGTGATTTGCTGGCGCGTCGCCCTGATCCGATTGTCATGCAGGTCACGACGGAAACATTGACGGTCAAAGAAAAAATGCAGTTGATCCTCGAATCGCTTGAAATCACAGAAAGCCTCCTTTTTGAAGAACTTTTTTCCAAGGTTTTTAGTCGGCATACCATTATCGTCACTTTTTTAGCTTTACTTGAAGTGGTCAGGCTCGGGCTCATCCGAGTGATTCAGGCAGATCTTTGTGGATCCCTCCGTTTAGTGAAGACAGAAAATTTTGGAAGATCATGAATTAAAACCGATCATTGAGGCCTTGCTCTTTGTTGCCTCTGATCCGGTCAGCCTTGATCGGATTCACGGGGTACTAAAGGGCGTTGAGAAAAACCGAATCAAGTCCCTTCTTCTTCAGCTTGAGCAAGAATTCATGCTGTCCAACCGGGGCTTCCACCTGCTGGAGATTGCAGGTGGCTATCAGTTTGTGACCCGAAGTGATCTTGCTCCTTGGATTAAAGAGATGGAGCGTGTTCGTGCGGCCTCTCGTCTTTCAAGGCCGGGCCTCGAGACTTTGGCGATCATTGCTTACAAACAGCCGGTGACGCGTGGCGAGATTGAAATGATCCGAGGGGTTGATGCGGCGGGTGTTCTGAAAACCCTGCTTGATCGAAAATTGGTCAAAATTGTGGGGCGAAAAGAAGTCCCCGGGCGGCCCATGTTATATGGGACGACCCAAACTTTTCTAAAATATCTGGGGCTATCCAATTTAACTGCGCTTCCGACCTTAAAAGAATTTTCCGAGATGGCGGATGAAGCGAGCGTGGAGGAAGCCCCGATGCTTCCTCTTGGAACCATAGAACCCAGAGTGTTTGATGAAGAAAAATCGATCCTTGAAAGCTCTGAATGAGATGATTTGAGGGTAGGAGATACACTATTCGCGTTGATTTCCTTTTCTTGAAATTCTAGGCTCAATGGTTTGTCATTATTTTATTTCATGGATAGCGGTGCTTCGAGTATTCTCTATCTTCGTTATCTTTTATTCTTTTCATCTTCAGGGCATAATCGCCCTATCATCTTCCTTAGAAAAAAACGAAATAATCCAATTTAGCCTCATACTGTTATAATTGCTAAGAAGAAGAGGAAGCGAGAAATCTCGAATTTCTCAAAAGGACGGATGCCAGGGATATCATATGGTGGGTTCTCGCTGAAAAACCACAACAATAAGGAAGGGTTTGGCCAATGAAAGCGCTGATTGTTGAGCCTTCGATACTTTATCGTGAAATAGTGAAAATGCAACTTGTTGATTTGGGCTACGAAGTGGTTTTTACGAAAACAGGTCAAGAAAGCATTGAAACCCTCAATAAAAGCAATTTTGATGTTGTGATTTTCGCCATGTTTTTGCCTGATATGGATGGTGCGTCGTTTTGTTTGGAGTTACGTTCAGAGAAGAAATTGCAGCATATCCCCGCGTTTATGGTGACCTCAAGCGAAGATAGTGATGTGCTGGAAAAGGCATCTTCGGCGGGTGTGACAGAGATTTTTCATAAAGATGATTTCAATCGATTTGCAGATTATCTTCGTACCTTTACCGACAAGATTGAGGGCGGAAAGGGGATTTCCGGGCATATATTGTATGTCGAAGATAGTCTCGTTGTGGCGACAGTGACGGGGCGTGTACTGGAAAACCTTGGATTGGATGTCCATCATTTTATGCAAGCCGAAGAGGCACTTGAAGCATTTAAAGAAAATCAGTATGACTTGGTGATTACAGATGTCATGCTTAAAGATGGGATGAGTGGGATTGGTTTTACCAAAGTCTTGCGGAAATTGGAAGGTAATGAAACCGCTATCCCTATATTAGCCTTAACGGGATTGGATGATGTTGCAAGACGTATTGAGTTATTTAGAGCGGGTGTGAACGATTATGTTTCTAAGCCCGTGATCGATGAGGAATTGATTGCAAGGGTTCGAAACCTCATCTCAAATAAAAAACTGTTAGATAAAGTCAAACAGCAGCAGGAACAATTGCTTCAAATGGCCATGACCGATCCACTGACAAAGTTAAACAACCGCCATTATTTAATGGGGATCACCCCTCAGAAGATTAGTGAAGCTTTCCGTCACAAAATCCCGTTAAGCATGATCGTCATGGATCTCGATAAGTTTAAGGACGTGAATGATACACATGGACATGCCGCAGGAGACACCGTGCTTCGGGAAGTCGGAGAGTTACTTGTTAAAGAGAGTCGAGACGAAGATATTTCGGTTCGATTTGGGGGTGAAGAGTTTTTGATTATTTTATCGCATTGTGACGAAGCGCACGCGATAAAAAAAGCAGAGTCTTTAAGGTCACTCCTTGTCGATCTCAATCCTGGGGATCTTCACATCTCTGGCAGTTTTGGTGTTGCATCTTTACCGATGGATTTTAAATGTGATTTTGCTGAGCTATTTGCGGCGGCGGATGAGGCGGTCTATGAAGCGAAGGAATCAGGCCGAAATTGCGTGAAGGTCTCTCAAGTTCAAAAAAAAAAGCGAATATGAATTTTCATAATGCTCCGCAGTTTTAGGGTAATCTGTGTGAGATGCGACAAGAACCTTGCCCTAAATGTGGTGTAGTCCGAGAGGAAAATTGTTTTTCTCCAGAGTGGCAATGCCCATGCTGTGGTATTGCCTATGACAAATTCAAACGCCCGACGGACAGGACAACATGCGATGATGACCCGAATCCCCCTTTAACCCCAGAGACCGTTTCACAGAGGACTCGTCCATTTTTTAGCATCTCTTTTAGAGTCCTCCGTATATATATTCTTCTGTTGATTTTAATTTGGGTGGGTGTTGATGCTTGGCTGACAAAGCGGCGTGCAATGGATTGGACGCAATCGCTTTGGGTGGCCATTTATCCCATTAATGGAGACGGAAGTGTCGAGTCCGAATCTTATATCCAATCTTTAAGCGTGGCAGATTTTAATTCCATATCAGAATTTATGGCGAGTGAAGCACAGCGTCTTCAGTTAAAGCTTCGGGATCCCGTGATCATGAAATTGGCCCCGGAAGTGAAAACACGCCCTCCTGAAATTCCGGCAGGGGACAATATACTTGAAATTATCTGGTGGAGTTTAAAGGTGCGCTATTGGGCAATCAGCTCTGATACATTTGAAGGCCCCTCCCCAAATATTAGACTTTTTGTGATGTACTATGATCCGTCACACTTTAAAGTCTTGCCCCACTCTGTGGGATTAGAGAAGGGTATGTTGGGTATTGCAAATGTGTTTTCCGATGGGCGGCAGGCCGAGCAAAATAATGTGGTGATCCTGCATGAAATAATGCACACATTGGGGGCATCGGATAAATATGATCTTTCTACGGGACATCCAATTTACCCCGAGGGTTTTGCCGAACCCGACAAGATGCCTCGATTCCCTCAACAAAAAGCGGAACTGATGGGAGGCAGAATCCCCATATCCGAGACCGTTTCGGTCGTCCCTAGGACTCTACTCAATGCCATGATTGGAGAAAAAACAGCACGGGAAATGCATTGGATCAATTGAGCCTTTAGTCCGACAGAAAATTGTTCTTAGGGGATGAGTCAGTGGACTTCTTCTTTTTTCTAAGACCTTCAACGACAATGGTTGCCTCGCCTTTAAAGCGTTTTTCAGCGTATTTTTCAATGATTTCTGAAGCACTCCCTCGAATCACTTCTTCATGGATTTTGGTCATTTCCCGTCCAATGGCAACTTGGCGATCACCCATGATCGAAGCGATGGCTTCTAAGAGTGAAATAATGCGGTAGGGGGATTCATAAAAAATAAGGGTTCGCGGATTTTCTTTGAGCGATTCGAGTTGTTTATTGCGTTTTCCTTTTTTTCGTGGCAGGAAGCCTTCAAAAACGAATCGATCTGTAGGAAGACCGGAGACCGAGAGGGCAGCGATGGCAGCTGCGGGCCCTGGAATCGGGCATATGGTAATGCCTGCATGGCTGGCTTCTTTAATCAAGTAATATCCCGGATCGGAAAGGGTGGGTGTCCCGGCGTCTGAAACCAGGGCGAAGGAATCACCACCCTGGAGACGGGAGATCAACACGGGGGTTTTTCCTTCTTTGTTAAAATCGTGATAGCTGGTCATCGGGGTATCGATTTGAAAATGGGCGAGTAGTTTCCCGGTATGGCGTGTATCTTCGGCCGCAATGGCAGCGACTTCTTTTAAAATGCGAATTGCACGGAGGGTAATGTCTTCTAAATTGCCAATTGGTGTGCTGACGATATATAGGGTTCCGGGCATGTGTGTTTCAGTAAATTTTGAAAGCTTAGGCCAATTCCTGCTCAATCAGTAGGCAGAGCAGATGACCGAGCATGATGTGTGATTCTTGAATCCGTGCCGTTGACGAAGAAGGGACTTTGAGGCAATACTGCGTTTCAGAAGCGAGCAATCCTCCTTTTTCTCCTGTCATTCCAATGGTGGTTGCGCCTATTTTCTTGGCCGTACGGACGGCTTCAAGCACATTGGGCGAGTTTCCGCTGGTGCTGATGCCGATAATCACATCTTTTTCATGGGCGAGGGCTTCGACTTGTCTCGAAAAGATGGCATCGTAGCTGTAGTCGTTTCCAAGGGCAGTGAGTGTGGAGGTATTGGTGGTGAGTGCAATGGCGGGGAAGGCTTTTCTTTCCAATTCGAAGCGTCCCACAAGCTCGGCGGCGATATGCTGGGCATCTCCGGCACTGCCACCATTCCCAAAAAGGATTAGTTTTCCGCCCGAAGAAATCGATGCCAAAATGATTTCTGCCGTTTCGGCAATGAGCGGAACCATTGTGGCCAAGAGCATTTCTTTCACGTGAATACTCTCTTGAATCATATTGCTCAAGAGTGTTTCTGCTTTTGCCTTATCCATTAATTCCCCTTGTATTGGCTCACACCCCCGAAGGTGCCAAACCATTTATGTCCTTGGTGATCAATGGCGATAGAAAAGACGCTGCCGATCCCATCTTTTTTTCCCAAGTTTGAAAAGGTTTTTCCATCGAAGCGGCTGACGCCGCCATCCGTTCCAATCCATAAGATCCCCTTTGAATCAAATTTTAAAGCATGAACCATGTTCCCTGCCAAGCCCTCTTGTTTTGAATAGCTTGTCCAGGTGCTTCCGTCAAAGCGAGAAAGCCCTGCACCCAGCGTCCCCACCCAAAGGTCGTCATTGGCATCGATCACGGATGAAACAATGTAATTCGGGTTGTAGGAGAGCGGTTTGTGGTCGCCCTGGTGATGCTTGGGGGTATGGCGGAGTCCTTGTGCGACAGGGGGGATGGTCTGTTCAATTTTAGCGCCGAGTCCGTCCTTGTCGTTCCAGCTTGTCCAGATTTTTCCGTCGAATCGGGTGACCCCTGCTTCCGTTCCGAACCAAAATTGGCCTTTCCGGTCTTGTGAGAGTGTATAGACCCATTTGTCGATCAGACCGTCATCCATGGTGTAGGTTTTAAATATAGTCCCGTCAAAAACACTGACTCCCTTCCAGGTGGCCACCCATAGGGTGCCCGAAGGGTCGAAATGAATGTCATAGACCCAGAGATCCCCCAGGCCTTGCCCCATCGGATAGGTTTGCCAGTCATTGCCATAAGAGATTGTTTTGCCTGCGCCATAAGGGGTGTAGGTGGTCCACTTGTTTTGATGGAGTCGACTCAAACCCCCGCCAATGGTTCCGACCCAAATATCCCCATTAGGCGCAGCTTCGATGGTATGGACAATATTGGAAAGCAGGCCGTCTTTTACGGTGTAAACCTCCTGGCTTCCTTTAGAGAGGTCATAGGCCAGGAGTCCATTCGAAGTCCCCACCCAAAGCGTATTCCCTTGAATGCTTAAGGCTCTCACAATAGAGAACAGAGAGAAATGTTCCCAAAGGAGAGATGACGCAGTCGCTTGTTCCCTTGGGAGTTTTGAATGTTCTGAAGGCGCCGCGTGAAGAAGTGCCGGGTTGAATAGGATCAAAATGAAGAGTAATAAAATGAATGAGTGGAGGGTATGTATTTTACAAAAGTGTTTCATCGGACATCTCATTTCTGATGGTAAGTGATCTTTCGGTGGGTGACCTCTGTTCGGACGAGCGGTTTTTCCCCTGGTTCTTTCAGCGATTCTAGTGCTGTTTGAGAAATCCAATTCCCGACTTTATCATATTTGTATTCAAACTGTTTTAATGATGAAATTTCCCCCATGTCATCAAAGCGGATTTCTTTTTTTAGGACGCCCTTTCGGTTATAGGAAAAAACCAAACGGGAATTCAGTGATTTGAGTACTTGGTCAGGGCGTATTCCAGATCGAATCAGGAAATGAGATTCTTCAACCTTTCGTCCTTTGTCATCATACTTATAAATCCATTTAAAATGATTTTTGCTGTGGGGCGGAAAGCGGTTTTCTTCAACAAGGTTTCCTGAAATATCATAGTGATAGGTTGCTTTAGAAAAGAACGTCCCGTCAGGCTGAAAACGATTTTCTACCATTTTACTTAAAGTGTCATTCTTTGTGTAAGTCCATTTAAAAGCAACATTTCCCTTGGCATCGTATTCGATCCCTTCGGTGAGGATCCCTTTTGCATCATGAGTAAACACCGAAGTGAAATCGAGGGCTTTATTGGTGTAGATTTGAACTTCTTCAATTTGATGGCCTCGTGGATCATAAGTGCTTGATAGCCAAGGCATGGGGGGCTCTTCAATCCAGTTCCCATCTTTCTGCACCATTTTTGAAATTTCGACATAAACATTGTTGACCGGGCCGAGAAGTTGTTCTCGATCTTTATCTGTTTTGTCCGTTACCGCAGAAAAAGATGTGCTGTAAATTGCTAAGCAAAAAAGTAAAAAAAATAAATGTGGAAGGGTTTTCATGAGTATCTGAGTTAATTCATAAAATACGAAATCGCCCCGCAGGGATAAACAACTGCGGGGCGATTTCATTAATGCCGATTAGGTGTTACGGTGTTTTATTTAGCGGAGGACATTTGCTCCTTAGGCTTGACATGGCAACGGGTACAATTGGCAATGGGGAAAGCAATGCGTCCGTGACAACGACCGCAGAATTCACCATTCACAATCTTAACCATTGAGATGGGGTTGCCCCCCTTTTTCATCATGAAAATTCCTGGGTGGCAATTTGTACAATCCAGCCAAAAGGTATGCGGCTCATGGGGAAAAATGACATTAGGCATTGAACCCATAGCCGGAATCTCGACATCAAATTTAAGCGGTGGACTTAGCTTTTTATCCAGGTCAAGCGATTCATGGGGTTTGACGAACCCTTCTTTATAGGCTTTGACCCAATCCTCAACACCCGTCGCTTCTTTTGGGATATTTCTCATCACAAGATCGGGATTTGAATTTTGTTTGTTATAAGGTGGCCCAGGGGTCGGAAGATTGTGTGGGTCTTCAAAAGAGCGAAGCCCGGTTTCCGGCCTCGGCGCAACCAGAGATTGTTTTGAATTTCCCGATGCGAGTTCTTTTTCCTCAACTTGCATCGGGGCTTCTGCTTGTGCAACCACGACAGGTTTTGCTTTTTCCGTCGCAGGTGTTACGGTCTCACTTTTTGCTTGGCGAACACAGGCGTAGATTGAAATAAGTGAAAATACTACTAGTAACGTTCTCGTAAATACTGATCTTTTTCGTCCTTTTGCCCCGGCCATAAAAACCCCTCCAAATATTGATCAATCACACTTGTTTATTTTAGCGATCACCTATTGCGGGAACCCTTCTAAGACCCCAGTTTTCATCCCCGGTGTTCCAGAGTGACAGCGAGCACATTCGATGGGTTTCCATGAGATTGTTCCGTTGTGACATTTTCCACAGAACTGACCGTCAATAATAATCTTTTTCATGTCAATGTCATTTGCGCCTGATCGCATTTCAAAAATGGCCGGATGACAGACTTTGCACTTAAATTCTGCCCTGTGATACCAGTGAGGGAAGACGACGGGTGGCATCCCTCTTTTTTCAGCCTTGCTGTTTAGAATCATGTCGCCATAATATCCTGATGCGCGATCCTCTACGAACACGAACGAGAGCAGAATGGACATTCCCAACAGTATGCCTAAGCGCGCCTTTTTCATTATCCCTCCCTGTAAAAATATAAAAAGTTGAGGATTAGTACCATACCGATTTTATTTTTGTCAATAGGTTTCTTAGCGGTTTCCCCTTTGGGAAGACGAACGCAATTGGTATTCCTTTTTTCTTGACAAATTTGAAAATAAATTTATAGTAAGCTCTGGTTATTTTGGGGTTTTTTGGTCTGT
Source organism: Nitrospirota bacterium (assembly GCA_029261135.1). Lineage (GTDB taxonomy): Bacteria > Nitrospirota > Nitrospiria > SBBL01 > JAADHI01 > JAADHI01. The sequence goes on from JAJDBX010000009.1 coordinate 31,220, forward strand.
ATTTAGGGATGACGACTCCCTAATATGCCCTATATCTGCCATTTACCTTCGTCTAATTTAGGAGTTTTCTGTCGAGGTGAAGATGAAAGGGATCAAGGTTGCTGCCTTATTTTCTATCGCAGCCCTTCTTCTGCTGTTCTCTGCTTCAGCGAAAGGGGGATCCATTGTGCGGTCTCGGCATGACTTGTCTTCTTTGAATTGGCGAGGATATCAAAACGAGACAGGACCGATGCAGGGGGGGACATTCAGCGACTACCGTGAGGCATGTGTTTATTGCCATACGCCCCACAACAGCAGTAGTTATGCCCCACTTTGGAATCGCCAGTTGCCGGAGGAACGTCAGTACCGGATGTATTCCAGTCCTAACTTTGACTCAACGCCCCCAAAAGCACCCGATGGGATCTCATTGGCCTGTCTCTCCTGTCACGATGGTTCGGTCGCTGTGGATTCTGTTTTAAATCCACCCAAATTTCACAACATTGTTGAAGTCGGTGTGAAGCATCGCATGACATTAGAGGGGGAGCCGGGCACGGATGCCTGTTCTAAATGTCACAACCGATCCGAAGGGGCCTATGGCGGCGTTTCCGGAGCACATGATGCCACAATTCGCTATTTCACAAAGGACCTTCGGGACGACCATGCATTTTCTATGGTCTTCCCTTCTATCGATCTTGATCCTCAGTTTAATCAACCCACCATTTTAAAAACCGATGGGGGCCGGATGTTCCCAAATGGGGTGCAGACCTTTGAGGGAGATAAAGTCCAGTGCGCCTCTTGTCACGATATCCATAGTCCGGATGAAAAAAACTTAGAGGGTCGAGACCCATTTTTAAGAACGTCTAATCGGGGGAGCGCACTTTGTTTGACCTGCCATCAAAAATAGTAGGAGCCATTTTTTGACGAATCGTTTACATGTTTTTAGTGTTGCTTTCCTGATGCTTGTTTTGGGTGGATGTGGGGGTAAAGCCGCACTTCCAGATCCAAATATTACATGGCCCGCCGCACCGGAACCGCCCCGAATCAAATTTGTCAAAACGATTTCTTCTTCTGAAGATGTTGAAGAAAAAAAATGGATCGATCATCTGAAGGCTTTTCTTTTTGGACGTTCGTCTTCTGCTTCATTGGTGAAGCCCTATGCGGTATTCGCAACCCCGAGCGGACGAATCTATGTCGCGGATTCCGGTTGGAGAAAAGTGCTTGTCTTTGATGAAGCACGCAAACAATTTTCTATGATCGGGGTGGATGGACCTGGCGCCCTTTCTGGCCCACTTGGTGTGGCAGTTGATAAAGACGGACGTGTTTACGTGACGGACACGGTGCATCGAAAAGCTTTTGTGTATGATTCCGAAGGGAAATTTCTTTTTAATTTTGGTGATGAGAATCAAATGGAACGCCCTGTCGGAATTGCACTGAACAATGTCCTTCAACGTGCTTACGTGACGGATACACGGAAACATCAAGTCCTCGTCTACGATTTTAAGGGAGCATTTCTTTTCAAATTCGGGGGAAGAGGGACGGAAGACGGTAAATTGAATTTTCCGGCCAATCTTTTTGTGGATTCCGAAGGGAAAATATACATTACCGATATGAACTTCAGGGTTCAGATTTTTGATCCGGATGGGAAGTTCCTTTCTAAATTTGGCAGTATTGGAACGGGTTTTGGCCAGTTCTCTCTCCCCAAGGGGGTGGGCGTGGATTCCAAGGGACATATTTATGTTGTCGATTCCCGCTTCAATAATGTTCAAATTTTCGACCAAAGTGGACGCTTGCTTCTTTTCTTCGGAGAATTTGGTGCGAGTGAAGGACAATTTTGGTTGCCGGCAGGACTGACGGTGGATCAAAATAACCGGATTTATGTCGCCGATCAATACAACCATCGCATTGATGTGTTTCAATATCTTGATCCACCGGTATCTCAGATAAAAGACCCGGCAAAAGAAGGTTCCGGGTCTTTTGAATTTTTTGAAAATGGAGCGGCAGAGTCGACACAATGAAGATCTCTGTGGTCAAGCCGTGAAAGGATTCATGATTAAAATCGTCCTTTTTTTGCTTGCGGTGATAAGCGCTGGAGATCACTTTTTTCCAAAAGAGACTTTCGGCTTAGAGGATGTTCGGCATACCAAGCACAACCTTGCCGTCAACCCGGATATTCTTGCGGGAGAAGGCAATGATTTTGTTCCCGGTGGATTAACCTCGCTCCGCGGGCCTCGAAACCCTGAGGTACGCGGGATTGAAGGGGATATCCGTCTCAACGAAGAGGTTTGCATCTTTTGTCATACCCCCCACGGAGGCCGAAGCAACGTGGGCGGGGTTCAAGGGATTGCCCCGCTTTGGAACCGTAGAATTTCAAGCCCCATGTCTTATACCCCGTACAACAGCCCTCATTTTGACGCACAAGACCTGATGGGTGTTCCGGGTCGGCCCAAAGGTGTTTCACTGGCTTGCCTTTCCTGTCACGATGGGGCCGTGGCTTTTGATGCCTTGATTAATAGTTCAGGATCTGGTGGGTTTTTTCCGAAAAATAAATTTTTTCAAGGGCCTGGCGGAAGCATTGGCATGGGTTTTTCCGGCCCGGCAGTGGATGCAGCCAACAGTTTTCGGGAAGGTCGCCGGGCAAGTCCCGTCACCAGTGCGGATAAGGGATATGTTTTTTTTGATCAATTCGGTTCTGGACCGAATGCATCTTTCGGGGCAGAACCTTTTCCGAATCTGGGCCTTGATCTGCGCGATGATCATCCCATTAGTATGGAAATTCCGAGGACAGATCCCCAGTTTAAAGAGATTCTGACCAACATTACGACAAAAGGAGGAAGAGTTCCAGGGAGTGGCGGTGTGATGTGGATTGATCGAGATCCCAGTGGTGCAAATCTCCCCTTGGATAAACGAGACCGCATTCGTGCCTATCCTTCAGATCCGAGTCGGCCTGATGCGCCATATATCGAATGCGCCTCGTGTCACAATCCGCATGAGGCCAGTCGTCCCGGGGGGCAGCCTGCCCTTTCAGAGTCGGTGAATGCCCAAACAGTGAACAATTCGCTTTTTCTTCGATTGGCATCGCGTCCTCGACCTGATTCTCAAGACCGAAATGCAAAAAGCTTGATCTGCCTCAGTTGCCATAAAAAATGATGAGGATTGATTTAAAAAAAATGAGATCTGCGGGTGAAGCCGGCGCGAAAATTTTCATACTTCTGTTTTTGATCCTTTTTTTTAACCTTGGTTTAATCGCAGCTTCTGAGGCGGTGACTTTGGCAAAGGTCAACAATGTTCCGATTACTGATCAATCGGTGCAAGAGGCGGTTCAGTCATATTTGCGGAAAATCGGGCATCGCGAGTTGTCCCGCAATAGAATGGCGATCTTACGGAAAGAAATGCTGAAAAAGTTGATTGAAGAAGAGTTGCTTTATCAGGATGGCCTGGCAAGAGATTTAATGGTGAGTGATGAAGCGCTCAATACGGGTTTGATTCAGATTCGCAATCGTTTTCAATCCAAGGCCTTATTCGATGCAGCACTTTCGAGAGAAGCCCTGAATTTTGAAGATATTAAAATAGGTGTTTATCGCTCTATCCTGATTCAGGAGGTGTGGTCTGGTTTTTCCCAAATGTCTGAATCAGATCGTAGCCATCGCTTAAAGGAAATCGCTCAAGGGGCAAATATTCAAATTATCGATAACCCGTTGCTGGCTTTTGCCCCTGCTGGCGATCTTGAGCCTCGACTTTTGCTAGAAGCCGCCGAAAAGTAGGGTGAGGAGGAAGGTTGCTCCGTTTTTTGGAAAAAAACTGCTTTTGGATCAGCCTTATTTTGTTCGTATTTTTTCTTCCTGTGGGCGCTGAAGGTCGATTTATTAATTTAGGGGGTTCGTTGGATTTTAGTTACGGAGAAACGAAAACAGAACAGGACAATCAAACCGATGAGACCTCTTTTTTTCAGCAACGCTACAACCTCCACAACTTCGGTGAACTCTTCAGCCCTCGAATCGGGACAATGCTGATTAACGGTACGTTTTTGCAACAAGATACCAAAACGGATGGTCGCGGCAATCAAGATTTTCATTTCAACGATTATTCCGTCAATATGAACCTGCTGCCCTATATCTCCCCCTTGAGTATGTACTATCAACGAATGAATCGGACAAACCAGCAAGATCAATCAACAAGCCAAACTGCACTGAATGTGAAGGATCGCACGACAACCCTTGGAGGGAATTGGTTACTTTCATCACCCCGATTGCCGAGAATAGGTGTTTCTTTTAATCAATCTGAGTTGGAAGCCCCAGATGATCCCAATCGGTTTCCAAATACGGTGAATCGCTCTTTGAATTTAGATTCGAGTGGAACATTTCGCGAGACGACACTTCGTGGGCGGTATCAGTTTAATGAGACCGATGTTGCGCGTGTGGGCTCGGTCACTGCCGAACCCATTCGGGGCCATGCCTTTAATCTCACCACTGATACTCGGCTTGCCCCTGCCTTGATGGTGAGTACGCATCTGCGTTTAGCTGAAAAAGAGGGAAAGAATACATTCGGACAGACCTTTGCAGAAGAGCGTGGATTTGGCGCTTCTCTTTCCTACACCCCTTCAGTGAAGTGGGATACCCATGCCAGAATCAATTTTACAGAAACCCCTTCAGGGCTGAGTGGTCCAGATTTAAAGCAACAGAACGCGTTTTGGAGTGGCTCGTACCGTCCGAGCGAAGAGTTGGACATGGTGACGAGTGCCCGGTATTTTATATTCGATGTGGGTAATACTGAAACGACGTCGCCCTTTGTGGATTATAGCCTGAATTATCGCCCCTTCTTCGGCTTTTCTGCTGGCTTTGGTACCTCGTATGGTATGACCGAAGTCAAAGGCGGGGGTGCGGATGTGAGTACAAATTATCAACGGTATCGGGGTAATCTCGACTATACACGTGCCCTTGAATTGATTCGGTTTACCAGCAGCTATGGCATCAGTCATAGTGTCTCGGATACAGAGGCTAATTCGCAAACAAATCAAGGCGGAGAATCAAGCGATTTGATGAATACGATTCATTTGGGTATTGAAAATACGCAAATCCGAATTGTCCACCTTGCTTTAGGCTATACCCTTAATGATATTGGTCGGAGTAATACGGGGCCGGATGTTCAGGATACCGGAGATCAACTTTCTCATCTTTTTCAATTAAATGCTGATTCAAGTTATTTTAGACACTTATTCCGGAATGATGATAGCCTCATGCTTCAGTCGACTGCGAGCTGGACAAAAATAGAAGGATTTGGTGCCGCAGGGGAGAGTATTTTACTGGACGGTCGGGGAAATTACTATTTTCTTCAAGGGGCGATGTTTTCTGCAGGCTACAGCCGTCAAGATTACCCTGGTGGTTTTTATACGGATACGGATACATTCTATGAAGAATTGACTTGGAGTTTTTTTATTGGGGATACGTCCTTCTCTTTGGGTGCCTTGGCAAGACAAGAAAGTACTGATGGAGATACCTCACTGGATCGGGAAATTATTCAAACAACGGCTTCTATATCGTATCGTATCGGAAAATTCGTGTTGAGTGCTGATGGCCGCTGGGGCATAGACAGTTCAAAGAGCAAGACTGAGGATGATGAATTTGAACACCAATCCTTTTTTGTCCGTGCAAGTCGTTCTTTTTAATCCAAATATGAAAAATATAAATATTAAAAGAGGTCTTGTTATTTTCATGGTGATGGTTCTTTCAGCCTGCGCCGCTGCACCTGTGAAAAAGATGCCATCCATTTTTTGGCCAAAACCACCCGACCCGCCTAAAATATCCTTTGTGAATACCTGGTCTCAGCCCGCAGATATCGGTCTTGAGCCTTCCTGGTTTAAAAAGGTGGTCCAATTTATTTTCGGGAAAGGAAAAACCGCCTACGTGATTCGTCCTTCGGGTGTCGCTGTTGACAGTGAAGGTGGGGTATATGTCGCGGATACGGGACTACAAGTGGTTCATTATTTTGATCAGAAAAACCACAAATATCATCAGCTTTACCAGATCACCCAAACTGAACGCCTACAAAATCCGATTGGGGTTGCGGTGGATGCATCCGGGCTTATTTACGTTGCAGATACCGATTTGAACCGGATAATTGTTTTTAATCAAAAGCAAAAAATGGTGCGCATCATCGGAACCGAAAATTGGGCCAAACGCATTTCTGGGATAGCCATTGATCGCTTGCGGGAGCGGCTTTATGTGGTGGATACGATGGGACACCAAATTTTGCTCACCTCTCTCGAAGGTGAGTTGAAGGGAAGCATTGGAAAACGGGGCATTGAAGCAGGAACCTTTAATTTTCCCACTTATGCCACTGTAGATGCTGACGGCGATTTATATATCTCAGATTCCCTCAATTTTCGTGTTCAGGTTTTTGATCCCGAAGGGACGTTTAAAATGCAATTGGGCAGTCTCGGAAGTCAACTGGGCGAGTTTTCTCGACCGAAAGGCGTCGCTGTAGATCGTGAAAAAAACATTTATGTTGTCGATACCCTCTACGATACGGTACAGGTCTTTAATTCTTCTGGCGAGTTGTTATTAAATTTCGGAAAATCGGGTACTGATCCGGGGCGGTTCTGGTTGCCTGCAGGGATTGCCGTTGCGCAAGATGGACATATTTATGTGGCAGACGTTTATAACAAGCGTGTTCAGGTTTTCGAATTACTTCAAGAAGAAAGTCCATCCAGTCAATCAAAACCGGGAGAGGGCTAAGTCTTGACAAAGCAGAACACGCTTATTATATTCACATGTTTTACGAAAGGCTTATTTCGTGTTGATGAATAAGGTACGGTCAATCGTTAGAATAATGAAGTCACGTTCAATTGTTTTCTCACTCCTTCTTTTTCTATCCCTTTCGATTGTAGGCATCATTGCCTTTTTTTCTTCCGATCAAGCGTCCTGGGCACAGCCAACCTCAGAGCCTTTTACTGAAGATGTTAGCGCGACGAAACATAATCTTTCTGCTGTCCCGCTGGATCCGACACAACAGCAGCTCTTTGAAGAAATATTTAGTCCCGATTTACAGAGAAATGTCAAGACAGCACCTGGTGGTACAACGGAAGTGTGTGTATTTTGTCATACCCCACACGGCGCAAGCCGCGAAGGGGCAAAAGAAATTCGTTCTCCAATTTGGAATCGAAATCTTTCAAAAGCCCAGTATCAAATGTATGATCAAGTTTGGAGTAAATCCTTTGAAGCGACCCCGAATCTTGCCGGTCAGCCGACGGGCTATTCGCGTTTGTGTCTGTCATGCCATGACGGGACCATCGCACTGGGAAGCGTTTTAAATAAAGCAGGGAGTGGCGGGTTTAACGGGGAAGAAACAATGGAATACCCCACAGGACAGAGCCCTGCCGGCCCCTTTGGCAGTATCCCGGTCGGGGAAGGGGCCACCTCGCAAAATACGCGCGCCTTGGGGCGAGATCTCAGGAACGATCATCCGATTTCCATGAAATTTGATGCGGAACTCATTGCGAAGGATGTGGAATTTGTGAATCCAGGGCCGCCGCTTCACCGTCCTTTTACGCAAAGTACGCCCACGCCGCTTTCTCCGCTGAGAAGAGCATCCGGGGATAATACGAATGTCTATGATTCGGTGCAGTGTACGTCCTGCCACAACCCGCATCAGGTGGATTTCCCAAAATTTCTTCGCGCCAATCGCTTGCAGTCACGTACATTCGCTTCAACTCAGGCTGAAAAGCGTGTGGGTGGGCCGAACCGCGCAGCCCCGCCGAATCAAGGGGGCGCGATCCTTTGTCTCTTTTGCCATGACAAACCCGGATGGCCTTATAACGTGAATGAATTAAATTCCCATTTTGGTGACCGGCCAACAGGTGTGTTTGATGACAGTCGGCTCAAACCCGGAGCCACAAACCTGCATGACGGTGAAGCGCCTGTCGTGGCAGAGCGAGCTTGCCTGGTGTGTCATGATCCACACACGCGTCAAGGTGCGATTCGAATTTTACGCGAGGGTGTTGATCCCGTTGGCAATGTGTCTATTGAAACCACTTGTTTTCAATGTCATCAACCCCAAGAAACGTCTATTCTTCAAGCGCCGACGCGGGCGCCAGATATTCAATCTCAGTTTTTTAGAGATCGCGAGGGCAATGGAAATCACGGGACGTCCCCGACGGGCAGCGCAATGGATCTGACGCTTGGCTTGGGTCATCAGCCGGTCTTTGTCGATTCACCCAAAGAAGGGGTGCAACTGGGAAGTGATAATGTGATCCCTTCATTTTTTGGCGGGCCGTTTATCAGCCCTTCCGGGAATAAAACATCACCGAATCCAGGGGTTCCCGATACCTTAGATACTTCCCATGTTGAATGTGTGGATTGTCACAACATGCATCGCGTGACACGTCGAAACCGTTTTCAGGGTATGCCCGGCGTGACGATTAATAGTGGGATCGTTGCGGCAACCGTGAGAGGTGCTGTTGAAGTGCGCGAGCCCTATCTCTATGAGGTTTGTCTCCGCTGTCATGGAAACTCATTCAATAACCACGTCCGGGAAGCCCTTTTTACGGCTGTCGGCACGGGTAAGGTTGTGCAGGCAAGAGGAAACAGTCCGATCAGTCCTGGAAGGGGGGTGAATGCCCACGGGAGTAACAAAAGGAAAGAATTTGATTCGACTTCAAAACCCTTTTATCCAGAGAATTACCGAACTTTAGACCTTTCTAACCCGACAGGCCCAATGATTGTCGATCCTAGTCCAGCATCAACAGACAATACCTCTTTCCATCCAGTCGCAGAGACGGGTCGTAATCAGTCGGGGGTGTTGAATAACTATAACCTTTATGTCGATGTGCCATCTCAACAGGGACAATTAATGGGTGGATTTGGTTCACAGGCCAATTTTGATGCCAGTGGCAGAGTCAGTGGGCATGATGGTTCGGGCGGGCTTTCAAGAGAGGCCACGATTCATTGCCCAGATTGTCACAATACGGATCTTTTTGGTACTTTTTCGGGCACGAGACCGCTTTTTAAAGGCTTGACCGGAGGTTTTCCGATTGGGTTGAATTTTCCGGATTATCCCGGCCCGATTAGCGGAGATGACACCCGCGGAAAAGCCTGGCGACGTACGACAGACCGCTCTCCCAGTATTCCAGAAAACCCTATTGGCATCCGAACTTCATCTTTAAATGATCCAAAAACGGCGCAGGGGCCGCATGGCTCAATCTACAAACGTATCTTGCGGGCAAACTACGATACCAATATTGGGACGGCAGATGACAAACCCGCGGGCTTTATTACGGGTCAATATAATCCTCAAAACTTTGCACTTTGTTTTAACTGTCACAATGAATCGGCTTTTATTACCCCATGGTGGGAAACTCCGAATTGCACTGGAAGTGAAGCCGATGGTTTTATAGCCCCCAAAAGCCGATTAACCAATTTTTATCGCTGTGGCACAACGAACGTCGATGGGAATAACACGACGGGAGGAAATCTCCACATGCTTCACCTTATTGGTCGAACCAACGCACGATGCCATGAGTGCCACAACAATGTGCACAGCAATGTCGAGGCGGGGAATACGATCTTTGTTGGGATGGATGATGCGACATTTAAAGCAGACAACCCCGGCCATGATAAGAATAGCCACTTACTTAATTTTCAGCCCAACCTTAAGGGGAATCGTGTGGCAACCCAGCCCATGTGGGGCGCGGGCCATATGGTCAATGGTCCTCTTTCCAAGGGTTCAGGTGTGGATGACTATTCTGAAACGACAGCAGTCCCTGATTCGGGAGGACACAGAGGCCCCGGGTGTAATTTGCGTTGTCATGGTTTTACGATGGAACATAATACCGATAAGCACTCAGTAATCGGTGGAGAGAAATAGCCATGTTTGTTAAGATTAAATAGGCCATGAGCGCTTGTCCGATATCGCGAATGACCCTCATTTTCCTAAAATAGTACTCCCTCAAAAGCAACATGATGGAGTGCACTTCATGTCCCCCAAAAAAATCCTTTTATTTTTTCTCCTCTTTGTTTTAGCGGGTATTTTCACTTTTTTCGGACCCGCCCATGAAATCCCACTAAAAATGGTTAAGATCCCTACGGGGCCATTTATCATGGGCAGCAATGACGTGCCAAAGGCGGATGAAACACAAGGAGAATTGGGCAATAAAAAACCTTTTTATCTCGACGAACACCCCCAACGCAGTTTATCGCTTGACGATTTTTATATGGATCGTTTTGAAGTGACCAATGAAGATTATCACCGCTTTATTCGAGAAAGACGGCGAAAACCTCCCCCTTATTGGGGTGGAGAGATCTACCCCTCGGGGCAAGCCCTATTGCCTGTGGTTGAGGTGAACTGGTATGAGGCACGCGATTATTGTCTGTGGCTGGGGAAGCGACTGCCTTCTGAGGCCGAATGGGAGAAAGCCGCGCGCGGTCCCGATGGCAATCTGTATGTGTGGGGCAATGAATTTGACGGGTCAAAGGCCAATGTGAGCGCGGGATCTCATGGCAACATTATGATGATTGGGCGGTTTAGCCATGATAAAAGTGATTACGATGTTTATGATTTAAATGGCAATGTGATGGAGTGGAGCGCAGATTGGTATCAAGCCTACCCAGGTGGGGATTATCAATCCAATGATTTTGGCCAGCAGTTTAAGGTGGCAAAGGGGGATGCTTATGGTGAATCAGGACATTATGCTCTTTCTATTTTTTCACGATTGCCCTATCGCCAAAATGTTGCACCAGAGACACGCCTCCCTTTTTTAGGCTTTCGATGCGCAAAAGATGTATGATTTTTTGTGGTTTAGCTTGGACGTTTAATCTGATGTTTTGTCAGCATATCGTGAAAAGCTTGCCTGGAAATACCGAGTGCAGAAGCCGCATTGGTCACATGTCCACCGAAGCGGGTGAGCGCTTGTTCAACCAATTTACGCTCAAGTTGATCTCTGGCATCTTTTAATCGAGGCAGCGGTGGCGCACTCGATTGATCGACGAGTTCTAAATCGTCTACCGTCAACAATGCGGTGTCAGTCATGACAACCGCGCGTTTTATTTTGTTTTCAAGTTCTCTGACATTGCCCGGCCAGTCATAAGACGCCATGGCCTCGGTGGCTTCATTCGTCAGCCCTTTAATCCGTTTCCCTGCTTCTTCAGAAAATTGCGCAATAAAGGCCCGGGTAAGTAGTAGAAGATCTCCCTCTCGTTCCCGAAGCGGTGGACTGGTCATTGAGACCACGCTGAGGCGGTAGTAGAGGTCTTCTCTAAATGCGCCGTTTTTTGACAATTGTTTTAAATCGCGATTGGTTGCGGCGATGACCCGTGCATCAATTTCATAACATTTTCGCCCTCCGACGCGTTCGATGGTTTTTTCCTGCAAAAAACGAAGGAGCTTTACTTGTAGCCCTAAGCCCAGTTCTCCAATTTCATCAAGAAAGAGGGTCCCGCCTTCGGCAAATTCAATACGGCCTTTTCTCAAAGCGTGGGCACCGGTAAATGCCCCTTTTTCATGGCCGAAGAGTTCACTTTCCATCAGGTTTTCAGGAATCGCGCCACAGTTGATGGCGACAAAAGGTTGTTTGGAACGCTCACTTTGTTGGTGGATGGCTTGGGCAATGAGTTCTTTCCCTGTGCCGCTTTCGCCTGTGACCAGTACGGGAAAACTGTTGGTTGCGATTTTACGAATGGTTTTATGGAGTGTTTCCATCACCCGACTGGAACCGATCATCCCACTGCTTCTTAGGGGGTGTTGACGGAGTTGTCGGTTTTCTTCCTCAAGATTAAAAAGATTGAGCGCACGTCGCAGGGTGACTTGAATCTCATCAATTTCAATCGGTTTTGTAAAAAAATCATAAGCCCCTTGTTCTATGGCTTGTAGAGCGTTCATTTTTTCCGAATTCCCACTCACCACAAGCACCTTGATTTTCGGATTTATTTCAACCATTTGAGATAAAGCTTGGAGTCCTTCGGTGGCATCGCGAGGATAAGGTGGTAGTCCCAAATCAAGGGTAACCAATGGTGGCATCTCCCGTCTGAAGAGATCCAGCCCTTTAATACGATCTCCGGCCAAGAAGACGTCATAGGTCTCCTTGAGCGCCCATTTCATTTGGTTGAGGATGGTCTCGTCGTCATCAATCATGAGTAGTTTTGTTTTTGACATGAGGGTCAAGGGGTTATGAATAGAACGAAGTCATTGTATATAGTGACGCGACTATCATAAAAGATATCTTTTTTATTTACTAGCAAAAAAAACGGAGCAGGCTATTGTGAGTTGAGGCGGTTTTTTTGAACAATCCGGGCAAGCGCTTGGATAAAACGAGGAGAGGTATTCAGGGACGCCGTCCGCTGCAATGAAATGCCTTGAGAGGCTGCAAGATCTTTGTAAAGGATATCAACATCATAAAGAATCTCGACATGGTCAGAGACGAATCCAATGGGGACGACGAGCAGGTCAGTGATACCCTTTTCTCCCAGTGAATTGATGACGTCTTCTACTTTCGGCCCGAGCCATCTTCCCCCTCGAAAGCCCTGGCTTTGATAGGCAAAAGACCAATTTTTTTCTGTTGAGTCAAGGTCAAGCTGTTTAAGAATGGCTGCAACGGTTTTTTCGATTTCAATCGGATAAGGGTCTCCCTGAGACACCACTTCTTCCGGGAGCGAGTGTGCCGTAAAAAGAAGATGAACCTGAGGTCGAGTTACTGCATCATATTGTGCCAGTCCAAGCTGAATTTTTTCTGCGAAGGCTACGATCAGTTCCACCTGATCGTACCAGCTTTTGACGGCTTGTACAGGGATCTCCAGTTGAGTCGAAGCCCTGGCGTTTTCGAGGGTTTGAATATAGGCGCCGACGCTTAACTTGGAATACTGCGGCGCAAGGCTGATCGCAATGAGTTGGTCTGGTTGATCTGAAGCGATCTTTTGAATTGTTTCATCGATAAATGGATGCCAATGCCGCATTCCAATATAAACACGATAGTTGTTCTTATCCTGATTTAATAAGCCTTCCAGCGCAAGGGCTTGTTGTTTTGTTATTTCGAGCAAGGGTGATTTACCCCCAACCAAGCGATAGCGATCCTTGATTTGTTCAATGACTTCTTCTGAAGGGGGGCGGCCTTTCATGATATGGCCGAGGTAGGCTGGAATGTCTCCGAGCGATTCAGGTGCGCCATGCGCCATGAGGAGAACTGCGGTCTTAGCGGGCATATTGTTTGATACCTTTATTGATAAGAGGAATTAATTGGAATTGAGGTTCATGACAAGAGCGTTTGGGGTTTCCGGGCTTCTTTCCGTTCTAAAGCAATTTGTTCCACTTCTTCGATCAAGGCCGATTCGAGGTCTTCTGAAGGGACTCTTCGGATAATTTTCCCCTTTCGGAATAAGAGGCTGCCGCTGTGCCCTCCGGCGATCCCGACATCGGCTTCTTTTCCTTCCCCAATGCCATTGACGACACAGCCGAGAATGGAGACATCAATGGGCTCGGTAATGTGGGAAAGACGTCGTTCGATCTCTGATGCGAGTTGAATGACGTCAAATTCAAGCCGACCGCAGGTCGGACAAGCAATGACGTTGACCCCGCGTTTTCTTAAATGGAGGGATTTGAGGATCTCATAACCGACGCGGATTTCTTCAACCGGATCCGCTGCAAGTGAAACACGTATGGTGTCGCCGATTCCCTCAGCGAGTAAAATACCAAGACCCACAGCAGATTTAACCGAGCCGGTCATTGCTGTGCCGGCTTCGGTGATGCCCAGATGGAGGGGGTAATCGAAACGAGATGAAAAAAGACGATAGGCCTCAACAGCGAGTCCGACATGGGAGGCTTTGAGTGAGACTTTTGTCTCATAGAAATCAAGGGATTCTAAAATTTCAATGTGGTATGCGGCGGATTCGACCATGGCCTCTGCTGTCGGGTAAGCATATTTTTCTAAGAGATGTTTCTCCAAGGAACCGGCATTCACCCCAATCCGAATGGGAACCCCTTGGTCTTTCGCTTGTTTGACGATGCGTTCAACACGGTCACGCGAACCGATGTTCCCGGGGTTGAGCCGAAGACAGTCTACTTTGGCATCCAGTGCCATCAAAGCAATTTTGTAATTAAAATGGATGTCCGCAATGAGTGGAATATCAATCTGTTCACGGATCTTTGGAAGTGCCTCGGCTGAAGCTTGATCAGGCACGGTGACACGAACGATTTCACAGCCAGCCGCTTCAAGTCGATGAATTTCAGAAACAGTTGCTACGATATCCCGCGTATCGGTGGTTGTCATAGATTGTACGGTAATGGGTGCATCGCCGCCAATCTTTACCGATCCAACAGAGATCTGTTTTGTCGGGCGACGGTTTATTTGAAATAGGTTTGACATCGTCAAAAAAGAGCCTTGACCCTCATTGGGTTGTTTGTTTAACTCGGATTAATGAAGAAACGCATAATATCGTTATAAAAAGCAAAGACCATGAGCGAGATGATGAGAAAGAGTCCAACTTGTTGCGCGATCTCCCTTTTTTTCAGACTTAATGGACGACCGATGATCCCTTCGATGGTAAAGAAAACCAGGTGTCCCCCGTCTAAAACTGGAATAGGGAAAAGATTGAGTACGCCCAGGTTAATGCTGAGCATGGCCATAAAAAGAACAATATTCGAAAAACCTCGCGAGGCTTGTTCCCCGGCAATTTGTGCAATCAGAATAGGGCCCCCAATATTGTCAGAAGATATTTTCCCCTGAATCATTTTTAGGATGCCTTTCATCGTTAAATAAGTGAGCTTGATGGTGTTTTCCGTCCCGAGATAAATCGCTTTCACCGGGTTATATCGTTTGGTAATTTGATCCCCTTTGGGGGTGATGCCGATGAGCCAAGTAGGGTGTTTGTCGCCAAAAACATCTTCGGTTTCTTTTGACCGGGGTGTGACCTTTAAATCAATTTGATTTCCACCGCGTTGAACAAGAAAATGAAGTGTTTCGCCGCCACTTTCTTGTACGTTTGCCCTAATTTCATCCCAGTCTGAAATGTTGGTCTCTTCAATCGCCAAAACATGATCACCGCTTTGCATCCCCGCGAGTTCAGCTGCAGAACCTTCTTGAACTTCTCCGACCACGGCGGTGACGGTTGGAAAGCCGACCATGTAAACACCGGAATAGATGAATACGGCGAGAAGCAGATTAAAAAGGGGCCCCGCGACCACAATGGCAATTTTTTTTCGTACCGGCTGGCTTAGAAAAGAACGTTCCCGTTCATCTTCAGGGATTTCTTCATTGGGGTCGTCACCCAACATTCGGACATAACCGCCGAGCGGCACAAGTGAAAGGCAGTATTCGGTGGGGCCGACTTTTTTAGAAAGGATTTTGGGGCCGAAGCCCAGTGAAAAGGTTTCGACTTGAACCCCACAAAACCGCGCTACGATAAAATGGCCAAATTCGTGAATGCCGACGAGTACGCCTAAAACCACGATGAATGTGATTACGGCTGAAACACTAAACATCGGCCATTTCTCTATTGACTAGGAGTTTGTGTCTTTCTTGATCCATCGTTTTCCTTCTATCCGTGCCCATCGGTCTGCTTCGAGTACATCATCCAGTGTTTTTATGGCATTAGGTCTGTGCGCCTCAAGAGTTTGTTGGATGACTTTTGTAATTGTACCAAAGTGAATCCGTTTGTCTAAAAATGCCTTTACCGCCTCTTCATTTGCTGCATTCAAGACAGCTGGGAGGCTTCCTCCCCCTTCAAGTGCGGCATAGGCTGTTGTCAACAGGGGAAATGCTTTTGTATCCGGTTTTTCAAATGTTAGCGTTCCGACCTCTGCCAAGTCAAGTGAGGGCAGTGAAAGCGGGATTCTTTCTGGATAATGAAGGACATAGGAGATGGGTGTCCGCATATCCGGTAGTCCCAACTGTGCAACGACGGATCGATCGATAAATTCAACCATAGAATGCACAATCGATTCTGGGTGAATCACCACATCGATTTTTCCTGCCGGAAGGTCGAAGAGCCATTTGGCCTCAATAATTTCGAGCCCTTTATTCATTAAAGTTGCCGAGTCAATGGATATTTTGGGACCCATCTTCCAGTTTGGATGTGCAAGGGCCACCTCGGGTGAAATCTGCGTTTTCTCATCATTCGATAAACGAAGGAGCGGTCCTCCCGATGCGGTCAATATAATACGCTGAATGTCCTGATGCCGTTCGCCATTTAAGACCTGAAAAATGGCAGAATGCTCACTGTCGATCGGTAAAATCGAAACGCCATTGAATGCGGCTTCTTTTTTGATGATTTCTCCGGCCATGACTAAGGGTTCTTTGTTTGCAACCGCCACTGTTTTTTTTGCGCGAATGGCCGAAAGAGTGGGTAAGAGGCCGGCAGCCCCAACAATGGCAGAAATCACAAGATCTGCCTCAGAAAGTTGAGCGACCGCGAGAATGCCGTTTTCACCAGACAGGACTTCTACCTTCGTTTTAGAGAGACGCTGGGCCAATGCCATTGCAGCGACTTCATCCTGTAGTGCGACGACTTTGGGACGAAAAGCTTTGATGAGGGATTCGAGCTTCTCGTCGCTTGATTTCGCGGTCAGACCCAAGATTTGGAATTGATCTGGGAAGCGTTGAATAATATCAAGCGTATTGGTTCCTATTGAACCAGTTGCACCGAGGATGACGATGTTTTTCATTTTACCTGTTCGTGCTAAATATTTTTAGATGCGTGAAGGAAGCTTGAAATTGCAAAATGGTCGGCTCCAAATGGAATAACTCAGTGAACGAGCACCATGTAATAATAGAGGAGCGGCGCGGCAAAGGCAATGCTATCGAGCTTGTCAAAAAGGCCGCCGTGCGCTGGAATAATGCTACTTGAATCTTTGACCCCTGCGGCGCGTTTTAACATGGATTCGGTTAAATCCCCTAGTTGTCCGAAAATGCCCAAGAGCAGAGAAAGTGCGATGACATCCATCGAAGAAAGGAAAGAAAGAAAAGTGAATTTTGCCACCAGGCCAAAAACAAATGTGCTTGAAAGTCCACCGACGGCTCCTGCAATTGTTTTGTTCGGGCTGACACGGGGGGAGAGTTTCATTTTTCCCATCGCTCTGCCGACATAGTAGGCCCCGGCATCTGCCCCCCAGGTCATTAAGAGCACCAGGATGATTAAGCCTTTTCCTTCTGGCAAATCACGTATTAAAAATAGGTGACTCACGAAGCCTGATAAATAAGCGACCCCCAGAAAAAGAATGGCGGATTCTGTGAAGGTCAGTTGGATATCCTCAAAGCTAAACAGCGTATAGAGAAAAATCCCCATGAGAGAAAGGACGAGAACCATCCCGACAAGGGAGGGCTGAAAATAAATGGTGCCAGCGAGCAAGAGTCCAAAGAATAGGCCAAGGCCCATCGATTTTTTATGGGTAGGCTCATAATATAGGAGGTAAAATTCATACTGAACCCGGAGAATTAGCAGCAATATAAAGAGAAAAAAGAAAAAAGAGGGGAGGAACCAGATGATGCAAAAAAGAATGGGGAGCAATATAATCGCCGTAAGGAGACGACTGGGTTTAATGGTTCTGTCCCCCGGAGACCAAACCAAAACGTCTTTCCCTGCCTTGATATTCATGGAGGGCTTTTAAAAAGTCGGCTTCTCTAAAATCAGGCCATAAGGTTTTTGTAAAATAAAGTTCAGTATAGGCCACTTGCCAGAGCAAAAAGTTACTGACGCGGACTTCCCCACTGGTTCGGATCATCAAATCCGGGTCGGAGATATCTTCCGTGTAAAGGTAGTTAGAAAAGTGCTTTTCATCCAGATCTTTGATTGAGAGGGTTTCATCTCTAAGGTCTTGGTAGACTTTTTTAATGGCATCCACGATCTCTGCGCGACCTCCATAACTCAAGGCCAAGACCAAGTCCATTTCATGATTATTTTTAGTTTCTTCCTCAACTTTGTGTACGAGTTTGGCGACCGATTTTTGAAGACGGTCGATTTGTCCAATGGCGCGCAAGCGAATGCCGTTTTCCATCATTGTTTTCAGTTCTTTATTGAGATATCGTTCAAGCAGAACCATGAGTTGTGTAATTTCTTTGGCAGGACGATGCCAGTTTTCATTGGAAAAAGCGTAGAGCGTCAGGGTTTTGATCCCGATTTTCCGGGCAAAGGTCACTATTTCCTGAACAGATTTAATTCCTTCCCGATGTCCTGCAATGCGTGGAAGGTGCCTCTGTGCTGCCCATCGACCGTTTCCATCCATGATAATGGCCACATGTTTCGGAAGGTTTTCAAGATCCACTTGTGATTGATTTTTTGGTGTAAAGTCTGCCATCTTCATTGGTTTTGCTGTCGTTGCTCAAAGAGCTGATATTGTAAATGTTCTAGTATAAGATCGCTATCTTCAGATTGATGGATGAGAACTTCAATGTTCGCGAGCGCTTTTCCTGTGATCGTGTTTTGAATTTGAAGTTGTATCGAGAATATCCCCTCATTGCGGCGCGTCACGAGTTGAATGTGATAATGGTTTTTTCGTGTAAAAGCAGTTTTAAAATCTGTCCCCGGAGAAAGTGCATCGACTTGAAATCGACCGGTATCACTCAAAGCCGCCGCAAGCTCATTCTGTAAAAAAACATGGTCTTTTTCCGAGTGTGTTGAGATGGCCAATGGTATTTTTGTAGAGGGTAAGCGAACCAGGTCGCCCACTTCAATCTTTTTCTGTGCTTTGACGCGTTTTGCCGTCAAGAGAGGCGGCTCAAATCGGATGACTTCAATGGTGCCCACTTTTCTTTCAAAGCGTCCCAGTGGAACATCGGTGACGGGATGTCGGAATGTTTCCCCTTCTCTAAAAACGGTCAGCAAGATTCCTTCAGCCAACCCTTGTCCCGATTCAAGATCGACTTCGATGATCCCATCATTGATCGCGGACACCTTCCCGGTGATTTTGGGGAAGTAGGTGAGAATGGCCCTGGCTATATCGTCAATATTGCCTTCAATGGCCTCTGCCCTTAATTCTGGGGTGTTAAAAAACAACACCAAGAAAAAAATGTAAAACCCTGTTTTTATGCGTTCTTTTCTAATGATCATGTGTGATAGAAACCTACAACCTCTGGCGTTAGAGTAAGACGTATTTAAAAGCGAATAATGATATTCTTCTAACTAAATAATGTCAACTTGTGACCTTGTGTTTTGTGCGTGAAATCACTTGTGCATTTGATCTTTATAAGGGGCATAGGGTAATATTCATTGGATTTGTCTCTTTGATTTTTTGACGATTTTGGATGTTCTCAGAAAATTTTATCTGGGATTTTTTATGAAAGTGTAGGAGGGATATGACTCAAGCTGCTTATAAAAAAGCAGGGGTGGATATAGAGGCCGGGAATCAGATTGTTGAATCGATTAAACCCTTGGTTCGTTCAACTTTTCGACCCGAAGTGCTGGGGGGCTTGGGTGGTTTTTCCGGTCTATTTTCTTTGCGATCAAAAAAGTACAAGCAACCTGTTTTGGTTTCCGGTACAGATGGTGTCGGGACGAAACTGAGAGTGGCTTTTTTGACCGGAAAGCACGATACCGTAGGAATAGATCTGGTGGCCATGTGTGTCAATGATGTGATTGTGACAGGGGCAGAGCCGCTTTTTTTTCTTGATTATTTTGCAACGGGGAAACTCCAAGCTGATGTCACCCTAGAAGTCATTAAAGGGATTGCGGCGGGCTGCCGTGAAGCCGGATGTGCCCTGATTGGCGGTGAGACGGCTGAGATGCCCGCTTCGTATCCAAATGGGGAGTATGATCTTGCCGGTTTTTCTGTCGGGGTGGTGGATAAATCGAAAATCATTGATGGTCGTAAAATCCGGCCATCCAATATACTCATTGGGCTGGCCTCCTCTGGCCTTCACAGTAACGCGTTTTCTCTGGCGCGACATATTTTCTTTGATAAGGCAGGCTTGTCAGTCCATGCAAAAGTGCCGGGTCTTTCCAAACTGCTGGGGGAAGAATTACTGACGCCAACAAAGATTTATGTGAAGGCTATCCAAGCCCTGCTCAAGCGGGTCCCCTTAAAAGGGATCGCACATATCACTGGTGGGGGGATTACAGATAACCTCCCTCGAATTTTGCCTGTAGGGACTGCTGTCGAGATCAAAACAGATCAATGGTTCTTGCCCCCGATTTTTTCAATACTACAGCAGAAAGGGGAAATCACAACAAAAGAGATGTATTCTACCTTTAATATGGGTATCGGCATGGTTGTTGTGATTCCAAAAACGTATTTAAAATCGACGCTCGCAATTTTAAAAAGACAAGGCCAGAAAGCCGCCGTGATCGGTGAAGTGATCCAGGGTGATGGACAAGTTCACTATGTCTGATAAGACATTGGTTATTGGGGTTTTGGCCTCTGGCCGTGGAAGTAACCTGCAAGCGATTATTGATGCCATCGAAGGTGGAGGTCTTGAGGCAAAGATCGGGGTCGTCCTCAGCAATAAAAAAAATGCCCATGCGCTTCAACGCGCAAAGCGCCATCATATCCCGTTTCAATATGTTGATCCCAAAGATTGTCCGAGTCGAGAGATCTATGATACTATCTTGTTAGGCTTGCTCAAGACACACCAGGTCGAGCTTGTTGTTCTGGCAGGTTATATGCGTCTTTTAACTTCCGAATTGGTACGGCCCTATCAAGGCCGTATTATCAATGTGCATCCGAGTTTACTCCCAGCCTTTCCAGGTTTGCATGCACATCAACAGGCGCTCGATTATGGTGTGAAAGTCAGTGGTTGTACCATCCATTTTGTCGATGAAGAGATGGATCATGGCCCCGTAATTGCCCAGGCATCTGTGCCCGTTTTTTCGGGCGATAAAGAGTCAAGTCTGTCAGAGCGCATCCTTCGAGAAGAACATCGCCTCCTTCCAAAGGTGATACAAGAGTATTCCGAAGGGAGATTGTGCGTAGAAGGCAGGATTGTACAGAACCGTTCAGACCCGCAGATTGAGGTCATTCAGTGATTTGCACGATTTGTGGTTGCCAGCAACGAAAAGCAGATGTTTGTATGCAGTGCCATTCTCCTCTGTTGGCCAAAGAGGTTCAAGGGAATGATCCCTTTGGTGGTTTACGCGAAGATGATACGGTCGAATATGAAGAGATCGATACAAACCCGTCAATCCTTGAGGATGTGGCAGAAACAACCCCGACTCCGAATCCCGCTCAGGTAGGAATGCCCGTTCCGGAAGCCGAAGCAAAAACAAAATCGCCAGAAACACTGTCAGAGACGCAAAAAGAACAAGACGCGATCTCAGAGGTTCCTGAGCCGACTCCGGTCAAAAATGCACCAACGAGCAAAGCGAAATCCGGCGTATCTTCTCCGAAAGGGGCTCAGACGAAAACCGTTCAGAACATCCTGATTACGACAACACAACGGGTAGAAGGAAAGCGGATCTCGACCTATTATGGCTTAGTTCATGCCGAGGCCCTGATTGTATTTCCTGAGGGGGTTTCGGGAGAATCACAGCCAAATCGCCGTAAAAAATTTAATGGAACTGTATCTGAAGTACTCCAAACCTTGCGTCAGGAAGCGATTTTGTTTAAGGCGAATGCAATCGTAGCGACCTCTTTTAATCATCAAGTGATCAATCCGAAAACCATTCTTCTCTCAGCGATGGGAACAGCCGTTCTTTTAAAAGAAGGATGAAGAATCCAGGCGCCTTTCTTCTCTGACTTTAGAAGTAAAACAGGGCAAGCTGGATTATTTTTTCATCAATTAAAACTTAAACTGAAGATCAACCTGCACAATATCTTCCTCACTCGGGCCATTGATCTCTTCAGTCATGTAGTAATCGATCCCGAAAATCACATTCTCTTTTAGTCCGACTTGGGTAATTACTTCATGTTCTTTGAAGACGGTTTTTCCGCCAAGCAGCTTTGCCGATTCAGAGCGTTTCACTTTGACGAAGGCGTAGTCAAACTGCAGACCTTTTGAAGAAAAAGAATCATCAAAGGTTTGGTTGGTGGATCTTGGGTCGTCGCCACCGCTTTGGTCTGGCGTGCTGCCATTTTGTTGAGTCAGTTGATAGCGGAGCCGTAAGTCTCCGTTCATTTTTATTGTTTTGACCCATTGGGGGAGTTCGTTTTCGTTTGCAGATACAATGGATGTGCTGAAAGGGATAATCGTGATCAGCACGGCACTCAAAACTAATGTCAGACGATGATAAAATTTCTTCAATGGTTCAACCTCATTTATTTCACTTTGTTATTCAATAAGATAATTCTTGCAATCCATTTGACATAAAGGGCTGTATTATTACAGCGATTGGGAGTTTATAAAAAAGCAGATTTGATTTAAGATAGAAACACATTTGAAAATAATTTGATTGATATGCGGAATACATGGGACGCGTTTGCTCAAGAAGAGATCGGCCAATGTCTGTATGTTTTAGTTGTTCTCCTCTTTCTTTTTATCTGAGTGGCCGCGATCTCATCCTGCTGAAATATGGTCACGAATGGGCTGCTTCACTTTTGTTATTTCGGGAAACGTCCCTCGGTTTTCCAGAACCCAATGAGCGGGTCGTTGACTGTCATTTCAAATATGACATCGCTTCCCCGTTTCAAAGACAGTTCCGAAATTTCTTGAATGAAGCTTGTGAGCCGTTCTTGCGTCATCCAGGTGGTGCGTAGTTCCATCCTGCATTGTGTGTAATAAACAAGGGTGATGTGGTGATTCACCTGGTTTTCATGGGGGAATGTTCAGGGGAAGGGATCGAAAATTATCTAAACAGCGCACTGAAATCGAATAAGTTACTGTTTAAATCGATCAAATTCTTGTATAATAGGCTTCCTAATTACGAGTGACATTAAGAAATGACCATAAAAACAGAGCAAAAGTCACCTCAATTTTATTCGTCGGTTTTAAATAGTATCGCTGACCCCCTCATTGTGATCAAAGAGGGGTTTACGCTTGATTACGTGAATAACGCGGCTTCCGATGTTTCGGGTGACCATCAACTTGGACAGAAATGTTATGAAGTCCTGCATGGTCGAGAGGTTCCTTGTGATCCCTGTCCCTGTCTGACGGTCTTTGAGACAGGGAAACCTTTTCGTTCAATCAGAAAATCGGCATCCAATGGGAGTGGAATCCAAGAAGAGATTCGCGCTTATCCTGTTTTTGGAGGAGATGGCAAGGTCTCTCATGCCATTGAGATTATGCACCGTATGACTCCATCCTCCTCTATTGACCAAAATAATCGAATTTTTTTGAAGGAGAAAACCGCGACGGAAACATCTCAACCGGCCATCAACAAAGAAGAGACTCATTTTTGCGGGATGATTGGCCGTAGCAAAAAAATGCGTGCGCTTTTCCAGATGATCCGTCTTGTGGCACCCAGTGCCGCCACCGCACTTATTTATGGAGAAAGTGGCACAGGAAAAGAACGGGTCGCACAGGCAATTCACCAGATGAGTCCGCGGCGAGATCGCCCATTTGTTGCGATTGACTGTGGGGCGCTTCCTGAAGCACTACTCGAAAGCGAGCTCTTTGGTCATGTCAAGGGGGCGTTTACAGGAGCATTCTCAAATAAAACTGGTTTATTTGAAGAGGCTGCAGGTGGCACCCTTTTTCTAGACGAAATTAGCGATACGAGCCTTGTGTTTCAATCAAAGCTCCTTCGTGCGCTTCAGGAAGGAGAGATTCGTCCTGTGGGCGGAAACTGTAAAATCAAGGTGAATATTCGCTTGATTGCTGCGACAAATCGATCTTTAAAAGAAGGGATTACAAAAAAAACTTTTCGGGAAGATCTCTATTATCGCTTGGCGGTGATGCCGATTATGATTCCCCCGCTTCGGGGTCGCTTAGATGATATCCCTTTACTTGTTGAACATTTTATTGAAAAATATACGACTGAAAATGGTAAAGGGCCGATGTTTCTTTCAAAGGAGGCTTCTGAGTTGCTCTTAAGAATGCCGTGGAAGGGCAATGTTCGTGAATTAGAAAATGTTATTGAGCGGGGCGTATTGGTTTCTCAGCAATCGGAGATATCCCTTGAATCACTTTTGATCGAAGAAGAAGTGACTTCCCTCGGCTATTCGTCTTCCGCATCACTTTTTAGTTCAACACAAGAGGCCTTGTCAAAAGTTGAGCGTGCACGCATTATTGAATCTCTGCAAGAGTGTAAAGGCAATAAATCAATGGCTGCGCGTGCTTTGGGTATTTCCAGAGCCAGCTTCTATAACAAACTAAAACGGTATCAAATTTCAGCTTCAATCTGATGATTAAATATTAGAGTCCTATTTATCCCATCCTCTTTTGCAATATTATCCTTGATCAAACACCCTTGAAGGGTTTTATTTTCCCGCTGTCTCTATTACTTAAAGGGTCTTCTTTCAATTTTTTGACGAATCATTGGTGTTTTATGGTTCAATATTTTAAGATAGGTTCCGAATGAAATTTTGAGGATTTCCTAAAAGATGGCCTATTCCAAATATTCTCCTTTTTTCTTTCAAAGAACCGCTCGATATTTATTTTATTCGCTTCATTTTTGGGGATGGATTCTTGTCCTTTTGGGCGCTTTTTTAAGTGATCCCTTGATTTCTTATGGGCAGATTCCTGTTGAGAATCCCGACCTCTTTCAACAGACGCCTTTGTCTTCGCAGCGTCAAATTGGATTAGACCCGTCTGCGGTATCTCCGAATCCCCTGAGGCCTGAAAGCATTGAGCGCGGAAAGGCTTTTTTACAAAATCAAGTCAAACAAAAATCGATCAAAGATCCTAAAAAACATCCCCTGACACAAGACTTAGATAGTCAAAAAAAAGCAGGGCCTCAAGGCCTGAAAGAAAAGGGCTTCCAACATACAGACCGTTTAAAAGTACATGACCCTGCGCAAATGCTTGAGGTGAAAAAAAAGGACTCCCCATTTGATGCTTACCTTCTTGAAGAAGTTCCTTCACATCTCTCTTTAATAATTGATCCGTTTGGACATGATCTTTTTCGCGACTCTCCCATAAACTTCTCGCCCCTTGAAGCCATTCCTGTTGAACCGAACTATCTTCTGGGACCCGGAGATGAGCTTCGTATCACAGTTTGGGGAAAAATCAATGCTGAATTTTCAGAATATTTGGATCGGGATGGAAAAATTGTCCTGCCGCAATTAGGGGCATTGCATCTATCGGGATTAAATTTTTCTGAAGCCAAAGACTTTATTCAAAAGGAGTTTAGCCGGTATTACAAGTTGACTGAGGTGAAGATGAACATCAGTATGGGGCAGTTGCGGACGATCCCAGTGTTCGTGGTGGGCAAAGTACAGCGCCCGGGGAGCTATACCCTCTCCTCTTTTTCAACAGTGATTAATGCGCTTTTTGCTTCGGGTGGGCCCAGCCAGGTTGGGACGATG
Organism: Nitrospirota bacterium; assembly: GCA_029261135.1. Classification (GTDB taxonomy): domain Bacteria; phylum Nitrospirota; class Nitrospiria; order SBBL01; family JAADHI01; genus JAADHI01. Next base: position 56,507 of record JAJDBX010000009.1, read on the forward strand.
CGTGACATTCAGGTGAAACGAAAAGGGAAAACGGTTAGTCATTTTGATCTTTACGACCTCTTATTAAATGGAAATACAGGTCAAGATATTCGCATGATGGCCGGCGATGTTATTTTTGTTCCCACTGTCGGTCCTCGTATTGGCATTTCCGGCAATGTGAAAGTGCCTGCCGTTTATGAAGCCAAAGAAGTGATGAATCTTCGAGAACTGATCACGATGGCAGGCGGAATCAACGCGACAGCTTATCTTCAAAAGGTACAGATAGAACGGGTTTCCGGAAATGTGGACAAAATCGTACTTGATCTCAATCTAGAAGGCTTCGGAGATCAAGCCGATCTCAATTTAAAAGATGGCGATCTTGTGAAGGTTTTTTCGATTGATCCGAATGTAAAAAACGGGGTGACTTTAAAGGGAAATGTTGTCCGACCCGGCATTTTTGAATGGCATACGGGAATGAGGTTACGGTCTCTTATTAAAGGTCTGGAGGATCTCTTGCCAGAAACTTTTTTAGACTATGCGCTGATTGAACGGCTTGCGCCACCTGATGGGCATAAAGAGATTCTTTCTGTTGCGCTTGAAAAATTGCTTGTTCAGGAGGATGAAAAAGAAAACCTGCTTTTGCGGTCAGGGGATACCATCGTTGTCTTTCATCAATCCGATTTCCTCGAGAAAACCTTGGTTCGGATTCATGGGGCTGTCAATAGGCCAGGGGACTACGAACACCGGGAAAATATGAAGCTTTCGGACCTTTTTAAATTGGCAGGAGGATTGAAACGTCCACAGCACCCAGAGTCCTATCTGCCTGATGGCATCATTATTCGGAAAATGTCTCCAGACTTCCATGATGAAAAAATTTCCTTTAATTTTAGAAAAGTAATCCTGAAGCAGGACGATTCAGCAGATATTTTTCTTCATCACCTGGATGAAGTCTATCTTTTCGATCATTCGGATCTTTCACAAGAAAAAGAGGTACAGGTTGTCGGTGCCGTCAATAAACCCGGTCTTTTCCCCTGGGCAAAAAATATGCGTATCAAGGATCTCATTAATCTAGCCGAAGGCACAAAATATTATGCCTTTTTAGAATCTTCAGAACTGACACGCATCTCCGCAAACACAGAAGGTCCAAAGATACAACGGATTTCCATCAACATTGAAAAAGCCCTTGCAGGGGACGAAAAATCGAATCTTATATTACGTCCCGACGACTATCTTTCTGTTCGATCCGTCCCGGAATGGGAAATTTATCGCACTGTACAGATTGACGGAGAAGTCCGGTTTCCAGGATCTTATACCAGTAAAAAAGGGGAACGGCTCTCTTCTCTGATTGAGCGGGCAGGTGGATTAACCCAAGATGCTTATCTTAAAGGGGCTGTTTTCACGAGAAAATCTGTACAAAAATTACAACAAAAGCAGCTTGATGACTCCATCGACCGCTTTGAGCAGCAGATGCTTTCAAAATCGGCCTCAACGATTGAGGCGTCCTTAAGCCCTGATGCGGCTGTACAGCACAAAACATCAATGGAACAAAGGCATACGCTGATTCAACAAATGCGCGCGGCGAAGGCCATCGGGCGTATGTCGATTCATCTCACGGGTTTAGAATCATTTAAAGGCTCTTCCTCCGATATGCTGCTTGAAGAAGGAGATAGGCTCGATATCCCGGAGCAGCCTCAACAAATTCAAGTGATCGGTTCTGTGTTCAATCAAACGGCATTTATATTTGATGAAAATACGACCGTTTCAGAATATATCGGAAAGGCGGGCGGGATCACAGACGTCGCTGACGAAGAGAGCCTGTATATTCTCAAGATTGACGGAACGGCGGTGTCACGATACCAAAAAAGAGGGTTCTGGGCAAAAAATATTATTGCTTCTACACTGGATCCTGGAGATACGATTGTGGTGCCGGAAGATATCGAAAAGATCGCATGGTTAAGAGAAACAAAGGATATGACGCAAATTCTCTACCAGATCGCGGTGGCTGCAGGGGTCTTATTGGTGGCATTTTAAGCATGACAGAGGAGATCCGGCAAGAGGACGACATTAACCTATTGGACTACTGGCGGGTGTTGTTCAAGCGAAAGCTTCTTTTTCTCGTCATCCTGAGTACGGCATTTATTCTCTCAGCCATCGTCAGTTTGAGCCTTCCTAAAATCTATGCATCAACAACAAGCCTTCTTCCCCCTCAAGACAGTGGTTCTGGTGCAGGTTTGATTTCTTCACAACTCCCCTCCGGACTGGGTGGATTTGCCGGGGGGATGCTTTCTGGAAAATCACCGATTCATCTTTGGATCGGGATATTAAAAAGTCGAACGGTTTTTGACGAAATTGTCGAACAATTTAATCTGAAATCTCTCTATCAAGTTCAAACAGTTTCGGATGCACGTCATCTCTTGCGCACCCAGGTTCACATCAAAAAATCAAAGGAAGACATTCTGTCCATTACAGTGGAGGGTAAAAATCCAGAACTGATTACACAAATGGCCAATGCTTTTGTTGAAGCTTTGGATCGGATGAATAAATCGATACTGACCACCTCGGGCGGACGCTTGCGTTTATTTGTCGAGAAAAGACTCAAAGAGGCGAAAATGGCGCTCACAGAAGCCGAAAATGCCGTCAGAGTTTTTCAGGAAAAAAACGGGGCCGTTAAACTGGATGCGCAATCTCAAGCGATTATCGGTGCCATCGGGACGCTCAAAGGAGAATTGATGGCCAAAGAGGTGGCGCTCCAGACATTGCTTTCTTTTGCAACGCCTCAAAATCCACAAGTGAAAACCTTAAAGACAGAAGTAAAAGAATTAAAAAGCGCCCTTTTAAATCTTGAAAAAGGAAAGGAAGGTGTGGATTCAAAGGGTATCTTTATCCCGACGGATCGCCTGCCTGACCTGGGACTCCAGTACGCGCGGCTTTTACGAGATGCTAAAATCCATGAAACCCTTTATGGTCTGCTCACTGAACAGTATGAGATGGCCCGAATTCAAGAGGCCAAGGACAGCTCCACGGTGCAAGTTTTAGATCTTGCAACGATCCCCGACGAAAACATTAAGCCCAAAAAGCGCCTTATCGTCATCCTATCCACATTTACAGCCGGATTTTTTGGCGTCTTTCTCATTTTTTTTCTAGAATATATCGAAAAATCGAAAATGCAATCGAGACCAAATGTTTAGGGGGATTTAATGGCTTTAGATGAAGATCAGGAAACACCTGAAGTACCGATTGGAAAATGGCTTCCAGAGATTGTCGCACTTGCAGAACAGGCCGGAGAGGCGATCATGTCTGTTTATCGACAAGCGGATTTAGGGACGACCTACAAGGAAGATCAGTCTCCCCTGACTCAAGCGGATCTTGCTGCCCATCATTTAATTATTGACGGACTTAAAGCACTCACGCCTGAAATTCCGGCCTTATCAGAAGAATCAAAAATGATTTCTTATGAAACGCGCCGTGAATGGGAACCCTACTGGCTTATCGATCCTCTAGACGGTACCAAAGAATTTGTAAAACGTAATAAGGAATTTAGTGTGAATATCGCATTAATACAAAATCATAAGCCGGTGCTGGGTGTTGTTCTTGCGCCTGCCTTAGGTCTTACTTATTCTGCAGTAAAAGGATGTGGCAGTTTCAGAAAAGAACCCGAAACAGCCCCTGTTCAGATCTCTGTTTCGGATTATCGAAATCGCATCATGAAAATTGCCGTGAGTCGATCTCATGGGAGTCCTGCTTTAGCGGCTTTTCTTCAAAAAATACAGCCCCATGAATTGGTCGAAATGGGAAGTTCACTCAAACTCTGTCTTGTTGCAGAAGGGGCGGTGGATCTTTATCCGAGGCTCGGGCCGACCATGGAATGGGATACCGCCGCAGCGCATGTGATTGTGACAGAAGCAGGCGGCAGTGTAACGGATAGAGTCGGGGAGTCTCTCTGCTACAATAAAGAAAATCTTTTAAATCCGGATTTTTTTGTTCGGGGCGCCCCGCAAATGTCTTTGGAGAATTATTTTTAAGATTGAATTATGAGACCCAACTTATAATTGGGGGAGCTCTGTCATCGGAAGGGATTACCCCTTATATCCTTGAAAATTAGTAACAAGTTCATCAAACGATTTTGGTTTATATTTATTGAAGTTTTCTTCATCCACAAACACAAAGTCATAGCTTACGTCTGTCTGTACCTGGTTAATGTCTTCACCCCATTGCTTGAGTCGCCGCATTTTAAGGGGGACATCCACATCTTCCAAGCCTTTCGTTTCAACAATAAAGACCTCACGTTCTGATTTTTTGACGATGAAATCCGGGTAATAATTGGAGATGTTTCCGTCGGCATTGACGTAATCAATCCTGAAATGGACAGCCAGATAATTTTTAACATACGAAATAATATCGGCACATTCTTCAAGAAAAGAGGCAAACTGCAATTCCAGGTGACTGTCACCAATAATTTTATTGAAGATGCTTTTCTTGGGGACGATATATCCCTGTTCCTTGACGACGAATGGTCGGGTAAGTCTCAGTTTGATCGTGTCGCGAATTTCCGCGTCCCCTTTGTCCTTAATTGTGAGGGCATTGATCTCTTTCTTGAATGTTTCAATCAGGGTTTTAGTCGCAGCTAATTCTGACAGGTTCCGCAGTGTGTTCAGCTTGTCCAGATCCACGCATTGATCAAACAGTTCATCTCGAATAAACCCTTTTACCTTTCCATAGAGCACATCATAACCGCTGAATAGTCTCAAATCCTTCATGATGGTTTGCGTGAAATATCTGACCACGGAGCGATAATCTGTCACCGCGCTGGATGCAAGCTTGGTCGTATGGTTTATTTCTCCGGTTGTAATATCTTTAAAGACAATCTCCCTCTGGTCGTCCTCACTGAAGAGTCGGTATTCCACTTTTTTATGGCCGAAACGACTCGGCTCAAGATTAGAAAGGTTCTTGTAATCCCGATATATCCTAGGTGTTAAGATCGGTATTTTTATTTCAAGTTTATTGATATCCTTATTTGTGTTTTCGTTATCCACTTCAACAATTAGTGGGGTAAGCGGCTTTGTCCCTTTTCCCATCGCTTTGTGTTCTAGCTCAACGCCTTCTGACTGGATCGACTCGACAAAGTCCATAAAGGCGTCTGTTCCCACGACGCTGACATATTCTTCAATATCAAAGCCTGGGTACATAAGGCGCAGTCCGCGCCCTAATGTCTGTTCGGGCAAAATATTGCTTTTTGAGGAATAGGCTCGAAGTCCGACAATGGTGGTGACATTTTTGACGTCCCAGCCCTCTTTTAGCATGAGTACAGAGACGATCGCCTTAAAAGGGCTGTCCCAATGATCGATATTGTTTGACTGCCTACGCAATTTTTCCAGTTCTTCTTTTTTCTTCCCGCTCGTCGATTCACTTATTTCACCATTGTTTTTCGTATGAATGACCAGAACCGCACCTTTGAGTTCTGCATAGGTCGTTTCTAAATATTCTGCCACGTCGTCGCAATTCTTCGTGTCGTCTGTCATGACAAAGAGGATGGCCTTTTTATCCATTTTTTCATGTTCGGTATATGCTTTGCGCCACTCCTCAATACCGAGGTTCAGGTAATCGGCGTATTTTTCTGTGTATCTGGAACTCTGTCTTTCTTTCAGTTTGGCGCGGCTTGCCAAATCCGGCAGGACCGGATGTTTGACGACATTCTGAAAAATCGCCTCGACTAATGGATAGTCCGAAACCGTCTGCACAAAAATTGCGCCGTTATTGTGTTTAGGTGTTGCCGTGACATCGACTTGCAGTGCCAGGAACCGGTCTTTATGTTTCAATCGGTTATGAATGTCTTCTATAGATTTAAACCACGCCATTTTGGGATCATGGATGTGGTGTGCCTCGTCATTGAGGACAACCAGTTCATCAATCTCCCGGACAATATCACTGAGGTTTACTTTAGAATCTGTGGTTGCACCGGTGGGGCGTGGCCCCAGAAAATAATCCATCGTATCTTCATCATCCGCCGATGCCGCTACATCACTGCCGGAATAAATGCGGTGGATATTGCTCAGAAATATATTTCCGGTTTTTTGAGTCATGTTGACATCATCCTGAATGTGCAAGGTCAGTTGAAAGTCATCGTGCCAATTGTTCCCTTCAAATCCGTTATCGGGCAACACCGGGTCTTCAAAGAAAATCCTTAAACCGTCAAAGTCGGCGCGGATTCTATCCAGCACAATAATATTGGGTGTGATCACCAGGAAATTTCTGGCTAAGTCGGAATCAGTCTCATAAAGTTTGTGGAAATAGCACCAAGCCAGAATCAGGCTCATCACTTTAGTCTTGCCCGATCCGGTTGCCATTTTTATGACAAAGCGTCGCCATTCTTCATTGAACATATTTGCGGAAACAGCACCCGAGCGATCAAAGCGGATCAGGTCGTATTTGTCCTTCACCCGGACGACATCATAGAGGTAGATAATGGTTTCAAGCGCTTCGCGCTGCGCAAAATAATATTGAAATCCCGCCATTGACCCGTCGGCCTTTGGCAGGAGATGTTCGGTTTTAAACCACCAGTTCAAGAGTGCTTTGCTGGTATTTGATGCCCCTTCATAATCTCTGCTCCGCCATGTTGTTACTTTTTTACGGAGTTCATGCACTAGAGGCGGCAATAGTTTTTCGTAGCTGGTTTCACGCAAGGTCTCGTCTGCGGGGAACCAACGGATTGCCGGATCAAGAATGGTGTGAGGTGAGCCAGGGAAATCGGGATGCAGGGCCATTATTGTTTGATCTCGCCAGCCTGCACTTTGGCGCCATTACTTTCAAAAAGACGGACGACCTTTTTATTGTGCCAGACAACGGCATACTGACCTAAACGCTTTTTTTTATCCAAAACTGCTCGAACGCTTTTGTTCAAGGATTCTAAAGCGGTTTCTGCCTTTTTCTCAAGCTCGGTCATGCTTCATCCCTCCAGACAAAAGTTGATAAATTTCCTTATTTTTAATGAGTCGCCCTTGTTTATTTTGAACAAAAATAATCTTCTCTTTTTCCTGGGAGTTATCCAGGCAGATGACCCCGTCACAGAGTGGGGCATAAAGATGGAGAAGGTTGCTGATACTTCGGGGGTAGCGTCTAATGATGGATTTTAAAGGGATGTCATGGCCTCCGTGTTTTGCCCGTTCCGCAACACGTTCTACCGACATCTGGACATCAGGCAGATATAAATAAATCAACTCAAGAATCCAGTGATCCGCCTGTAAATCACGAATGAGCTTCAAATAGCTTTTCCCTGACAAGGTGGTTTCAAAGGAGAAATCTTCCCTGCGAACAATGGCCTTTTTAATTTCAGATAAAAACAATCGACTGGCGGCGGTTTGTTTGAGTTTCGGCAGTAAAGGGGACAAACCGGAGGCAATTAAATCCGCATTGATAAAATGCCGACACTGCCTGATGTCCAACAAATAATTCAGCGCAAAAGTTGTTTTACCCGCACCGTTCGGCCCGGCAATGATGGTGCAAGTCGGCAGGCTCATACCCCCACCTCAATGATTTTCATCGTATCATTCCCGAAGATATCGACCACTTTCACCGCTATTTTACGCCGACCGGAGAGACACTCTTGAAACACGCTTTTCAACTCCAATGACCGGTCTTTCTTGGTTCTGAAAGACTGCCATTCGTTTTCAAAGACATAATCTCCTGTCCATACTTCTTCAATCTCTCCATTTTCCTTGTTTTGAACGCGGACAATTTCCTGTTTGGATTCAAAGTCAAAATCCACAGACCAGTAATCAATCCAGTCTGTCCATGCCTTCGTCAAGACCTCGCGTGTGACAATGCCCTCTTTGTCTTTGGCAATCTTGATGACTTGGCCTTGATCGACAATCACCTTGGACTTCCCTTTTTTCAGGCTCTCATCGGCTCCCCTTGCATCCTGGGAATAGAAGACAGAAAAGTCGCTTAATTCAATGGCAATGCTATTTTTCTGAATATGCGGTTTGATCTCAATAAACGACACATCGTGGAAGACCACTTGGTTTTTCTCCACCGCTCGTTTGTCGAAGACGTCGCGGGGGATGTATTTCATGGCGAGGTCGATGCCCTTGGATTTTGCCTCTTCTTGAATATTTGGGAATAGTCCCATCTCAAATTCAAAACCCAGAATATCCACGCGGGTGATGTGCTTTTGACGGCATTCCAGAATAATTTCTTCCACAAACAAGCGCGTGACGGGCAGGTTCACCGGTCCCACCGCGACCAGGCGTCCCGCCTTTTTCCCTTGAAATGTATTGAACTGTGTGACGCCTTCGGCGCGGTAGGCATGTAAGATGAGATTTAAAAAATCTTTTTCTTTGGCTTCAAGTTGTTTTTGTTTTTCGGCTTCGCGCAGATTGGGATTCACACCGATATAGTGCTGCCGTTCGTATTTTCCGAGGTTGAGGATTTCAAAGGCCCGCCAACTCTTGTCTTCCTGTTTAAGTTGGCGCTGTACGCCGATCATGCGTTTTCGGGTGGTGTGGATGGCGAACTTTCCCAGATCAGAGCCAATCCATTTGCG
>JAJDBX010000010.1 GCA_029261135.1 Nitrospirota bacterium
AGTGTACAGAATGAATGTAACCTGTTTGACCGCAAAGCGTTTGAAGAAGGCGTGGTGGACTATTGTGAAAAAGAAGGGATCGCCTTTTTGCCTTACAGCCCGGTGGGTGGACACGGGAAGCATAAACGCAGATCCAAAGATTCATTTTTACAAGAAATTGCTGAACGCAATAAGATGACGACTTATCAAGTCGCCTTGCTTTGGTTGTTGGTGAAGTCTCCTGTTATGATTCCCATTCCCGGCGCAAGTCGCCCCGAAAGTGCAAAAAGCAGTGCCGCAGCGATGTCGTTGACACTTTCATCAGAAGACATTGCAGGTATCGACAAACATGGCCTATCATAAAAAGTAATTGGATTTGTTTTATCTGAATGGGACTTTGGAGCCGGATCAAATCGTGAACCCGCTCATCTTACACGTAATCTTATGAGAAAATCTTTTAAAGCGGCCCTTTTATCCTGTGTGCTGGGTTCAGGTGCCGGTCATCTTTACCTGAAGCGATATCGGCGGGGTGCGATCTTAATTATGAGCACGCTCTCTTGTTTGTTGGTGATTCTCACTCAAGCCCTGCAGCAAGCAGAAGTGGTTTTTGAAAAACTCGGGCCCGAACGTGGGATGGTCAGTTTTGATGAGATTGCTGTCTTGCTCTCAGAAACATCCAGCAGTAGCGATTTTTTGATGATGAACACCGTCACGATGTTGCTGATGGTGATTTGGACGATTGGAATTGTGGATGCCTATAAAATCGGAAGAGAAATGGAAAGTGAGAAATCACCCTGAATGCGGTTTATGTGGTTTCATGCTTTAACCGGCGAAGCCTAAGCGCTTCACCATAAAACAAGGAGAAGAAAATGGCCTTACATTCAGTATGTTCGGAAGAAGATATTCCCTTGGGTGAAAAGAAAGCGGTGAAGGTAGATGGGGAAAAAATTCTCATTTTCCATCTTGAAGACGGGTTTTATGCGACACAGAATAGTTGTACACACATGGCGGCTCCATTGAGCAAAGGCAAGGTGATTGATCTCGAACGCATTCAATGCCCTTTTCACCGGGCGCGGTTTGATATTCGTAGCGGCGAAGTCCTTGATTGGGCGAATTTCCCGCCGGGCATCCAAATTTTCAATTTCATACGAAGCGAAAAAGCCCTCAAAACCTACAAAGTGACCAGGCAAGAAGGAAACCTGATGGTCGAGGTTTAATCGGGACAAACAGTCACAAGTTCGCTCAATTCATACGCCCAAGCGGAACAGGGCGACGACCTTGCCCAAGATTTCGACAGTGCTGTCTTGTTCGGTAATCACGATGGGAGAAAAGGCGGGGTTTTCGGGTTGTAGTATGATTTCGTTTTGTCGCTTGATCAGGCGTTTAACGGTCGCTTCGCCCTCAATCATGGCGACAACCGTTTCGCCGGTTTCGGCATCGGATTGTGGTTTCACCAAGACGAGGTCACCGTTGAGTATGCCCGCATCTTTCATACTCTCCCCTTGAACCTTGAGTAAAAAAACATCTTTCCATCGGGCAATAGTGGGATCGAGCATAAGGTGGCCGAGCAGATGTTCTTCGGCCAATATGGGTGATCCAGCGGCGACCCTGCCTAGAATAGGTACGGATCGGCCGGAAGTCTGACCGATGACTTCGATGGCCCGCGCACCTTTCCCTTTACGGAGATAGCCTTTTTTCTCAAGCGCAATCAAATGTTTTTCGATTGCACGTGTGCCGACGATTTCAAAATACTTGGCAATCTCCCGAAGAGAAGGGGGATAGCCCTGGGTTTCGATGGTCTTAGAAATCATATCCAATACCTCTTTTTGTCGTTGGGTTAGTAGGGTAGACATTTGCCTTCCAATTTAAGGGATCAGAATAAATTTGTCAAGAGGGTCTAATAAGAAAAAATAGGTTCTATTTTTGTAACCGGACATCAGGCGTGAGCGGTTGGGACATTAAGCGTGAGCGATAACTTTGAACTTAATCGGCTGGATCGGGTCACTTATCCACAGTTAAAGATGTTTGCGGGGGTGTAGTTCATTACAAGAAGTTCTCCAACGTTTTTGGTCTCTATTTTTCCTATACTATAGGTTGTCTTGACCTCCTCAATTTGAAAGTCTTTGAAGATCTCCCGAATCTCCGGCACATCATTTATCGACAACATAAAACGACCTTTAATCGCCTTTAAAATGGTCTTTAAATTATCAAAATCCGATGACCTAAACACATTTTTGCCGTAGTCATCCTCACAGCCCCAATACGGGGGATCAATATAGAAAAAAGTTTCAGGCCGATCATAATTAGAGATCAGTTTTTCATAACTGAGGTTTTCGATATAAGCCCGCGCCAGCCTCAAATGTACAGCCGAGAGGTCTTCCTCGATTCTTAAAATATTAATTCGAGGAGGTGCAGTGGGCGCATATCCGAAAGACTGATTTTTTACACGTGCACCATAGCTACTCTTTAATAGATAATAAAATCTGGCCGCCCTTTGAATATCAGTTAAAGTTGTCGGATTCTCCTCTAAAAGTCGATTAAATTCATCCCTTGCCGCCAGAGTCCATCGAAAGTACCTCACAAACTCGTCGAGGTGATTCTGGATCACCCGGTACAAGGTGACGAGATCGGAATTGATATCGTTTATCACTTCAACTTTTGAGGGCGACTTTTTAAAAAATATCCATGCTGCTCCGGCGAAGACTTCGCAATAACATGTGTGAGGTGGAAATTTCGGGATAATCGTATCTGCAAGCCCTGATTTACCCCCGAGATACGCCAAAAAACTATTCATCACACAGGTTCCTTTTCATTGATTTTTTGGAATCGCCCTGCTATCTTTCTCTCCGCCCTTCGTAGGGTGTGCGGAGGGTAGCGGGTCATCCCGTCCTGTGCTTCTTTCACGGGGTTGAGGGAGCGACAACTCCCAAGACTACTCTTCGCCTCTTTATTTCATCATCCCATCACCTCTTTAAAATTGAACTGAAGATCCGGCAGCAGCGTGTTGTAAAACTCTCCCGATTCTTTGCTGTCGTCGATCATGAGCATCGGGCTTTGGCCTGCCTCCCATTGCACGGCGAAGGGGTGCTTTTCTTCGTCTCGATGATGCGGGAGCCAGTCATTTTGGTAGCGCAGTAGTTCCGCGTCTGATAGCGCTTCGAACATTCCTCGTCGGACGCGCTGCTTAAAATGGCGAATCGCATGCTCTACCCCCGATCGCGCCTGAAAGACAGTCTCTTTATATTTTATTTGATTGGGCTTAAATGGCAATATCGGGTCGAAAGGCATCGACCATTTCTCACATAACAGAATTTCTGAGGCTTCCTGGAATGTTGACGATACAATGGAATAAATCGGGAAGATTGCGGGTGTAAAGTCAGTCAGAGAGACTGCGGCATCGGGCAGGTTTGTTGATGGCATAAGCTCTTGATCCTCGACTGCCACAGTATATCCCGTCCTGTCGCTGGCAGTCCTCCTGCCCATTAAGGACGTTATCCTTATCAATAGACCTGGATCAAATATGACCAACGATGACACATTCACTTGCTCAAAAAGATAAATTTCGTCAACCCAGGCATCAAGCGCACTGAAGGTTTCCAGCCTAAGTTTTGATCCGGTTAAAATGTCATGATCGGTCGGCGTGAGGTCAACGGAATGCCAACCCTCCGCGACGGTAAATCCTGGGGACCATTCTGTAGTGGAAACAGTGCCGGAAGAAGGATTGCTGAACGTAACATTCAAAGGCAAAAATGCCGCTCTATTTTCCACCGTTATCTTGATATCACCCACAGGCCAAGTTCCACTCGTACGGCACTTTACAATCAACCTATATGCCCGCCCTTTGATCAAAGGATATTTTATCCCCTGCTCCACATAGAGGCTCGATCTATCACCAAGGTCGATCATTAAATCTGCGGAGCCTAAAATCGGGGTTGTTAAATTTACACCGGTGGTATCAGCAGTCCCGCCAACACTTGCTTTTAACCAAGGGGCCATAAACCCACTTTCAAACCCTCCATTGTCGATGAAATTGGGAAGATGAATATCAATGGTTGCATTATATGCGGACTTCCACACGGCATATTTTTGCCCGTCGGCGAGATGTTTTACAGGATTTCCGGCGAGGGCTTTAACATCAACCAACGCCCTTCTTATCTCACATGCTCCGGTGTCGGTAGTTGCTGGTGTCTCCCAAACTGTTGCAGTGTCTGTTGATGCAACCCAATCCACGATGTGGTATTTGTTACCTGACGCAGGGAAATAGAGGATATAGGAGTTAAACTTGTCATCAGAGTCAGCCCCATTATCTGTGATCAAGGTGAACGTGGAAAGCGCAAAAGTCCTTTGGGCTTGATTGGGCGTTGCTCCCGTGGCCGAGGCATAAACCGTGCCATCGCCCAGACCATTTTCAGCGAGACGTAGGGTGTTTTTTATATAGAGAATTGGCGGCATTTATTTCCCAAATTTCCATGTTTTTCTATCGAATTTAGAATAATTGATGGTCTTCTTCCCATCCGTTGTCACAGTTTCATAATCCGCCGGAAATTTGTACGCCTCAACATGTACATAATGCTTTCCTGCTTCGTGATGTGTCGGAGTTCCTAAGATCTCATGGTCTAATACAAATCCCCTTTGCCTTTGCAGGATATTACCCGCGTCGTCAACGGTAAGGAGAATTTTAGGCTGTATAATAGTATCTACCTCTACACCGCCGATCAATTCTGTTTTAAGAACCTTACCATTTACTTGGGAAACTTGAACATCGTGTCGCTTAAAAGTTCCAGTTTCGTCATCAACCTCTAAATATCCGTTTCCATCTTTTATTAATCGCCCCATTTTTGCTCCTTACCCATCATTTAAAACAAGTGCAGACATCCCACATAGACCGCTCAATACTGACATTGTTCCACTGCCGCATCGTCCGGTCACTTTAAGTTTTAATGTTCCTGCCGTGGTGATGTGAAAAATCCCTGACATACTAAAACTGTTCTGAACAGCTCTCATGTATGGCTGAGAAGTCAGTGATATAAATTGATTGGAGAACAGCCCAACGCCTGTGCCTGAATCTTTAATAGCAGAAATCTCAACAAAGTCATCGGTTGTAACTTTATCAACACCATTAAGAAGTACATTAACAAGCACTCTATCCCCGACATTAACCGTGCCTAAGTCAAGACCTGTCAATATATCTGTGACTGTCGTTGTGACTGTCGCGTTAGCAACATTGTTTGCATCCACCTCAGTACGTCTAATTCTACTGACAGAGACGATGCCCGCCGTAACTTCTCCGGTACTGTCAATTGAGAACACACCGACCCTTGTTCCAGCTGCTGGCTTGTATGCTAAGTCCACCGTGCTGTTGAGCACGTTAAACACCAAATCCCATGAGTTGAGGGCCGCATTCTCTTGGGTTAAGTCGTCGTTGAGATTAGTTGATATCCCGTAAGTTTCTGCCGCCCGCTTAAATAATTGAAACCCAAATCTATCAGCCACATCCTTTCTTTTTAACCCATTAGCGGCGGATATCACATTAGCCCGATCTTCGTGCATCACAGTCGCGGGGTTCAGCAAAATGTAATGGTCGTTTTGAGTCACGTATATGAGGTCGGCTTGAATATTTAAGACTAAATCACCAGGCCCGATATTGACATAACCTGTGCCATGCTGCTTTGCGACATTTTTTGCCACGAAAACATCAACAGTTAGGCTTGTGGTGGAAGTATTCGTAACAATAGGCTTATAACTGATTCTTAAGCCATTTGTTAAGGAGGCAAAAGCAGTTGTTGTCGTGACCGTTTGGGCATTAGCTGTGCCACCACCGACCCCGACAATTGCACTACCATCGCGGAGTGCGAGCAAGCCATCTGCTGTTTTAGTGGCAATTGCTACATCTACCTGATCTGTCAATTTGGGTGTGTCAAAAGCCATTTAATACCCCTTTACGCCCCAATCGATCGTCGCCCCGACATCAACATTGTCCGAGGCGCGAAAGATTTGCATCGTGCATCCTGTTTTTGTTTTGGATGTCAGTTTTAAATATAAGGCCACGGTCATATTTTGAATCGCAATGGAGGTGACCCCTGGAATGTTGTTGAATACACGGTTATATGACACAACCTTTCCCCCCACTGGAATAATCTCGTCCTCTCGTGAATCTATTATGTCTGGTACATCTGAAATTGTTGCCAAGGCCGATATACCGATATTTGATGCACCATCATCATTTGTTAATGTTATTTTAGGTTTCGTGAATCTGTAATCCTTGTCTGATTGAGACACTTGAGAAAAAGGAGTGTAAACTACCCCATCATCTGATTCTGAATACTCTGTCAAAAAACTTGTCCCGATGGGGTCAGGGATGATGACACTGCCTGTTTCAATCGAAAGCCGGATACCTGAAATAATTGCTCCTAAATCAATCGGGTCACCTTCAAAAGTGCCACTTACCCGTGTGCCACGAAGGCCAAGCACCCCAGTGGCTGCACTGACAAGTTCCGTTGCACCTGAAACCAAATCATCAGTTGAACCGATCCATAAGTTATTTGTTGCCGCTTCCCTGATTAATCCAATAATTGTTCCTGGCCAGCCATCACTCTGATAATCTTTTGTTACGATGACATTACGATTTTTTAAATCGAAAATTGTTATCGTTATTGCTGTGGCGACGAACGAATATCTCCCCGAAGTGTTTATTGCTGATATTAAATAAGTCTTGCTACCTGGCACGGTCGGGGCAACGGTTGTAAAGCTGTTTGTCTGGATTTCTGAGCCAATCTCAACAGAGGATGTCCATGAACTCCCCCACCTGATTTCATAGCCCTTGATGTCCTTGTCAGTGTTATTATCCCAATGGAACACGAGCTTATCGCCTACTTGATCAACAAAAAAGCCTGTCACATTGGCGGGGGGAAAAGCTTTCCCTGAAAATATCCTTGTCCCAATGGCCGTCTGGCCATCCTCATCGGTCACGCGGATGGCAACGGTGATACTTTGATAAGGCAGATTGAGCGTGGTTGAATTTCCAACAACCTCTGCATTGAAACCCTCCCCCGCCACATAGGATAGATCCCATTCGACAAGAGAAATTCCCCCTGTCACACCATAAGACCCAGAGGAGAGTACAACGGATAGGGGTTGATCCGGTGCAGAAATAGAATAATTGATCACCGGTACCGGAGCAGAAACCACCCGAATAATCTTGGTTGCAATATGTTGTCCACCCAAAGCACTTGTCACCCTTAGGGCTATTATTTTGAAACCCGTTGCCGTTGAATCATAAGGAAAAGCCGCCGGAGTCACACCAGTAGCATCTACTGTGAAATTGGCTCCGTCATAATCTTTATCCCATTCCCAAGTTACAATTGACCCACCAGAATTATTGTCATGCGATGCTGAACCATTCACCGTCACATTTAAAGTCGGTGAACCCGATATAGGACTTGCAGTAAAAGCGGCAGTCGGTAACTTATCTATGGCGACCGCTTCGATCAATGCCCACGAAATAAATCCCCCTTTAACGTGAATCTGTTTTTTAATCGCCATGAATTGGGTGCCCACTGCACCCAATTCACCTTTTTTGATATAGACGGGCGTGGTGACATCAACGTACTCCCCGACCTGCACCCCGATTTCATTCAATGCCGTTTTGCAACCATAAGGGATAATGCCATTCTTTTTGTGCTTTACCTCGCGTTTTGCCACTCGAAGTGCAATGGTTTCACCATGATACGTTTCTTCATTTCCGAGATATTTGGTTTTGATAACGCGATCCGCGACATGGGATTCTGCCCCAGGTGCCCAATCATCCTGAGCGTCAATATCGATGTCACCACCTGTGCCGGAAAACTTCCCGTCCATATGAAGATCATACTTAACGAAACATTGATTGATGATACTTTTAGGCAAACCGGACTTCTGGACATCTCCAAGTGCAAGCACATCCTCATCCCATGTCGCAACAGAGGTGTCCAATCGTGGGAATTGTACAATTTCTAAAATACCATCCTCTTGAGCTAGCAAATACGCACCGACCAAATCCAGAATGTCTTTGACTTCCGATGCGGCCTCCACTTCTTCTTTTAGCTCTCGATGAGTGATCCATAATGTTGTTGTGTCACTTGCCTTGATATTTGTCTCAAGACTATCAAAGGTTGACGTCCTGATATACCTGGGCAAAATTCCAACCTCCGAGCGAATGATCTTTTTCATCGCGTTGATAAGAGTATCGCCCTTAAACGTGCGCCGGATTTTAGAGGTATCAATCTTTATTTTATTTGTTTTCGGGATTTTTTGGTTCAAATTTGTTGTGTAGTCCTCTGCCGCCAAGGTAATTAATCCATGCGTAAATTGAAAATCAGTCACCTTGCCGGAAAACAAAAGTAGCAAGTCGTTTTCCGATGAAGCATCCGGGCGATGTCCTAATCGGTATTCAATAGGCAAATTCAGAAGATTTGATTGGATCAAATACCGATTAATTAAACCTCCTAAATCAATAATCTCAAATGAGTAGGTACCCCGCTTGGTGATCCTGCCCCTGACATCCAATTCGGTTGAAATTGAGGACACATTGTGTAGTGCAGAGACATCCGCAAAGGGAATTTTGCCACTTGATACAACGATCTGCTCTTTGGGAAATATTGGATTTGCGCCATTAAATTGATGGGTTCGGAGGCCATTGGTGGTTGATGTAAATGTAACCTCTAAAATATAATATCGTTTTAAGGTTGATATCGTGATACTCGAAATGCTTGATGGATCAATCACCCCCAAATCAAGGGTTTTGGCTCCCAGTGAATCACCAGCCCAAGCATGATATGAAACACTGGTTTCCTGCCTCAGCCCGGTGATGGCATCGATCATCGCCGCAGGGGTGTCCTGAATAGACCAGGCCCCATTTGCTGTCGGGACTTCACCTAAGTCAAATTGAACTTGCAGGAGTGGAACAGGGGATGAGTCATATTGGTAAAAGTTTGCCTTTAAATACAATTCAATATTAAGATCCCCTGGCCCCGACCTTTCTGAATGATTAATCCGTTTGTTTTGTCCCGACCACTTAATACTGAATTGTGGGATATCATCCCCGATAGCCTGGTACACGAGAACAAATGCGTATTGAGCACCTGCCTCCAGAATAAAATCAAAAATAAATTCGTGATCTGTAGGGGATGCCGGGGCCAAAGGAATCGTGTGTATATCAAATGTAGTGGAACTTTCCACTCCTCCACCAAATGCTTGATTAACAAATTCCGGGACATTGAAATCAATTAAATCCCCATCCTTTACTTTATAAAGTCGCCCCTTTAAAACGACTTGACCTGCCTGACTTCCTATCCTGGATTCTGCTCTAAGTTTTATTGTGATCGATTTTAATTTAGATGCAAATTGAATGTCTTCATCTATCGAAAATGTCTGTAATACGTATGGAATCACAGGATCATGTCCCCCCTGCGCCTCACTAAGTCTTACCAAGATGCCAGTGTGTGAAATATATCCACCTGGATCAAAAATCATTCTCCCGCCAGGGAAATCAGTGCCCTGTCCCAATGCATTAAGTGGGGACGCTAAAGAGGGATCTGGATAAACCTGTTCAATGTCCCGCTTTGTCGCAATATTGGCGAGATTGCTGTTTACGTCCACATAGGTTTGTGTTGACCGAGGTGCGTCGAGAACGGACGTGGTGACCTTGACCATTTCAACAGGTTCAAAGGTTCCGGCATCCAACGCGGCCTTCATTTTTGGTGGTATTGCTAACATCTATGTTCTCTCAAAGGCGATTTGCACATCGCCGAAATTGCCATTGGATCGTTTCAGTTCATCCCCCAAAGCCGCAGAGGCGTTTGCCCAGACCTCATGCCAATCAACGGACGCTGGATCAAGGGCATGCACGTTTAAAGTCACTTGCGGTGCGGGTTGTTGGTTTTGATTTCCATTAAAATCTGTTCTCGGCCCTGTCCGATCCGCGCCGATCAACGGGGTTCCGCCACCGCCACCGCCACCGGTTGACCCAAAACTTGTGGCCGAAATCCGCGCAACATTAGCAAGGCCCAAGCCCACAACCGAAGCCGCTGCCGCTATATTGTAGGGATATGGGACACTGGCAAGAGCTTTGTTTGCTCCGGCGTAGGTATCAGTAATTGCCTGTGCAATATTAAAAACCTTCACGGCATTAAATAGAGCTTTGTTCTTCTGCCCGGTAAAAATAAAGAGCGCATTTGCAAAATTGGCAGCCGCGCTGAAGCTATCAGATCTTGCCTGTGTTTTCAGATTTTCGATCCTTTGAATTTCAGCTAATTCATTTTCAGCAACACTGATACGAAGTTGTGCCGCATCAAGAAACATCTGCCCCAAACGCTCTTGATGGCTGGCTTCCGCCGCCTCAATGTTCTGCTGATCTAATGCTCTGATTAAAAACGCTTCTCCCATCGCTTCTTGTTGTCTTGCTAACTTATCGGCCAAAAATTGCTTTTGGGCTTCTGCTGCAATGCCAAATCCGGCATCTTCTTGCAGAAGACTCGCATCAGAAAGGGGAAGTTGTGCGGGTATCCCAGATTGTAGTGAGGCCGCAAGCGCATTCTTTCCCGCTGTTTTGGCTCTAAATTCCTCGAGTCTATTTTCCAGTTTGTCAAAGAATTTTCCAACATCTTCCAAAGCACTTGATCTTTCCCTCGCACTCAAGAAAAATTTTCCAGCCTCTGATTCCAGTCGATTTATTTCATCGGCGAATTTAGCGGCTTGACCCGTAGTTGTCCCGAGTGTATCTGATATTCTAGCTAGAAAAAGATTGAATTGGAGCATATTTGCAGATGCTAATTTTACGCTTCCCTGTAGTTCATCCAACCAATTCAAAAATTCAATGACAGCCTCGATCCCAGACCTCAACCCACTGATAATGTTTCTGCCGAGGTCAGTACCCAAATTCTTCAATCCACCCGTGTCACGCAACTTTTCGATCTCTTCGGTCACAAGCGACAACCCGGCTTTTGCAAAATCTACAAGGCCACCCTTCGCACTCGCAAATTCATCTTTTGCCTGACTGATTTGGTCGCCGAAATTTGACATGATTCCGGTTAGGGTTTCCATATTTTTTTTAGCGGCCCCTACTGCAGATGCTCCCATCGCCTTGATCAATTTACTTATGGCATCTCGGCCCAATTTCCCCTTTACTGCCAATGCATCAAGCTCTTTTTTACTTTTGTCCATTGCCTTTGAAAGCAGCTCCCAAACAGGAACACCCCGCTCAATCAACTGGTTTGCCTCTTCAGCCTGGAATTTTTGTTTTGTCCATGCCTGTCCGACGGCAAGCACAACTCCCATCAATCGATCTTGACCACCGCCAAGTTTTGATGAGATGTCAACGAGAGATTGCATAGTGCCATTCATTACATCAAGACCTAAAGCTTTGGCCCGAACAAATGCTTGCGTTACCCCTTCGAGCGATAATGGCGTTGTTTTGGCAAAATCTTTGACCCAGGCTAAGGCTTGCTGTCCTGCTAATGCTGACCCCTGCAACGCTTCAAGCTGGATTCCTAAATTTTCGAAGGATGAAGCAGTAGATAAAAGTGATTTTATAACCAAACCCAGCCCCGCCGCCCCCGCTAATGCGACAAAGGCGGTTCTCAAATTAAACACCATCGAGCGCAGTCGGTTTCCCACGCCGAGAATGCGACTCACGGTCTTAGAGGCAAAATCCTTGGCGCGGATGACGATTTTAGTTTCGAGATCGTTTCCCATAGCTAAATCCCCCTTTGTTAAAGTGGGAAGATAAAAGGAGTTCCTTTTTATTTCACAAAAGCCCTTACCCCACTTAGAAAAAGGGGGGCAAGGGGGGATTTATTTCTTTGGTTTCTCTTTTGGTTTCTCTTTTGGTTTTTCATTCAATCCATCCAATGCTTCGGCCTCAATCACTTTAAAGGCGTCCATCGTGAGATTGTCCTGATCTTCCAGGCCTCCGGCGCGTGGGAGGGAATGCCGTAAAATCCCGCAGCCGAAACCGGTAGGAAGCTGGCTATGGCAATCCCAAAATAGAGCGACCAAAGCATCCGATTCCGGCGTGATATAGGTCGCCGGGCATTCATGCAGAATAATCCCGGCGGCCAAAGAGAAAACCGCCTTGGGGTTTCCCTCGCCGTAACAGTTCCGCTTGTGCGTGAGACCCTTCTCTTCGCAGTCGTCTTGCGTCCATCTCTTTTTTGCCGCCTTTAGTCCCCAGCGGACGGCGGCCCGGAGTTTTTTATTTCGTCCGGCCCCAGGGTAGATGCATCTTCCATCGCATCGATAATCTCAGTAATCAGCACCGTCATACCGGGCGCGTCATAGAGTTGCTCTGCCGTCGTGATCGCCTGATGTGTTAGGAAATTCGTCAAATTTTCGATCTTGCCCACATTGTCGAAAAACTGCCGCTCCTGAATTTCTGCCGCATTATCTGTGAAATCATCGCGGAAACCTTTTCTCAGCTTCCGTTTGATCTGCTTCGCGTAGGCTTGAATATCCCGACGCGTCAGCGGTTTAATTTCAACCGTGATCGGATAGTCTTTTTCCCTGTTGCCGTTCCAAGCCGGGATATATTTAAGGTATTCCATGTTTTTGTCCCTCTCTTTTGTTGGTTGTTGTTTCAAAAAGCCCCCGTTAATCATAGGTCTGCGTTGCCTCATCCTCACCCGTCGTCGGCAGGGCGGATCCGCTCAAGGTGACCATTGCCTCATCGTCGTCATTGGTTTCGATGGCCGGAATCTCCAACTCCACCTTGTTCATGTCGAATTTCACGCGATTCGCGGCGGTGTCACCCGCGATCAATTGCAGATCGTACTGAATCAACTTTTGCGCGCCGGTTAAATATTTAAAGTTCGGCCTTGAGAGGTAAATTTCACTCTCGAAGCTGACTTCCCGTTTTTGCGCGCTGTAAAAACCATCCGGTGTGGCTGATCCGTAGGTTTTATTCCGAATACTTCGATTGGCTTTGACCGTAATGGTGTGCGACACCGATTTCACCTCGACGGCATCAAGCTGAAACGATCCGGCGATGCCGGAAATCACCACGCCCGACGTTGTCCCCGTGAGTATGTTGGGCGTCACGACAGCCCCGATCGATTGTGCACCCACGATAATCGGGCTGACCTGAACCACGTCGCCGATCGGCTCTGCTGACACCGTGTGGCCCGTTGATGATCCGACGTCAATTTTCGAGCCGGTGGAGAAATTGACCGCATCACCAGGCTGAACCGTGATCGAAGCCTCCCCGCCAATTAAGGCGGCGGCAAGCGTGGAATATCCCGTTTGAATGATTTCTGCTGCTTGGCCCGTGATTTCCACGGTGGCTTCATCATCTCCAGGCAAGCTGTAGACAATCTGATCCGGCACAAAGCCTTTGATATGCCATGCCGCGAAATCGGCGACAAAATGGACACTCAAGCCAAAAAGTGTGTCTTCCGGATGTTTAGAGAAAGAATTCACCACGCTGACACCACCACTGACCGCCTGTGCGCCATACAAGTGCTTTTCAAACAATGCCAAATCCGAGGCAACCCCCAATGAACCTGATGCGATGAGATTCGCCTTGATCGTCAATTCTCCGGACTTTTTTGATATCTTGCCTTCATGAATTTCTGGGCCGTGGGTCTCTCCCTTTTGAGCGCTGTTATCGTTGCCGGAATCAGCCATGTCCTGAGCCGCTACTATCTGCTGGCGGTCGAACGTGAAAAATACCGGCAGACCCTCTTTAGTGAAAAGCTGAAAGCGTATCGGGAAATATCGGAAGCGATCCATAAATTCAATGTCGCTCTCGCCAGGCTGCTTCCTGAGTTGCTGCGTTTTATCGTATCGCCGAAGAAGCGCCCTGAAGGCATCGAAGCTGCATTCGATCTCGCCGCTAATATCTACAATGTTCTTGATCGCCATATCTTCCTCATTCCAAATAAGACTGTTGATCGGGTGCCCTTTGGATCCCAATGTGAAGAGCCAGATCCAGCGCTCAAAGACACGACGTCTATACTGAGAGAATTTGAAGTACTTCATGAGCGGGCTTTCGAGCTTCTCAACCTCCTGCGGGAGGATCTTGGCATTGAAGAGTTTTCCTATAAACTTGCAAAACGATCGCTCCTTTCTCTCGTAAAATCCTCCTTTATCGGGCTTTGCTTGAGGATTAAGAGCCTGTTTCGATAAACAGTTCATTTCCGCTTCTTCTCCAATTCTCTAATCTTATTTTGTAGTTTTTCCCGTTCGAGCCTGAGCCTTACAATTTCCAGGGCTTGGGTTTCAGTTGAATCTAAAAAGGTGCAGGCCATTGGTTCGGCAAATATTTTTAAGAGAGACAAAGAGCCGGTGACTTTACAAAATGCCGGGATGATCTCGGCAGGCAAGCGATGCCCTTCTGCACTTTCCGAACAATATTTATCCAGCATTTCTTTTGTGAGATCACGATCCATGAGTTCTGAGATGCGCGCGGCGATTTGATATCGCGAGAGTGGGCAGTTTTTGATGGCTTTTACGAGAGCGGCCCGGACAAGATGAGGAATATCTGCAAAATTTCCTTCCCTTATATCCAGAAGCAAAAGCTGCTCCGGCACTGTCCGGTTATTTTTAGAATTAGACATTGCGCCCGTTTTATCCTTTTGCTACTCTGAAGCCGTTCTCAGGGGCGAAAAAGTTTGGAGATATCCATGCAATCTAATTACGTAATCTGTGAAAATCCATCGTGTTCTTTTAGTGGGCGTGGATGGAAAGGGAGTATTAAGTTTTGTCCTGAATGTGGAGAGAAAGTGCTTTATGAGTGCCCTCATTGTGATAACCTCCACATCCGATCCACGGAGTTCACAAGTAAAGGGCAGATGTTTTGTAAACTGTGCGGAGAACGCATTAAACCGCCCCCGGAAAAAGAATCTCGCCCGAAAAATCCGAAACTTTCACTGGTTCCCAAGGAGAAGCCCCACAAAAAACGCAGCAAACAGAATCAAAATCAGGCGGATAATGGCGGGCTTCCCGGCAGGCCGGACAAACCAGCATAAGGGGGCGCAAATCTTCACGGCATCGGCAAAAATTTTGATCGCTTTCAAACGGCGCGACGCACTTTGTGCAGAGACCGGAGCCATCTGAGATAAGGACTTCTTCGAGGTCGTCCAGGAATGCTTCAAAGCGTTGTGTAAAAAGCCGCTTGAGGTGGAAGAATTTTTGATAATCAGACTCGGTGACTATTCGCTTCATGATGCCTCCATTTATGCCGCGTCCTCTATTGGGAAAATCTCCTCCAGGGGGACGTTTAAAAATTTGGCGATTTTTTTGCGGATGGGCCAGCAGATGCGGGTGCCATGTACAACATGGTGCACGATCCGGTAGTGCGCCCCTATTTTTTTTGCCATATAATTAATCTTGGTCTCACGATCCGGATCTAAGTAGAGGAGTAGTTCTTTTATTTTTTTTGTGTTTGGCTTGGTCAAAACTGAACTCATTTTTAAATATTATTGAATATCAATATATATGTCAACATTAAAATCGAAAATCAATAAAGAAAATAATACAACAGGGGAAAGATTGCGGTATATCAGGAAATTATCCGATATAAGCCAGGTTGAATTCGCAAATTCTGTTGGAATATCACAGGGACACCTATCGTCATTGGAATCCGATAAAGAGAAAGTGACGGAAACGATTGCGATTGCCATTGAATATAGATATTCAATAAGCGGGGACTGGCTGCTTACTGGGGAAGGCCTACAAGAAAAACAGGATCACCACATAAGTGAGGCTGCCGGAATATATGCGGCTAAATCACCAGAAGAAGGTTTTACACTTGTTCCAAAGTATGACATCGAGGCCAGCGCCGGTGGCGGGCGAGTGATTCACAGTGAGCAGGTTGTAGACCATCTGACATTTAAAACCTCCTGGATTCGAGGTGTACTGGGTCTTGATCCGAAGAATTTGATTTTAATCTCGGCTGTCGGCGACTCAATGGAGCCGACAATAAGAGCGGGCGACCTTCTATTATTAGACAGAGCAGTTGAAAGTATCGTTGATGATGCACTTTATTCGATTTTGATTAATGATGTTCTTTTGATTAAACGTATTCAGCGACTTTTTGATGCCTCTGTCTTGGTGAAGTCGGATAATCCGGCCTACCAAACAC
This sequence comes from Nitrospirota bacterium, assembly GCA_029261135.1. Lineage (GTDB taxonomy): Bacteria > Nitrospirota > Nitrospiria > SBBL01 > JAADHI01 > JAADHI01. The sequence goes on from JAJDBX010000010.1 coordinate 16,094, forward strand.
AAACACTAAGCAAGACACAGGCGGAGGATTTGCAGGTCATCGGTCGCTTGGTCTGGGTGGGGAGACGGGTTTAGAAAACTTCTTTTTATATGAGGAGAAAATAAATGAGAATACCAATTGTTTTTATCGTAGTTACTCCCTTCCTTTTTGGTTGCATGATGCCGCTCAATCTCCCAATGACTTCTACTTTAAATGATCTTGTTTCGATGGGCACAAAAACAAACGGCAAAGAAAATATTTCTTTTGAATACAAATCCAATATTTTGGATGGCGTGATTAAACCGTTTGGAAAAGATCGATCTGAAGAACAGGCAATGCACCCAGGGTTTGGACATTCTGAGTCGGTGACTCTTGGCAGAATGCTGAAAGAGTATATGCATAACAAATTCTCGAAAATTTCACAAGACGGGGAAACCAAGATAACGATTTTATTAAAGGATTTTTGGATTGAGCAATATTCGACTGAGAGTAAGGACAAGCAATCGATGGTCGCATTATTTGGGGGCGAAATTAATATTATTTCTATAGCAAAAGTGAAGGTTCAGTTTACGATAAATAGGAGGGGAAAAGAGGAGATTAAGGTTGTTACAGCTACCACCGAAGACGTGTTTGTCTCAGGGATTGGGACAGGAACAACCACAAGCTTTGCCCATCGAGGTAACGATTCTATCGAATATGTTCATGCCCGGAACATCAATAAAGCGAACAATAAAGTGATCATGATTTTCAATTCATACCTCGAAGAAAAGGGGCTGTAATGATTAATGTTATCAACAGATTTGTTTTTGAGTTACCCACAGGGAAAACAGGGTTTTGAAATGCGCCTTGGATTTTTCACTTAAAGGCAATCCTAGAGGCAAAGAGTGCTTATAAGTTATTGATTCTTAAAGGCTTGGACATTATGCGTGAGCGGTAAGTGCGTGCGCCTTGGATTGCGCCTTGGATTGCGCCTTGGATTGCATGATTTTATGCTGTTTAAGGAATAAATGGCGATGGGTGGATGTGCCGGAAAGCCTTATTTAAAGGGCTTTAAACGCTTTTTAAAATTTTTAAATAACCGCTCACGCCAAATGGCCGAAGGCCAAAAAACGGGGTTATCCACAGGATACCGCTCACGCTTAATGTCCAAGAGCAAAAGCGTCGCCGCCGTCTTAAAACCCTTTTTTATTATTATTTTTCAAAGACTTAACCCGTAAAAACCCGTCTTATCCCGCAATATCCCGCCTTCTTCCAACCGCTCACGCCTGATGTCCATTCACAATTTTTTCTGGAAGAGAGCTTTTTAATCAAACACAAATTTTACTGGCAATCGCCCAGTGAAGTATCGTATCAATACAACTTTAATATTTAGTTTAGGAAGACGATGTCAGCATCTGAAGACAAAGACAAAATGGTTGCAAAAAAATGGAAGATGAATGCGAAGAAAGTGGCCTTTGCAAAAGCCTTCCCCGGGCGTGTAAAAGATTGGAATGAGACGAAGGGAAAAAAGGTCGAAGAGGTCATCAAGCTAGAAAAAATAAAAATCGAGCTTGTGATCTTTAGCGACACAACATTTATTTTCGTGCCGAACCCGGATGATAATCCAGCCCTCCTAATCCGATCCCTCTTGAATGCGAAACCTTATTTGGCAAGCCATTATAAAGAAGCTTATGGAACACTGGATCAGCTTATTGGTTTAGATAAGGAATTACAAGGTATGGCACGATTGGAAAATATCATGGGTGCCATTCGAAATAATTATCCTGAAATACCCGAATTGAAAACCGAGTTAAAAAAATTTCTAGGAGAGATTGAATAAGGTTTGGTCAGAACTCACTCATAGTGACTTCAAGCGCTTCAAAGGATTCTTGGAATTGCAAAGATATTTGTGCTTATTGATCCGGCAGAGATTGAACAAATGCTCAAACAAAACAATAAAGAGCCCCTTTTCTCCAAATCTTGTTCCTAGTTTCTGATTCGGATATAGTACAGTTGTTTGATCTTAATAGAGGGTCACGTTTTGATCTCTTTTAAAAATCTATTCAAAAGGCAGCATTACCCCAATCCGGCCATCAATACGCTCTTTTATACTGTGGGTCAGTTTGATGATACAGTCGAAGAGATGGTGTCCCTGCTGCCAAAGCTGGCAGAGACCTATCAGGAGGGAGGCACCTACCTCCTTCACAAAACCTTACTGAGCCAGTTTGAAGAATATGATGTCCAATATGGGCAGGATCTCTCCATCCAGATTGACGAGGAAAAAAGTGAGCGCATGCTGCGTAAAATTATGAGCCTGATGCTGGTCTCTTTTTTTAGAGCGCTTTCATCTCATTTTCCAGATGGGCCCTATCCCTCCGCTCTAAGCGATGCACTTCATTATGAAATTTATCAGTCTCTGCCGGATGAGGATAGTTTCGTTGATTATTTGACCTACGAAAATAGAAACTTTGAAGACTCGAGAATGGCACCCGCTTATAAATTTGGAAATGATATTGCAGAGATTCTTTCCATCCCTGATTTGTCTTTTTCCTTCATGGTCGCCCAGCAAGTGGCTGTCATTTCTGATATCTCGAATAGATTGATGCGCTGGGTGTTTTTCGATGAGCCCATCGAACAGAACTGACCTCTTTAATGAAACGTTATGCGATTCCGATCTTATGGATGGTTTTCATGTTTATCTTGTCGACAGATCTGGGGTCGATGGAGAATACCCGCCATTTTCTTGATCCATTATTTGATTTTCTTTTTTCAGACCTAAGTCAAGCAGATTTGTTGTCGATTCAAATCGTCATTCGGAAATTGGCTCATCTCACGGAGTATGCCATTCTGTCAGCACTATGGTTTTTGGTGTTTAATCAAGCGGAAGGGAGAGCAGGGGCTTCTCCTGTTCTGTATGCGCTTTTGATTTCTGTGGCCTATGCCGGTCTCGATGAACTTCATCATGTGTTTGTCCAATCTCGCACAGGCAGCATTATCGATATTGGCATCGATTCTATGGGGGCAGGATTGGGTTTGACCATTTCTAAAGGGGCGATGCTTGTATCCATCTCATCAGGGATGAAGAAAAAAATGAAGTGTTTCGGCTGGTGGTTTTCCTGGGGTGGTTTTTCTACCATTATGGTACTCATTGTTTTGAAGGGGGGCACCTTGGTTTTTTGGCAAATGTTCTTATTAACCTTGCTTGTCGGTGTTGCCGCAGGGGTCGGAGGAATCGCTTATTATGGGAGGCGCTGAATCAAGTCATGAATTGTAAGTTCATGGCAAAAAATCCCCGCTTCTGCGTTGTAAATTTTAAAAATACCAGGATGCCCTCTACAATTTTCGCCTTAAATCGAAATATTTTATCTCCTGAAAAATTCCACCCAGACTTAATCAGAGCTTCCTATGGCTGCGAAGCTTAAGTTTCTGTCATCTGTAGAAGCCTTGCTTGGGTTTATCTTCCCGGAAGTCTGCAGAGCGTGCGGTGTTTCGATTAATCTCAGCCAGAATAATCAAAAATCATATTCTCCCAAAAATAGTTTCTTTTGCGGCGATTGTTGGGAAAAAATAATACGGATAAAGGGTCCGTTTTGCCCGATCTGTTCGGCACCTTTTCGATCTGAAATGACAATGCTTCATAGCCCCGGACATCAATGTGGCGATTGCCGTGAAGACCCCCCCTATTTTTCCAAAGCCATCAGCCCTTATCCTTATGAAGGGGTGTTGGCCAAAGCCATTCAGTTGTTGAAGTATGAGAAGCATTCCGCTTTGTCGAAAACCCTTGTGTCTCTTTGTATGGATGAGCTATTACAGCTAGAGATCGATTGTGTTGCGGCGATTCCTTTGCATATCACTCGCTTGCGAGAAAGAGAGTTTAATCAGTCTCTGTTATTAGCCAAGGAAGTTGCACGATGTCTGAACAGGCCTTTAATTGTGAATCTGATGAAACGAACGCGTGAAACACAGGCACAGGTGGGTTTGTCTAAAAATAAACGGAAAAAAAATATTCAGGGCGCTTTTTCTGTGCTATCTCCTGAATGTGTTGTTGGACAGCGCATTGTATTGCTTGATGATGTGTACACAACGGGGTCAACTTTGAAAGAAGGCGCAAAAACCTTGGTGAGATCGGGTGCAAAAGAAGTGGTGGTGATGGCGCCGGCAAGAATGGTTCTTGGAAACGCGTGAATCCCAAGAGACCAGGAGTTGAGAAGAGGGAAGATTGACCTGGATGTGATACATATGGTAAAACTCAAAGGTTTTTGAATAGAGTAATAATGGCCCTCGTTCCGCAATGACTTGTGGGGCTTCAACCAGGAGGAGGTATAGATTTGGCTGTAAAAACTTCAAAACGTGCGAGTAGTGACAAAATCGCGTCACCCGAACAACCCAAACAACTTATTTTAAATCCTTACGAATCTGTTCTTATCCTCAAAGCAACGCTTACCGATGAAGAAGTCGATGTCGTTTTAGAGAAAGTCAAGGCTTTGATTGAAGAGAAGGGCGGCGAGATTGTTTCTTCCGACAATTGGGGAAAGAAAAAGTTGGCTTACGAAGTGCAAAAGGAGCGTAGAGGCATTTATATCGTCATGCATTTTAAGGGAACGAGTGCAACGATTATAGAATTGGAACGGATCTATCGCTTTTCTGAATCCATTATTAAATTTATGAATATCAGGATCGAAGCTGCAGATTTAGGGAAAAGTCAGCCGATTAAAGAAGACAAGGCTTTTTCTTATAAGGGAGCTGCCTCAGGAAGAGGCTGGAAATGACTAGTTTCAATAAAACTATCCTGATGGGGAACTTAACGAAAGACCCTGAAATTCGTTATACGCCCAGTGGAACGGCGGTCGCAAATTTTGGTCTTGCTGTCAATCATCGCTATAAACAAGGTGATGAAATGAAAGATGAAGTCTGTTTTGTCGATATTGTCGTTTTTGGGAAGCAGGCAGAAAATTGCGGGCAGTACCTTTCAAAAGGACAGGGTGTGATTATTGATGGCCGTCTGCAACAGCGTCGTTGGGAGAGTGATGATGGACAGAAACGCAGTAAACATGAAGTGGTTGCGCAATCTGTTCAATTTTTGCCGAAACGACAATCGGGGCAAAGTGAAGAACGTGAGGCTGTTTCCTCAGGATCCGAAGACGTCCCATTTTAGCTAGCTTATTAAGCCCCCAATCGTAGGAGATAATTCAGTGGAAAAGAAGTATACAAATCGTAGGCGTGTTTGTCGGTTTTGTGCAGAAAAAAAGACAGAAATTTCATACAAAGAGGTCTCTGTTTTGACGTTTTTTTTAACAGAACGGGGGAAGATTATTCCTAGACGTATTTCCGGGAATTGCACATCACATCAAAAACAACTCACGCGGGCCATTAAACGTGCCCGAAATATCGCTATGCTTGCATTTGTTATTGAGCGATAGTTCCCTTATCCATCCGCAATAATACGTTCGCATCAAAAGAACCCTCAATCCTGAGGGTTCTTTATTGACCCACAAAGGCGAAATTGATATATTCTAGCGTCTAATATTCTTGATGATAAGGAAGGGATCTGAGATGAATATTGAAGAAAGTAGTGGAATAGATCGTAGAGAAGGTACAAGGGTTCCCTTCATGGTTGTGGAAATTCAAGGAGAACATTCCAATAAAATATTTTTAGCACAGAGTGAAAATGTGAGTAAAGGCGGTCTGTTCTTCTCTTCACCCGAATCAATGAAAATTGGGGATCGCGTCCCGATTGAGTTTATATTGCCGGACAACAAAACGGTCTTTCGCTGTATGAGTGAAGTGATGTGGAAAAAAACGGTCGATAAGTCCGGTTTTGCATCTGAAGGTGTGGGTATTCGCTTCGTTGATCTTGATGAGGAGAAAAAACAAATTATCAGTGATTGGATTGATCATGAAGAAGAGAAAGAACTCGGTCATTAAATGAAACAGCTTCATCAAAAACATATAAAAGCCACGTTTTTTTATTTCTCATTTTGTCTTACTTTAATTTTTTCAATGTTCTGGTTCGCCGGAACACCTGTTGAGGCATCAGAAGCGACCAATCAACCGGTCGGAAAAGCAGATGTTTTTAAAGCTGAAGTTTTTAAAGTGATCGACGGGGATACCATCCGTTTAAAAGACGGTACACTCATTCGCTACCTCGGCATCGATACCCCGGAGTTGAGGCGTAAGGTGGACAATCGATGGGTTTATGATCCAGAACCGTTTGCTGAAGAAGCAGCCGAATACAATAAAAAAATGGTTGAAGGTAAAGAGGTTTTGATTGAGACCGACCCCGTTCAAAAGCACGATAAATTTGGACGATTATTGGCCTACATCTATATTGATAGAGTGCTCGTGAATGAAGAACTCCTAAAGCAAGGTCTTGCCAAAACGAAGACGCCCTCCTTGTTTATGAAGCACCGCATTCGTTTTTGGTCCTTAGAAGAAATGGCCTGGACGAGTAAAAGGGGTCTTTGGGCCAATGAGGACATGGTTCGGTAAATGGAGACGCCCATCCCCAATTTCTATTTCATGGGCGTTCAGTTTCTTCATCTTCTTGCACTTTCTGTTTGGGTGGGAGGCATTATCCTTATTCAAGGTGTCATGACCCCGACGCTCTTTAAATCTCTCCCAGCTCAGCCGATGGCTGAGCACCTGGTTTATGAAGTTTCCCTTAAGTTTCACCATATTACCCTTTTTTGCACAGCCACCTTGATCATAACGGGCGTCATCAAGTTTTTGCGATGGGAGAACTTAACGCCTTGGAATTTTATTCGTTATGCGGCGATATGCGTCATGTCTTTGGTTTCACTCTACATGGCTTTCAAAATGAATCAGAAGAAACAAGCTTTTCTTTTGTCCGAAGCATCCGAAGGGGAGGAAGGATTGCAGCAGGAACCTTTAAGGAATAATCACTTCAATCTTTTGTCAGGCAAGTTGATGATGTTGTCATTGGTCTGTGGTGTTACAGCCCTCCTCATGGCTTGAGGTCGATATTTTTAGAATATGACAACATGGAGGAAGAACTTGTTTAAGTTATCGGCACAACTTTTTTTTGTTTTTGTTTTTTTATTTCTATTTACTTCTTGTGCGACCTCCTTTAAACCAAAAACATATCATGTTGGATATCGGGAAGTGGGTTTGGCCTCTTGGTATGGCAAAGATTTCCACGGTAGGCCGACGGCCAGCGGGGAGATCTACAATATGTTTGGCATCTCTGCAGCGCATAAATCGCTCCCGCTTGGCACCCTTCTACTTGTGACGGATCTCGAAACAGGGAAAAGCGTTGAAGCCAAAGTGAATGACCGTGGCCCCTTTGTTCAAAAACGGATTTTAGATCTTTCTTATGGTGCTGCGAGGCAACTTGGGATTGTAGGGCCTGGACTTGCTAAAGTTGAGATCAAGGTAATTGGCCGTTTTCCGATTTTTCTCCCCGAATCCGTTGTTGAGAAAGCCTTTTTTGTCCAGGTGGGATCGTATCAAGTGAAGGAGAATGCCCTACGCATGAAGAATCAAGTGGCCCGTTTTTATCAGCAGGTGGCTGTGAAATCATTTGAGACATCCCAGGGTCGTATGTATCGTGTCCATCTCGGGCCATACGAGACGGAGGAAGAGGCACGCTCTACTGTAGGACAACTGCGTTCAGAACGTTCTTTGGGGGGAGTGATCTCCCCGATTGTGGTTTCAAATCATTAAAATCAGATCAAAGAAAATAGAACTATTGAAATAAAGAACAGGTGTTTCATGTCTGAAAGTTTTGATCAATTGGTCTCCGTGATGACGCGCTTGCGCGCAGATGGAGGATGTCCTTGGGATAGAGAACAGACGCACGACAGCTTAAAGCCTTATTTAATTGAAGAGGCCTACGAAGTCCTCGAAGCGATTGAGTCTGGAAGGGCGGAACCGCTTCAAGAAGAGTTGGGCGATATTTTATTTCAGGTGCTTTTTCATGCACAAATTGCGAAAGAGAATAGCCACTTTGATATCGAAGCTGTTTTAAAAACAACGATCGATAAAATGACCCATCGCCACCCGCACGTTTTTTCGAAAGAAAACAGGGATGGAGAAGGCGCATCGGAAAATGTTGGATTAGATAGCAAAATGGTTTTGGCACGATGGGAAGCCCTAAAAAAGAAGGAACCCAGAAACAAATTTCGAAAATCAGCACTTGATGGCGTCCCTTCAACACTGCCCGCGCTATTGCGTGCCCAGCAAGTTCAATCCAGAGCGGCTCGCGTTGGCTTTGATTGGAAAGATCTCAGGCCCGTTTACGAGAAGATTGAAGAAGAGAAGCGGGAACTCCAGGAGGCGGTTGACGAAGGGGTGCAGGATCGTATAGAAAGTGAGCTGGGGGATCTTCTTTTCTCCATTGTCAATTATGCCCGGTTTTTAAAGGTCAATCCCGAGGATGCCTTGCGCGGGGCTACGGGGCGCTTTATTGAACGATTTCATTTAATGGAAAAGGATCTTAAAAATACAGGACAGATATTTGAGACCTTATCATTAGATGAAATGAATGATCTTTGGGAGAAAGCAAAATCAAAACTGGCTTAAGTCATTGGTTTGAAATGAGAGGGACATAAAATGAGCCAGGGGCGTATTATTACTGTTTTACTGCTGATGATTGCGGGTTTCGGGGTCATGGTTCATCTTTTTACTGCTGCGATTGCCCCCCCAGAAGCCGATCCAAGCGTCGCATCGTTTAATTTGTCGCGTCCAAGAGCCCCTGCTGAGGCGAGAAAACTAGTGAATCCCATCCCTTTTTCGCAGAAAATGCTTGAAAGAGGGAGAGATATCTACCATGAAAAAGGGGGTTGTTATGTTTGTCATGGTGATAGTGGAAAAGGGGATGGCGAAGCAGGTGTCCTGCTTGCCCCGAAGCCCACGGATTTGACGAACGGAAACTTCCAGTTACTCCGGAAAGATGGTGAAATGTGGTGGGCTATTAAACACGGTGTTGAAGGAACCGGCATGTTTTCCTATGCCCCACGAACGATTACCGAAGAGGAAGCGTGGATCGTGATTCATTATATTAGGACTTTAAATGAGGCGTCTTAATATTTTTGTATGAAATTGAGGAATGTTCTCCTTCTTAAGGAGAAGGTGTGGCTTCGGTTTTTAGCGGAGAAAAAAGGCCGGATTCTTTTTTGATTTGAAGGATGGCCACTTCTCTGTCAAAAATTGTATTGATGTGCTGGCGTTCTGCGTCGAGCAGGGTTGCATTGGCATCGAGCACTTCTATATTCGTTCCCAAACCCACCTCAAATTGCCGTTCTGCCAGAGAGAAGGCTTCTTTGGCAAAGCGCACCCGATCCTTAAGATGTTTTAATTCGCTGGTTAAAGCCAAGAGCGTCAACCGTGTTCGCCGCACTTGTGTGGCGATTTCATCTTGGCGACGTTTTTTGTTTAAGCGTGACTGACGGTGGCGAGACCTTGCTTGTGCCAATTCAGAGGCATGCAGCATCCCTTCAAAAATGGGAACCTCCAATGTCAAGAGGGCTAAACGATCATTTTTCACGAGGAAAGAACTTTCTGGATCTTGATCGGCCCAACGATACTGGAGTTCAAGGGACAGTGAGGGTAGAAACCCACCACGGGAAAATTTAACCTCTTCTTTGGCCTTCTCAATTCCAATCACATCTTGCTTGAGTTCGATCCTGTTTTCATGAGCCATTGAAATCCATTCCACTTCAGAGCGATCTGAAATGGAGACGGGGGCAGGGTCTTTTAAGGTAAATGATCCTTCAATGCGTGCGAGCAGTGCCAGTTGATCTTTTGCCTCCAAAGCTTCATTTCGCGCACGGATCAATTTTGCCTGTGCATCCGATAATTCTGCTGCCGCCCGAAAAAGGACGGTTTTTGTGACCTCTCCGACCTCCAGTTGTTTCTCTGCGCTTCTACGGTGTTCGGTGAGACGTTCAACTTCCTTAAGTTCGATCTCCACGTTGTTGTTGGTTTTGAGGGTATCATAGTAGGCTGTGGCAATTGCAAAAAAGAGATCTTCTTTTGTCTGTTGAACTTGGAGCCATCCGCCTTTTCGGCCTAGTTTGGCGCTTCGAAACCTTGCCATTGCCCGACCCCCTCTGTAGAGGGGCTGCTCTAGTGTAAGATTGAAGTCGCTTGAAGACTTGGAGCGTACGGTAAAACCACTGCTTTTAATTTCATCAGGGCGACGTAAATAATCGAAGCTCGCTGTGATATTAGGGTATAAAAAGCTCCGTATCCGTCTCACTTCATCTTCAGATTGAATCAGGTCTTCTCGGGAGATGGCGATAGACTCACTTCGAACGATGGCGGAACGATAAGCATCTTCCAAAGTGATCATCTGCTCATTTTCTGAGGCGGCAAAAAGTGGGAAATTGAATAATATGGCGATTCCGAGCGATATCAAAAACTGGGCGATCTTTTTTTGCATGGGTCCTCCGTGAGCCGACATTCTAATCATTTACTTCCTTTTTTTAAAGGGTTCGTTTGTAGATTTGTGTGGAGATCAGGGTCATCAGCGTGGTAAAGCCCAACAAAAAGAGCAAATCTCCTTGCACTGCGGGCCATTCCATGCCTTTAAAGAGAATGGATTTCAAGGCATGAACGGCATAGCTTTCAGGATTGACTTTTGAAAAGGCATGGAGCCAATCGGGGAAGCTTTCCACGGGGTAGACAGCACCGCTCGGGAAAAAGAAAATAATATTCAGGAAGCCGCCAAAGAGACCGACGATTCTAGGATGATCTACCCGCGCAAGGAAGATGCACATCATGCTGAGCAGACCTGTCGCCGTCAGCATAATAACCAGTAATACCGCAAAAAAAGAAGAGAGGCCTCCGGCCACTTGTAAATCAGTGAGCAGAATACCGGTCCCGAGTACGATGAGGGCAACCAGGGTGGTGACAATGACGCCGCTGATGAGTATGCCCAAAACAAGTTCGCCTTTTGTTAGGGGGGTGGACAGGTAGGATTCATGCACCCCTAAAAATCGATCCATCACCAGGTTAAAGGCCCCTGTGGTCATGGTGCCCATAAAGATGGCCATGACGATTGCACCGGGGACGATTGAAGCATCATAATCCAGTTTCCTGTAGAGTTCGAGTTGGCGGAGTTGGGGTTCGTGACGATTAGGGCGGATTGATATGGCATCAATTCTCAGGTAAGAAAATGCTTCCGTAATCGATTGTTGCAAGGTTGCCGCAGAAACGGCGTCCGTATTGTCGAGCATCAATGCGACTTCGGGACTTGTGCCACGAGCAATATTTTTTGAAAAACCCGGTGGGATAATGACTGCACCTTTGAGTTTCCCTTCTCGGACGGCCCTCTCGCTTTCGAGTGGATCATGTTGCACGATCAAATGAATCGTATTGGGCCCTGCTTCCAAGGCATACAGGCGGTCGATCATTCGCTTGGCGTAAGGGCCGTGATCTTGGTCGATTACGGCAAGTGGGAGTTTTTTGAGTGTGCCCTGAAAAGAGTTTCCGATGACCAAAAGATAGACGATGGGTAGCAAGACGTTAGAAAGGATAGAAAGCGGGTTTCGCATGAATTTTCGAAGATCTCGTTCTACAAAAGCCAAGACGTGTGTGAACATCTTTATCCTCCCATCTTTCGAGGGACACCCGCACCAATAAAGAAATTGACCTTTTGTCCCTCTTCTTTTCGAATGGAGCGACCGGTGTAGTGGATAAAAACATCTTCGAGCGAAGCCTGTTTGAGTCCGATTGAAAGGATAGTTAAATTGGATTCCTGGAATTTTCCCATTAAAATTGGGACGGAGGTCACACCATTGGTGACGAAGACCTGTATGCGAAGCTGCTCTGAAATTTCCCCTATCGTTTCGTGTGAAACTTGTTGCACAAAGGCATGTTCAGAAATCTGTGAAATGATAGATTCTATTGAGGTGTCTTCGTTTGGGGCGTCAGTGCCATTGCTGAGTGAGGGCTGTTCGATCACGACTTCTACAATATTACCGCCCGGGATGCCCTTTTTAAGTGCTTCGGGTGTATCCAGAATAATGATTTTCCCCTGATCAATGATTGCAATGCGATCACAGAGGAAGTCGGCTTCATCCATGTAATGTGTGGTGAGAAAAATGGTGAGTTGCTCATCGCGGCGAAACTCCTGTAGCAATTCCCAGACAACGCGGCGTGACTGTGGGTCGAGCCCGATGGTGGGTTCATCCAAAAATAAAATTTTAGGGCGATGGATGAGCCCTCGCGCGATTTCGAGCCGCCGCCGCATCCCGCCCGAATAGGTCGCGACCAAATCGTCGGCCCGAGTACTTAAATCGACGCGTTCGAGCAGGGTTTTGATTCGATTTTGCCTTTCTTTTAAAGAGACGCCATAATAACGCGCATAGATATCCAGATTTTCCCGCCCCGTGAGATCGAGATCGGTGGTCATGGCCTGGGAGACCACCCCGATGTTTTGGCGCACTTGATCCGGGTGTTTCACGACGTCAAATCCATTGACCGAGGCGAAACCGGCTGTGGGTTTGATGAGTCCGGTCAACATCCGGATGAGTGTCGTTTTGCCTGCGCCATTCGGCCCGAGTGATCCAAAACACGTCCCTGTCTCAATCTCAAAATTGATGTGATCGATGGCAAGGAGTGATCTGTAACGCTTGATGAGGTTTTTGACGACAACGGCGGTGTCATTCATCCCAATATTATGGCCCCTTTTTTAAAGGGAGAGATTCAAAGAAAATGCGGGCCCGAACGGTCATCCCCGGCTTCAAGAAGCCTTCATGGGATGAGATGCCGATTTTGACACGAAAGGTTTTGATGTCTTGCCGACCCCGTGTGGTATCGCGCTGTGTGGCAAAGGCGCCCGCTGTTCCAATTTCCGTGATTTTACCAGGAAAAGGGTCATTCTGTGCTGAATCTAAATAGAGGTCCGCGCGTCCACCAATACGGATTTTCCCGACGGCCCCTTCCTCAAGATCCACACGTGCCCAAATCGACTCAGGGTCAATCAGCGTCATAATTGTGGTGCCGGGAGAAACCATCTCTCCGACTTCGTAGGCTTTTAATGTGACCAGCCCAGCAATCGGAGCATGTATTTCACCTTCTTTTAAGCGCACTTGAAAAAGCTTCAGGTGGGTTTGGTGTTGCTCTCGTTCTGCTTCTGCCGTATGGAGGCGTGCGTTCGCAATATTCACTTGGGCAAGAGCCAGCTCATGGTCTGTCGTGGCTTTGTCCCGCTTGGCCGTAGAGATCAAGCTATCATTGTAGAGTTTCGTGATACGATTTAAATTCCGAAGTGCTTCTGCCAAAACCGCTTTTTCTTTTTCGAGAATTGCTTTTGCCGTTAATATTTCGGCATCCCCTCGGTTTACATCGGCTTCGGCCTGCGCCGCCTCAGCAGCCATTTCTTCCATTTCAAATTGAACAATGGTTTCACCTGCCGCGACGCGATCTCCTTCGTTGTATGGAAGCGATTGAATTCGCTCGCTGATTTTTGTGCTGAGATAAACCTCTGTCGCTTCAATAATGCCCACCCGGTCAACATAATTCGGGTTCTCCTTTTCTTTAATAAAGGGAAAGCCTGCAAAGGAAACCACGACGCCAACTGAGATCAATAGGATCGTAAAGAGTCGTCCTGTCATAACCGAAAAATCGTCCTCTTTTGTTTTACCTAAAAGCGAATCTTGAAGGCAGAATTATACACAAACTAGGAGGGGATTGTCTGGATGGAGGTTTGGGTGTAGATATTGTTTTAAAAAGGAAGTCTCTCATTAATAACCTCCTCTAGGGGAACGATGAGGTGAAAGTACTTTTTTAAAACAGAAAACATGTATAATCGATCATGGATCTTTTTGAAGAATTGACCCAACTCACCTCAAAATTTGAAAAAGAAAATATCGAATATGCCCTCTGCGGCGGTCTTGCAATGGCCGTTTATGCTTTTCCCCGTGCAACGATTGATATCGATATTTTAATCGAAGCCAAAACTTTGGAAAAAGCAAAAAAAACCGCAAGGGATCTGGGGTTTACCTTTGACGCAGGACTCATGCAGTTTAAAGACGGGGCGATTCAAATCTATCGTTTAACGAAGGTGAGGAAAGATTCTAGTGATTCTTTGATCTTGGATATGTTACTGGTCACACCCGAGATCAAAGAAGCTTGGGAAACAAAACAACGTTTAAGATGGGATCAGGGCGAACTCCCCGTTGTTTCTCCCGAAGGGCTGATTCAACTTAAATCTTTCCGTCAAAACGGACAAGATCAGGATGACATCAAACATTTGAGGAAATTCATTGATGAAAGTTGACATGCGCCCGGAAGCCATTTCAAAGCGATTAAAGCAAAGCAGTGATCTCCGGAGGCTCTGTTTCTCGCTAGCCGGGGAAAGGCAAAAAATCAGCCCTAAAGAAAAGCCTTGTCACGGTATCGGGCAAACCGGGAGACGATTTGGCGCAAGGCACACTGAATAGCGTTCTCAAACAGGCGGGAATAAAGGAGGTAGCTTTCTCCCTAAACTATTGTCGGATACCGATTAAAATGATTTCTATGTTGCAATAGTAAAAGTCAAACGTAGACTTGACCCCAGTTCTTCTTCATTTAACCAGATGAAGCAGAGCAATATAGCCCTGTTTATTTCTAATCTTTTCAATACCCCCTTTAGGTGAAGAGATTTACCTTATGATAAGTCGTTAGGCTTTTAGAATGAATCACAATTTGCACGTCGTGTACCTAGTCGGTGTGAATCATCAAATCCAGTTCACGAAAACAAATTGGGGGCCAGAACAGAAAGCGGACATCCAAGCTTTAGAAGATTACTTAGTAACAAAATCCAATGAATTGAACATTGATCTATTAGCGGAAGAATTCTTTGAGGAGATTCTGGAAATGAATCATGCAACAGGTTGCACAGTTAGGGATGCGGCTCATCGATGTGAAAAGCCACATCTATTTTGTGATGCCACAAATCTAGAAAGAGAAAGTCTGGGGATAGATACTTCCGATAAGCGAGAAAACTTTTGGTTAGAAAATCTAAAGAAATCAGGAAAAAGCTCAGTTCTATTTGTGTGTGGTAGTGATCATTTGACGAGTTTTTCAAACAAGTTGAATGCCCAGGGTGTTGAAACTAATGAATTAAGCGATGGCTGGGGGGCTGGAATGTATGTATAAGTAAATGGGGCAAGTAAACTTTAACTCTTATTGATTGAAATTTGCTCCTCGTGAAGTGTTTCCAGATTACTGGCCAGCGTTTCATTCAGAGATCCTGCTTTTTTCTTTTCTTCTAAAATGAGGCTAATAGAAATAGCCTCATTTTAGAAGTCCCATCACCATTGCCCGATAAGACCGGGCGATCTTTATCCATGGGAGTGAAGTAATTTAGAGGGAATGGCCTTGACGGTGCGCCACGATTTCGAGCTACGTTCAGCTTGCCATAAATCATAATTCTTCTGTAAATTCAGCCAAAGATCAGGCGTTGTCTTAAAGGCGCGAGACAAGCGCAAAGCCATATCCGGAGTAATAGCGCCTCTTTCATTGATAATTTTAGACAAGGTTTATCTCGATACACCAAGGGTTTCTGCCATATCCTTGATCGTAATGGGCAATGGCACCAAATAATTCGCTTTAATGATCTTGCCGGGGTGTACTGGCTGCCTGCTCATTTTTTTCATCATGGAACCTTTTAAGTCAGAAGGTTTCTTTTACGGATGAGGGCTCTCACATCGGTTGCGACTTCCTCAACGGCGCGGCCGGTGACATCGATGATCCCCCATTTAGGGTGCTGCCGATAGATTTCCCGGCAGTAGTTCAATTCCTGAACGATGGCATCAATCCTGGCGTAATCGCTTTGCTTTTGTTTAAGCTTCTTTAAGCGGGCCGTCCTGATTTCCATGAGCCGGTGGGGGTCAATGATGAGCGCGATGACGCGGTTTTGATCGATCTCGTCAAGTACGGTTGGAATCGGGATATCCAAAACCAAGGGGATATTGGAGACTTTCAATCCAAAGCGAGCGAGATAGATCGATAGGGGGGTTTTAGCGGTTCGAGAAGGACCGACCAATACGATGTCTGCGTCACCCGTCCCCTGAAGGTTTTGTCCATCGTCGTGTTTCACCGTGAACTGAACGGCTTCAACTCGCCCAAAATACTCTGTGTCGATACGATGAATCCGGCCCGGATCTGATTGGGGTTCCCGATCTAAAAAGTGTTTCAATGCGGTTAAAATAGGGCCGAGGAGATCGACAGCAAGCAAGCCTGTTTTGGGTGCCATTTCCCGCATTTTTAGACGAAGGGATTTTGCGACAAAGGTAAAAATGATCAGCGCCCCTTTTTCTTTGGCCTCTTTTAAGATCTCTGTAATGTGTTCTTGGGTTCGGACGTAGCGTCTTCTCACTAAAACCGTTTTGGTATCTGAAAACTGAGCCAGTGCCGCCAGTGATATTTTTTCAGCCGTCTCTGCTGTCGAATCTGAGACGATAAAAATCGTCGGGGTGTGATTGTTTTCTTTTTTTTTCATATCCCCTTCTCTTATTGCTCTGGGCTAATCCCCCCCAGACCTTTGAGCGTGATTAAAAATGAAAATTCTGTGCGGTCAAAAAATTCAATATAAGAGAGTGAAACTCCCCAACACTGCGCATTGTATGTCAGGATATGATCAATCTCAACCAATTCACCCTGATCGGCCTCATAAAAAACCCTGTTGATGTATTGGAGGCCCCAAGGCGTGTTCAGGGCCACTTCTCCCGACCAGAAATCGACTTCCGGTGTGACCGTTTCCCGGTCTCCTAGATAGTAGGGATTAAAAAGATCTCCTTTTTTAGGGAGGGCGCCGTCATGGCTTGTGCGTTGGCGGGCTTTAATATTGACATAAGACGTCATTTTTACGTCGATGTCGGTATTCACTGAAGTGATCTGCCCATCGTAGAGATCATAAAAAGTATCCACTTCTAAAGAAATAGGCGACCAGGGCCGTAGGTGAAGTTCTGTCCTTAGATCTGAAAAACGATGTCCATTGTTCAATGATTCAGTAGAAATTTTATCGGGATGGTAGGTTTCTGTGAACCGGAGAGAGACTTTTTCCTCTGGGATGCCTCTGCGATTTATTTTTAGGAATCGCTGTATCAGTGTGGCTGTGATGTTTTGTCGATCATGAAGGGTGTCGATCTCATCAATTTCATAAATGTTGGCTTCATCCCTCACGGCGATCTTTTCATAAAAGATCTCGGCGCTGATGTTTTGTGTGGTTTCGCCCCAATGGGTGGCGGAATTGCCTCGTAGCGTGATGCCTGTGGGGACGACTTTACGACTTAGCGTGATGTTCTCGGGAATGATTATAGGGCCGTTCACATCCTGGTTCTGATTCCCATACTGATACCATGTTTCGCGGAATGCGGCCCATGGGGTGAGTGTGGCTTTTTTCCCGAGGGATATGGGCAAAGAGATTTTGGGATAGAGATCCACCCTTATCAGATTCAGCCCGCCTTCACTCCAAAAATTGACCGCCGTGCTGTCAAAGTTGAAATATAAGGGCGCATTGCCCGGACGATATTCGATTAGGCTGTATCCGATTTCCGGCAGCTTTTGGGGGGTGTTGTTATTGCTCGCTTGTGTGAGATCTTGTGTGTATCGGGCCAAAAGGTAAGCGTATGAGCTGTCCCCCAGATAGGTCAAGGAGAGATTCGATTCAATGTTTTGTTGCGCACGGGCTGAGGTCTGATTTGAGAGGTCTCTTAGATTGCTGTTGAGGTTGATGTATTTTAAGTCCAGTTTTCCTTCAAGCCGTGATGAGAATTTCTGCAAATGGTTTAAACGCACCTCCCAACGATCCACATTGTCTTCTTTGTCTTTAAAGAAATCGGCATTTAATTCTCCATGTGCGTTTTTGGACAAAACATAGCGATATTGAAGGCCGATGCCCTGCCCTTTTTTGTCTCGATCTTCAAATTCGAGGGTGGCATCTTGGTTTTCGGCCAAGGCTAGAAAGAGTTCTTGTTTATATCGAAAACCATATTTATTGCTGTAACCGATTCGGGGGATCAAAAGTCCCGATTGGCGGTTTTGTGTTGCTGGATAGATAAAATAGGGGAGATAAAAAATCGGGACGTCTTTGACATAAAAACGGGTATGTTTTGCGATCAGGTATTCATCTACCGTTAAATCAAGGTTCCCGGCGCGAATACGCCAAGCCGGGTTTTCCTGGCAATCACAGGCTGTAAAAGAGCTTGATTTGAATTCAAATCGGTCGATTTCATGTCGGATAATTTCATCCCCTTCTAGGTAATAGTTATTCTCTTTGATAAAAAGTCTGCCATGATAAAGTTTACCGAGCTTTGTATTGAGATTCATTTCAATCCGCTCTGCGTCCATATTGTTTTGGCCATCAAAATAACGAATATGCCCCATCGCAGAAACCACTCCTGTTTTTCCCTTTAGGCGGAGCATATCTGCTTTCAAATGGGTGGAACCTTGTTTCGCTTCGGTGTGCCCTTCCGCAAAGTAGATGTCTAGTTCTTTCAAGTATTGTAGTCGGTCTGCTTTTAGATAAACGGGTTCCTCGCTATTCCCGAAGATTTCGGCTGCGTGCGAATCAAATGAAGCAAGTTTGATTGCGCTAAAACAGAAAAATAGAAAAAAAAAGAGTTTCAAGCTATATCGTAGAGACCGAAGGCCCTTAGGGATAGATGCAGAAAGGTTTTTAGAAGGACGTCCCTCAGATGGGAAAACACCGAAACGGCAGGACATCTATCCTCGAATGAGAGAAGGCGGAGTGCCTTGAAGTTCGCCCTTTGCCTCTCCGATGGTATAAAAAGAACCCGTAATCACAAGCATATCTTGAGGCTTGATTTTTGATCTGACGTAGGTGACGGCATCTGAAACGGTCTTTTGAACTGTAATGAGCCCCCGCTTTTTTAAGCCTTCTCTAAATAGAGCGGAGGTGATTTCTCCTATTTCTTTTGGGTTCGCAGCGCGTTTGATTTCAGGACGTGTGAGCACGAATTCGTCTGTCCAGGAAATGAGCGGAGAAATCATATCACGAATGTGTTTGTCTTTCATGATCCCGCTAATGAGCCAATGTTTTCCTTGATGTTCAGGGTCAATTTCATTTAAAAAGGCCCCTAAGGCTCTTGTGCCTGCAGGGTTATGTGCGCCATCCAGCAAAATGAGTGGATCTTTTTGGATAATTTCGAGCCGGCCGGCAAGCCTCACCTTTTTTAAGCCCTCAATAATATCGGATTCAGAGATATGAAGTCCCTGTTCTTGAAGTGATTCAAGGATGCCCATGGTGGTCGCCGTGTTTTCGACTTGATGTTTTCCCAAAAGAGGAAGCTCTATGAAGTATTCTTTTATCCCTGAGTAATGGACTTTGAGTGGCTCAGCCAATGTTTTTGAATTTGGAAGAGAAAAGAGGGAGGCCGATTTTTTTCCTCCAAGTTCCAACAAGGGCGCTTTTTTGAGTCGGGCGACCTCTTTTATAATCGAAATAACTTCAGGTTGTGATGCCGAGGAAACGACAGGAACCGCTTCTTTAATGATGCCTGCTTTTTCACTGGCGACTTCAGAAATGGTGGAGCCCAGATATTGTTCGTGATCAAGGTCGATGTTGGTGATTGAAGAAACCAGTGGACGGAGCAAATTGGTTGCGTCATATTTTCCGCCCAAGCCCACCTCCACAACTGCAAAATCTACTTTCTTTTCAGCAAAATAAATAAAGGCCAGCCCCGTTGTAAATTCAAAAAAACTAATTTTTTTTGCAAGTCGAGGTGTTCGGGTTTCCAGTTTTTCACGTAGACAATCTGTAAGCCGAACGACATCTTTTTGGGAAATAGGGCGCCCGTTAATCTGGATACGTTCAGAGAAATCGAGTATGTGCGGTGAGGTGTAAAGCCCGACTTGATATTTCGACTCCTGAAGTACGGTGGCGACCATTGAAGCGGTTGAGCCTTTTCCGTTTGTCCCCGCAATATGAATCGATTTAAATGACTGTTCTGGATGATTAAAGAGGGAGAGCAGGGATGTTATGCGAGCCAGGCCGGGTCTGACGCCATGTGACTGCATTTGAAAGAGATAGTCTATCGTTTCAGAATAAGCCATCATCGGGGTCATTTAAGCATATGGCAAGAAATTTTTCAAGAATGCCCTATTGAAACAAGAGAATGGCTTTGAATCTCCAGTAAAAAAAAGTCAATAGGTCTTCAATGCACTTCCCTGTAAAACTGCTATTATTGAAGTTGAATATAGAATGAATCTACACATCTGATTACTCCATATCGCGCATGAAATAGCGGTTTTTTTATCTTGAGTCCTCTCAGCAGAGAGGGGTAAGTCCTTTGTTTACAAAATCGAGGATATCAGTTTGAGGCGTTTGCGCGCAGATTTTTACCCGAAACTTGTTCAAGAGGGAGGGAATATGAAGGTAGAGCCATCAAAATATTTTCTTATCGCATTATTTGTGAGTATATTGCTTTTTCAAGGATGTAGCAGTTATGCACCTGTGTCTGTGAGTCAATGTGTGGAGGTCGTAAAGCATACAAAAAAAATGTTAGGGCGTATGGCACCAAAACGTAAAAGAATGATGGTGGATTGTAAAAAAGCGACAGATGAAGCGCGAGGCTGTATTATGGCTGCCACCACAAAAATTCAGATTGCA
Organism: Nitrospirota bacterium; assembly: GCA_029261135.1. GTDB lineage: Bacteria > Nitrospirota > Nitrospiria > SBBL01 > JAADHI01 > JAADHI01. The sequence goes on from JAJDBX010000010.1 coordinate 36,633, forward strand.
CACTGTGTCTAAGCCATCATTGACGGTGCATAAACCCAGAGAGCATCACAAGCATCATATGATCAATTAGGTGAAATGTATGTTTCCTGTTGTCCTATTTCAACCGAAAATCCCACCCAATACAGGGAATATTATCCGACTTTGCGCGAATAGCGGTGCTGATTTGCATTTAATCGAGCCCCTCGGTTTTGAATTGGATGACAAAAAGCTGCTTCGCGCCGGTTTGGACTATCGGGAGTTTGTAAGTATAAAAGTCCATGCTTCTTTGGAAGTCTTCATCAGCACTGAAAACCCGACCCGTTTACTTGCCTGTTCTAAATTTGGTCGACGTCATTACCACGAGCTTGCTTTTAAAAAGGGTGATGCACTTCTTTTTGGTTCCGAAACAGAGGGTTTGCCAAAGGCAGTAAGAGATCGTCTTCCTGCTGAACATTTGCTCCGAATCCCAATGCTTCCCAATAACAGAAGTTTAAATCTATCGAATGCTGTGGCAGTGGTTTTTTATGAAGCCTGGCGGCAGCATGGTTTTCAGGGTTCAAGCACGCACTTGTTTTGACCGTATGATTCTCAAAGACCGATTTTTTATCCAATCATAGATTTAAAACGTGTAATCAGAAAATAAGAACACCCTCGAAATGAAATATTGATGTGGGCTGTTGAACCTTGCCGATACTTTTTTTTTGTGGTAGGTTAAAAGCACATGTTTTTTGAAATTACCCTGATTTTTCTTCTAATCTTGGCAAATGGCTTTTTTTCTTCAGCTGAAATAGCAGTCATCGCCGCTCGTAAAAGCCAACTCAAAGAACTTTCTGAAGAAGGAAATCGGCATGCTGGATTTATTCAATCGCTCCAGAATAATCCAGAGCGTTTTCTTGCGACCGTACAGATTGGGGTCACACTCTTAGGGTCAGCCGCGGCGGCTCTAGGTGGTGTTGTTGCAGTGGGGGCCATCCAACCGTTCATAGAAAAAATTCCTTTATTCAATTCTTTTGGCAAATTGGCTTCTGTTGGTGTTGTTGTTTTATCTATTTCATATGTCACCCTCGTTTTGGGGGAATTGGTTCCAAAATCACTTGCTTTAAAATATCCTGATCAAATCGCACTTGCTCTGGCAAAGCCGATAAGGCTTTTAACTCAAATACTTCGACCGATCGTAAAATTACTGACAGCCTCTACGCGTATTTTTGTCGGTAAAGACAGTGGGAAGGTTTTTAGCCGAAATTTTGTTTCAGAAGATGAAATTAAATACTTGTTAAAAGAAGGGCGAGAGAAGGGCGTTTTTGATGCGACGGAACAAGAACTTATTCATAGTATTTTTGAATTTACCGATATTTCAGTTAAGGAAGTGATGGTGGCTCGACCGAAGATGCTCGGGATTCAAGTGGATACGCCTTCTCAAGAAATATTAACCTTTGTTTCTGAACATAACCATTCGAGGTATCCCGTTTATGAAGACAGTCTAAATAATATTATCGGCATACTCTATTTCAAAGATCTTCTTTCTGTCCTCTCCGCAAAAAAAGAGGTTGTTTTAAAAGGTTTGCTTCACTCGACCTATTTTGTCCCTGAAACAATGATGATTAGTCATCTCTTGAAGGAATTGCAACATCGTCGTCTTCAAATGGCGATTGTGATTGATGAATATGGAACCGTTGCAGGATTGGTGACGATGGAAGATCTGATTGAAGAGATTGTGGGTGAAATTCAGGATGAATATGAAGATGAAGGGCGTTCTGTTGAACGACTCAAGGACGGTTCATGGGTGATTGATGCGTCTTTGAGTATTCGAGATTTAAGCAGTGATTATGGTTTACCGGTGCCTGAGTCTGCTGAGTACGAGACACTTGGCGGATTTATCCTCGCGCAGTTACAGGAGATGCCGAAAGGGGGCGAGATTATTCAATACGACCAATATAAATATACGATTGTAGATATGGAAGGTCGCCGTATTTCTAAGCTCAAGGTGGAAAAAGATCACAGTTCAAAACCTGTTGAGCCCCTGCCTAAGTCAAACCTTTCGTAAGCTTCTTTCCTCCTATTTTTTATTTGATTTTTTCAAATATTTTATTTCTTAGTTTTTGGTGTAATAATTGAGAGGTCTTTCCTGGGATGCCAGATCCAATTTTGTGACCGTTTACCCGTGTAAGGGGGAGTAACTCTATCCCGGTATTTGTTAGAAATGCTTCTTCCGCATTTATGAGGCTTTGGGGCAGGTAGCATCCTTCTTCAACTGTGATGCCTTCTTTTTTTGCGAGATCAATGACAATACTGCGTGTCACCCCTTCTAAAATTGATGTTTTTGGTGATGGCGTCTTGAGGATGCCTTGGTCGATAAAAAAAAGGTTGCTGACCGTCCCTTCCGAAAGATAGCCTTCTGCACTGAGCAATATCCGTTCAAAAAGGTCTTCTTCTTTTTTTTCAAGTTTTGCCAGGATATTATTTAAAAAATTGAGTGATTTCACGGAAGCCCCTTTCCCTGTGGCGCTGCTTCTTGGGATAGATACGATATCGGCGGAAACCCCCTGTTGATGCAAATTGGGGTGAAGGCCAACAAAAGGGCGCGCTGTAATGACGACCGTTCTTTTTTTACAGAGATCGGGTCGGAGGGGAAATTGGTGTTCACCTCGGGTAATGGTTAAGCGAAGGATGGCCTCTTTTAGAACATTTCTTTGGAGGGTTTCATTGAGACCCAGAGCAAGTTGCTTGGGCGATGGAATGGACATGTGTAAACGCAATGCCGAATCTGAAAGGCGCCTGAGGTGTTGAGACAACGCAAAAATCTGACCCTTGTATGCCCGCAGGGTTTCAAAGAGCCCGTCTCCATAGAGGAAGCCATAGTCAAAAACAGATACTTTGGCTTCCTCTTCCGAAACAAATCGATCATTGAGATAAATCCACATGATAGGGTTTATCCTATGTTTGTCGGTAAATTTAAGGCCTCTATGAGTGCGGCGGCTTTTTGAAGTGTTTCTTGATATTCTTGTTCTGGGTTTGAATCTGCCACAATGCCAGCACCGACCTGAAAGGACAAAACATCTTTATTTCGAACCCAGGTTCGAATCGCGATGTTTAAATCCATCTCGCCATCAAAACCGATATAGCCAATCGAACCGGTGTAGATCCCCCTTGGTTTTTGTTCGAGTTCTGAGATAATTTCCATGCATCGTATCTTGGGAACGCCCGTGATGGTTCCGCCGGGGAAAAGGGCTTTAAGCACCTGAAGCGCGGAGATGTTCTCCCGTAATTCGCCTTTAATGATGGAGACCAGATGAGACACATGAGAGTATTTTTCCAGTACCATGAGCGCATGGACTGAAACTGTACCGTACTTGCAAACCTTTCCAAGGTCGTTTCGTTCTAAATCGACCAACATGAGATGTTCCGCGCGCTCTTTTTCACTTTGAAAAAGGTCGGTCACAAAGGCATGGTCTTGAACTGTGTTGCTTCCACGTGGTTTTGTGCCCGCAATGGGTCTTGTTTCGACGGCTTGTCCGTCAGATTCATTGATAATGCGAACGAGGCGCTCTGGAGAGGCAGAAGCAATTTGAATCTTTCCAAAATTAAAATAGGATGCAAAGGGTGAGGGGTTGATTTCCCAAAGCCTTTTGTAAAGATTGAAAATCGACTCTGAGGCGTAGGGGGCATTGAATCGATGAGAAAGATTGGCTTGAAAAATATCTCCTGCCTTAATGTATTCTTTGGCGGCACACACCATATTAACGTAAGTTTCTTGTGAGCACGCTGTTGCGGTTTGAATCATTGGTGAGGATAGTGTCTGTGTTTCATTTCGAGTGGGCGGTATGGGCGCCGTGATTTGTTTTTCGATGGATGCAATTTTTTCAAGACCTTCTTGATGGACAGCTTCGACGGATTTTCCTAAAGTAATTTCTGGTGCAGGGTTGTAGATTATGTGGATTTTGTTTTGACGGTGATCAAAAATGACATAGAGGTTGAGAAAGAGGAGATAAATATCAGGAAGGTCCGGTTTTTCTTGTGTTTCGGGTAATTTTTCAAATTGTTGAGCCAATTCATAACTAAAAAAACCGACCACGCCGCCAAAGGCGAAGGGAAGTTCATGGGGGAATTCCGAACGATCTGTTTTAAATTGGAATCGATCAAGCCAGCCTTGAAGGGCAATTAGAGGATCCCCTGTGCTTGAAAAAGATTGTGTTTCCCCTGAGATGAAGCAGTCAAAATGATTTATTTGTTGTTTACTTTGAAAGGTGCCAAAAGGTTGTCCCCCAAAAAGGGAGTAGTGTTCATCAAACCATCCTCCTTCCGATCCGTGTAATAGGAAAGTTTGTTCACCCCATTCAATCTTTTGAAATACTTCAATCGGAGTGAGATTATTTGCAGATAGGGTTTTGGTGAGAAGTGATTCAGCTTTGAGCGGAATCATCTGTTCAAGCGGGTCGCATACATCGAAAGCCGACATCGCTGATTGTCGCGTCAGGGGGGGCAAAAAGTCGAAAGGTTGCAGTTGAATGGTACCTGAGCAGTTCGTGTTGAATTTCGGTCGGATAGTGACCGATGGAAGACCAGGAGTTTCCACGAATGACCTTGAGCTGCTTTCCAAAACGATCACTTTTGTAAGTGCTGCCCGGATAAGGCTGGTACCAGTCAGAAGTCCATTCCCAAACATTTCCAATCATATCAAATGCCCCGTAGGAGCTTTTCCCTTGCGGGTATTTCCCAACGGGTGTCAAGTCTCCGGCCAATCCACCTATGTTTGCTTTTTGGGTATTGAAGTTTTTGCCCCAGGGATAGGGGAAATTTTCGATCCCTTTGGCGGCTTTTTCCCATTCTGCCTCACTTGGAAGCCGACCATTTTTTGAATGACAATAGGATTGTGCCTCAGCCCACTGAATCATGACCACAGGGTAAGATTCTGTGCCGCGCGCATATGTGCCTCTTTCCCAATAAGGCGGCGGCGCATTTTCTGTTTTCAGAATAAACTTGGCATATTGTGTGTTTGTGACTTCAAATTGGTCGATATAATAGAGTGGGAGAAAAACTTTGTGGGCGGGCCCTTCATCCACAAACCAGGGCTTGACGATGCCGTGTTCCGCGGCGAGGTTTTTTTTGTCGACTGCATCCGTTCCCATGATGAATTCCCCTGCAGGAATGGCAATCATGCCTTCTGGCGGGTGACGAAAACAACCTGAATTAAAGACGGAAATAAGGAAAAGAATAAATGTCGGAATCTGAATTTTTTTCATGTGTCATGTCCATTGAAAGCGGCGTCATTTTACTGAAGCCAGGAATGGGGTGTCAACTTAAAAAAAAACTTGACAGTTTTGTAAATCAATCTATATAGTGTGCGTCGCTATCCCGAATAGACTCATTCTCATAACCAAAAAGATGAAAATGAATGAGGTAATCATGACACCTTGGGGATGTAGCGGGCTACCTAAGTTGCTGTATCGGTTTTTTTATGTGAGATAAACTCATTTGAAAACATACAATTCAACTTTGTCGATAAATTTCAATAAGATCATTTAGAAATGGCGGAGGTATAAATGAAATTTGGTAAGATAGCTTTAGCATTTGCAGTTGTGTCAATTTTTGGAGCCAGTGCAATCGGTTTTGCGGCGGAGAAAGATCCATTAGCTCCGCGTGTTCCTGCTGATGATATGGAAGAAGCAAAAGAGTGGAAGAACCCTAAAAAATCAACAGCAGCCAACATTGCCAAAGGGAAAGCCCTTTTTACAGGTAAAGCCACTTGCTTTACTTGTCATGGAAATGAAGGAAGAGGCGACGGCGTCGCTGGAGCAGCACTTGATCCTTCTCCAAGAAACTTCCACAATCCCGGCTTGAAAAAGAAAACAGACGGAGAGTTTTTTTATGTCATTAGCAATGGCATTGAAGGAACCGGAATGATTTCCTACGCACCGGGTATTATTACCGAAGAAGAAGCTGCTTTGATCATTACTTATGAGAGAAGCCTTCACGACAAAAAATAGTTTTTTGCGTGTGTTCAATTTGAAACAGGCGATTTGGTGGAGTGTTCCGACTTTTGTACTGCTCGTGACACTTTCTTTTGCAGCTGAGGCGGACTTATCGAATAAACGGGTGCCTGCAGAAAAATTAAAAGAGATACAAGCGCTTAAAAACCCTTTTGAAGCTTCTCCTGAGAATATTTCTAAAGGGAAGGTGCTTTATCAAACGCAGGCTACATGTTTTACTTGCCATGGAAAAGAAGGTCGGGGGGATGGATTAGCTGCACCGGGTCTTGACCCTTCTCCCAGAAATTTCACAAGCGCTGGTTTTCATTCAATGAGAACGGATGGGGAGCTCTTTTGGGTTATTAAAAAAGGGATTCCTGGTACAGCTATGATGCCGATGGTGGGTAGTGTGATCACCGAAGAAGAGGCATGGCTCGTTCTCTTGTACGAAAGAAGTTTAGGCAGGAGATAAACCGGACACCATAAACACCTCATATGGTATAAAAAAAGGGAGCCTAAGAGGTTCCCTTTTTTTATACTTCATTATTCATCCGAAACACTTGTTTATATTAAAACAGCGGTTAAGACTGGGCCTTTGATTTCTTAAAGGCGCGGATAATGAACCTTGCAGGATTTAATGCTTGTTGTGTTTTGATAGAAACAGGTATAGGCTCATTGTTGATCTGGCTTGCAAGCAATTCTGCAGATAGAAAGCTAGTGGTCAGCCCCTTTGTGCCATGTCCGACATTGAGATATAAACCCTTCAAATATTGTGCTCTTGGATAGGTTGATAAGGATTTTCCTTTTTGAATGTCATGATATTGAGCCTTAAAGAAATCCATATCTGGTACCGGACCAACTATAGGTATTCTATCTGGCGTGAGTGCTCTGACGGCCGCATGCCCTTTCAGTACCTGAGTTTTAAAATCAAACACTGTCGGCAGATGCTGTTCTAATTTTTCTTGGTTTTTTTCCTGATCTGCTTGTCTTAAATTCCTAAGCCCATCCCCCCTGATGAAAGTTGCTCCTATCACATGTTCCCCCTCCGTTGCAGGTAAGATATAACCGCCATAACAAATGGCGCAGCGAATATTTTTACTGGCCGCTGTTGTCGGAATAAGACTCATTTGACCTCTCGCGGGGCTGAGAGGGAGCCAATCGAATGCTTCAAACTGTGTTGCCTGAACGGCATTCGCCAGGATAAGGGTTTCGGATGCTGTGATGAGTTGATGGTTTTGATTATAGATTTGCCACTGATTTTCACGTGCAAGCAGATGCTGAACCCGGGTGTTGAGATGTGGTTTAATTCGGCCTGATGTATTTTGAATGAGAGATTGGCAGAGCCGCAGGGGATTGAGCCATCCCCCCATGGGGAAATACAATGCTTCACTCTGGATTTCAATCCCAGCGAGTTTGCTGGCTTGATTCGACGATACGGCTTGTACAAAATCGGGGTCACATTTTAGTTTATCAATTTGTTTTTTGATTCGGGCGCTGGAGGCCAATTGGAGGATTCCGCCCTGATTCCAATGAATATCTGGATTTTCATTATTTAAAACCCTGAGCTGTCGAATGGCTTTGAAAAAAGCAGCGGCATAAAATTGGCTCTCTGGACTTTCATCCAAACTTATTCGAGGCATGAGGAGGCCGACTGGGTTTCCAGAGCCTTCTTGGGCGATGTGCTCACGCTGTTCAATCAAGTCAATCTGCCAACCCCGCTGTGCCAAGGCCCAGGCCGTCGTAATACCGGCAATGCCGCCTCCAACAACAATCGCGTGTTTTACTTTATCTTCTGATTGTGGCAGTTCAAACCAGGGGGTTTTGAGATTAGGCGCACTTTCTTTTGAAAAAGTCCCTCTCAACATCTCACGCTTTTGATCATAACCTTTTATTTTTTCTACATTAAAGCCGACTTCGGATAATCCGCGTCGCACAAGACCCGCTGCCGTGAAGGTGCTGAAGCTGGTATTTTTTTTGCTGAGTCCTGCAATTTTTTGAAAGACAGGTTTTGTCCACATTTCCGGGTTTTTTTCTGGTGAAAACCCGTCCAAATACCAGGCATCCACGTTGGCGCTCATTTGCTTCAGTCCTGTTTCGACATCGCCCAAAATAAATGTGAGCACAACACGGTGCTTAAAGAGGGGAATGTGATGAAATCCAGGCACAGCAGGGGGGTAATGGAGGATGAACTCGGAAAGCAGGTGATTAAGTTGAGGCCAGTGCGAAAGGGCTTGTCGTAGATCTTCTTGGCTTAAGGGGAATTTATCTATGGCGATGTACTGCAAGCACGCAGTGTCATTGCTAGATTTTAACCAGTGATGAACTGTCGTCAGAAAATTAAGTCCGGATCCAAAACCTGTTTCAGCAATGACGAACTGCTTTTTTCCTCTCCAGCGCTCCGGCAGATGATTGTTGTGTAAAAAAACATATTCTTTTTCAGCCATCCCATTTTCACGAGAAAAATAGATGTCAAAAAACTGAAGATTAAAGGGCTGACCTGATAGCCAAGAGATTTTTGCATGTTTCATGCAAAAGGTCGTTTCATTCTAGGTTAAACTCAGATGGGTTATTGAAAGGGATTGACATATTTTTCGTAATATTCTTTAGAACGATCCTGGGCTTCCAGTAAAATTTTTGGATCAAGTTGTGTAATGAGTTGGGTTCTGTTTTTTATGGCTTGTTGATTGCCCTGAGCGGCGGAAAGGTTCATCCAGATATAAGCTTCTGTAAGGTCTTTTTTGACGCCCTTGCCGTGAAAATACATCACCCCCAGAGAGTTTTGGGCTTTTGCATTCCCATTTTCTGCAGATTTGAGAAACCACTCGGCGGCCACTTTAAAATCGATTGCGATGCTTTCTCCATTAACCGACAATAATCCGAGGTTGTATTGTGCTTCGGCATTGCCTTGTGCTGCAGACTTCAAATACCATTGTCTGGCTTTCTTAAAATCTTGTGTCGTTCCTAAGCCCAGATAGTACAAAACGCCAAGGTTCACTTGAGCATCGGCATTGCCTTGTGCTGCCGACTTTCTAAACCAACGTTTTGCCTTAATATAACTTTTGGGTTGGAGCTGCCCGTTTACGAACTTCAAGCCCAAAATAAATTGAGATTGTGCATCCCCTTGTTCTGCTCGTTGAACTAAAGCAGCGATTGTTTGTTGCTTGGGTTCAGCAGTGACTGTGGCGGGAAGAAAAGAGATCAATAGAATCGAAAAGACTAAATATGATTGAAAACGCATTAAGACATTCCTTTCAAATAGGGTCTGTGTATTGAATACCATAAAGCAAATGAATAGGAAAGAGCCTTTATTGGACAGAGGGTTTATTTTGAGTGAATTAGTGCTACCTAAAGTTATTTGAAAAGTTTCCGATAACCTTGTGGGGCTTTGTGTTGGCTATGGCTGTTTGCTGTTGCATTTTGAAATGCTTTTCTAATGCAATGACGATTTTGTTCTCTTGATGCGTTTTAAGTCGAAAATTTAAGGAAATTTCCAAAAAATATTAGGATTTTAAATGCAGAATAAAGATTTTGTTGCCCCAAAAACCAAGTTGGATCTTATCCAGTGCTTAATCATAAAATAATGTGTCAATAAACAGACGATTATTTTAAGTCGAGGTATAATGTTAAGTGACATGAATATTGTTTTGACAAGAGAGGATATTCTGCTTTTTCGAGATTTTATTCAAATGCATACAGGTATATTATTCAAAGAATCTGAATTTTATGCCATTAAAAACGTCCTGCAGAATGCCTTGGAAAAAGAAAATTTCCAAAGTTTTGATGAATATGTTCCTTATTTAAAATCAAGAGAAGGGTCGATTCATCTTCAATCGATGATTTCTCTGCTTACAACAAATGAGACCTATTTTTTTCGTGGAAAACCCCATTTTGATTGTCTTGAACAATATATTTTGCCCAAGATTATAGAGAGGGAATTGCCCCAATCTAAAAGCATTTCAATTTGGAGTGCAGGTTGTTCTACGGGCGAGGAAGTGTATTCTATCGCAATCCTTTTAAAAAAACTATTGTCTCAAACAAATGGATGGAATATTGATATTGTCGGAACAGATATTGACGAAGTGGCCTTAGCAAGTGCAGTGAAAGGGGTCTATCGTCCATGGTCATTTCGAGGGCTTGGGGGTGATGTCGTTTCGAGCGCTTTTGACCACGATGGCGATTATTACAAGATTAAAAACGCTTACAAATCTCTCGTCACTTTTAAAAAAAATAATCTCATCTCTGACCTTCCACCGGAGGCAAGAAATAATCGTAAGAAATTCGATATTATTTTTTGCAGGAATGTCACGATTTATTTTGAGCAGAAGACAAGCATTGCCCTTGCATCAAAATTCTATAATGTACTAGACGAAGAGGGTGCATTAATTGTAGGAGGTGCAGAACACTCTGCTGAAACCTACGGTATCTTTAAAGCAAAAACTTTTCCAGAGGCAATTATTTATCAAAAGAAGTTGATAGATTATGACTCTGGAAAAGTTTTTGCACCTTATCCCGACAAAAGACTCACGAAGCGCGCGGATCACAATCATGAAAAAAACACTATAAACCGTCAAAAGATAAATAAATCCCGTGTTTCTTCAGAGCACTTCAAGGGAGCAACCCCGATGAAAAAAAATGATTCTTTCGTTGGGAATCGGGATGTTTTTATTGATGCGGTACAATTTTATTTTGAAAAAAATTATGCCATGGCCATTGGTCGTTTTTTGAAGATTATGTCTGTTAACCCGCTTAACGCCAGCGCATCTTGGATGCTTTCTCATATCTATGCCAACAGAGGTGATTTTGAAGCGGCCGAGTACTGGTCTAAAAAAGCCATTAAAATTGATGCTTTATTTAAAGAACCCTATTACACGCTTTCAACAATTTTCATGGCCAGGGGAATGTTAGATGAATCGATGGATATGATCAAAAAAGCGATTTACATCGATCAGGGTTTTATTGTCGGTCATTTTGCAATGGGTAACATTTATAACTTAATGACACTGCCAAAAGAGGCTGAAGATTGTTTTAAAAGAGCAAGAGCCTTATTGACTTCTGATTCAGCTGAAGAGCTCATTTTTGAAACGGAAATTATGGCTGTGGGTGTGCTTCAAAAATTATTAAATTTGGAAGCGATTAAATCATGACACTCGTGACTTTTTCTTTAAAGGATGTCCATTATTCTCTTGATGTGAGTCATGTGGAAGAGGTGATTCCTTTACCTGAAATTACCCCTCTTGCAAAACTGCCGTCATTCTTTTGTGGAATGATTAACTTACGAGGGTGTGCTTTGCCCATTATTGATCTCAGAAAACGACTTGGGATAGAAGCAGAAGCTTATGAGTTATCGAATGACATCATTGTGATCAAATATCATGATAAAACCATTGGCTTGATTGTTGATAAAGTGCTTTCTGTCGTCGATGTTCTGGAAAAAGACATCATGTCTTCACCGACAGTCACTGAGGGTGTTGATATTCAATATATTTCTGGGGTTTTTCAATTAGAAACCTCTTTAATTACCTTGATCAATTTAGAAATGATTTTAAATATCTCCGAGGATGTTCTCACAAATTTTAATCTTCATTTAAGTGGTGTTTGATATGGCTTTGAATAAGACAGATCGAAGCGAGGCAGTGGTATGGGAAAATTTTAAAGCGAGAGCTGAATCCCTTCGCGAAATGTCCCAAAAAATTAGGAAAATTTCGACCAATGAAAAAGAGCATATTTTCAAAGAGCGTGCAAATAACTTAAGACTCGAGAAGGGAACAACGACAGAAGATAAAGATCTACTGAATATGATTTCCTTTTATATTGAAGGAGAATTATTTGGTGTTGAAGTCAAATATCTTCAGGAAGTTTATGAAGTGAGCCGAATTACAAGAATTCCATGCACACCGAAGATTCTTTCCGGACTCATTAATTACAGAGGAAGTGTCCTCAGTATTGTGAATTTACGGGTTTTGTTTGGCCTTCAGTCAAAAGACTTTAGTGGTGAGACTGAAGCACAGGGGCAAGGAGAGGCAATTGAGGCAGATAAGACCTATACAATACTGATCGTCGAATACAAGGATGCCAAAGCAGGGATTATGATTGATCAATTGGATAATTTACTTGAACTCGCCAAACCCGATATTCAACCTGTTTCGACATTTTTTCGCGATAAAAATAAAATCATAAAATCTGAAATGCTCATCAATAATCTCCCATTGCTCATCATCGATCCAGAGGAGATGTTGAATGATAAAAGACTCTTTATTAATGAAGACGTGTCTTAATATTGAATATATGAATAATCCATCCAATTTAACGGAGGTGTGAGGTGAAACAGGAATTTTCGGGTTCTAAAACCACAATGCAGCGAAAGCTGATTGTGATCATTGCATTAACACTTGCGATAGGCTTGGGACTTATGTCTTTTTTTTCAATTCGAAATAATATTAAAGATATTAAAGAGGCGGAAGAAGCCAATATAGAGTTGCTCTCAAACGTGATTGTTGAAGGCATTAAAAATGCGATGGTCACAGGGAATGCGCCAATCGTAATCGGGTGGCTTGAAGGAATAAAACATTCGAATGGATTGGTTGAGCTAAAGGATTATCGAAGAGATGGTGTTGCGGCATTTGTTAATAACGACACCAGAGAAGATGTCAACAAATGGTTGAATTTTGAAAAATTCCCTTTAAGAAGGAAACCCAAAACACCCACAACTTTTTCAAGTGATCACATGTCCGAGTTTCAGCAGGTGGTTGATAGTTCGAGTGCTGTTTCTTACGAAGAGGAAATAGACGGTGAATCTGTCAAGACCCGGCTTGTCCCTATCCTTAAAGACCAACGATGTATCTTATGTCATGGATATGAAGATCACCCCGTTCGAAGTATTCTTCAAATATCCATTTCAAAAACGGCCACGATTAATACGATTAATAAAAATATCGCTTGGGCAATTCTTTCATCTGTGATTATGATTATTTTTATTGGTATTGTCATGAGTTTACTTATTAATCGGGAGGTGATTAAACCGATTTCAGAAGCCATCTCAACGATTTCTTCTGTGGCAGCGAGTCAGGATCAGATTACTTCAGAGCAGGCATCTTCCGTTCATGAAGTTACCGCGACGATTGAAGAATTAAATGCCTCATCTAAGCAAGTGAAGTCAAAGGCCGAATCATTGGCCAGTCAATCACAAGAAGCGCTTTCCGTCTCACATGAAGGCCAAAAGGCGATAGAAGAGAGTATCACTGAAATGACGGAAATAAAAAGTAAAGTCGCAGATATTGCCGAAGATGTCCTCGCATTGAGTGAAAATACAAATCAAATTGGTGCGATTATAAATGTCGTTGGAGATATTGCAAATAAAACGGATATGCTTGCTGTGAATGCGGCGATTGAGGCCGCCAAAGCGGCTGAACATGGAAAAGGATTTGCGGTAGTGGCTTCTGAAGTCCGTTCTCTTGCGGATCAAAGTAAAAAGGCCGCGGAAAAGATTGAATCGCTTATTCAAGAAATTCAGAATTCAGTGAATTCTACCGTCATGACCACGGAAGAGGGCGGGAAAAAAGTGGATATGGGTGTACATCATATCTTGAAAGCGGGTGAGACCATCAATGCAGCGATTGAAACGATTAGTGCCACAGCCGGTGCCGCAAACGAAATTGCCATCGCCTCGCGACAAGAATCACTGGCGAATGAACAAGTGGCAGAGGCGATGGGGCATATCAACCAAGGCATGCAAAAATCAGCAATCGCGACCAGAGAATCACTGGCTTCTATTCAACAGTTACAAAAATTGATCGTAAAAAATAATCTAGAGATTAAAGAGATTAAAGAGATTTCAGACAAAGAATAAATTTGGGGAATCAAATGGATCTCAATAAAGAAGAATTCGATCAGATTTTTGAGATTTTCAGAATTGAATGTGAGGAACACATTCAAAACCTGAATAGGGCGCTGATTTCTTTAGAAGAAGACCCTGACCAGGCTGATCTTATTGAAGAAATTTTCCGAGAAGCGCACAGCTTAAAAGGTGCGGCGCGGATGATTAATTTCAAAACAATAGAAGGTATTGCCCATCACATGGAGACTATTCTGGGCAAAATTAAAAATAATGAGTTAGAACTATCACCTAAGATCAGTGACTTGATTTTAAAAGGCTTAGATACGATTGAGGGTATTGTTGAAAATATCTCCGAAGGAGGGGAAGAAAGTGATGAGGATACCTCAAAGATTCTGAAACAATTAACCCAAGTCTCCAAGGAGACAATTGCTGTTCAAGAAGAAAAAGATATAAAGACATCTAAAACAAAACAACAGAAAAAACAAAAGATAAAAAATGATTTAAGTCTTTTTTCGGAAGAGACGCATGACGCCCATAAAATATTGATCGATAGTCTGAATGAAATTAAAAAAAATCCGAACAATCTTGAAGAAATTAAGAACGTTTTTGAACAATCCTATGCTTTAAAAGGAAGTGCGAGAATTGTAAAACATCTTGAAATGGGGGATCTCTCTTTTTCAATGGAAAAATGTTTTCAAGCGCTTCTGAATAGTGAAGACCGAATCACATCCGCACGCGTCAATCTTTTTATCAAAGCGGCGTCCTTGCTCAAGACATTTATTACGCATATCGAAAAGGAAAAAAGAATTAAACCTCCAGTAGAATATCAACAGATTGTGAGTGAAATAGATCGTTTCACAAAAGAAGTGACGCTTGCTCAATCGAAGAATAGCCCACAAACAAAGAAAAAACGGGAGTCAAGGATCAGTCCCGTTGATGATAAAAAAACACTTAGCAAAACATCTGAGTCTGAAAAAGTGCTCAAAAAGAAAAAAATTCCCTTGTCCAAGACCATGAAAAGTTCTGTGCGTGTCAGTTCTGATAAGCTGGACAGTTTGATGGGACAGGCCGGAGAATTATTGATTATGAAATTAAAGGCTCGTCAGCGATTGGCCGATACGCAGTCCATTATCAATGACTATAGCGGCATGAGTCGTGACGTTAAAAGTAAGATGATCGAATTCAATAAAGCAAATCGTCACCCCGATGATCATCTCGATGCACACAAACGGGACGGTCAAAATTCACTTCTTCTAGAACTGGGTGGAAACCTCTCTCAAATTTCTGATCGATTAGAGTTTTTACATAAATCTTTATTTGATGATTTTAGACAGTTTTCAATCATCATTGAAAGATTGCAGGATGATGTGAGGAAGACCCGGCTTTTTCCTTTCCAAAGAGTACTCGATCCCTTTCCGAGGATGGTAAGAGACCTGGCGATTTCAGTGGATAAAAAAGTAAAACTGGAAGTTTCTGGGGGCGCGATTGAACTTGATAAGTATATTCTTGAGCAGATTAAAGACCCTATGATGCATATTATCCGTAATTGTATCGACCACGGCATTGAATTGCCAAAAGATCGGATTAAACTGAAAAAATCAGAAGCCGGTTTGGTTAAAATTGAAGCGACTCAAAAGGGAAACAATGCCGTAATCAGGGTTTCTGATGATGGGAAGGGGATTCATCTTGAAAATATTATGCAATCTGCGATTGAAAAATCACTTTATACCCAAGAGGATATCAGTAAAATGAAGGAAAAACAGATATTGAATCTGATTTTTCATCCGGGTTTTTCGACCAGTGACATTGTTACCGATATTTCAGGAAGAGGGGTCGGTATGGATGTGGTTAAGGCCAATATCGAAAGACTCAACGGTACAATAGATATCGAAACGGAGTCCGAGAAGGGCAGTATATTTACGATGATTATTCCTCTGACCTTGAGCACGACACAATCCTTAAAGATTTCTGCCACTGGGGAAACATTTTTTCTCCCTGTAGACATGGTCGAGCGAATTATTAAAGTGGTTGAACATGATTTGCCGATTGTTGAAGGCTATCCCGCAATACATTATTCCGGTTCCTATATTCCTTATGTGAGGCTTTCTTCCGTACTCGAACTTTCTGAAGATGATGCGAATCATCGTTTTATTCAAAAAAGACCTGTCGCCATACTAAAAACAGGAAATATGCTGGCTGCATTTGGAATGGATGATTTTTTAGGAGAAGAGGAAATTGTGATGAAAGGGCTGGGGCCATACATGAAAAGAATCCGAAATATATCGGGTGTGACGATCATGCGGGAAGGCACAATCGCTCCTGTTTTAAATGTGACAGATATGATCAATACCGTACATTTAAGAGGAATTTCACAAATCAAAGTGAGAGTTGAAAAGAAAAAGTCGATACGAGGTGTTTCGGTGCTGGTTGTTGATGATTCGGTCATGACCCGGACATTGACAAAAAATATCATCGAATCCTATGGATATCGTGTGACCATTGCAGTCGATGGGCAAGACGCATTATCAAAACTTCAAGGCGAAAATTTTGATATCATTGTGAGCGATGTTCAGATGCCAAGTATGGATGGACTTGAGTTTACAGAACGTGTTAAGCAAGATGAGCGCTACAGAAATATTCCGGTTATTCTTATGAGTGCTTTAGAATCTTCGGAAGATAAAAAAAGAGGAATAGAAATGGGCGCTGATGCCTACATTGTCAAAAGTTCCTTTGAGCAAACGAACCTCATGAACACGATTAAACGTCTTATTGGATAGGTGTTTTTAATGGTGATATCTGAGAATAGGTCAATGGGATGGCGCAGGTAAAACGGGTACTGCTTGTTGATGACAGCAAGACCCAGCTGACGATGGTGCAGATGGCCTTGTCAAAAATGGGAGTTGAGGTCTTAACGGCAGAAAACGGGATAGAAGGGGTGAGTCGTGCCTTTTTGGACAAACCGGATCTTATTGTCTCGGATGTGATGATGCCGGAACTCAACGGTTACCAGTTGTGCCGCCTTTTAAAAAGTGATCCAAAAACCGCTCACATCCCCATTATTCTATTGACCAGTTTAAGTCAACCTCAAGATAAATTTTGGGGGATTCGAGCAGGGGCCGATCAATACATTGTAAAAAAATCGGATTTAACAGATTTAGGACTGACGATCCGTAAAATCCTTAAAAATACCGAAAAAAATAAACAGATCAAAAAAGATGTCAATCTGACAAACAATAAAAGCACAGAATGGAAATCAATCAAAACGAATGTTAATCGCCTTTTAGATAAATTACTTTTTGAATCGACCCTTGCAAGCGAAGCGAGGTTACTTGCCAATTATATTCACGATAAAGAAGACCTTCTCAAAGAAGTGATCGACCTTGCCAGCAGCCTGGTTGATTACTCCTGTTTGTGTCTCTGTCTTTTTGACCGAAAGGGGACCAAGTTATACTACGATCTGAAGCAAGCCCTCTCAGATAAAGAGCTGTCAAAGATCAAAGAAGATATTATAAAAATCACGGATGAGAGTAAGAAAAAAACCAGTATTGAGACTTTGTTATTTAAAGGGAGTCTGAAGATCAATAACAAAGCAAAGGGAAAAATCCTCTCTAAATTGATTGTTCCTTTGAATATCCATAATGAATGTATTGGTTATCTCTCCTTCCTCTCTACAAAGAAAAATGCTTTTGCGTCAAAAACTGAAGATATTATCTACTTGTTGGCTCATGATTTTTCTATGGTTTTTAAGCTGATGCTTTTATATGATGAAACGAAAGAATTGTCGATTACGGATGGACTGACACAACTCTACAATAAACGATATTTTTTAGAAACTTTAGAAAAAGAATTTGTCAGGGCAAAAAGGTTCGGTAATGAACTTTCCGTTATTTTAATGGACATTGACCACTTTAAATCCGTGAATGATACCTACGGGCATGTACAAGGGGACAGTATTTTAAAGGAAATGGGCGAGATTATTAATCGAGGCATTCGAAAGGTTGATTTTCCTGCACGTTATGGCGGAGAGGAGTTTATTATCATTACGCCCAATACAAACATTCAAGATGCCATTGAAATTGCGGAACGCGTCCGGGATATTACTGAAAAGTATGATTTCAAGACCGAGAAAAAACCATTAAGAATAACAATCAGTCTCGGTGTGGCAACAATGAATAAAACTATAACAAATAAGACGTCCTTGATTAAGCGCGCCGATGGTGCCTTGTATCAGGCAAAAGACAGCGGCCGGAATCGAGTTTGTGTCGCAGAAAGTCATTGATCTGTTTTGATTTAGATTTGATCTAAGATTTACTAAGTGTTTCCATCTATAACTTCGGATTAATTAGGAACAGAAAGCAGCTTGGCCCCTCTTTCTTTTTTTACTAAACATATCAAAATTTAAGTGTCAGTTTTTTTTTTGAAAACGATACTGCTTTATAAGCGGTTACGATAATTAAGCGTTCTAATAAAAGATAATAAGGTTGTTAAAAATCCTCAGCGTCACCAGTTCTTGATCTTCCACCCTTTAAGCAGCACACTCAGCCAAAAATTTAAAATCCTCTTCTAAAAAATTCAAAGTCAAATTTTTAATAATAAAGGTTAATTACCCATTTTCTTTATTTGCCAAACGCGCCGAACTGTGGGTATTCGGAGTAGATAAGCGACATTATCGACTCATGTCCAGGGATATTTTCAAGATTAACTGATATATGTTAGAGTAATATTATTCGTCTAATTAATACTTGACTTTATATATTTTAAAGTAATAGGCTTCTTCTGTCAGAATTTCTGATAAAAAAAGCCCGTGCAGTCACACGGGCTTTTAGACACTTTAACTAAGCAGGCCAAAGCCTAAACATCAGCTAAAGCGGCTTGATACAGCACGTGAAGTCTACTCCAAGTTGATGTTAATGACAATCCCTGCGCTAACTTTGGAGGAAAGAAATGTCGAAAGTAGACACTATTTTATTAAAGGGAAGTTCTGGAATTAGCTACAATTTTGATGTATACCCATGGAGAGCACCTTTTAAGTCACTTGGTGCGGTGTATGCCGTGTTGAATCGAAACGCGAACAACTATTCCACTTTGTATATAGGACAAACGAGCGACCTCAGCACCCGTTTTGAAAACCACCACAAACAAGGCTGTTTTGACCGCAATGGCAAAACGCATATCGGTATCCACCTTGATTCCAGCGCCGCCAGCCAGTTGGCAAAGGAACGTGACTTGGTTGTCAATTACAATCCGGTCTGTAATGACTAAGGCGATCTGAATAGCCATGAATGCGCAAATGAAACGGATAACTGATTGTGCAGAAGTTTTACCTGGCTATGCCCTCAAGGCTCGTGCGGAGCACGAGCCTGAGGGCATCTATCAGATCATTATGGCCAAGCATCTTGATGATTGTACCCCATACACATACAGCGCAAACGATGAGCTACGCATGACGCCAAAAGGGTCGGTAAAGAAATATATCGTCCAGCAGGGTGACGTGTTGTTTATCTCGCGTGGTGTCCGTAACTGCGCTTCAAAAATTGAGGATGTCCCCGAAAAAACTGTCGCTTCCGGCACATTTTATATTTTGCGGGCAAAAGCAGAATTAAATCCAGATTACCTCGCCTGGTGTTTAAATCAAGCGCCTATCCAAGCTCAAATTGGCCAGATCAGAACGGGTGCAGGCACACCCATCGTTCAAAGAGCTATGTTGGGTGATCTTGAAATACCATGTCCCGATATGGCAACACAAGAGAAGCTGGCAAGCCTGGGAAATCTAATGATAAAAGAACGACAGTTGCGACAGGCACTAATAGCATCGACTGAACAATTACATCGTGCGATAGGGCAAGCGCTCATTGTCCAGCTTCGTCAGCCAATGTAAAAAAATTTCGAGGAGAAACACATATGACAACAAAAGTTTCCCAGCAAGAAATTAACGATATCCTCTGGAAGGCCTGTGACTCTTTTCGAGGGACAGTCGATGCGGTGAACTATAAAGATTACATCCTGGTAATGCTTTTCCTGAAGTTTATTTCAGATTTCTGGCGGGATCACTACGATCAATATTCGAAGCAATACAAGGGCGATCAAGAACGCATCCTTCG
Source organism: Nitrospirota bacterium (assembly GCA_029261135.1). GTDB lineage: Bacteria > Nitrospirota > Nitrospiria > SBBL01 > JAADHI01 > JAADHI01. Next base: position 56,513 of record JAJDBX010000010.1, read on the forward strand.
TCGGATGGAACGCGAGCGCTTTGTTCTACCGGATCAAAGTTCTTACGACTATCTCTATGAACATCGAGAAGCGTCGAATGTAGGGGAGTTGATTAACATCGCTTTGGAGCACCTGGAAATGGTGAACAAGACAAAACTGCTGCATGTCTTCCAAGATGTGGACTTCAACTCCGAATCACGTTTGGGCAATACCCGCAAGCGTAATCATATTCTAAAACATTTACTGGAAGACTTTTCTGATCCGCGCTTGGATCTGCGACCATCTCGCATTGGTAATCTGGATGTCATCGGCAATGCCTATGAATTTCTCATCGGTAAATTTGCCGCAGGTGCAGGCAAAAAAGCGGGGGAATTTTATACCCCGCCGGAAGTCTCCATTCTTATTGCCAAATTATTAGCACCAAAACCCGGAGAGCGCATTTGTGACCCGGCCTGTGGGTCCGGTTCGCTATTGTTGAAGTGTGCCAAGGAAGTGGGTGAAGCTGATTATTCGCTTTATGGCCAGGAGGCCATCAACAGTACCTGGGCATTGTGTATGATGAATATGTTCCTGCACGATGTAAACAATCCACGCATTGAACGTGGCGATACCTTATTGGAGCCTCGGCTACTTGAAAATGACAAGCTGATGAAGTTTGATGTTGTCGTTGCCAATCCGCCATTTTCACTGGATAAATGGGGCGCTGACCAGGCAGGCAAAGAATCCGAAACCTATAACCGCTGGCATCGTGGCGTGCCACCTAAAAGTAAGGCTGACTATGCCTTTATCTCACACATGGTGGAAACAACAACGGAAGGGCATGGCCGCGTGGGTGTCGTTGTGCCGCATGGTGTGTTATT